>CAYMQB010000033.1:0-33302 GCA_964392665.1 uncultured bacterium | reverse complement strand
TTTCCACCTTAATTTTAGGTAAATTTCTGTCCAGTTTTTGGGGATCACCATATACTATACCTTTACAGAAGGTAAAGAAAGTCCTTATATCATAACATCCAATCACATTCAAACGAAAGTTAAAGATGTATTCACCGGGGAGATTAAAAATGATATTACCTGGAATGATGACAAGTTTATACTTGGTGGGGTGTGGATAGACGGTGGTGTTGAGTTACAGATAGAACCAGGTATTAGTATCTACTTCCTACCGACCTATAATAAGCCACATGGTTCATTCAACCCGGCAATACTATTGATTTCAGGAGTTCTTTCAGCGTTTGGGACTGAGGCAAATCCTGTTACCTTCACTTCTTCAAAATCTTTACCTGAGCCGGGAGATTGGGGTTTTATGAAGTTTACAAATCAAGATGATGTTTCAACACTTGCCTACTGTATAGTTGAGTATGGAAGCGGTCTCTTTATAAATGGTTCAAATCCTGTGATTGAGTATTCGAGTATCAGGAATCATTTGAGCAGTGGGATACTCATTCAGAACGCATCTCCAGTAATAAAGAAGTCGGTAATAAGTGAGAATTCTATTTCGGGAATATTCGTAGTAAGCAGTGGTTCACCTCTGATTTATGGTAACGAGATATACAAGAACAGCTACGGGATCGATGCAGAGGGTATGATTGGGATTATTGATAATCCTGACATAGACAGCAATTACATACACGACAACACAGAGGATGGCATTCGGACATATCTTATGAATGCGACGGTTACGAGGAACAGGATTGAGTCGAATGGAGGAAATGGTCTCACATATATCGATTGTGAGGTTGAGGTAGAGGGTGATACAATAACCGGGAATCAAGGTATTGGCATAAACTGTCGCAGTTCTGTAATACCAATGCCTTCTTCAGGCAGGAGCATAATTGGAAATGAGATAACAGGAAACCTTGGTGGGGGAATAAGTTGCCGTGGAGATATTGAGGAGTTAATAAGGCAGAATAGAATAACTGGAAACTGGAACTTTGGAGTGAAGATTAGCGATGGTGCGATTGTAGATCTGGGGGATCTTGGTGAAAGCTCTCCCGGGCATAACTGGCTCTTTGATAACAGATATGGAGGAGTCACTCCAGGCTGGGATGTAATAAATCACACATCCAATGCGATAATGGCACAGGGCAATTTCTGGGGCACGAGTGATCCCGATACAATAGATTCCCATATTTATGATGATGATGAATGTCCGATTTGTGGAATGGTAGATTTTGGAGGACACTACATTTCAGGTGAGATTCCCGGGGATGAGCTCTGGGAAGGTTTCATTTACATCTGTGGGGATATACTTGTTCCAGAACATGTCACATTGACTATTGTGGAGGGAGCAACAGTCTGTTTTGTTGCCAATTATGACATAAATAATTTAGGCATTGATGAGGAGAAGAGTGAGTTAATTGTAGAGGGAAATGTTGAGACTAAACCAATAACAGGTCTATCGAGAATTAACCTTATTGGTTTATCCCGTTTTTCTGGTTTATTTGGTTCATCTGGTTCAAAAGAGATGACAGATGGACCCTCAGTGCATATGCCAATAATCTTCACATCTGATGCGGTAGAACCACAGCCAGGGGACTGGTATGGAATAGAAATGGGAGGACTGGATAATACAGGTTTAAGAGTTAGAGAGTTAGAGAGTTCTGGAGTTAAAAGAGTCATAGAGTCAGGAGACGCAGAGCAAGGTCTGCTACTCCAGAAAACATCAGCAACAACAGGAGTTGTTGCACTCCAAAAAAACATCGGAGGGAATTTCCTGGAGAGCGAATATGGAATTGCTTCCGAAATCAATAAAATGGGTTTACTCGCAATGACAGACCATCGCAGGCTAAAGCCTGCGGCTACCAATCAAAATGGAATGGAACTCGGGATGACAAAAAAAGAGAGAAACATTCATTATTTCAATATTGAATATGCGAAAAGAGGGTTGGCTTTATGTGAGGGAGAAAACGTTTCAATGAAGGATTGTGTATTCAGGGATAACGAAACGGGATTAAAGTTGAGAGGTTATTCGCATATTTCTGTGAAGGATTGTATTTTCAAGGGTAATACAAATTCAGGAATACTGATTGGGGAAGGAATATCCGGAACTATAAAGGACGACAGTTTGTATGACAACGGAGTGGGTGTGCATATCCAAGGAACGCAGGCTAAAGCCTGCGGCTACCAGATAGGTAATAATTTGGTAGCCGCACCTTTTAAGGTGCGAAATAGCTCTCTTGATTTAAAAGACCTGTATGTATCGAGGAATAATACGGGAATTTTATGTGGGGGTGAATCCACACCACAGCTCAAGGAGAACAAAATAATCAACAGCGCGGATTATGGGGTTTATATAACAGATAATGCAGAGCCTAATCTTGGAGGTAGTGGTCACAATTGTATCTACGGAAGCGGAACCTATGACTTATACAACAACACTCCTAACCGAATAATGGCTAAAAAGAACTACTGGGGCACGATGAATATTGATTCAATAGAAGCACACATCTATGATTATTACGATGACAACTCTCTTGGAGTTGTAGAGATAGAACCCCTCTGGAATGGCAACAAGGCAGCGGAAGGTGTAATGACTTCGGGTAGTAGAACAACGTCTTTTATCTATTCACTCAAATCAGTCACACCTAATCCGTTTATCAACAATACGATGATTACATACTCCATTGCAAGACCCGGCAAAGTTTTGATTAATATCTATGATATAACTGGAAGACTTATCAAAACTCTTGTTAAAGAGAAAAAAGAAACTGGTTTCTACACTGCTAAATGGAACGGATGCGATAATAACAATCGGAAAGTTGCAACAGGTGTCTATTTCACAAGACTGGAATCCAGTAATTTCACTTCTGTGAAGAAGATAATACTTGTGAGGTAAGCGGCAGGAGAAGAGAGAGGAAACAGTCCCCTTTTGGGGGCTGTTTTTTTATTGTCTTAATAAAGACAGTAACTCCGCAACAAAAAACTCTTAGGATATAACTTCTTACAATTTACTTTTTGCTTGACAAAAGGGCATTGGTTGTGATACTTTGAATTTTTTATGGAGGTTAGATGAAAACTATATTCGAAATATCAAAAACAGGAAGAAAGGCATATACACTACCGAAAAGCGATGTCCCGGAAGAGCCGATTGACAGTTTATCAGCTAGATTCAAGAGGAAAAAACCACCCAGATTACCGGAAGTAAGCGAAATAGATGCGGTAAGACACTGGACAAACTTAAGTCAGCTGAACTATCATATAGATAAGGGATTCTATCCGTTAGGTTCCTGCACAATGAAATACAACCCCAAAATAAACGAGGAGGTTGCCGCACTACCTAACTTCACTGAGCTGCATCCACTTCAGCCAGCATCAACTGCACAGGGTGCGCTTTATCTTTTGTATGAACTTGAAATGATGATTGCAGAGATAACAGGTCTAAAGGCAGTTTCCTTTCAACCTGTTGCTGGAGCACATGGAGAAATAACGGGACTTATGCTTGCGAAAGCCTATTTCGAACACAAAAATGAACAAAGAAATGTTGTTCTTGTCCCTGATTCTGCACATGGAACCAACCCGGCAAGCACCGCTCTATCGGGATTTAAACCGGAGAAAATTTCCTCAAACGAGAAGGGACTTATAAATATTGACGAACTAAAGAAAAAGACGAATGAAAATGTAGCCGTTCTTATGCTTACAAATCCAAATACCCTTGGGCTTTTTGAAACTGAAATAAGGAAAATCGCTGACATAGTTCACAGCAAGGGAGGATTGCTATACTTAGATGGAGCCAACCTCAATGCATTATTGGGAATTATCATTCCGGGACAGATTGGATTTGACATTGTACACCTAAATATGCATAAGACATTTTCCACACCCCATGGAGGAGGAGGTCCTGGTGGCGGCGGTATAGCTGTGAGAGACAGCATTGCCCCGTTTCTCCCTATTCCGGTAGTCAGGAAAGACAAATCCGGATATATACTGGATTATGATAGACCGCTCTCCATCGGCAAAGTTCATTCATTTTTCGGCAATTTCAATGTCTTAATCAAGGCTTATACCTATCTTCTGATGCTTGGAAGCGAAGGTTTGAGAAGAGTAAGCGAAAACGCAATAATAAACGCAAACTACCTGAAAGAAGCCCTTAAAGAGTATTATAACCTTCCTCACAAACAGTCTGCAATGCATGAATTCGTGCTCTCAGGTTCCAGACAGAAGGAAAATGGTGTAAAAACACTGGATATTGTAAAAAGGCTCTTGGACCTTGGATTTCACGCTCCAACCATCTATTTTCCTCTTATTGTTAATGAAGCACTGATGATCGAGCCAACGGAAACCGAGTCAAAAGAAACTCTTGACGCATTTATTGCAGCAATGAAATTGATCGCTAATGAAGCTCTACAAAATCCTCTTAAACTGAAAAATGCACCTGTAAAAACTCCGGTCAGGAGATTAAATGAACTTAAAGCCGCAAAAGAACTCAAGGTACGATATAACTGGAATGATAACAATGAGTAGATTTACAGATTTTTTCAAGGGTGCTTTTTCAACTCAGAGCGAAGAAACAACTATTTATTCTGAATCGGATATCCAGCCACAAAAAAGAACTGAACTTATTTCCAAATTCGCACAGGAAATAGTCGATAGAAGACTGGCCATTCCCGCTATTATGTTCATAGAAACTGTAAAACCGCTTTCCTTCCTGGGTTCACAGGCAATGGTCTTTTTTGAACCAATCATACAGTCAGTCTTTGCGTTCAAAAGCTATAGAGAAATTTCTCTCCTGCTCGAGAATAGGCAAAACCTGGAGATTTTGATGCAGGAGATTGAAAAAAGAGAGCAAAACAAGAACTGAAATTGGCTTTTAAAGAGGAGAAGTTAAATGCTAAATAAAGAAATAAATACAATCCTTGCAACAGATTGCGGAAGTACAACCACGAAGGCTATTCTTATCGAGAAAAGAAACGGCGAATACAGATTGATAGTGAGAGGAGAGGCTCCCACAACCGTCGAGGCTCCTTTTGAAGATGTGACAAGAGGTGTATTGAACGCT
This sequence comes from uncultured bacterium, assembly GCA_964392665.1. Lineage (GTDB taxonomy): Bacteria > Hydrothermota > E44-bin80 > E44-bin80 > E44-bin80 > CAYMQB01. Next base: position 28,219 of record CAYMQB010000033.1, on the reverse strand, counting down.
ATAAGAGAGGTAGAAGAACTTGCTGGGAGGAAACTTCTCGATGGGGAAAAAATAATAAAACCCAGAAGGGATGAGAAAACAGGAACCGATATATACATCTCAACATCCAGCGCAGGTGGCGGATTGCAAATGATGGTTGCAGGAGTGGTTAAAACAATGACTGCAGAAAGCGCTGCAAGAGCCGCATTGGGTGCAGGAGCAATAGTTATGGAAACCATAGCTTCCAATGACGGCAGACTAACTCATGAGAAAATCGAACTCATACGAAAATTAAGACCTGATATGATACTCCTCTCCGGTGGTGTGGATGGCGGAACAGTTAAACATGTTGTGGAGCTTGCAGAAGTTGTTGGCGCTGCTGACCCAAGACCACGGTTTGGAACAGGTTATAGCCTGCCAGTAATATATGCAGGAAACAAAGATGCAGTGGAAGCTATTAAAGAGAATCTTCTAAAAAAGACCGACCTCAGTGTTGTGGATAACCTAAGACCAGTACTTGAGAGAGAGAATCTTGAACCGGCACGCCACGAAATTCATGATCTTTTTATGGAACATGTTATGGCACATGCACCCGGTTACAAAAAACTGATGGGCTGGACAGATGTCTCGATTATGCCAACTCCTGGAGCAGTAGGACTCTTGATTAAGGCAATTGCAGATAAGGAGAAGATCTGTGTGATAGGAGTTGATATTGGAGGTGCAACAACGGACATATTCTCGGTTTTTCAAAACATATTCAACAGAACCGTAAGTGCAAATCTTGGAATGAGTTATAGTGTTAGTAATGTACTTGCAGAGGCTGGTGTCGAGAATATTATGAGATGGGTTCCTTTCGATGTCGATAAAAAGGGTTTAAGAAATAAAATAAAGAACAAAATGATAAGACCAACTACCATACCACAGACACTTAAAGGTTTACAGCTTGAACAGGCAATAGCAAGAGAGGCTTTAAGACTCGCCTTTTTGCAACACAAATCAATGGCAGTTGGACTTAAAGGCGTACAGCAGGAAAGAACAATCTCGGATGCCTTCTCTCAAGTTGCAACAGGTGAAAGCCTGGTGAATATGATGGTTCTCGACCTACTCGTGGGTTCCGGAGGTGCACTTTCACATGCACCGAGAAGAAATCAGGCAGCTTTAATGCTTATCGATGGATTTCAACCGGAAGGAGTTACCAGACTTGCAGTGGATTCGATTTTTATGATGCCACAACTCGGTGTGCTTTCAACGGTTCACGATAAAGCAGCAACAGAAGTATTTGACAAAGACTGTCTCGTCCGACTTGGAACCTGCATTGCACCTGTAGGTAAAGGAAAAGAAAAAAATGTCTGTGTAAAAGTTACCATGGACGAAAAAACAGTCGAAGTCAAATATAGAGACATGGTTTTGATCCCTCTTGGAGTGGGAGAAAAGAAAGAAGCAATTATTAATCCTTCGAAGCAGTTCGACGTGGGTGCAGGAAGAGGCAAACAGCTTACCATTAAAGTCGAAGGAGGAGTTGTAGGGGTTATAATCGATGCAAGAGGAAGACCACTCGAGTTCTTAGAAGACAGCGAAAAAAGAATCGAATCGCTCATGAAATGGAACAAATCACTCGAAATGTACCCTTAACAAAGATACTAAACCACGGAGGAACGGGGAAAAATGTACCTTACGATTATTACCCTCGAAAATTGCAAAAAAAGGAGGATATGTGGCACACGCTTACACACCAGGTTTAAAAGTAACCGCAAGATCAATAGTAAGAAAAGAAAGGCGACTACCTCTTAAGGGAAAAGTCATTGTTAAGCAACAAGACAGTGTTTCCGCTGAAGACATAGTTGCAACAACATCACTTCCCGGAGATGTCGAGCCTCTTAACCTTGCGGGTAAACTTGGCATTCCACCATCCGATATAAAGGAATACCTTTTGAAAAAAGAAGGGGATAGTTTCGAAAAAGGCGAAATGCTTGCTCAAACGAAGGGACTCTTTGGTCTTTTTAAAACGCTGGTAAAAACACCAATCAAAGGAACCCTTGAAAATATTTCCTATATTACAGGTCAACTAATCCTCAGGGCACCACCCAAGAAAGTTGAAATAGACGCCTATATAGATGGACTGATTGTGGAAATAATTCCAGATGAGGGAGTAGTTGTTGAAACTGTTGCAACCTTTGTTCAGGGAATATTCGGCATTGGGGGAGAAGCAAAAGGAATAATTCAAAAACTGGTGAATAATGCTGATGATATTATTGAAAAGGACATGATAAAAGCAGAACATCAGGGAAAAATCCTAATCGGAGGGTCATTCATAGACAGCGTCTCTCTTAAACATGCAGCACAGTGCGGTGTTAAAGGCATAGTTGTTGGCGGAATAGATGACGAGGATCTAAGGAATTTCCTGGGTTATGACATAGGAGTCGCAATAACAGGTTCCGAAAAAATCGGAGTGACCTTGATGATAACGGAAGGTTTTGGAAAGATGAAAATGGCACAAAGAACCTTTGATCTCCTAATTGCCCAGCAAGGGAAAAAAGCCTCCATTAACGGTGCAACACAGATCAGAGCAGGCGTTCTGAGACCTGAAATAGTAATTCCACTCCCCGGAGAGAAAGCAGAAAAATCCAGAACGAAAAGTCAGGGACTTGAAATTGGTTGTCCGATAAGAGTTATAAGGGAACCCAATTTCGGTGCTATTGGTGAAGTGAAAGAACTACCTCCGGAACTGCAAAAAATAGAAACTGAGGCTAAAGTTAGAGTTCTGGCAGTTAAACTGGAAAACGGAGAAACCGTAATGCTGCCAAGAGCCAATGTTGAGATGATAGAAGAATAGGGAGACGGAAATGTCAGAAAATTTGAATTTGATCGAGGAGATTCGAAATGCTGTAAAAGAATACTATGACCCATCTGGATTGAAACCCGAAGAAAAAGCAAAAAAACAGGTTCTATATCTTAAGAATTTGGTCGAAGCTTTACGAAGATACCTTCCCAAAAGACTCCTCAAGAAAATTTACTTGGAACCGGAAAAAGTAAAGGTGGAGGGTGAAAGAAGAACGGTTACTGTTCTTTTTGCAGACCTTACAGGATTCACAGCGATGAGCGAAACATTGGATCCCGAAGATGTAGTTCAAATAATCAACGAGTATTTTAACAGAATGCTTAACGTGGTCTTCAGGTATGGCGGTGTAATTGACAAATTTATGGGTGATGCAATAATGGTTGTTTTTGGCGCTCTTGAGACGCACGAAGATGATGCGGTAAGAGCAACACTTGCAGCAATAGAGATGCAACAAGAAATGATTAAATTCAACTCCGAAGAGAATCTGCCCATTCCTCTATCGATGAGCATAGGTGTAAATACCGGACCGGTCGTTACTGTAAATGTCGGTACACTTGAACGCATGGAGTTCACAATTATGGGCGACAATGTAAATCTCGCATCCAGATTGGAAGGTGTAGCTAAAGCAGGAGAGGTCATTGTCAGTCAATCAACATATGAAAATATTAAGAACAACATTCAAACAAAGAAATTACCTTCGGTGATGGTAAAAGGAAAAAGAAAACCTGTACTTATATATCTTGCTCAAAAACCGAAGCAACAAAAAAAGTCAGCGAAAACCGTTTCATTTAAGACACGAACGAAACTTATTAACAGAAAAGCAGAACTGGAAACAATACGAAACAATATTACAACTGCAAAGAATGGTGAGAGAAGGATAATTTCCATAATAGGTAAATCCGGAACGGGGAAAACAAGACTTCTCGAGGAAAGCGACAAGATTCTTAAACAACAGGGATTTACTGTCCACTCAGGCGATTCCTTCTCCTACTCATCCAATATTGCCTATCTCCCGTTCAAACAGATTCTTACCAATTTATTTGGATTCACGGAAAAGGACGACGATGTTCTAAAGAGAAATAAAATTAATGCTTTTATCACAAAAATCGGACTTGGGGAAATGGAAGCAGCTATCATACCAACTATACTCGGTTTGGAAACAGAGCAAACCCTTTCCATACCCCCAGCAGCAAAGAAAAAACTAATTTTCCAGGCAACGAAAAATCTCTTCTCAGCGCTTGCTCGAATACCACTGTGCTTAAAATTTGAAGACCTGCAATGGTCTGATAAACTTTCTCTGGAACTAATTACCTATCTTGCCAATGAAATCACAAAATCAAAAATCCTTTTCTTATGCGCATACCGTCCAGAATTAGCTTTTCCTTTGATTGCAGAGGAATTCTCAACAAACATTAACCTGTCAAATCTTGAAAAGGAACACACTTTTCAGTACTTGAAGGCAATCTTCGACGAAAAAGAACCATCGAATGATATCAAGGAACTCGTTTTTAACCACACGAAAGGTAATCCTCTTTATATAGAAGAACTTGCAAAAAATCTTGTAAAAAGGAGACTTCTTAAAAGAAAGGAAGTGAAAGTCGAGCTAAAAAGGTCACCGGACTTGATAAAGATTCCAGAAACCATAAACAGCATCGTTATGGAAAGAATAGATAGAATGGGTGAAATGGATCAACGCGCGCTACGTATGGCAGCAGTCGTTGGGCAAACTTTTACAATGGAAGACATTTCATTTTTGCTCTCCAAAGAAAAAACCGAAACAAGTGAAATTCTGGATAGTCTTGAACATTTCGAAGGAGAAATATCTTCAATATCACAGAATGAAAATCATACTTACCGTTTCAATACACCTACGGTCAGGGAAGTTATATATAATTCGATATTGAAAAAGAATCGCAGAGAGTTGCATAACAAATATGCCAACTGGATATATTCGCGCTATAAGGAAAACTACGACGTTATCGAAAGGCTTGCCTACCACTTCATAAACGGAACGGACATAGAGAAAGCAATTCTCTTCTCCAAACTTTCAGGAGAAAAGTCAAGGAATTATTTCGCAAATGAATCAGGAATTAAGTATTTCAGCGACGCATTGAGATTACTAAAAAAAACCGAAACTACAAACAAAACAGACAAAATGAAACTTGAGTGCTTTAGAAGACAGGGCTATTTTTTAATGATGACAGGAGATTTAAAAAACGCTCTGTTAAATCAAAAAAGAGCGCTAAAACTTGCGAACAAGTTATCATCCGAACAAGATAGAACAATGTCTCTTTTGAACATTGGTATGTTGTATGACAAAATGGAAGAGCCAAAAAAACCTATGCGATACTACCGAAAAGCAAAAAAGGTAGCTGAGCAAATTAACCTTCTGTCGCTGGTTTCAATGGCCGAAAACAATATTGGGCTCCATCAAAAAAAATGTGGAGAATTCAAAAAGGCTCTCAGAGCATTTAACCGTTCACTCAAGATTACCAGAACACTCAAAAATCCAGTTGAAGAAGCCGTTACCATCCAGAACATTGGAGAAGTTTACGATCTTCTCGGTTTGCCTAAAAAAGCACTCAAGAAATATGAATTGGCAATGAAAATGTTAAGGGATTTGGATGTGAAAGAAAGAATACCAGCCCTCTGTGTTTCAATTTCTGTCATTCATAGCATAATGGGTAACCTGCAAAAGGCAAAAAAATACGCAAACGATGCTCTGGACCTTTCGCGCGAGATTGGAGATGTAAAAACCGAAAAGGATAGCCTTGGAAATCTTGGTATTATCCTCTTTCGAATGAATCAACCTACAAAGGCAATAGAGCTTTACAACAATGCACTTTCTATGGCAGAGAAGATGAATGATTTGGAACATCAAATGGCTCTGTTTATAAACATTGGAGAAGTTTTCCATACAGTAGGCGATTTCGAAAACGCAATCGAATATCACAAAAAGGCAAAAGAAATCGCAGAACAAATCAAACAACCGATGGGATTACTCGAGGCTACCAAATGGCTTGCGATGGACTACTACTATCTCGAGCAATTCGAGGATGCATTAAGATATTTTAGGATACTTTTTGAGAGATCACTTAAAATGAAGGACAAAAAATATTCATCACTCTCGGAAACACTTATGGGTTTTATCGATAAAAATGTAGATAGTGAAAAGAGTTCTCTAAGATTAAAAAATGCACTGGATGTTTCCAGGCAAATTGGCGATGTCGATATGGCATTAACACTTTTCAAAGAAGCAGCAAGATACCTTACGAAAAAGAAAGACCTGGAAAATGCTCTTGCAAATGCCTCGATGGTCTTAAAATTCTCGGAACAATTGGGTTCGATGAGAGAAAGAGCTTGGGCGCTTTACCTTATGTCTGAGTGCAACAGAGGTTTAGAAAATGCTGAATGGGAAACACAGTTGAAAAAGGCAAGTGAAATCGCATCTAACATCAAAGACGGTTACCTGTCCTCTTTGATAAATTCTTCATATGGTAATAAATAAACTTAGAAATCATTCTTGACAAATATTAACTTAACTCTGGAGGTGATATGTCTTATTTGTTTTCAATAATTCTTAAAATACTAATAGTTCCATTGACTATAATTTCTCCCACCTTTTTAAGCACTTCGGCGGTCAGTTTTGGTTTTGAAAAGTCGATAGGACTTGTGGAACTAAAAGGAACGATTACCGACGAAGTTCGAAAAGATGTAATCAAGCATCTCGGTTCCTTTAGGTCAAATAGAAATGTACGAGCTGTAGTGCTTCGTATCGACAGCCCGGGCGGTGGAGTGGCTGCATCACAGGAGATATGTAACGAAATCAGAAGAGTTAAAACAAGTGGCAAACCTGTTTTCGCTTCCATGGGAAGCGTCGCAGCTTCCGGCGGATACTATGTTGCAATCCCCTGTGATAGAATATATGCCAACCCCGGAACGGTTACGGGTTCAATCGGTGTAATAATGCAGATGGCAAATGTAGAGGAATTGCTGGAAAAAATCGGTGTTTACTTTATGGTGATAAAGTCTCAGGAGCACAAAGATATTGGTTCGCCATTCAGAAGAATGACAGATCGGGAATCAGAACTGCTAAAACAGGTAATCGACGATGTCTATAATCAATTCGTCGATGCTATTGTTCTGGAAAGAGGGATTGAAAAAGAAGATGTTCTTAAAATTGCAGATGGAAGAATAGTGACTGGCAAACAGGCTTTAGAACTCGGTCTGGTAGACGAACTTGGGGACCTTCAAGATGTGATTTATGCTGCCGCCAAAACAACGGGTATAAAAGGAAAACCAAGAGTGTTAAAACCCAAAAAGAAAAGACCAACGCTGCTGGAATTACTCGGAATAAGAACGTTGGTGCAGGATTATATCGCAGGTATTAAATTGGAATACCGATAGCGCACAGATTTCTTGATAATAAAAACCATTATACTCACTCTTCTTCCTTGCATTGTCTAATTCCCAACTCCCGCATCTTTCTATGGAGATTGGTTCTTTCTATATCGAGAATCTGGGCAGTCGCTGAAATATTCCAGTTGTTCTCCTTCAACTTCTTTTCTACATATAGTTTCTCAAAATTCTTTTTAGCATTTTTGTAAGGCTGTGAAAAAAGAGAGGTTTTTTCCTCACCCTCTACTCCCTTTAGTAGATGTTGCACATCCTCTTTAATAACCGTATCCCCTTCTTCCAATATCAAAAGCCTTTCGACTATATTCTTAAGTTCTCTGATATTCCCCGGAAAATTGTATTCGGCAAGCTTTTTAACTGCACCCTTAGAAAACTTCTTATGCCCCAGGGCAGAATTCAAGGTTATCTGCTTCACAAAATGCTCAACAAGAAGTGGTATGTCTTCTTTTCTCTCCCTTAACGGTGCAATTTGTATGGGAAAAATATTTAGCCTGAAAAACAAATCCTCTCTGAAATTCCCATTTCTAACCTCTTCCTTCATATTTTTATTCGTGGATGCAATGATCCTCAGATCTGTATGCGTAGGATCGTTACTTCCAAGAGGCATCGCCTCTCCTGTTTCAATTAGCCTTAAAACCTTCGCCTGAGTTGCGAGATTCATATCACCAATTTCATCGAGCAAAATAGTACCCCCATTTGCCGATTCAAATTTCCCCTTTCTCTTCATCGTCGCACCGGTGAAGGCTCCCTTCTCATGTCCGAATAGTTCGCTTTCGACAAGCTCCATTGGAATAGCAGCACAGTTGACCTTCACAAAAGGGGCATCCTTTCTTTCGCTCTTTTTGTGGATGGCATACGCGACAAGCTCTTTTCCTACTCCGCTCTCTCCAGTTATCAATACCTTGCTGTCAAGATGTGCAACCTTATTGACCAAGGCTTTCACCTCATCAATAGCTTTACTCAAACCAATCATCCTGTATTTTTCCTCTATCTCCTTATCCCAGCTCTCCTTTTCGCGTCTGATATTGTGCATTTCAAGCGAGTGTTTCAACACGAGCCGGACTTTTTCCAAAGAGAGTGGCTTTTTTATAAAATCAAAGGCACCCTTCTTTATGGCTTCCACAGCCATTTCAATCGTTCCGTGCCCGGAAATGACGACAATTTCACTTTCTCCCGAGAATTTTTTGATTGTATCTATAATGGAAATGCCGTCGGCATCTGGCAGCTTAACATCCAGAATAATGCAATCGAAAAACTCACTTTTTATGGCTTCAATACAACCTTTCCCTGTCCCTTTGGTTGTAACCAAATATCCTTCATCCATTAAAACTTCCTTGAGTATTCTCTGGATATTTCGCTCATCGTCAACAACAAGTATCTTTTTCATTAGGGGTCAGGTCTCTGTCGGGAGTGTAATGATGAACTCCGTTCCCTCGCCTTCTACACTACTTATCTCGATCTTTCCGTTATGTGCCTCGATAATCCTTTTTGATATTGCAAGGCCAAGTCCACTCCCTTTCTCTTTTGTTGTAAAATGGGGAACAAAAAGCAATCCCGGATCAACATTCAAGCCTGGTCCACTGTCCTTTACCGATAGTTTCGCTGTTTTCCCGGGAACATCAGCTTTCGATACAATCCAGATGACACCTTTTCCATCCATCGCTTCAATTCCATTTTTCACAATATTTATCAATACCTGTTTCACTCTATCTCTGTCAAATAGGAATTGTGGTATGCTATCATCGAATCGATGCCGAATTTCTATCCCTTCAAATTCGGAATACAGGTAGACAACTTCTTGTAAAACTTCATTTAGACTGTCCATTTTTTTCTTAGGCTCGGGAAGTTTCGCAAATTCGGAAAAGCTCCTTGCAATACCATCTAAATTTTCTATTTCTTCCAATATCATTCCAGTGGTTTCGAAAATTGTCTTATCGATATCCTTGCTTCCCAACTTTGCCTTTTCCTTCAATCTTTCCGTAGCAAGCTTTATAGGCGTAAGTGGATTGCGAATTTCGTGTGATACTGCTCTTGCAGCATCCTTCCAGGCTGCTTCTCTTTCTGCAATTACTAATTGTTTCTTACTTTCTTCGAGAGCGAGAGACATATTATTAAAGGTCTCGACAAGTCTTCCCACTTCATCTCTTGTGCGCACACCTTCAATTGCAGGGAACTCACCCTGTGCGAGTTTTTTGGCAGCCACTTCCAATTTTCTGAGCGGTTTTGTTACTCTCAGCGTAAAGAAAACAGTAAGTGCTGTTGAAAAAAATATAATAAAAAGACTCAGGAGTATCGTAAATGCAATAAACTCCCTTTTTAGTAGCGACTTCAAGGCTTTCATCTGCCGATATTTTCTGAGCGCGTCCAAAGATTGATCTTTCTCAGGTCCCTCTGGGCTATATATAACAGCATTTTCGATTGCTTTTTCAATCCCTGGTATATCCTTCATCCCAAGTTTAAGCTCTGTTGTCCTTAATGTAAAGAAAACAAGAGGTCCGACTGTAATTACAATCAAAATGAAATTAATAATAATAAACTTAAAACGTATACTCATTTCAAGATATTAGGGTAAAAAGATGATTTATTCCAATCTTTTGAGCGTTTAATCCACAGCATAGAATTTAATCTCCGAACTCCGTCTCACTGTTTAGCTTATCGCCTCTCCCCGTCCCGCAGGGACTCAGAACCTGCTGAAAGCACCAATACCGTTCATCGTAGATGAACCCAAACCGTTGCGGAGCAATACTCCTTCTCTCTTCTGTCTTTCATGGTCTCTATTCTTCGGTCTCCGGTCTGATGTCTGTGGTCTGCCGTTCTCATTTCCGTATTACTCATCTAAGTGTACTCCAATTGTCTGCTGTGGGCTTCTATAATCCCACAGTGTCATTAAGTCGAACTCCTCATTGTCAAGAAAAGCCAATCTAACAGGGTCCAATGAAACCCTTAAACTTATCTTATTCGATCTTGAAACTTCACTTTTATGTAAAATGACATGGTCGAATTTGGAAACCAGGTCTTTCATCTTTTTTTCGTCCTCTGTTTCCTGCTCTTCCCTATTTTCGAGCTCTATGCTGTAAATCTTCGTTTCAATATCATACTGGACCGAATGCGTAAAATATATATCGCTCAGGCATTCAACTTTTAACCTCATAGTTACCGGTGTACCGCTTCTTATTATCTCCAATAACTCTTTTGGAAATCCATTGCTTATTTTTGTACTAATGAAAATCGTGTCGCCTTTTGCTACAATGTCAGGTTTTGAAAGTGACACAGGATGTTCTCCCATAGTTAAGAGCACAATAGAACCAAGAATCGGTGCAATTGCTTTCGTTGCCAAAAATTGTAGAAGAAAACCCATAGTCAACCGACCTTTTCTGAAAGCATCATAATAACCGAAATTACCCCACAGCCTACTGGAAATCCATTTCCAAGCCCATAAAGAATAGATTTCACAATGGTTGTTTCAGGATCTTGAAAACCCGAGAAAATGTAAACAAGTATCATCCCACAAACAAAAACAAAAAGACCTGTAAAAAATCTAAGAAAATATCCAATCCGAGAAGGTTTATATGTAGCAATAACCTTAGAAAGTGCATAACCAAAAACGGAAAAAAACGATAATACAAAAAGAGAAACAAAGAAATAAATACCTTTGACAATCACGGGTGAACCATTCTTATTAAAGATGGCAAATACAACACTGCTTAACAGAATAGGTATGAGAGCATAGATAATCTTTTTTCTAATCCAGACAAATGAACAGAAGGTAATGATAGATGCATAAATAGCAGGAAAAAATGAAACTACTCTCACATTGGGACCCATTCCGAGTTTCAGTACAAATTCAATAGAGAGTACAATTAGAAAAGGTAGGAAAATGACTAAGATTGTTTCATAGAAGATATGAAGATACCTTTTGTTTTCCATTATTTATGTATATCAAGAAATCACGCCACTGTCAAACAAAAAAACAACCTTCAAAAAGGAGCCTGTTTTTCCAACCGGAATGGCAGATTTCATCAGAATCTATAATAGTCAATGCTCTATTGCCAAAACCGCAAAGCCAAGATCAAAAACCTATTGACTTACCGAAATAAAAAGTATATACTTAGATTATGAAATGTCCCTTTTGTGGTTCTGAAGACAATAAAGTTATCGACAGCCGTTCACGGAAAGAAGGCAAATCCGTACGGAGGAGACGTGAGTGCCTTTCCTGTAAAAAGAGATTCACCACATACGAATATGTTGAAAAATCTCCTCTCGTCGTAATAAAAAGAGACGGCAGGGAAGAACCGTTTGACAGACAAAAACTGCTGCTTGGCATCGCAACTGCGGCACACAAGAGACCTATTGCCAGGGAACATATCGAGAAGATGGTCGATGACATTGAGGAAGCTTTCTCAGACCTTGATAACCTGTCCATATCTTCGGAAACAATAGGGGAAGAAGTAATGAAAAGATTAAAACAAATTGACGAAGTCACCTACGTCAGATTTGCCTCGGTATACAGAGACTTCGAAAATAAAGATGAGTTCCTAAAAGAAGTTAAAGAGCTTAAAAACCCTTCTAAAAAATAATCTCAATCCCCAAAACCCATTAAGCTTTTGCAAACCAGAGTGAGGTTTCTTTTTCTTCTTCAATCTATTCTCCTTCGGTAATTTCCCCTTATCCACCTATAATCTGTTTTATCTCTTCGACCGTCAAAACCTTACCTGCTGTTTTTACCTTTCCATCAACTACCAACGCGGGTGTCATCATTACACCATAACTCATAATTTCATTAAGATTGGTAACCTTCGAAATCTCTGCCTGTTTTCCCAGTTCTTCCAATGCTTTCTCAACATTGGCTGTTAACTCCTTGCATTTCGGGCATCCCCTTCCCAGAATTTCTATCTTCATCTTCTCCCCCGTTTAGACCAGTTATCGGTTATTGGTCAATCGTTAATAAATCAATAGACATTCGTTATTAGTAATTGGGTAAATGGTAATTCCTTTCCATCGTTACTGTCGTTGTGAGCGTTTGGATCGTTTTGTCTGTTTGTAATCAGATTCTTCCTTTGTCAATAATTGTCGTTTACTTAGAATGACAAATTTTTTCTTGTACTGTGCGATTTTCGTAATTTCGCCTTCAACACAATCTACCACAGAGACACAGAGAAAACATTTGTTTTAAGGTTCAAACCAATTAAACTAACTAAACTAATTCAACATCTTGTTCTTTTGCCTTTCCATGTGCTCTTGTGACTTGTGCTCTGGTGCTCTTTTTCTGTATGTCTCCGGTCTCATGTCTTATGTCTTATGTCTTATGTCTTATGTCTTATGTCTTATGTCTTATGTCTCATGTCTTTGGTCTATCTTTTCTTAAGACAACCACCCATACAACATCCCTGTGAATGTTGCCATAACTACCACAAGTCCAATATAAGTGAGCGTCTTTTTATTCCCCATAACACTTCTTATAACAAGCATATTTGGGAGACTCAGAGCAGGTCCCGCAAGCAGTAGTGCCAATGCAGGTCCCTTTCCCATACCTGCTCCAATCAAACCCTGAAGTATAGGGACTTCTGTTAAGGTTGCAAAATACATAAGTGCTCCAGCAACAGAGGCAAAAAAATTCGCCCTTATACTGTTACCGCCAACAATATTCTCTATCCATCTTGCAGGGATTAGCGAGGTATGCCCCGGTCTTCCAAGCAAAAATCCCGCCACGAGCACCCCGGCAAAAAGCAGCGGCAGTATTTGCTTTGTAAAACCCCATGTTGAGTTTGTCCATTTTTTAAGTTCCTCCCTGTTAAACCATCTGGTAAGCATAAAAAACAAGGCTATAAGCAAAAAACCAGAAATCCACCACTTGAGCTGGTAGATTATCTGCCAGAACCTGATGGATTCACCTTTTCCCCAGTTGACGAAAACCAAAATTCCGACCATAACGGCAAAATATATTCCGGTTTTCCATAGAGGTCTTGCTTCCTTCTTCTGCTCTGGCATTATTAGCTCGCTATTTTTGTCCCTTGCTTGCTCCGATTTGTAAAATATGAAATGCATAAGTAGCCCTATTATGATAGAAAACGAAATAGCACCCATTACCCTTGCAATTCCAATTTCAAACCCAAGCACTCGCGCTGTAAGGATTATAGCAAGAACATTGATTGCCGGACCGGAATAAAGAAATGCAGTTGCTGGGCCTATGCCTGCACCTCTTTTGTAAATACTTGCAAATAGTGGGAGCACCGTGCAGGAACAAACGGCAAGTATTGTTCCTGAGATAGATGCGACCGAATACGAGAGAATTTTCTTCGCCTTTGCTCCAAAATACTTAAGCACTGCGTTCTGCCTTACGAAATTCGCGATTGCGCCTGCAATAAAGAATGCAGGAACCAAACAGAATAATACATGCCTTCTTGCATATTCCTGAAGCATTCCCAGGGATTCAATGATTGCATTTTGGAAATGCAAATTCCCAACTGGAATAAAATATGCAATGACAAGTACGGTTACTAATAAGAGAAGCTTATAAATTTCTCTCATCTCTCATCTACCTTTCCCCGATACTCCGTTACACCGTCTTTCCGTTTCCCTGTTTTCTTCGGTCTTAAGTCTTGTGTCCTGTGCTCTTGTGACTGCTGATTTGTGCCTGGTTCTCTACTTTCTGCATATCTTCTCCCTGCTGGTATTCTTCGCTTTTCTTAAATCCTTGAGCACCCTTAAATCTCTGTTAAGCCAGCCTGATAACATCTTTAGCATTCCAGGAGTATACTCATTATGTTTTTTACTCGCCAATCTATAGTCAATCCATTGTCCATTCCTGACATCGTCCACTAATCCTGCCCTCTTAAGTATTCCAAGATGATGCGAGACACTCGGCTGCCTGATTTCAAGAATTGCCGTGAGCTCACAAACGCACATTTTCTTTTTCTCTAGCAGTTTTAATATCCTAACTCTTGTTTCATCTGAAATCGCACTGAAAATATTCACTAACTCTCTCATAATTCCTCCTCATTCATATAGACATATTTACATATAACAATATACCTAATTATCTTGGAAAATGCAAGTAAAATTTGCAAATAATTATTGACATTTCATTTTTTTAATATAGTATTACAAAATTGAAATGAGATATGTGAAACCTGTTACGTAATTTTAAAAATAGGATAGAATTATAGTTGAAATTAGGGCACTAACAGGTACAATGAATACTATACCAGGAGGTACATATTGAGGAAAATAAGGGTTACTGTCGGTTCAAACGATGGAGAAAATATTTTATCAGGACATATGGGAGAATCTAAAGATTTTTATGTATACGACATCTTCGAAAATGGAGAACTTCAGTTCTTAGAAAAACGCGAAAACACATCTCCCAAAGAAACAGGCAAGCATGGATTCAGCGAAAAAAGAAAGGCAGTTATGCAACTTCTCAGTGACGCAGAAGTTTTCGTAGGCAAAAAAATGAGCCCCAATTTTGTAAAAATCGCTTGTAACACAAAATGTCAGCCCGTAGTAATCAAGATGGATAAGATTACAGAGATTATGAAAGCAATAACAAAATCGTTTGACACAATTTACAAACTTGTCGAGCAGAGAAAACAGGGTAACTTAACCCGGGAAATACCAAAAATTAATAGTGTTGAAACAGAGCTTTAGAAAGTTAAAAAATGTCTTCTGAGCTAAATACGAAAACGGATGTCGAAAAATGGATTAGAGAAGATGGACTACTATTTCTAAAAACAATCGGTCTAAAGAATCGCCAGAAATTAGTTGATTTCGGATGTAATATAGGCCATTACACAATCCCTGCTGCAAAGGTGTTAAAATCCGGAGGCACGGTATATGCAATGGATAAGGATGAAGATGCTCTGAGCAAATTGACGCAAACGGCAAAATTGGAAAACCTGAAAAATATCGTAGCAATTAAGACTTCCGCAGAGCCGATTATTAGTTTGAAAAACTCATCAGCCAATTTTGTGCTTCTATACGACATCTTACATTACTTTACTCTTCAGGAAAGAAAAGCCCTGTATAGAGAGGTTCATAGAGTATTAAAGATCAATGGTATACTCTCCGTTTATCCAAAACATAATGAAACGGATGAACCGCACCACAATTTATCTAATCTAACGGTTGAAGACATTATAAAAGAAATAGAAGGAGTGAAGTTGCGCTTAAAAGAAAAAATTTCGAAAGAACTTATGCACAGTGGTAAATATAATAGAGGTTATGTATTAAATTTTCTAAAAGTATAGAAAGGTAGCTATGAATGATCGATATTAAAAAGAAAAGTGACCGGGAATTCCTGGTTATTGTCAGTGAAAAAGGTTCTAAAACAGAACATACTGTCACTCTGGACAAAGATTATTATCAAGATTTAACCGAAGGTTTAATAAGCAAAGAAGAATTGATAAGGAAGTCATTCGAATTCTTATTAAAAAGGGAATCTAATGAATCCATACTTTCTCGATTTAATCTAAGGGTGATTGGCAACTACTTTTCAGAATATGAAGAAGAGATAAGGAATTCTAAAAATAGTTAGTAACAGATAGTGGAAAAAGAAAAGCTAAGCAACTTATAAAAAGCTGGAGGTCTAAATGGGTAACGGCGTTTCTGAAGATGAGGTGCATAAGGCAATATCGGAAGTTAAACATCCCGCTATAAATCGTAGCCTTAAAGACTTAGGCATAGTCAAAGACATCACGGTTGAGAATAACAGAGTTACAATAACCATAGCCTTCCCTTTCGCTAACATACCCATAGCAGATTTTCTTATAAGAAGTTTAAGGATGCCCATCGAGAAACTCGGCGCTGACGTTGATATCGTTACAACTATTATGAACCAGGAGGAATTGCAGGCATTCTTAAAAATGGAACAGGAAGGGTGGGTAGGATAAAATCCTGCGATTATTTATTTGTTTTTTCTACTTGACAAAACAGGTTTTTCTTGTTATATTGTTCATATGCATAGATACGCAACTACGAAGATAGGAAGGAAATTCGGATTTGGTGATGCAAGGACTATGCTCTTTAAGGCACTTTCCTGTGAACATCGCATAAAAATCATTGAAATATTAAAATATGGCGAGCAACCAGTTTCAGAGATCGCATCATTCCTTGTCGTTCATCCATCCGTGGTCTCAAGGCATCTTGCCATACTACAATCTGCCGGATTGGTAATGAGTAGAAAGGAAGGAGTTGAGGTTTACTACAAGTTGTCTTCGGACCAGGTTTTAATGCTACTTAAACAGTCACAAAATATTATTGAAGCCAGAAAAGAATCTAAAGGCTTTTAAAGGAGGACAAAATGATTATTGCATTTTCATCCGATGATAAAAAGGGACTTGATGGTATTCTTGCTTACCATTTTGGAAGATGTCCATACTTCACATTTGTTGAACTGAAAGATAACAATGTTAAAGATATAAAGGTGGAAGAAAATCCCTATGTAAATTCCCACGAACCTGGAGTTGTCCCGGAGTATATCCATAGTAAGGGTGCAGAAATGATTGTTTCAGGTGGGATGGGACCCAAGGCACAGGATTGGTTTTTACAATTGGGTATAAAACCATCAGTCGGCGCATACGGAAGAATAAGAGACTTAATAGAACAGATTGTTCAAGAACCAATGGAAATTTCGACACCATCGACTGCAATAGAGGAACATACTGAAGAAGAAGCTGAAGAAACAGAGAGATTGAAAAAAGAAATTACACATCTAAGAGAGATAATTGCAGACTTAAATGAAAGAATGAAAAAATTAGAGGAGCAGGGATAAAAAGGCAGCTGAATTTACCCAAAAAAGAGCAGACTTCTAAAGCAGCAAAAAAGACACTCCGTTCGTTTCTCGATATGTTGCCTATCTTACTTGCTATATTACTGCTTATAAGCCTTTATGTAACGATAATTCCCAAATCTTTTTATGCTAAGGTTTTCACAAAAAATCCAATAATCGATAGTATAATAGGAGCAGTGCTCGGTAGCATCTCGACAGGTAATCCTGCGACAAGCTATATCATAGGCGGAGAATTATTAAATGCTGGTATTGCGCTTTTTGCGGTAGTTGCCTTTGTCACTTCCTGGGTAACCGTTGGCATTATTCAGTTACCTGCGGAGTGCTATTTTTTGGGTAAAAGATTTGCAGTCGCAAGAAATATACTTTCATTTCTATTTGCCATAGTTATTTCTATACTTGTAGTTCTAACACTAAAAATACTATGAAACAAACCGCAGAAAATGTTGGTGTTTATGGGAAAAAAAGAAAATGTGCCGGTTTAATATTCCTTTTAATAACACTTTTACTCTACTTCATAATATTCTTATTTAACGCGGATGTATTTTTTTTATCACTGCGCTATTTTGTTCGTATCTTTTCAAAGATTTTTTACATAGTAATTATAGTATTCGTTTTTATTTTTCTTACCAATCTATTTCTCAAACCTAAATTTATTGTAAGACACCTGGGCAAGGAATCAGGAACAAAAGGATGGATTATTGTAATCGTATCGGGCATAATCTCGATGGGTTCAATATACATCTGGTATCCTCTGCTCAAGGAACTCAAAGAAAAAGGTATGAAAAAAGGACTCATTGCCACATTTTTATACAATAGAGCCGTCAAAATACCTATCTTGCCTTTAATGGTCTATTATTTCGGATGGTTACTTACTCTATTGCTTGCCTTATATATGGTAATATTCTCCGTGTTTTTGGGGATTATTATGGACAGAATATCCTGAGCTCCGTATAAATTCCACCACAGAGAAGCAGAGGGCACAGAGAACAGCAATTCAGGGTTCAAACCAATTAAACTAATCAGACCATTAGTCAATAGTTATTGGTCAATTGTCAATCGTCGTTTGCGTTCTGCGTATATTTGCTTCGCTGTGTATTTCCCTTGCGTTATTTGTTGTGAACAATAAATACACTACAAATACACAACTAAATATACTATGAATATACGCGACTTTTCTCCTTTTCCTCATCTCTCATCTTTCTTTCCTCCTCTTCCTTTCAAGGTTTCCGGTCTCAGGTCTCCGGTCTGTGGTCTTTCCTATCTTGTCATTACGAGTGTTTTATGCTTTAAGTCCCCTCTAAAAAGAGGGGTGTCATATACCGAATGGTATATGACGGGGTGTGTAACAAGTGAAAGTATGTCATTCTGAGTAACGCAGCCTTACTAACCCTGGAAGAATCTCGTCATTTTCACTTTAGTGTTACTTTTACAGCCCGAAGGGCGTTTTATCCGCAGCACGAAGTGCGTTTGTTTCACAGCTGAAGGCGTTAGTTTTACAGCGGAGCGTTCATTCTACAGCACAAGGTGCATTTGTTTTACAGCGGAGTGTTTACCTTCCATCGAACCCCCTTTCTTATCTCTTGACACAATCGTTTTCTATGAATATAATGCCTGAATAATTTTAGAAAGAAAAGTATGAATAAACTTAGTTACATAAACCTGGATAATAGCAGTTACAAAAACATCTGGTTTCTTGCCTGGCCTGTAATGCTCAGCCAGATACTCATGACAACACTCAACATAGTAGATATGTTCTGGATCGGAAAACTTGGCTCGATTCCCATAGCAAGTGTTGCGATCGCAGGCTCCATTATGTGGCTACTCTTTGCACTTACGCAGATTTTTTATGCCGGTAATCTTGCTATGGTTGCCCGTTTCGCTGGAAGAGAAGAAAAGGAAAGAATAGAAAACACTATCTTTCAATCTTTCATAATTGCATTCCTAGTTTCCGTTTTTATTTCGGTTATAGGCTTCATCCTTGCACCTTCGATTTTGAAACTCTTCGGTACAGAAGAGATAGTGAGAAAGATGAGTGTCGGCTACATAAGAATCATATTTCTTGCACTTCCTTTCTTTTACGGTGCATTCGTTGTCTTTTCAACTCTCACCGCACTTGGTGATACAAAGACACCAACAAAGATAATCGCAATTATAAGTTTTTTTAACATCATCCTCGATCCTTTTCTCATCTTTGGTATATGGAAATTTCCCGAACTTGGTATTAACGGTGCGGCTGCAGCGACCTCCATTGCTCATGTTCTTGCATTTATACTGGGCATATCTGTCCTGTATAAAAGAAGATATCTGCAAGAACTTTCTAAAAAAATCAATTGGAATATTATCAGAGATATCCTCAAGATAGGAATCCCCGCATGTCTTCAAGGAATTACACGTCCTCTCACCGGAATGATAATGTTCAGAATCATTGCCTCCTATGGAACAACCGGCATTGCAGCTTTCGGAATAGGGGGAAGAGCACTCGGAATTGTGTTTATATATCTTACAGGTCTTATGACATCGACACAGACCCTTGTTGGTCAAAGTCTCGGTGCAAAGAGACCTGAGAAGGCAAAAGAGGTTGTTAAACGAGTCCTTTTGATTGGATTTGCCATTCAGATTCCAGTTACTATTCTCTACATACTTTTTGCTCCCCAGATAATAGCCATCTTCAATACCGATCCAGATGTCATCAGAATAGGAACAGACTATCTGAGAATTATCTCTCTTTGTATCATATTTATTGTTTTTGGGACCGCATTTGGCGGAGCACAATCAGGTGCCGGTGATACAAAACCTCCGATGATAGCCTCCGTCATCTCAAACTGGGGCTTAAAAATACCGATCGCATATATTATTGCTTCCTATTTTCATTTCGCAAGTCGAGGGGTGTGGCTCGCTATTGGACTCTCCGTTATCGTTGAATCTATCATCGTCACAATATTCTATTATAAAGGCGGATGGACAAAGAAAAAGATATGAATATAAATACGTCAAAACTCTTGACTTCTCACTATTTATCTGGTATTAATTGGATTAAGAGAGAAAGGTGTTCTGATTTAAGACTAATTTGTTGTGGTTTTTTAAAAAGCATAAGGAGAGTTATTGAATAGTCTGTTTATACTTCTTGCCATCACAATTTCTCAATTCCCGGAAAATTATCAAGGTATTCACGAAACCGAGTGGCTCAGACATCGCGGAAGCACAGTTACGGTTTCATCTCCTCCCGGAGCAATCGAGCTCCGAACCCGACAAAGACCTTTGAGTAAGGTCGTTTACGGTTATTACCCTTACTGGATGGGAACATCCTATAACAATCTTCAATATGATTTGCTTTCTCATATAGCATATTTTTCCGTGGAACTAAAAGGGGACGGAACCCTTGGCACTATTCCAAATATATCCACTATGGAAAACCTACGAAACATTGCACACTCAAATGGTGTGCAAGTTTTGATAACGGCAACCCAATTTGATAATGTAATAATTCTTAATCTTCTCAATTCTGCAACTGCACGAACAAATGCAATAAATAACCTTTTCAACCTTGTTACAAATTATACATTAGACGGAGTTAGTATTGACTTCGAAATGCCTACGAACCCTGTCAAGGATAGTCTGACACTTTTTATTCAAGACCTGACAGATTACTTCCACACAAACCTCCCCGGCTCACATATATCCATCGCAACACCTGCAGTTGACTGGGGTAATGCTTTCGATTATGACCTGCTAGCACTCCATTCCGACGGTCTTTTCATAATGGCATACAATTATTACTGGTCAGGTTCATCCTACGCAGGCCCTGTTTCGCCTCTCCCGTCAAGCACCCTGTGGGGAACCTACAGCGTTATGTGGACGGTCAACGATTACATACAATACGGAATATACGCCGATAAATTTATACTGGGATGCCCGTACTACGGTCTACGGTGGCTCACTGAAAATGACAGCATAAAATCACCAACACGTGGCACGGGTGGAGCAC
This sequence comes from uncultured bacterium, assembly GCA_964392665.1. Classification (GTDB taxonomy): domain Bacteria; phylum Hydrothermota; class E44-bin80; order E44-bin80; family E44-bin80; genus CAYMQB01. Next base: position 7,213 of record CAYMQB010000033.1, on the reverse strand, counting down.
TCACCTACACAAGAGCTACGGATTCAGCCGTGGTTTACGGAAAACTGTGGGACGACACATCGAAAACCGTTTGGTATGCAAACTACATAACAGGTGATGGCTGGTATCAGGGATGGTTCGATGATTCACTGAGCCTGAGGATGAAATACCAGGTGGTTCTCGACAGCAGTCTCTGTGGAGCAGGTATCTGGGCTCTTGGATACGATGGAACAAAACCGGAGTTGTGGGGGGCATTAAGGGATGCATTCTACTATACGGGAATAAAAAAGGCAGACAATAGACAAGAGACCAGGGACATAAGACTTTCCGCCCATCCCAATCCGTTTACAAAAACGGTAGAAATAAGATACAGTATTCCCGAAATTTCGAAAATAGAAAATAGAAATTTGGCACTTTCCCAATTTCCAATTTCGCTTTGTATCTATGATGTAAGTGGTCGTATAGTCAAGAATTTCCCAATTTCAAATTTCAAATTTCCTGTTTCTGAAGTAACATGGGACAGCAGGGATGATAGCGGTACACTGCTTCCCTCCGGTATCTACCTCTGCGCCTTGACATCCGGAGGATATAGAGAAACATTAAAGATTCATTTTTTAAGATGAAGCAGACAAGAACCGGGATTCCTCGATTGTATACCGACAATGGCATATCTGTCTCATCATTACGAGTCCTTCAAGTCGCCTCTAATAAGAGGGGATTTAGGGGTGTGTTACTGCCGAAGCAATCTTGCCCCTCAGCTAATTCAACCAATTAAACCAATAAAACTGTTAATGTCAATTAAAAAAATCAAACTAATAAAACCATATTTAGTCTAACGATCATAAGGTTCTATGAACTACTATAGTAGTTTCAACGAACACCTGAAAGCAAGGTTCGGTTTTAAGGTTTATAGGGTCCCTGTATCCATCGGTGCAAGCTGTCCCAACAGGATAGATGGAAAAGTAGGCTGCACATACTGCGATGATATAGCATCCGCTTCCCCCATTATTAACATTAATCTCAGCCTAACCGAACAGATAGAAAAAGGTATAAAATGGGCAGAAAGAAAATATAGAGCAAAAGGATTCATAGTCTATTTTCAACCCTTTACAAATACATTCCTTACGCTGAATTATCTGAATAAATGTCTGAAAACAGCACTGAGTTCTGAAAGGATAGTCGGAATTGCAATCGGCACAAGACCGGACTGCGTCCCGGATGAAACACTTGACCTGCTCGAATCATATGCAAGCAAAACCTATCTGTGGATGGAATATGGACTACAGTCCGCACATTACAAAACCCTTAAAGCAATAAAAAGAGGCCATACACTTGCAGAATTCATCGATGCAGTGTTGCGAACAAAGAAAAAGAAAAATATCCTTGTTTCCTCTCATGTTATAATCGGATTGCCTGGAGAAACCCGCGAGGAAATATTGGAAACAGCAAGAGTTATCTCTGCTCTTCCCATAGACGGTATAAAAATCCACCTTTTGCATATTCTAAAAGATACCGAAATGGCGAAAGATTATTATGCCAAGAGAATGCAAACACTTTCGATGGATGACTATGCATCGCTTGTTGTAGATTTCATCGAGAGGTTACCAGAAAACATAGTTATCCAGAGACTCACAGGAGAAGCGGAAAGAGAAAGGCTTGTTGCACCTATGTGGTGTCTTGAAAAACAAAAGGTGCTTGCGCGCATCAACGAGGAGTTCAAAAAGAGAAAAACATATCAGGGCAATAAATCCCATCTTGGCTTGTCAATAAAAGAGATTGAAAGGAGGACGTTTGAGAAAATCCCGACTTAACTGGGTTGAAATAAGCGAAAAAAATCTTCTTCACAACCTTTCCATAATTAGAAAACTCATAGGAAAACAAAGAAAGCTGATGGCAGTGGTTAAATCCAATGCCTATGGTCACGGTATGTGCGAAGTTGCAGGAATTACAATCAAGGCAGGTGTAGACTGGCTCGGTGTGAATTCTATCGAAGAAGGGATTGAATTAAAGGGCAAAGGAATTACACAACCCACGCTCATTCTCGGCTATGTTCCTATAGCTGAACTCGAGGAAGCAATTAAAAATGACCTCAGACTGACGATTTACAATATGGAAACTGTCAAGAAACTGGATGAAGTCGGTAAACGTCTCGGTAAGAATACACCCGTACACATAAAAATCGAAACAGGAACAAACAGACAGGGAGTTAAAGACAAGGAACTTGAGAATCTTCTATCCTTTATAAGGAGCAGTTCTTCAATTAAGATAGAAGGTATTTCAACCCATTTTGCCAACATAGAGGATACGACAGACCACTCTTATGCCAAATATCAATTAGAACAGTTCAAAAAGATTGAAGACGAGTATTTAAAAGAATTTACTAATCTTATAAGACATGCTGCCTGTTCGGCAGCAACCCTGCTCTTTCCCGAAACCTATTACGAGATGGTCAGGGTAGGTATAAGTATGTATGGGCTGTGGCCCTCAAAACAGACAAAGGTTTCCTTTTCAATGAAAGGCAAGAAACTCCCTGAACTGCGACCTGCGCTTACCTGGAAATCAACGATTGCTCAATTAAAACAAGTCCCTGAAGGTTCATATATAGGCTATGGATGCACACATAGAACCACAAGAAATTCTAAAATTGCAGTCCTTCCCGTAGGTTACTTCGATGGCTATTCAAGGTCATTTTCAAATGTTGCCTATGTGCTTGTCAAAGGGAAAAGAGCACCTGTCAGAGGAAGGGTATGTATGAATATGATATTGGTGGACGTAACTGATATTGGAAACGTCACGCTTGAGGATGAAGTTGTTCTCCTTGGAAAACAGGGCGATGAAGAAATAACAGCCGACCATCTTGCCGAATTAGCGGGAACCATAAACTACGAAATCGTCACCAACATTAACCCCTCCCTCGAAAGAAAAATCACCGACTGATAAAACAGATTTTTCGCCACGAATTGACACGGTTAACATCAGTTCAAGGGTTAAACTAATAAAACCAATCCAACTAATAAAACCAATCAAACCAATTCAACTAATTAAACTAATCAAACATCTCGTTTTTAGCTTTTTTGTGTTATTTTCGCAATTTCTAATTTCGTAATCTCGTTGTTGAGGTCTTATGTCTTACGTTTTATATCATCAGTCAATCGTTATTTGCCTTCGGCGTATATTTGCTTCGCTGTCTATTTACTTCGTGTTATTTGTTGTAAACAATAAATACACTACAAATATACCACTGAATACACTATGAATATACAGATATCTTCACCGTTTCACCGATTTCACTTTTAACTTGCCTTTTCTTGTGCTCTTGTGACTTGTGCTCTGGTGCTCTTTTTCTGTATGTCTTCAGTCTCATGTCTTTCCTGCCTCGTCATCCCGACTGGCTCAAATCCCCTCTAAAAAGAGGGGTGTCATATACCGAATGGTATATGACGGGGTGTGTAACAAGTGAAAGTATGTCATTCTGAGTAACGCAGCCTTACTAACCCTGGAAGAATCTCCTCATTTTCACTTTAGTGTCACTTTTACAGCCCGAAGGGCGTTTTATCCGCAGCACGAGGTGCGGCTGCCCTGTATGCCATGTAAAACACCTTCTTGCATTATATAGTAGTGGTCGTACGGGGTTTGTTTTGGCTTCATCTTTTATCCTTTATCCTTGTAGCTTCTCCGTTTCCCTCTTCTATTTTTGCGAGCCATCCTTTAGAACCAAGTTTCTTAAATATCTCTTTTGCCTGTTTAACAAGTCGTCCGCCCTTTTTGCGCCTCTGTATTAGTGCTTGTCCTTTATAAAAACATGCCTTTGCAAAATCAAAAGGGGCATTTAATTCTTCAAATATCTTTATGGATTCATCAAAGGAAACCTGTGCCCTCTTTAATTTTCCCTTATGGTTTTCAAATTGCGCTAAAACAAGAAGTGCATTTCCCTTTTTTATTTTTGAATCGAGCTCTCGAGCAAGGGTGAAAGCTCGGTTCAGATGCTTCTCAACTCTATCGTATTTTGCTGTTACCAACGAGTTTTCAGCTAATGACAAATGGATATTAAATGAAGTATCCTTTTCATCAAGTCCTCTGGACATCTTTAAGGCTTTGTTCAGATATGCGTTGGCATGTCCAAATTCTCCTTTTTCCAACTGAAGTTTTGCAATGCCGATGAGACTCATAACTATGCAGTTCTTATCACCAATTTCCTCTGCTATCTCCAATGATTGACTGAAGGATTTGAACGCCTTGGTTAAGTTGCCAAGTTTATGGTGCAACTTGCCAATACTGTTGAGGCTTAACGCAACACCATTCTTGTAACCTATTTCTTCTTCTATTCTTAAGGAACGCTTGCAGTGTTTAAGTGACTTCAAGTGATTACCCTGGATTTCATATATCGTCCCAATATTGCTGATTGTTATTGCCAGACCTCGCCTGTCGTTTATTTCTTCTCGTATCTTCAGAGAGCGTCTGTAATATTTCAGTGCCTCTGTATAGTTGCCGAATTTCTGCTGCACCGTCCCGATATTGTTGAGTGTCACTGCTTGCCCTCGCCTATCGCCTGTTTTTTCTCGAATTTGTAATGAACTTCTGAAGAATTCAAGTGCTTCTTTATGTTTACCAAGTCTCTTCTGAACAAACCCGATGTTGTTGAGACTTATTGCTGTACCCATCTTGTCACCGACCTCAAGCCGCATTGCAAACGACAGTCTGTAGTATTTAAGCGCTTCCAAACAATTGCCAAGTTTGTTCTGCAAAAATCCGATGTTATTGAGAGTTGTTGCTTTACCGCATCTGTCGTCGATCTCCTCACGGATTTTCAGGGAACGTTCGTAAGAACTAAGTGCTTCTCTGTAGTTGCCAAGCATACCCAATACTGCTCCAATGTTACTGAGGCTCAATGCCTCACCAACTCTATCACCGATTTCTTTCTGTATCTTTATAGCTTGCCTGTAGTATTCAAGGGCTTCTGGAAATTTTCCAAGACTACTTTGTACTTCACCGATATTATCGAGACTATCCGCCTCGCCTTTCTTGTTTCTAAATTTTCTATATATTCTGAGGGCTGACTTTGAAGTATTTTCCATTCCCTTATAATTGCTCAAAGCCGCATAGACATTGCTCAATCCTATTAGACAGTAAGCTTCCGCTTTGGCATTGCCTGTTTTTCTTGCTGTATCGATCCCCTTGCGTAAATCCTTAACGGCTTCTTTATTCCTCCCTATAAGAGATAGAACATCCGCGCGATGCCGCAGGATGACCGGCAGTATGAAACTTTCCAGAACTTCTGCTCTTTTTGATTTTTTGATATTTTTTGGTTTCAAACTCATTACGCTTAATATATAGCAAAAAAACACACTTCCGTCAAGATTATAAAATTTTCCCATTTATATTCACAGGTCTCAGTTCTTTCCTGCCTTGTCATTGCGAGTGTTTTTTCTTAATTTCTGCCGAAGCAATCTCATATTATATAGCATCAAGGTTTCAACCAATCAAACCAATTCAACTAATTAAACTAATCAAACATCTCGTTTTTAGCTTTTTTGTGTTATTTTCCATTTTCGCAATTTCTAATTTCGTAATTTCGCCTTTCAGGTGTCTGGTCTCTGGTCTTCGGTCTCAAGTCTGTGGTCTTTCTTGCCCTGTCATTGAGAGTAACCACATAGAGCCTGTCCTGTCTTCGACCCTGAGACTCAGACCCGAAGGGAGCGAAGTCGAATGAAAGCAATCTCATAATGCATAGCATTAATGTTTAATTACAGCCGAAGGCATTAGTTTTACACCCGAAGGGCGTTTTATTCGCAGCACGCAGTGCGTTTGTTCACAGCGATAGCGTGCAATCTCCGTTTCTCCAATTCTCCGTTTCCCTGTTTTCTTCGGTCTCTGGTCTGATGTCTTATGTCTCTTGGTCTCTAATGGTGCCTGTCCCCCTTAATTCCTAATTCCGTCTTTTCTACCATTAGGATTCCCCTTATCATAATATAAAACAGAAATTGGGTTTACTTTACCCATATTTACTCAAAATTTACCTTGACTTTATCTTGTTTTTTGTTTATATTTGGGTTGACTTTAAAGCTAATTGACCAAAGGATGGTGTTCAAATGAATAAAATGTTTTACAGAGATGTTCTGGATGATTTAAGGCATTGGTCGGAAAAAGAAGACAGAAAACCTTTGATAATTAGAGGTGCCCGACAGGTGGGCAAGACCACAGCAGTTAATATGTTCTCTGAAGAATTCGAACAATACCTGAATTTTAATCTTGACCTTCCCGATGAGCAAAAGATATTCCAGCAGGATTTGTCCATAACCGACCTGATTTCTGCAATGTTTTTGCATAAAAATAAACGTCGTAAGAAAAGGAGGACGCTTATCTTCATTGACGAAATTCAGAATGTTCCGAAGGCTCTGGCTCAATTACGGTATTTTTGTGAGTCTGCAAAAGATTTATATGTAATTGCCTCTGGGTCACTTCTAAAAACAATTTCCAGTAGAAAAATAACTTATCCGGTCGGTCGCGTTGAATTCATTAATATGTACCCCCTGACGTTTTCAGAATACTTAAGTGCTGCAAATGCTAAAGAGGCTCTTGAATTCTATAATCAGATTCCATCAACTGGATTTGCCCATTCTGAATTATTAAAACATTTTCATCGTTTCACACTTTTAGGGGGTATGCCTGAGGTAATAAAAGACTATATAAAAACGGATGATATTCTTTCTCTGAATTCTATCTATAATAATCTCTTAATTGCTTATAAGGAAGATGTAAAGAAATATGCGCGTAACGAAGAAATGGCTCGAATTATTCGGTTCGCAATAGACAGTTGCCCTTATGAAGCGGGAACAAGAATCAAGTTCCAGGGATTCGGTAACTCAAATTATAAGTCAGAGAAAATGAACGAAGCTCTGAAAACCTTAGAAAAAGCTATGTTAATAGATATTATTTATCCAACTACAAATACAAAACCACCAGTTAAACCGGATTTCAGAAAGTCTCCCAAGCTTCAATTTCTGGATACAGGACTGATTAATTTTTCCGCAGGTCTTCAGGAATACTTTTTTACAATGGAAGACCTTCACTCTTTCCATAAGGGAATTCTTGCTGAACATATAGTTGGACAGGAGTTAAAAGCCAATTATTACAGAAACGATCAATTAAGTTTTTGGGTTCGAGAAAAAAAACAATCTTCCGCAGAAGTAGATTTCGTAGTTCCCTTCAAAGAATATATCATTCCGATTGAAGT
>CAYMQB010000032.1:0-35572 GCA_964392665.1 uncultured bacterium | reverse complement strand
TCCACCTTAATTTTAGGTAAATTTCTGTCCAGTTTTTGGGGATCACCATATACCTCACCTGGTATTAACCCTTATAAAAGGAAACTGGTCATTGCTACTGCAAAGAGCCAGTATGGGGCTGTATATCCTCTTTTTTATGAATGGATGTGGCCCGGTATTAAAGCACCAAAAGGACACCCAGATTACCCTGAGGGATCTTTTCGATGTGATGGACTGGATGAGTATTGCTATGAGCAAATATATTACAGGGGAAGCGAACCTCCTTCTGACCCCGATGACTGGGGATTTTTTAGTCAGCTGCAGGAGTACTTTTGCATACTAATATTTAATCCAAGAACCCTTATGCGCAGAATGGTTGCTGAGAGTCCACAACTACCTACATTAGAAGTTTTTTCACCTCAAAATGGGGATACAATTGAAGCACAGGTATTGATACATTTTACCACGGATGATGGACCAAATGGCTCAGGCTTAGATAGGGCAGATATTTTTATAGATAGTGGATTGAAGTATCGAGATGATGAGGATAGTGATGGAGCAAAGGAGGTTAACTATGTGTGGAATACATTTGGCGTGAATGCTGGACTTCATAGGATAGTGGTTAAAACTTACGATAGAGCGGGAAACAAGAGGGAGAAGGAGATACTGGTTTATAAGGGGAAGGCACCCTGGGTGATATGGACAAACCCAGCAGATGAGGCAAGCGATGTAGCGGTATATAAGAGTAAGGTGGATGTTTTTATAGTATTCTCCAAACCAATGGATAGACCATCAACAGAGGGGGCAATAAGTATAATGCCATCGGTTTCGCATCATTTTATCTGGAATGCAGACAGCAAAGGGGTTACGATGGAGTTTGATAACGACCTTGATTTTTATACAGATTATACGGTAACGGTAACGGATGCGGCAAAGGACAAAGATGGCACCAAGTTAGATGGGGATAGGGATGGTGAGCCCGGGGGAAATTATCCTTTTTCATTCACAACAAGACTGCCGGAGGTTACATTAGAGCCCAAGGCTTATTCCGCTTTACTTTCTGAAGGAAGTGGTGGTAATTTTAGCATAAGTATTAAGAATGCTGAACAGAGGAGTGTAAGTATAGACCTGGAAGACGATGTTTCAAATTCTGGCGGTTGGACAAGCTCGCCAATAGGTAATAGTTACACTCTCGGCGCTAACGCAACAATACCATTGAGCTATTATGTCTATAACAATGGAGCGGAGGGCAATCTATATCACAGGTTTAATCTCACAAATAATGGTGTGAGTTTAGACAATGCCGAGCATTGTTATTCGCCTTATGAGGAAAAAGAAGAGGATCATCCCGATGAAGGACCAATTGTAAATCCACATTATCCAACACCGTGGTATCTTGATACAGAATCTCAGATAGGCATATTACTCAACGGCTATTCTGATGGAGTTGGACATTTGTTAGGGAGATACAAGATTAATACTTGTGCAGTAAAGAAGGAGAATTTGAAGGTTTTAGGTGAGTTGAACCGTTCTCTGAGTGATTTGTCCGTGCTTATCATACCCACTGGTGGCTTAATGGGATTGGAGAATGTGGCGAGTTTCAAGCAAGGACTAAAACATTTTATAGAACAGGGTGGAAATGTTGTTTGTTTAACACAGCAGTATGGGTATGATTTTTATGCGCTCCCTGACGCTCCATCTGGGTATGGATGGAGGGAAGACCAATCTTGCTGGCAGGATGCAGGATATTTTAGTAATTGGGATGTGATTCTGTCTGGGCAGAATAATATTGTTCATAGTAGGAATAACGAAATTGTATAAATTTTGCAATAATGTTCTTGACAAGAATTTATAAATATAATAGAGTCTATTCTGATAGACAAGTAAACAGGAGGAAAAACAATCGAACCACGAGATTACACAAGATTATCACAGAAAAGCAAATGTTTTGTCACAACAACTTAAAAAAAGCAGAATCTCGTGAAAATCTGTGGTTAAAAAAGGAGGAAAGATGAGAAGAATAATCATTTTGGTGGTCATTGGATTGATGGGGGGTCTTTATGCACAGGATATTGTCAATAAGCCCAATGAAGATTATCGAATAGAAGTAGTGAATGAGGAAGATTCGACATGTGCAACGAAGGAGATTCGGTTTGTTTCACCGGATGGTGACATAGTGAAAGTAATGCCAGTAAAGAAAGTAGAGTATCTGAAAAGCCCCCAGAAAGGGAAAGAGATAGTGAAATGGTATAAAGTACTGGTTTCAAAAAATTGCAAATATGTATTGTCTATAGAGAGTTCGAGATTGGTCTATGCAAGCAACAGACAGGGAGTGGACCATAATTTCACTTTGAGATTTTCATATCTAAATGCAAAAGGCAGTGTTTTGTGGGGGAAGCAATTTACGGTGTGGTCAAAAGGACTTGGTTGGGAACCTTATGGTTATAGGGTTTCTAATAATGGAGCAGCGATTTTGTTTTTCAGCACTAAGGAGTTGGAGTACAATGACTTTGAGACTCAGATTTATGTTTTTGATATTCTTGGTAATGAGGTTGCGAATCTGACCTATAATACAAAGATAGATGACAGTCAGATTTCGCCTGATGGCAAACTAGTAGGTGCGAAAGTCTTTAAGGACAAGGAAGGCAAAAGAGGAACATATCTCTTTTTTCTTGATGTAGATACAGGTAGGACAAAAATTGTGAAGGCAAAAGGGAAGGGATGGAGGGTTGCAGGATTTCCTTTAAGCGATGGCAAGATTGAATTTACCTTATTCCAATATCCTAAAAGTATCATACTTTCCTTTGACGAGCTTCCAAACGACCTTGGTGTCCTTTTTGGAAAGGGGGCTGAGAAATGAGACGGACAACATTTCTTACTTTTGGTTTATTGTTCTATACGAGTTTTCTTTTTTCACAGAATCTTCAGCCACCTGTTGATTATGGGATAACATCGGATTATGGACCGAGGGATGTAGGATATTATGATTGGCACTATGGCATAGATTACGGTTCCCCAAGATGGACACCTGTTGAAGCAGTAGATGGAGGGAATGTAGATGTCATTAGATATGATGCTCCACCTCAAGGAGGCGGAACAGCCGGCTGGTATATCAGAATTGATGGGTCTTTAGCATACTGGACTTATATGCATCTTTTTTATGATAGCAATAATCCCGTAGGACCAAGTCCAGATAATAGTTATGAGGCAAGAATGGCAACGCTGGTGAATCCCGAAACAGGGGAACCAAACCCATCGCAACCAGTTTATGTGTTTATCTTCTGGGTTAATAGAGACAACAACAGAGCGGAAAAAGTATTATCGGCTTTTTCAAATCGATGGGTGAGAACCCGTCCTCAAGACCCAGGATACAACCCTAATAATCCATATATACTTGATGAAAATGGAGAGCGTATTTTGGGTCGGGGCAGTGTTACAGATAACGAGGTTATAGCTCCGAGCGGTAATTCAGGGAATATGCCTCAGCATCTGCATTTATCTGCAGGTTCGCGCGATGACATCGGGCCATACTACGACATAAATTCTTTGTATTATGTCCAGCATGATACTCCTTCATATACTTTTGATTTTCTTGTACCTGAAGAGAATTCTTTTCTTTATCATATTCCTGGATTACCGTATACACAGCAAACGCACGAGAGGGTAAAAGTGTATATTAATTCTACAGAGGGTAAGGATTTAGACAAAGCTAAATTATACCTCTTTGTTGAAGGTGAGGAGCAGATTTTCGATGACAGCCATTTATTAAAAAGAATTATTTATGGTGGTTTACCTCCTTCTATGGGAGAAGCGGAATGTTTTCCCAACTATATTAATGTTCGCAGAGGTTCGTACCAGAGGACCGGTATTGCACCAAGACCTACAACACTTTGCGGTGAAGATACAGTTTACTTCGTGGATTTCAATACTAAAGTAAATTGGTCTGGAGGTGGTGATGCACGGATCCATTCTGAGGCAAGATTTTCTGATGGTAATTATCAATTGGTTACGCGAACTCATAGTATCAGGGATGTCGCCTTTTCTGTTACAAGAAATGTGAGATTGGACAACTTCATACCTTATGTTAAGCAGGTAGAGATTGAGCAGCAGTGTTGGGAGCCATTAAGGTATAAAGCATATTGGGGAGACCCAATAGATGAGCATAATTTAGGAGGATTAATTGATGACGAGGCGCCTGGACTATGTTATTCAGGTATGGTAACCATTTTCACAATTACATTTAGTGAGAGGATGCGGACTGATGCTATGCCAAGTCTTACGGTTGAACTAGCCGGTGGAGTAAAAACAGTGCCGAGTGGTCACTGGTTGGATGATAGCACATATGAAGCGGCTACGGAGGAATCCTTTTTTACAAATGACGATGAAGGTGATGCAACGCTGAAAATTTCCACAGCTCAAGATTTAGCAAATAATGTAAATGACGGTTATCCAAAGACAATTGCGTATCGGGACGAACAGGGTCATTGGCTTCAGTATGAAGATCCACCTGATGATAATTATAAATTCTGGATTAATGGTCCACCTCAGGTAGTTTCCACCGACCCACCGAGTGAGCGTGGAAGGGATAGAGGTGCGGAAGATGTGGATATATACAAGAAGGTGAGTATTACCTTTAATAAGACTATGGACACTGCGTCGGTGAGAAATGCATTGGAGATAATGAACCTTGATGATAGCGTTCTTGTGCAGATTAATGAGATTAACTGGGAGGGTGATGATAAGACAATGATTATTCGTGTACACGACCCTGTAGTTATGGATGATACAACAGGTTTTCAATTTTTCACCAAGTATCAGGTAAAGATAAAAGGCACGGCAGAGGATACGCTTGGAGCAACACTTGATGGTGATAAGGACGGAAAGAGTGAGGGCTCACCAGCAGATGATGATACCTTTTCGTTTAAGACAAGGAGTCCTGAGTTTGAGTTGAGTCTTGACCCGTGGTTATCAAAGGTGGAACTTGGCAGGGGTCGGACAATAAATGTTGTTGTAAAGAATTTGGAAGCGCGGATTCTTAAAATTCGACTGGAGCAACTTATTGGTTCAGATGCAAACTGGACGATTGATTCAATCACACCCGATACAGTAATCGTGGCGGCAAAGGAGACATCCTCGGAAGCTTATTTTGCAGTAAGAAATAACGGTGAACCTGGCTCAATAAGACCACAGGTTAAAGGGACGTGTTGTAAAACGGAAAAGGTAGCAACTGCGCTTGTGTGGGCAAGTGAGCATTATGAAGAACCCAATCCGCCTTCTCATGGACTGGATGAGAACTATTCCATTTCCAATCCACATATGCCGAGCCCGTGGCTTCTCAATCCTTATGCAAAGGTGGGCATTCTTTTATCAGGTTATGCAGAGGGAATGGGGCATCTGTTGGGGAAGTATAAGATATCCACAGCAATCGTCTTGGATAACTTTGATATTTTGGGTGCAAGTGATAGGCAGCTGTCTGATTTAGATGTGTTAGTAATTCCATCTGGTGGATTGATACCGTATCACAATTTGCCGCCTTTTCGGAATAAGCTGCAGGAATATACCGAACAGGGAGGAACGCTTATCTGTTTCACCCAATCTCATGGAGATGTTTTTGAGGCACTGCCCGGTTCACCGAGAGGCTATGGTTGGAGGGAAGACCAATCCTGCTGGCAGAGTGCAGGCTACTTTAGCTATTGGGATGTGATTCTGTCAGGACAGGATGATATTGTTCATAATGGGAATAACCAAATTGTATAAATTTTGCAATAATGTTCTTGACAAAAATTCCTAAATATACTAAAGTGTATTCTGATAGACAAGTAAACAGGAGGAAAAACAATCGAACCACGAGATTACACAAGATTATCACAGAAAAGCAAATGTTTTGTCACAAGAACTTAAAAGAAGCAAAATCTTGTGGAAATCTGTGGTTAAAGAAGGAGAAGAGATGAGAGTTAAGTCATTCTTTAGAGAGGTAAGTATTATTGCATTAATAATCATATGCATTAGTGCAGTTGCTACTGCTGGTGATTTTGGAAGAAAACCACAGAAATCAACAATGCCGATACTGAGAACTAAAGAAGATTGTATTAAATTGGCAGAGTGGCATATATCAGACCACCTAAAATATTCTAAAACTGATACTTTTTTTATCGGCTCAAAACTTTCAGAACCATTTCCATACTTTAATGCCTATGAAGAAACTATTGCATACAGTTTTGATGTGCTAAAAGATGGTAAGTATCTTGCCTATATAGAAGTTGATAGGATAAGTGATTCTATTTGGGCTGATGTTATGTCCTGGGTTAGTTTCCCCAGGGATACGTTTCCTCGTAGTTCTTTCGCTTATCACAATGTCCGAAATATTCAGAAATGTCTAAAAAAATTAGAAAACAAGGGGTTTGAAAAAGGAACACTACAATTAACCCATTTTTATTATTTTCCGGGTATTACAGGAGGCATTAAGAGAGGTAGTTCTGTTTTAGCAGGGTTTAAGGTAAAGAGCACTGGAAAAATCGTACTCATTGACCCAGTGTCACTTGCCATTCTACCGGATACTGTAACTCTTATGGATTTACAAAAGGAGTGTGAGCGAGAATTTCCAATAATACAAGAAAAGGCAAGGCAGAAACAAAAGGAGCACGAGGAGTATTTAAGGAAGAAAGGAGTAAAGTTTAATCTCAACTTTACTCCCGGGAAAGGCTCAAGAGACGGGGGATACAATGTAGATTTTCATGGTGAAGTTGAGACTTGGACTTATGATTGGCTTAAAACTGAATGCGTTGCTGGAGCATGTGCTATAGTTTTAAATTATTGGACAGCGAAAGAGTTTTTGCACAAGAATACACCACCTCAGGCTTATGCAGATGATTTTGAGAAAGAATGGGGAACGGATGGCAGCCTTCCTGCCAGCAGGATACCGGATGATATAATTACTGCCTTCATAGATATTACGGAGAAACATAAATTAGAAGAGAATCCCTATGAGTTTGATACGAAGGCTTTTATTGAGATACATTCTTACTATGGCGAGTTAGTATTGAAGCATCCTGTTGACTTAAATTTTCTCAAAGGGAACAGAGAAATATATTGTCAAAGTCATGCTTGTATTGGTGTAGGTTTAATGGGACATATTAACGAACCTAAGTTCATTCTTTACAACGGATGGGATCGTCTTTATAAAGATCCGCCTTATTTTCTGAACTCTAGCTACAAAGCCGTTAGCACTTGGCCAAAAGGATTACCACCAGTAGTTATCTCTACTGACCCAGACAATGGTGGTGCGGATGTGGATATCGATACAAAAATTAGCATTAGTTTCGATAAAGAAATGGACGCTTCCACTGTAAACAGCGGGACGGTTCTGTTTAATCCTGCACTTCATGGTGGTTTCACCACAGAATGGAGTGGCGGGAAGTGTGTAACCTTAACATTAACTAATCCAGATGAAGATTTAGAGTTTTACACTAATTACACAGTTACAGTGACTGATGGAGCTAAAGATACAAGTGGAACTCAATTGGATGGCGATAATGATCACAAACCAGGTGGGAATTATGACTTTTCGTTTACGACTAGGTTACCGAAGGTTTTATTGAGCCCTAAGCCACCACCTAAAACAATTGAAGCAGGTCACGGAGAAACTTTTTCGATTGAGATTATAAATAATGAAGATAGAAGCGCTGAGATAAATCTGGAAGATTTAATAGTCAGGGATTATAATGGTTGGACAACAGCACCAGTACAAGGAAGTTTCACTCTCAATGCCAATGAGACTAAAGCATTGAGTTACTATGTTTATAATGGGGGTGCGGAGGATAATTTATATCACAGTTTTAGTCTTACTTGTAACGAGAAAGATTTGGATAATGCTGAGCATTCCTATGCTCCTTATGAGGAGAAGGAACCTGACCATCCTGATGAGGGTCCTGTCGTAAATCCGCAATATCCAACACCGTGGTATTTTGACACCGAATCACAGATAGGTATACTACTCAATGGTTTTTTTGAAGGTATGGGTTGTTTGTTGGGGAAATACAAGATTAATACTTGTGTGGTAAAAAAGGAGAATTTGAAGGTTTTGGGTGACCAAAATAGGTGCTTAAATGATTTATCTGTGCTTATCATACCAACAGGTGGATTAATGGGATTGGAGAATGTGGCGAGTTTCAAGCAAGGACTGAAAGATTTTATAGAACAGGGTGGAAATGTTGTATGTTTAACACAGCAGTATGGGTATGATTTTTATGCTCTCCCAGACGCTCCATCTGGGTATGGATGGAGGGAAGACCAATCCTGCTGGCAGGGAGCTGGCTACTTCAGTGATTGGGATGTGATTCTGTCAGGACAGCGTACAGTAATTGTTAACGCCCATATTGATGGGTTTTTTACAGATATTCCTCAAAATTCGAAGGTTATAATGAAAAGGCGGATTTCAGGGATGCCTGAATTGTTCTATTATGATTATGGATTAGGTAAGGTTTTAGTTTGCGGACTATATACTGATTGGGCTTATGGACAGGGACAGTGGTCAAATGACGAGGCAAACTTGATACGAGATATTGTTACCTGGGCAATCGACACAGAAAGACCTATTCAGGAATATTATGCAGGCAATGAAGTTTCTCTTGATATTCCTGTGTATTATTATCCAGACGAGGACACTACGCCTGCGAACAAGGCAGATATTAAGGTGTTGAATCCTAAGCGTGATAGCATTTATTCAACAGAAATTCCACTTTCACCACCACTTTATCCGGGAAACTCAACAATAGTTAGTTTCACTAATTATAATGCTCCTGCCATTTTAGGAATTTATCCGGTGAATTATAGTCTCTATAATGATACAACATTATTGCAGAAAGAGAAACTTGGTGAGCGGTTTGCAGTAAAGACCGATATACCAGTTGGTGAATACCTGCTTGGCGATTTTAGTATTTGGGCAACAGCAGAATCAGAAAAAATCCTTGAGGGGGATGAGGCTGTTTACACAATTTTTCTAAAAAATTCCACTTCATCGTCATTTGTAGGGAAAGTAATGATAGGTGTCCATGAGCAAGGAGGAGCTCGGTGGGAGATCGTTGATAGCTTATTGAATATTGAAATCCCAGCAGATACATTTATAACAATCAATTACTCGCGATTCCTCTTTAAGTCAACGTCAACTTATTTTGGGTTGTATGATGAAAGTACAAACTTCTACTATAGATTTTGGGGTAACGCCATTACTCATTGTCAAAAAGGTGTTTGGATAAAATCGGCTCAGTGCCCGGTAACAATTATTAGTGATAAGGAAATATACTTTAAGGGAGGATACGCAAAATATAATATCGAGATTCAGAGTCATATAACGAGACCCTGTTCAGTCTCAGTTAGGTTATTGGACTCAAAAAGTACATGTTGGGATTCTCTTGCTTTTGGTTGCTTCCTTGATTCTACGTCCTTATATCAATATTCAGATAGCGTTTATATCGATACATTATTCCAGGATGACCGGTATTGTTTGCAGGTAAAGGTCTTAGCTAATGGTAAAATTATGGGAATTGATAGAGAGTACTTTATCATAAAAACTGGGTTTATACACTGCACGCTTCTTCCTGATACGGAAATAACGGGATTAGATACTTTCAATCTTGGAATTTCAGTTGAACCAGAGACACTCAAGATACTTGGGGCACAACTAAACTACAAATTAGAATGTCCAAGCGATACTTATTCTGTTGAATTTATTATGGATTCGTTGAAAAATTATGATACATTAAGAATTCCAATCATGATACCAGATACTTCTTTAGCATTTGGTAATTATAATTTTAAGTATACACTTTTCTCACTTGATACTTTAAATGGTAGTTATGGTTTCGCAAATAAAATAAGTTTTGGTCTGAGAAGTAATTCCTCGCTTTATCATTTAGGTGATACACTTAACTTATCTACTCATATAATAAATAGGGGCGATTTTTCGCTACCTGTTTGGGTTATTGCGGAGGTGGAGAAACCCCAGGGTAATTATCTGGATTCGGTTCAGGTCAATCTGGGTCTAAAAACTGATACTATTTTGCATTTTGAAACTGTAATCGATTCTGGAACGCAGGATTCTTGTTATAACATATGGGCTCGCGTGCGTTCTGGCACCAGCACGTTAGAGAGAAATAGAAAATATCGTGTTATTGTGAAACCCCCAGACATTATGCTTGCCACCGACACCACTGATTACAGCATTGGTGATACGGTGACGGTTATTCTGTATAATGCTGGGGAATTAGAGGGGGATGTGAGGCTGACCGATGTAAGGTTGCAGGATTTGCAGTATAACTCATTTCCCTTTGATACGGCAAGATTTTCGATTCCTGGTGGAGAATTTGCATTTTATAAATTTGTGGTCCCAGAGGTGATGAAAGGACCTTATTATTTGCAAATTACTGGCAATGAGGAGAATTTCAACATACCCATTAATGAAAGAGAAGACCTTCAGATTAATGGCATAAATGCAGATATTACTTTGAACACATCAAAGGATATTTACCGTCCTGCTGATTCGGTGGTGCCGCAGGCAAATTGTGTGAATGGAGAATACCGCTTTGATGGTGATATGGACCTTTTCATTGCTCCTGATGGTTTATATCCCGGTGATACGACTTTTATTCCCGGTAGTGATTTATGGCCGATGTATTATTCACCAGGTTGCACCCTGTCCAATAATAAAGTGACTTTAACAGGTTGGGATAAACTCTTCAATGTTGACTGGTGGATTATTCAGGCGAATGCAGGAAGGGATAGTAAGGGGATTTCTTCAAAGAGGGATATGATTCTAAAGGTTTTGGATGAAAAGAACAAAGGAAAGCCAAGAGGGAGTGAGCCAATAAGATATACTGCAATGGCGTCTTATAATGGGAAACTTTACTGTTCAATAACAACCGATATCCGAAGAAAAATTGTGGGCACCTATCCAGAATGGCAGGAGAGTTATGATTTATCCGACATTGCATCTATCTATCAGTTTGCGATGGATGGAAACTACTTCTATATCGTTGATATAGACAGTGCATATGTTTATAAGGTGTTACGGAATTCCGGTTCGATTGAGAAAAGATGGAAGGTTACAAATCCTGCTGGTATCGGAGTTCTTAACAGTAATCTCTATGTTGTCGATGGAGTGAATCACTCGGTGTTAAAAACAGACCTTTTTGGTGATACGGTTATGATTTTTGGAACAGACTCGCTTGTTGAGCCGAAGGATTTGGCAGTGGACAGCACGGGCAGGATTTTCGTCTCCGATTTGAATAAACAGAAGGTTTACATCTTCAATAGTGTGGGGAATTGCATCGGAACAGAGGGCAGCGGAAGATTTTCGCAGATTACAGTTGATAAGAAGGGTTATCTCTACGGTGCTGACATGGATAGTCTGAAGGTGGCAAAGTATGATGAGAACGGTAATTTAATTGAATACTACCTGAGTGCGGCATTCCCCGATGAGATTATGGCGAATGATAGCTTGCTCCACTGCACAAAAATATCGGTTTATCATGATTGGGTAACCGGAGATGTGGTGGACAACTTTGGAAGGGATAAAGGCTTCAGCACGACCGAGATAGCCTGGATTCCTGGAATCAAATATATAGATAAGTTTACACCCACACAATGGGCAAACGGCGGCAGGATTGATTGGTATTTTATGCTATTTTTACCATCAAAAGGCAGGCAGTATTATAAATGGCTACCAATAGACACTCTTCCTTATATTGATGTTTCTATGACAGGTTACGAGTGCACACCATTTTTCAAGGCAGTATTGACAAAAGAGAGTGCTGGAGCACCAGATGTCGAGAAATTCGATATTCATTATTTCACAAGACGCACGGGTGATGTAGTCTGGCAGGATTCCGTTGATTTAGATTTTTCACCTCTTGATTCGGTCTTCGTTGAAAGGAATGCAGGTGTTATCCCGGATACAGGTGAATTTATCTTCTGGGGTGATATTTCACTTTCCAATGGACAGCATTATTATCCTTCGCCTGCATCCTATAATTTCTTCATAGAGCCATCTCCAATTTCGCTCGCTTTAAGAACGGATAAAACGGTTTACTATCCCGGTGAGAACATAAACACAACTGCTACCGTAGTTAACAATGCAGATTCTGCTTACGAGGATGTTTTCCTGAAATTGCTCAAGAGGGAGACAGTGGTTTTTGATACAGTCTTCAGCACACTAAATCCACAGTCTGCCTGCACGCTTTCTGTTAGTCTTTCAGATTCAAATGCGTTCATTCTTACAGGTTTGCTATTCAGTGCTAATCTTGATACCGTAAAGCAGTTCAAGGATGTGAAGGTTGAAACTCCATATATCGCATTCTCAAGCACATACCCTGACAGCGTCAATCATAAACCTTTCAATGTGAAAACCGAGGTTTCCAACTGGTGGGAGAGGGAAATCAATATTGTTTTCAGGACTTCCTGCGGAGACAGTGAATTTTTTGACAGTTTATTATTATATCCAGAGGAATCAAGGCAAATAGAGCATCAGTTTGCTATTGCAAGGAATGAGACCTTGTTCACAGGGATTATTGAGCCTTTGGTGAATAGCCGTGTTTATCCAATAAGGTTTGGAGAAAAAACTCATATAACGATTGATTCTGTCATAACATCGGAGAATGATGTTTTGATTCCTTACTTTGCAGAGAATACAGGAGAATTTGATTGTGTCTTTGAACTTCGTTTAAATCTCACCGACACCACAGGCACAATCACTGATTCTGTAAGTTATACAAACCTTCTACCAATAGGTGACAGTTTGAGTGGTGAATGGGGCGCAAACCTTGATTACGGCAGATACACACTTAACTGGCTTGCAGAGCCAGAATCCAGCACCGTCGTGTTGTCACAGGGCTTGACCTATGTTGACATTATTAAACCTGATTATGTTACGGTTGATTCTATTATCTTGAAACCGAAATGTGACAGCACAGGTAATCTAACCTTCAATATTCCAGTAAGAAACAGTTCGGCGAATACATTCTACGGTAATGTAGGTCTTTATGCTGATTTCATATACGAAACAAAGGGATTGGAGCTTGAACCACTTTTGGTCGATACCGTAAGATTTACAACAAATGCAGTATTAACAGAAGGTAAACACGCTTTAACTGCAAAGATACTGCATAATGGCGTGCCTCTGTTCGAACGAACGGATTCGCTCTACTTTTCTTCCAATATCCTTTTAGATTCATTACCGGAGGATTTGACATTCAATATAGGTGATTCTGCAGCAATATACATAAAGACACTGAATAGAGGAACGGCAATTGGAGAAAATCATTTGAGACTACAGATGGGAGAATTGGGAGAATATGAAAGGGCTATTTCACTTATTCCCGCTGAAGAGAGGACAGATACATTCATAACATACATACCAGAGGATATGGATGATAGGATAATTTATGCATCTGTCTGGTTGGAAGGAGAGGAGCATATATTACCGATTCATATTTTAGGTTATAAGATTTTAGTTGATGCAAGTCTTAACCAGCCGAATTTTGCGGATGGCGATACGGTAGTGCTCTATCTTGACATTGCGAATCGGAACGAGAGAAACATAAAGGGTTTTAGCGTTGCAAACTATAATGGAGAGGTTACGACCAAGAATTTCCTGCTATCCGGTTATGCAAACAATATTGATTTTTCTAACCCTGAATTTATCAAGGCAACAGTGGATAGCGGTACATACATAAGTTCTGTTCTGTCGTTAGGAGAGTTTGACAGTATATTTGTGCGACCCGAGGGCGGTGGGAACTTTTCGTTCTCCACAAGAACCGTTGAATCTGACAGTGTGCATTACTCAAACTGGACGAGTGATTCTGTGATAAAAGTCGCAGACCAGGGTCTGCTACTCCAGTTCAAAACGGACTTCTCCGACCCAATCTCATATCTTGAGAGAATAAACTTAAAGGTTTATGATTCCCTTACTGTGAGAGATACGGTGATTGAGACATTCGAGCCCGTAGACCTTGCGGAGATTTTCTCATTTCCATACGATTCACTTACTAATCTTATGTTCTACGGTGTTTATACGGAAACAGGCAGAGGATTATGGCTCAATACCATTTATGTCTTTGAGAGAAACGATACCTGCAATATCATTACCGATAAACAAGTCTACAATATGGGTGATACGGTGAGTGCTACGGTTCAATCACCTTATACAGGCAGACTCATCTGGAGTGCGGATTTTCACCCATTCGGCACTATTTCGGATTCTCTATGGGTTGATTCGCTTATGAACCAGTTTCAGTTTGTGCTTCCTTCCGAGTTATCAAGCGGGTCGTATGCAATCGATTTTGCGTTCTATATCGATGGTGATACCTTAAAAGAGTTCACTTCGTCTCAGTCATTTGATGTAAGAGGTTATGATGTAGATGTCTACGAGTGCCGATTGGATACGAACGAGTATGTCCCTGGTGATTCGATGCAAATTCGTTTCAAACTAAACAGCAATAAGCAGATTCCTTTAATTACAAAATTAAGGTTTACACAAAACTACCAGTGGTATGATGCATTATGCGAAACAATCAATGCTGATTCGGGTTTCAATGTAATAGATGTGGCAACCATTGTGCCGGGACTTGAGCGAGGAGCTGCATTCTTAAGTTATTCATTCTATAAGGACAGCATATTCCTTGCTCATTCAAGCGAGGGATTTATGGTCTATGTGTCTGACACAATGCCGCCCACTGCACAATTTATTCAGATTCCAGAGAATACATACAATCCAAACACGGACTACACAGTGAAAATTACGGCGAGAGACGAGACACCCATATACGATACATTATACTACTACAATGATTACACACTGAATAAGGTAAGGCACACATCAGAGACGGGTGACACTTTGATTTATAAGATTCCTTCGCAGCCAAGAGGCACAGATATTGCCTATTACATTGCACTTACGGATAGTTTTGGAAATAGCACCAAAGTTCCTGCAATCGATTACAACAAATTCTGGGTGTTGGGTGCACTGCCTCCATCAAACTGTGAAACAGATACGGTAAATAGAAAAATTGAGGTTTCCTGGGATACACCTTCCGAAGGACTAATATATCATTCAGGTTATCCATACGAAACAAGGACTGATACCTTTGCCGTAAGGTTCACACCGCAGTATCTGCCTGCCGAGTTAAAGACTGTTTCGGTATATGCAGAGAAGACTGCACCGGATACAGGAATAGTAAATATTGGATTCTATTCTGTAGATAATGGTTTGCCTGGTGCCGAGGTTTATCCTCCACAGGAAATAAAAGTTACTGCCGATAGCGTAAACTGGATTGAGATGGGGATCGATTCGCTCACATTAACGGATGAGGTTTTTATTGTTTTTTCCTGTAATGGAGTAAACCTTTTTGGTGATGGAAACAAGTATGTTTATAGAACACTTATTATGGATAGCATCTGGGCACAGGATACCACATTCGGCAATCTGTTAGCTCATGCAAATGTTTATTATGAAACGGATAGTATCTTCTATAAAGTATTGAAAGAGGACAGCTCGCAGTTTGTGGTGATTGCAGATTCATTGACCGATAAGACTTTCACAGACACGGTTGTAAGTGGAGAAAAAAGGTATAGATATCTGGTCCAGACACATTACATAACACCTGATTTAAATGGAACATCACAAATACTCAGCCAGGTGTATGATTACATACCCCCAGTCTTTGGTGATTCCGTTGCTGTTGTCAAGTTAGATTCTACCTATCTTGTTGGCTGTGAGATTACCGATGGTATTGGCATTGCACTGGACAGTCTTTTCTATACTGAAATAGGGACCACTCACGACAGTATTGCTGATAATTGGTACTGGTATACGATACCGAAGAATGTGCGGCAGGGCGCAGACCAAAGTCTGCTACTCCAAAACGACCTACGCAGAGCAAGCTCTGCTACTCCCGAAGATTTCGTCACGCACCTTAAAAGGTGCGGCTACCAAAGCAACGCGGGGCAAGGTCTGCTGTTCCCGAGAGATAGTTTGATTACCTATTATTTCATTGCGGCAGATTCTGCCGGGAATATGTCAAGGAATCCGGATTCGGGATATTTCTACATTACTCCGGTAATTCCAGAAGGATTCAGCGGACATATAACAAGAGACACTACCTGGTCTGAGAATATAATGATAAGAGGTGATGTATGGGTGGATTCAGGGGTTGTTTTAACAATAGAGTCAGGTGTCAATGTGAAGTTTATTCCAGACTACGATTATGAGCATTCGGGCATTGATACTTCAAGGGCAGAATTCATTGTCAATGGAGATTTACGTATTATAGGTAATGATTCTTTGTATATTAGTTTCACATCAAATGCTACTCAACCTGAAATGGGTGATTGGTATGGCATCAGATATGAAACACCCGATTCAAGTTTAACTGTTGAATATCTTACTGTTAAATACGCAGAACAGGGTCTTTCTTATGCCCTCAACAAACCATTTAAGGTTAAGTTCTGTGAGATTGCATTTTCCAATACTGGTATAAGTTCAGCCTCAAAGTTCACAAAGATAACGGATACTGAATTGTTCAACAATGTTTGCGGTGCGGTTATCAATGATGGGTTCTTGAATATGGTAAAGAGGTGCGAGTTCAGAGGGAATGTAACGGGATTGGTATTAAAGGGTGAAACAGAGGGTAATAGGTTACAGGTGTCATGTTCGAATTTACACCCCGTCATACACCATACGGTATATGACACCCCTCTCAAGAGGGGATTTTATGGGATTGCTTCGGCAGAGAATAAGGAAGCGTTACTCGCAATGACAGATCAGCTAAAAACAAGTAATATCACCCCGAATTTGTTTCAGGGTCAGCACGGCATAAACTACGAGATTCTGAACCGAGTTCAGAATGACATTGGTCAGCAGTGGAGGATTGAGGAAGGGAAGTTTCAGCTGGCACTTGTTTATGACAATACCTTCGATGGTAATGATACGGGGATGGTATTCTCCGATTGTGCGATTGGAATGGTAAGAAAGAATGAGATAACCAATAATCTTATTGGTGTCTATATCACGGATAGTGCTTTGCCAATCCTGGGGATAGGAATGAGTGGACAAAATTCATTTTTTGTGGAAAGTGATACACTCGATACATTACACAATTATGCAGTCTACAATAATACATCGTTTTACATTCTTGCCGAAGGAAACTGGTGGGGCACGAATTCAGAAGATACCATTGCTAAAATTGTTTACGATTACTACGACGATAACAACCTTGGCATAGTTGATTTTACACCTTTCAGGAGGGCATCTGAAATATTCGGAGGTGAGGGTAACAGTGGTGCTCAGACTGTATCGAGGAAAAGTGACATTTCAAAGATTAAATTTACTATTCCTGCGTTGGTAAAGGGCAGTAATATTAAAGTTTCTTCTTACATTCCGAGGTATGCACAGATAACCATGTATATATATGATATAGCGGGTAGGCTGACAAGAAGGATAAAGCGTATTGAAAATAAAGGGAATAAAAGTTTCTTTATAGATTGTGGACAACTGCGAGATGGCATTTACTTTATCCGTTTTAATGTCGATGGTTATAATGAGACAAAAAAGATAGTTCGGCTAAAATAGGGTCGTTTTGAATAGGTTAAGGTAACTAAGGGATATAGGATATAGGATGTAAGAAAGCGTAAAGATGAAGGGTAAGTAAGCTCGATGAAATCGTTTTGATCGTTTAAATCGTTCCTCCCGCTGGAAGTTAGCTCACAAGTTCGCTGGAATTTAAAGATAGAGACAGCGATATTCTTCCATAGTTAACATGAAACAGATTACTCAGATGCTGTCCCCGAAATAAATTCGGGGCAGGCACTAAGGAATCTCAGGAATAACAGAGAAAGAAAAAGAAAGATGAGCGAGAAAACTCATTGGGCACTGGGCATTAGTGATGTGAGAGGAGAAGGATAGAATAAATATTATGTAGTTTTCTGTGTATTTCTGTGGCTAAGTTTTGAATTAGATTTTAGGTTCTAGGTGATAGGGTTGAAGAATCTCTTAAATTCTCTTTCAATCCCTGTATTTTTCTGTGTAAATCTGTGGCAAAATGCCTTGGTGGGGTGGTTGGGAATACACTAATAATTGTTTCCTCTGTGCTTAGGTATGTCTGTGGTGGGTGGGCTTAACGAGAGCGGACGATATCTTTTACCTTCATCAGCCTCGTAAGGTTACTTCTCTCCATCTCGGAGAGTTTCATTGTGATAAACTTGATAGTATCTTCCAAATTTGGTATGAGAATATACTCCAGTGCATTTACCCTTCTTCGCGTCTTCTCAATCTCTTCCGCCATAAGCTGCAACTTCTTTTCCTGCTCTGCGAGATGAACAAGTCGTTCCACAACCTTTTCTATGCCGAGAAGGGCTGAGTCAAGTTCTCCAGTCGTATGAGCGTAACCATAGTTCTGAATACTTCCCTGGGTAGTAACGTTGAAAACGGGTGTTTTTACACCCATTGTCGACTTTTCATTTATATTTAGTTCTATCTTAACACCTGGAACAAGCATTGCACTTTCGAGTAACTCAGTTTCCATTCCTGCTTTGGCGAAAAGATATCTTCTCGTTGCAAGACTCAATTCCTTATCAACTTCTTTCCTTAACTCCTTTACTGTGTCAACAAGTTCAAGAAGTTGTTTCATCAATTCATCCTGTTTGTCTTTGAGAAGCTTGTGCCCCCTTTTTGCAAGAACAAGTCTCTTTTTGAGTCTCAACAGTTCCATCCTTGTTGGATTTATATCAAGAATCACTGGATTTCCTTATTAGGTAAATGGAAGTAAGGGGTTTAGGTTCTAATTGAACGGTTTGAGTTACTTCGTAAGGGTTTTGGTTCATTTTCAATGAACGGTATTGGCACTATGTGCGGTTTTTATTTTTTCGATCGACTTAATAAGATTTAGTAGTAATATACGAACTCTAATTATCCGATTTAGGTATTTTTTATATTCTTTATTGTCAATGTACTCATTATTCTTAGCCTCTACCAGGTGATTTTCCGTTTCATCATTAGATGTCAAAGCCATTTCATAATAATGTTTTTTTTCTTTAAGCGAAGATTTCCGAAAACCTTCAGCGATTTGAGAAGGAACAGACCTTGAGGAACGAATTATTTGACCTGATAAGAGAAATTTTTCCTCTTTTGGAAATGGTTTTACCAATTTAGTTGCAATATATTTTGAAAGTTTACTTGCAACTTGCCAAACTATTAATTCGCGAAATGATTTCATTTTTTATTAGTTTAAAATACTTTGCCGTTTTGTAAAAACGTCTCCATTCATCTTTGATGAATCCAAACCGTCATTACTTGTTAATGACGATGACCGTCCGTAAGGACCTATACCATTCATATAATACCCTAATTATCTGCTCACTACTCTCTATTTTGCTTCTTAAACTTGTTGAAATATCTCTCCATATATTCATCTCTAACCCTTTTCATTTCTTCTTTCGGAAATACACTTAGCAATTTCCATCCTATATCAAGCGTTTCCTCGATAGACCTATTCTCGTATTCACCCTGAGAAACATATTTTCTTTCAAAGGAATCTGCAAAACTAAAATAGATTTTGTCGGAAGTGGAAAGCGATGCTTCGCCGAGAATAACTGCTAATTCCTGCGCCTCTTTTCCCTTTGCATAGGCAGCATAGAGTTGATTCAATAAATCAGCATGGTCTTCCCTTGTCTTTCCCTTCCCTATTCCCTTGTCTTTTAGTCTTGATAGAGATGGTAGCACGTCAACCGGAGGCGAAATCTTTTTTCTATGAAGTGGTCTCGAAAGAATAATCTGTCCTTCTGTGATATATCCGGTCAAATCAGGTATTGGATGCGTTTTATCATCTTCCGGCATGGAGAGTATTGGAATTAAGGTTATCGAACCTTTCTTTCCCTTTATTCTACCTGCTCTTTCATAGATTGTTGAGAGGTCTGTATAAAGATAACCCGGATAACCCCTTCTTCCCGGTATTTCCTTTCTTGCTGCAGAAACTTCTCTAAGAGCCTCACAGTAGTTCGTCATATCCGTTAGTATCACAAGCACGTGCATACCCCTCTTAAATGCAAGATACTCTGCCGCTGTAAATACAACTCTGGGTGTTGCGATTCTTTCTATTGCAGGATCGTCTGCAAGATTTAGGAAAAGTACAGCTCTCTCGATTGCACCCGTTTTCTTAAAATCGTTTATGAAAAATTGTGCTTCCTCGAAAGTTATTCCCATAGCACCAAAGACAACCGCAAACTCTTCCTCTTTCCCCAAAACCTTGGCCTGCCTCGCAATTTGAGCAGCGACTCTATTATGAGGCAAACCCGATCCAGAGAAAAGAGGAAGTTTCTGACCACGAACAAGTGGATTAAGTCCGTCGATCGCAGATATGCCTGTTTGTATGAATTCATTTGGATAATTTCTTGCAGTTGGATTGATCGGTGCACCACTAATGTCAAGCCTTTCTTCCGGTATAATAGCTGCTCCACCATCTATGGCAGATCCCAACCCATCAAAAACCCTTCCCAGCATATCCGGGGACACGCTTAATTCTATTTCTCTACCAAGAAATCTAACCTTAGTCAAATCAACATCTATCCCTGAAGTTCCTTCGAATACCTGTATGAGTGCCGTATTTCTGTTAACTTCAAGCACCTGACCTCTCCTCTTTTCACCATCAGGCAAAAATATTTCTACGAGTTCTCCGAATTTAATCCCTTCAACTTTCCTAACTATTATGAGTGGTCCGGAAATATCACTTATTGTCCTGTAGTCCTTATACATAGAACCTCCTGAATATATTCATTGTAAGGATAAAGACAGTTCAATTGGTTTTGCTCGTCTTATTAGTTTAATTTGTTTATAACTAATCAAACCAATTGAACCAATCAAACACATCAGCTTATTTCTTGATAGATGTGAAACTCTCAATCTTCTGATAGCCCTTTTCATGCTTCTATTTTTTCACTTTCTTTTAAGATTGATGCCAACTCATCTTCTGTTTCCTTGATTATTTCTTTCATCTTCTCGATTTCTTTCTCCGGTATATACTTAGCCCGTGCAATTCTATCTTTTACCTTCATAGACTTTATTGCCGAAATTGGTGCTCCAGATTCCAGTGCATCTTTGGTTTTTTCATAGAAATGCAAGATAATACTTAGAAGTACAAACTGCTTCTTAAAAGATGTATATGTATCGACATCATGGAAAGCGTTCTGGTGTAAGAAATCTTCTCTAATAGATCTTGAAACCTCCAGCGTCAACTGGTCTTTATCACTAAGCGCATCAACACCGACAAGTCTCACAATTTCCTGAAGTTCTGCTTCATTTTGTAGTAAATTCATAGCCAGCCGCTCGTTTTTAACAAAAAGCTTGTCAACTCTTTCTCTAAAATAGTTTTCAAGAGAATCAGCGTAAAGCGAATAACTATTCAACCAGCTTATTGCCGGGAAATGTCGCATTGCGGCAAGTTTGTCCTCAAGACTCCAGAAAACCTTAACAACTCTTAAAGTTGCCTGAACAACCGGATCCGAAAGATCTCCCCCTGGTGGAGAAACTGCTCCGATAACCGAAAGTGCCCCTTCCCTTTTATCGCTGCCCAGACAGATCACCCTGCCTGCTCTTTCATAGAAGGAAGCAATTCTTGCTCCAAGGTAAGCTGGATAACCCTCTTCTCCAGGCATTTCTTCAAGCCTTCCGGAAATTTCCCTCATTGCCTCTGCCCATCGTGAAGTTGAATCTGCCATAAGTGCGACATCCATTCCCATATCCCTAAAATACTCAGCAATTGTGATTCCTGTATACACGGAGGCTTCTCTTGCTGCAACAGGCATATTTGATGTATTCGCTATGAGAACAGTCCTTTTCATAAGAGGCTCACCACTTCTTGGGTCGTTTAACTCAGGGAATTCCAAAAGAACATCCGTCATCTCGTTCCCTCGCTCACCACATCCAATATAGACTATTATTTCTGCATCTGCCCATTTTGCGAGCTGATGTTGAATCACAGTTTTACCCGAACCAAACGGTCCAGGAACGCAGGCTGTGCCCCCTTTGCCTATAGGAAAAAAAGTATCAAGTACCCTCTGACCTGTAACAAGTGCTTCTTCTGGAGAAAGTTTTTTGTTGAACGGTCTTGGAATTCTGACCGGCCATTTCTGCAGTAACTTAACCTCTGTTCTTTCCTTGCCGTTTTTAATGATGGCAATAGTTTCTTCAACAGTGAAACTACCTCTTTTAATATCTTCCACAATTCCACTAACATCAGGAGGCACCATAATTTTGGTTGTAACAAGTGTTGTTTCTTTGACTTTCCCCAGAATATCACCACTTTCAACCTTATCTCCTTTCGCGACCGTTGGCTGGAACTCCCACTTTTTCTTTCTTCCCAGTCCTGGAATTGAAATCCCGCGTGAGATATTATCTCCTGACATTTTTCTTATTATGTTAAGTGGTCTTTGTGTTCCGTCAAAAATGGATTCAATGAGTCCGGGACCGAGTTCAA
Source organism: uncultured bacterium (assembly GCA_964392665.1). Taxonomy (GTDB): domain Bacteria; phylum Hydrothermota; class E44-bin80; order E44-bin80; family E44-bin80; genus CAYMQB01. The sequence goes on along the minus strand of CAYMQB010000032.1, from coordinate 13,076 downwards.
CAGATAAAGGGAAGCCTGTTCCATAAACGGGTTCACCAGGACCTATACCCTCCGTATCTTCGTAAACCTGAATAGAAGCCAGATCTTCCTTTAACTCGATAATCTCTCCCATAAGTCGCCTTTCACTAACATTAACCACATCATACATCCTGGTTCCAAGCATTCCTTCGGCAACTACAAGAGGACCAGATACTCTTACAATTTTTCCTGCAATCATAAAATACTCCTTATACTATAGTTAAGTACAACTAATCCCGAACGTGTTTTACACCTTCAATATCTATTTATTCAATTTCTCCTTTAATGCTTCTACAAGTCTCTTAACGGATGTTTTTACCTCACCCGAAAATATCTTACTGTTCTTCTTTATTTCAGGTGAGAAAATCTTTATAACCCAGGTTGCGGAACCTGTTAAACCAGCTTTTTCAGTTTCAATTCCAATATCGGATGGAGTAAGAACAGGAATTTCTACTTTCTTTGCTTTTAGCTTTCCCCTTAGAGTTGGAAGTCTTGGAATATTTATTTCCTTCACGACAGTGAGAAGTGCGGGCAGCGGGGTTTCGATTACGATATAACCATCCTCAGTCATCCTCTGCACTCTTGCAGAATATGTATCTATTCTTTCAACTTTTCTCACATAGGCTACTTGCGGAATATCCAGATTTCCTGCAATTCCAGGACCTACCTGTGCGGTATCTCCGTCTATGGCTTGTTGTCCGCAGATAATCAGATTATAGTCCCCCAAATGTTTAATTGCCGCTGACAGTGTGTATGACGTGGCAAGTGTATCCGCCCCTGCGAATTCCTTCGCAGAGAGTAAATATGCCTTGTCAACACCCATTGAAACCACCTCTTTCAGCGCATCTTTTGCTTGTGGAGGACCCATCGAAATGGCAACAATTTCACAATCACCCAGACTCTCCTTAATTTTCAAAGCTTCCTCAACAGCAAACAGATCGAATGGATTTACAATAGATTCTACACCCTCTCTTATCAGTGTATTTGTTTCAGGATCGATTTTTACATCAGTTGTATCAGGCACTTGTTTGATGCAAACAAATATCCTCATCTCTTTTCCTTTTTACCCTTTCTTATTTCCTCGATTGCATCTTTTGCAGCTAGTTGCTCTGCGGTTTTCCTATTCCTTCCATGTCCCTTTCCTAAGATCCTGCCGTTAATCAAAACCTCTGATATGAAAAAAATCCCCTTTTCCAGTCCCTCTTCATCTCGGCAAAAATACTCCGGGAGTCCCAACCCTTCAGCTATAGTTAATTCCTGCAATTTTCCCTTAAAATTCCAGTATTTTGTTTCAATTCTTTCGGGGATAACATTTCTTTCCACGAATGCTCTCGTTTTCTCATAACCGCAATCAAGAAATATTGCTCCAATCAGCGCTTCAACAGATTCGGCAAGTATAGTTTCCTTCATCTCTCCCCCGGTTTGTCTTTCTCCCTTTCCCAATCTAATAGACCTGTTTAACTGCCATTCTATTGCCTTCGAGTAAAGAAAATGACAATTAACAACAGAAGCCCTTCTTTTTGTCATTTCTCCAACCGTAACATTTACATCATTACTAAGTATGTATTGAGTCACTGCAAGTTCAAGAACAGCGTCACCAAGAAATGCCAGTTTTCTGTTGTTTTGTCTTTCTTCACATGAACTGTGTGTCATTGCTTCGGCAAAATGCGTAATCCTATCGGGTTCAATTCCCAGTAAATCCGAAATTTGTTTCATTTTTGTAATCTTTCGGTCAACATTCAAGTGAAATTCTTAGAACGAGATTCACCTGACAGAATCTATTCTGCAAATTTCTTAACAATGAGTGTTGCATTGTGTCCACCAAATCCAAAGGAATTTGACAGGGCGTTATCAATAACAGTCTCTCTCGCTTCATTGGGAACATAGTCCAGGTCACAATCAGGATCGGGAAACTCATAATTGATCGTTGGAGGAATCAAATTATTCTCTATGCTTAGAGTCGTCGCTATGAGTTCCGTTGCAGAGGAAGCCCCGAGCATATGTCCAATCATCGATTTATTTGAGCTTATTGGAATTTTTTTAACGTTCCTACCGAAAAGGTTCTTTATTGCAGCGGTCTCAATTTTATCATTAAGTGGTGTTGAAGTCCCATGTGCGTTTATGTAATCAATGTCCTCAATATTTAGTTCCGCACTTTTTACTGCGCTTTTCATAGATAAAACTGCGCCTTTTCCTTCCTCATCCGGTGCCGTAATATGGAATGCATCGTCTGAAGCACCATATCCAGCAAATTCACAGTAAATATGAGCCTTCCGAGCCTTTGCATGTTCGAGTTCTTCAAGAACCAATATCCCTGCACCTTCGCTCATAACGAACCCATCCCTTTCTCTGTCAAAAGGCCTGGACGCTTTTTCAGGTTCGCTATTCCTGGTAGATAGTGCTCTCATCACACAGAAACCTGCAAGTGCAAGTGGGGTAATTGTCGCTTCAGAACCGCCAGTTAGCATTATATCCGCTCTCCCTGATTTTATTGTTTCGTAAGCTTCTCCTATGGCGTGACCGCTTGAAGCACATGCGGATGATGTCGCAAAATTCGGACCTTTAAATCCATATTTTATTGCAACGGAGCCTGCGGCAGTATTCACAATCATAGATGGGATAAAGAAGGGGCTTAATCTTGACGGACCTTTGCTGAGTAATCTTTTATGCTGCTCTTCCCAGGTCGAAAGCCCTCCAATACCCGATGCTATAATAACGCCAATTCTCTCTAGATTCTCTTTCTCGAGTATGATACCTGAATCCTCAACTGCCTGATTCGCTGACACAATAGCATACTGACAGAAAGGGTCTTTTCTCTTGAGGTCTTTTCTGTCAATTACTTCCTTCGGGTCGAAATTCTTGATTTCTCCCGCAATTTTGCTCGAAAAATCCGAAACATCGAACCTGGTTATTAGGGTAATACCGCTTGTTCCTTCGACCAAGTTCTTCCAAAAAACCTCTTTATCATTCCCTATAGGCGTTACATTTCCCAGACCAGTAATAACCACTCTTTTTTTCATTTTTTTCCCTTTTACACACAATTTCGTTTCCCTTTTTTAGAAGAAACAAACACTTGATTTTATTTCAAATTCAAAGCAACTAAGATACTAAGCCTTGCCCAACTTCTTCTCAAGAAACTTAACTGCTTCGCCGACTGTAGTTAGTTTCTCAGCTTCTTCATCGGGAATCTCAATTTCAAACTTATCCTCGAAAGCCATTATAAGCTCAACTGTGTCAAGAGAATCAGCGCCAAGGTCCTCAATAAAACGTGCTTCTTCTGTGACAGCACCTTCTTCAACACCAAGTTGCTCGCAAATTATCTTTTTAACTTCATCGAATTGTGACATTATACCTCCTTTTTTCCGATTAAACTTAACCTCAAATAGAATTACATAACAAGACCGCCATCGACATTGAAGACCTGACCTGTTATGTATGAAGCTTCTTCCGATGAGAGAAAAGCAACCATATTTGCAATATCGATAGGTTTTCCCATTCTCTGAATTGGTATTTGTTTTGTATATGCTTCCTTTACTTCACCGGAAAGTGAAACAGTCATCTCTGTTTCTATAAAACCCGGTGCAATTGCATTTACAGTAATATTCCTTTTTGCTACCTCCTTTGCTATACTTTTCGTAAAACCAATTATTCCAGCCTTGGAAGCTGCATAATTAGATTGACCAAAATTACCTGTTATCCCGACAACCGAAGATATGTTGATGATTCTTCCCCATTTGTTGGACACCATCGTCTTTAACACTGCCTTTGTGCAGTTAAAACATCCGTTAAGGTTCACATTAATCACGCTTTGCCATTCTTGCGGTTTCATCCTGAGCAGCAATCCATCCCGCGTGATTCCAGCATTATTGACTATTATATCTGTTTTCCCGAAATCGTCAAGCACTTTTCGTGTCGCTTCTTTCACCTCATCGTAGCTCGAAACGTCAACCTTATAATACTTAGTCTTAACTCCAAAAGATTCACTTATATTCTTCGCTGCTTCCTCTCCCTTTTCAATAATGTCCCAGAGTATAATACTATTCTTAAGAGAGGCAAGTTTTACAGCTATCTCTTTTCCGATTCCTCTCGCTCCACCTGTAATTATTGCCACTTTCATTTATACCACCATTTTATCTTGTAGACCGAAATCCGCTGCTAAATCTTTAATTCTTCTTTGAAGTCTTGCAGAGATTCCGCATTGTCTAAATTCTTTACTCCAGCGTCCCTTACTGTCTTTTTCACCAATCCACTAAGAACCTTTCCTGGACCTATTTCTATAAAGGTATCGACTGCAAGCCCCTGCAATGTGAAGAGCGTCTTCACCCACTGTACAGGATTAAGAATTTGCTCTGTAATTCCTTGCCTTATTTCCTTTTCATTGTCAACCACATCTCCGGTTACATTCATAACTATAGGTATTTTTGGATTACGGAACTCCTGCTTTAGTAAAACTTTCTTGAAAGGTATAAAAGCATCTGTCATAAGTTTTGAGTGAAAGGCACCACTTACTTTTAGCTCGATTGCCCTCTTTGCACCTCTTGTCTTTGCTATTTCCATAGCCTTATGTACAAGGGGAATCTCTCCCGTTATTACAGTTTGAGTCAGTGAGTTATAATTTGCAGGATTAATGACCCCGTCCGGTTCAAGTTCAGCGCATATCTTCTTTATATCTTCAGCGGCAAGTCCAATAATTGCAGCCATGGTACCTGGTGATTGTTCTCCTGCTCGAGACATCAACTCTCCTCTTAACCTGGTAAGATGTAAAGCATCACTAAAATCTATTGAACCACTCACAAGAACCGCTGTATACTCACCTAAACTATGACCCGCAACTATATCGGGTTGTATACTGTCTTTGATAGAAGAGTAGATTGCATAACTATGAACAAGTATTGCTATTTGCGCATTCTTCGATTCCCTTAATTCCTCTTCCGGTCCCTCAAAGCTAATTCTCTTAAGCGGAATGCCGAGTACTCTTTCAGCGTCATCATAAATCGATCTGGATATTTCGAACTTATCATATAGACCTTTGCCCATTCCAACATATTGCGAACCCTGTCCAGGAAAAATAAAAGCAATTTTACCCACTATTCCCTTCCATATTGATTCCTTTTAGCTTTTGACTGATTATCTCATTTACTTTCTCTCTTGCATCTTTTTGTGCAGCAAGTATGGCACTTTTTATTGCCCTGGCATTGGACCTTCCATGTGAGATTAAGGTAATCCCATCTACACCGAGAAGAGCGGCTCCACCATACTCCTCATAGTTCATTCTTTTGAACAATTTTTTTATCGCTGGCTTGAGAAGCATACCCCCCAATTTATACCTGAGATTTCCCTTGACTGCATTTCTAAATCCATCCAAAATAATATTCACAATACTCTCACCGAATTTAAGAATAGCATTTCCAGCAAATCCATCAGCCACCACTACGTCTGCTTTTCCCTTTAGGATATCATTTCCTTCAATGTTACCTGTGAAGTTCAATCCACTCTTCTCAATCATTTGAAACGCTTGATATGTTAATCCCTTGCCCTTTGTGCTTTCTTCACCAATGCTAAGAAGTCCAATTCGCGGATTTTCTTTGCCTACAATTTTCTGGTAATAGATAGAACCCATAATTGCATACTGTAAAAGGTTTATTGCCTTTGTATCCGATGTTGCTCCAACATCAAGTACCAAACAACATCCGGAAAGCGTTGGAAAAAAGCTTGCAAGAGCCGGTCTTAGAACACCTTTTAACCTCCCGAGAGTGAAAATCGAAAAAGCAACAACAGCACCGGTATTGCCAGCGCTAACAAACGCATCAACTTTTTTCTCTTTGAGCATTCTTAATCCAACGGAAATCGAGGAATCTTTTTTCTTTCTGAATGCATCTGTCGGTTTCTCATGGGCTTCTACGGTCTGTGAGGCATTAACGATCTCGAAATTATCATGCTTTAAATCCATCTGTTTAAAACAGTCCTTGATCGAATCCTCATTGCCGGTGAGGACAATATCGATATCGCTGTCCTCTTTAACGGCTTGAATACTACCGGAAACATTAACAAATGGAGCTTCATCGCCCCCCATAGCATCAACTGCAATTCGCATTATTCCTCTTTTATCTTAATCACTTCTCTTCCCTTATAATATCCACAGTTCTGACATACCCTGTGAGGGAGTTTTAAACTATGACAGTGCGAACATTTGACTAGCTGAGGAAAAGAACATTTCCAGTGTGTCCTCCTTTTTCTACCTCTTGTTTTCGAATGTCTTTGTTTTGGTAAAGCCATTCATCCTCCTATTCTTTTTTTAGCAACTTTTTTAAAGGTGCCCATCTTGGGTCACTTTTTTCTTCTCCGCAACTGCAGTACTCTTCGTTAAGGTTGATTCCACAAATAGGACATAATCCTTTGCAGTCATCCTTGCATAGTGGTTTCATTGGAACAGAAAGACAAATTGAATCGTGAAATACTGGACCTACGTCTATTATATCGTTTTCATAATACTCCATCAAATCATCCATTGAGGAAAGCTTTCTCATATCTTTTTCTTTTTGCATTTCACCTTCGATGAAAAACAAACGAACCTTTTTGCTCTTGTCTGCACTGAATTTTTTAAAACACCGCGCACATTCCAGCATTACCGTGAATGAAATCGTTCCTATCAATTCAACCTTTCTTCCTTGCTTTTTCAGATTAATCTTGCCCCTGATTTCTCCTTCAATGAGCCCATTTTGAACACCGATTTTTTCAGGCGCGAAAGACAGCCTGAAAAAATTATCATCCTGCTTAAGCGAATCAATGTTCCACTTAAGTGCATTATTTGTCATTACTAGAAAGCCTCTTTCAGTTTTCTGGTTAGTTCAGGTAAGACCTCGAAAAGGTCTCCAACTATGCCGTAATCACATAATTTGAAGATTGGAGCATCCGGATCTTTGTTAATTGCAATGATAATATCCGATGATTGCATCCCTGCAATATGCTGAACAGAACCTGAAATCCCAACGGCTACATATAATTTCGGCGAAACGGTTTTCCCCGTTTGACCAACCTGGTGCGAGTAGGGTATCCATCCTTCATCAACCACAGGTCTTGAAGCTCCGACTGCACCGTTAAGCACCTTTGCTAACGATTCTATCAGTTTGAAATTTTCAGGAGCACAAAGCCCCCTTCCACCCGAAACGATTATGTCGGCTTCGGTCAATTTGACCTGCTGTGAAAGGTCTTCGACGTACTCTATAAACTTACTCCTTGAATCTGTAATGTCTTTTGGAAAGGTTTTTCTAACAATCTTTCCCGTTCTCTTCTTATCTAAAGCTAATTCCTTCATAACCTTGTGCCTTACTGTAGCCATCTGCGGTCTTGAATTCGGTGTTATGATTGTAGCCATAATATTTCCACCAAAGGCAGGTCTTGTCTGTATGAGTTTTCCATCTTCTTTGTCTATATCCAGCTCTGTGCAATCTGCCGTCAAACCGGTTCTCAAACTTACGGAGAGTCTTCCAAAGAGTGAACGCCCAATGGTTGTTGAACCTGCTAAAATCACTTCTGGTTTGTATTCCAGAACTAGTTCTCTCAAAACCTTTGAATATGCTTCAGGAAGAAAATTTTCAAGTTCAGGTTGGTCTATCAAGAAAACATTATCCGCACCTTTTTGAATCAGCAATTCTGTCTCACCCGCTATACTATTACCCATCAATACTGCTGAAACCTCGCATTTCAATTTTTCTGCAAGTTCCCTCCCCTTCCCAAGTAATTCAAAAACCACCGATTCCACTTTTCCCTTCTTCTGCTCGGCAAAAACCCAAACCCCTTTATAATCTCCCAAATTTGTACTTCTTTCTGACTCCCTCTCGACTATAATTGCATCTTCCGGGCAAACGGAAGAACACACTGCACATACCGTACACAAATTCTCATCTATTAGTATCTTCCCGTCATCCTCGCTCATCGCCCCTACAGGGCAGGAATCAACGCAGATGCCACATAGAGTACATTTCTCCCCAATTATTCTAATGGGGAAATCACTATTTGGTATACTATCCTTCATTGTTTTCCTTCAGTATGTCGGTTCCAACCGCTCTCTTTATCGTTTCTCTTAATCTGTTATAAGCAAGACCTTTACTCCTGCCTTTACCCGGAATTGGAACTATACTCGTCTCTGGTCTCGAAGAAAGCTTCAAAAAAAGAGATTCAATACCTTCTATGCTGTCTTCGCCGATCAAAACAACGGAATACTTTTTATTTAGGACTTTCACAAGAATTTCCTTCACATTTTCTTTATTGACCGGATATATGTCTACCCCTACCATTTTCAAGGGTTCAATAATATCTCTTTCTCCAACCGCAGCTATCTTACCCTTCATTGTATTATCTAATTAAAAGTCGCAGGAATCCTTTCGCGCATTTGTTCCGCTGGCATTTCATTCAGTTTTCCAATAAGTATCATCTTAATTATGTTAAGGTCTGCTTCCCGCGCAATGAAATAAGCAAATACAGGTTCGACTCCAAATGTAACATAACGTGTACAGCGCATTATGTGCATTATTAAATTATCCGATTCCTTATCGAGACTAGAAAACCGTCCCTTCTCAACTATATCCTTAATACCAATAACGGCAAGGTTTGCGTAAGGTGTGTTCTTGAATGAAGATGACAATGATTCAATTTGTTCTCCGGTCATTTTCAGAAAAAAACTTACACTTAATTCTCCTCCTTTTATCAACACTTCACTGCAATCATCAGATGTATCAAAATATTTAATTCTCAGAAACGATTCAATATTTGCCAGGTCTATTTTCGTCTTAACATAGTATTTAAGAAAGGGAATTTTTGTTCTTTCGGCTAAAGAAAGCATATATTTGTACTCGAAATTATCAATGAGAAATTCTACGGATTTAAGATCTTTCTTAAGGTAGTGATGTGCAATTGCTAAGCCTATGATTTCCCTCATAAATTCGGGTAAAAGGCTAAAATTCTCGGTCTGGAAAGCCTGTGCCATAATATCAACAGGAAAAGTCCCGAAACTTGAAAGAAAAGAGGATGTATCCACTTCACTAAGCCTACCCTTTATAAGTAACTTCAAATTTAGGAAATCGTGTGGAATTTTGAGCAAATCTCTTATCTCTTCATCAAATATCAATTTTCCCATTAAAAATGACGAAAGCTTTTTTTCCTCCTTCACCATCTCTTGATATTTACCAGGGACGCTTATCTCACCAAGAGTGTCATCATATGCAGTGTCTTCAAGATAAACAAGGGCATCGCCGATGGTTGGACTTTCTATCATCTTTTCAACTTTTGTATTCGAGAGCAACTTCGTCTCTAATGCTCTAACCCTTCCAGTAGAGTATGCATACTTCATATCAGCTTTAAACTCAATCATAGTTTAACGTTTTGTTTGGTTCTTTTAATTTCCGAACCTCGGGATTCTCATTCCAAGATTCATTCCTCTTTTGCAATCAAGAAAACAGGATTTTTGCCAGTTCACCTTCGAAACTCTCTTTAATTTTATGGAGAACCGTATCAACGGTAGCATTGAATTCGTAGGTATCTTTCTTTAGGATGCATCCACCATCGAAATTCGAATTTTCGAATTCAGTTTCTTCTTTGCAACCTAACTCAAGCAAAATCTCTTTAAAAATCCCCTTACCAAACCTCTTAACATCTTTACCAGATAAAACGAGTGAGAATTTACCTTTCTTTACCTCGTCTTTTATCATATTGCAAATGAATTTTATGTACTCACGTTTTTCGAGTAAGAGTATCCGGTTTTTAGCTTCAGCAAAAACAGAATCGATTACTTTTCTCTTTTCGGCTAAAATCTGGGCTTTATTATGCATACGCGATTCCGAAAACCGTCGTTCCAGCTCCCGATTTTTAGCTTTCATAGCGAGTTCTTTTGTTTGTTTCCTGACATCCATCTCTTCGGCTGTTGCCTGCTTTATTATGCCTCTTGCTTTCTCCTTAGCTTCTTTTATTATCCTGTTCGCATCATCTTTTGCATCTTTAAGTATCTTCTCTCTGATTCTGCTATCTGCCAAATCAATCCCTCCTTAGTTGATTCTTAATGTTCCCGATTTAGTATACATTTTTAAGACAATCATAATATTTTTTATGCGAAAACGCTTTTAGACTTTGGCCAACAAGAAAATGGTTATAATTAGTCCCAAGACTGCATATGTTTCTACCATAACTGCGTACATTACTCCTTTCATTGCCTGATCAGCCCTCTTTGCAACCAAGTTTGCGCCAGCAGCACAAACTTTTCCCTGGTGTATGGCTGAAATTAAGCCGGCTATTGCGATAGGAAGACAGGCAAAGAGGACGCGCCATCCATCGACCATGCTTATACTTGGTGTTATTTTTCCCATAGCGAGCATGGAAGCAAGAAAACCGTAGAATCCCTGTGTGCCAGGTAGAACAACGAGGAGAAAAAGACTTCCAAATTTTTCAGGGTCTTCACTGAGTACACCTGCTGCTTGCTGACCAACAATACCAATACCTATTGCTGACCCTACTCCAGCGAGGAATGCAGCCATAGCGCTACCGGCGATTGCAATTCCCACTCCATCCATGTAACCTCCTTTGGTTTTAATGAACGTTTCTCTGCAAAATTAAGATTCATTTTGTTTTCCTAAATTAATTATGCTTGTGTTAGCACAATATGCTTTTCGTTTCTTCGCAATGGGTTGAAGGCTTTCCCTCCCCCGGTGAAGAATTTCTGGAAAAATTCAACGTACTGCAGCCTCAAAGTATGCACAAAACCGCCAAGGGTATTTATCCCTAAATTGAAGAGATGACCACCGATGAGAATAATAACAAATATGATAATCCCAGCAATGGGAATACCAAGTGTCATCCGTGCGATTTCATTAATAGCTCCTGCAATTCCCGCAGTTACAAGTCCAAGAGCCATTAACCTGATATAAGAAAGAAAATCGCCAAGATAGGAGAAGATACCTCCAAGAATGGTTAACCTAAGAACACCGAGAAAAAGTCTAAAAAATGGATTTTTTTCACTTCGAGCACCAAACGCGATGACAATTACACAACAGAGCAATGTTAAGATGCCAAAGGGTTTCACCAGACTGCCAGGAAAAAGATTTGATGACGACAAATTGAGTTGTACGCAAAAATCCGATGCGAAGAGCAGCACCAAAAGAGATGAAATTAGTGATATCCATACGACTCCTTCGAAGAATGCAGCTGGGAAATTCTTGTTTCTTATTTCTTCATAGACTTTCAATATCAGGCCCCAGTATATCTGGATAGCGCCAAAGAGGAGTGCCAGTCTGTAAAACACGAAATATGATTTCATCGGATCAAAAATCATAATAGATTTTAGAATTCCATCAAGGTATGTTCCTTTGAAAAGGTCTCCAAACCAACCTCCAAGTAAAGCACCCTCGATGATTGTAAAGATACCGCCGATGAAAATCAACCAGAGGAATTTTTTACCGGTAGGCATTTTTTTCATAAGAAGCAGAGCTAACAGAGCGAGGATGATGCCATATCCGGCGTCGGTAATGCAGATACCAAAGAAGACGGCGAAAAAGATAGCAAGGAGAGGACTTGGATCAAGTTCCTTATAATTTGGTGTGCCGTAAAGGTTGGTAACGATTTCAAAAGGTTTAAATATATTTCTATTCACCAATTTTACAGGCGGATTTTCTCCTTTTTCAGGCTCAGTATCATATAACTCCACAGCATCGTATTCTGCTGCCAATTTAACAAGTTCTTGTTTCCTTTTTTTTTCAACCCATCCCTGAATTATGCACGATGTTTTCGTTATTGAACCTTCTTTAACAGAATTCAATCGAGAAATTTCGTCTATAGTATCGTCATAAAGCATTAGCAGAGCTTCGTGAAATTCAGCAAACTTCTTTCCATTTTCCGAGAGCTCCTCGATTTTTCCATCCATCTCGTCTAATCTCGCTTTACCATTATCATAGATTTCCTGCGCTTTTCCTTCAAGACCCCTGAAATCCTCTGTAACAAAGTTAACTTCGTCAAGCAGGTTTCGACAAACATCTTCGTTACTCTTGTGAAAAAGCACTACTGCGAATATCTCGTTCTTGGACTCACTTACTTCCTGTATTTCTAATTCGGCATTTTCTGACTTCTTTCTGAATTCGTTGTTGTAAAATCTCTTGCTAATTCGTCCTGGAAGTAACAACGTCGTTCTTGTAGGTTTAAGGAGTTGGACATCGGTTTCAAGATTGACCCAGGGTTCTGTCATCTCTTGTGTCAAAAATAAATGCTCTTTGTCTGATTTCAATTGTGAAAGCTGTTCCTCAAGTTGTTCTATCTTTTTTGCCGCCGATTCGAAGTCGAATTTCTTCAGTGTGTCACTATAAACCTGTTCTGAAACAGGCAACTTCTGAGGAAGAAGTCCTTGCAGGAAACCTTCCTGGTTAACGTAACCTCTTGTGAAGGAAATCGCATCACCAATGCGAGAAAGTCGTGCTTCAAGTTCTCTTATCCTCATTTCATCTGGCGTTTGCTCTATCTTTTCCTCAATTTCCTCTTCAATCTTTGTTATATGAAGAGCCGACAAGTCCTGTAGTCGTTTCAAAACTCCATTCTTCTCTGAGCAATGAATGCCAATGGAAACCTTACTCATAGACGCTATTCCCATTAACCTAAAATCTCCTTTAGTAACATCTTAACTGCTTTATCAAAGGACTTTTCCCGTTTTAAATCTATGTCTTTTATTAGTTTTTCTTGCTCCTTTTTCATCTTATCAAGCGTATTAATAGATTCTTTTTGTGCCTGTTCAATAGCATTTTCGATTTCACCTTCTCGTTCAGCTAAAGCCCTGCTAATCAAGTTCTTTGCCTTCTCCCTTGCTTCATTAACTTTCTTTTCCGCTTCATTTTCTGCATTTTTTCGTATCTTATCTGCCTCTTTTTCCGTTTCTAAAATTTTGTTTACAAGATCAACAGCCATTTTACCTCCAGTCTATGTTTTAATGTGTTTTTTCTAACACAGTTTAACATATATGTCAAGCAAAAATTGGCTGTAAAAACCACCTCTGTAGACATAAAACACTCGATAATTAAGAACCTGTC
>CAYMQB010000031.1:2584-35889 GCA_964392665.1 uncultured bacterium | reverse complement strand
AACGTTCACTTTGAGGAATCTTGTTTCTGGTAAGAATAGGGTAACATTATCCACAAATAGAATTCCGAGTGGGATTTATTTTTTGAGATTAAGATTAGGAAGTAAATTTAATAACGAATCTATTAAGGTAACAATAATAAGGTAACCAAAGAGATACGCTAAAATTATAGAATTCATTTGCTTTCAAAAAGCGAAAATTATTATTGGGATGCAGAATAAAACAGCCTCCATTTTGGGGCTGTTTTTCTGTTGTAAGAGAAAAATTTCAAGTGTCCACAAAGTGAAAGGTTTGTGACCAATTTGTGACTATGAGAAGATTAAATTGGGTGAAATTGAGTGAGATTGAGTGAAATAGAATGAAGATTAAGTTCAATGACCATAATGTATTATATTGAAATATAGGGAGTTATGAAAAGGCTTGCATCGCATTCGTAGTCCGTTACTCTATCCAGTTGAGCTACAGGCGCTTAACTTAATACACTATAACAAAATCACACTTCTTTGTCAAATAGAAAAGAAACTCCAGGATTCTAAAAAAGGATGCACGGTATAAATACGTATCCCTATCGAAACTTGAACATCTGGATCCGTTTGCAACGCTATGACAGAAACAATCCTTCCACACTGAGATAGCGCTCCCCGGTATCCGCGAAAACGCAGACAATGGTCTTGCTGTTGTTTTCAATACGGGCGCCCAGTTGCATTGCTGCATATGCCGTAGCACCCGAGGTGATCCCTACCAGAACTCCTTCCTCCCTGGAAATGCGACGGCACATTGAAAACGCTTCCTCCTCAGACACCAGGAAGAAGTCATCGATCAGGCCTCTATCTACCGTTTTGGGCACGAAGCCAGGAGCGGTACCCATCATCCTATGTGGGTTGAAAATCCCCTTTGAGATGTAAGGTGAATTTTCCGGCTCTACAGCAATGAGCTTGACTTCCGGTTTATGTTCCTTCAAATAGCGCCCAGCACCGCAAAGTGTACCCCCTGTGCCAAGACCTGCCACAAGAATATCAACTTTTCCATCCGTGTCAAACCAGATCTCGGGTCCTGTTGTCTGGTAATGCGCTCTCGGATTAGATGGGTTTACATGCTGTCCTATATAGAAGTACTCCGGGTGTTCTCCGAGTACTTGCTTCAATCTTTTACGAGCGCCGGCAGTACCTTCCGAAGCTGGAGTGAGAACCAGTTCCGCACCGAATGCCTTCATTATGCTACGTCGTTCGATGCTCTGAATCTCTGACATTACCAGAATCGCATGATAACCTCTGATGGCTGAAATCCAGGATACTGCCATACCGGTGTTCCCACTGGTAGCCTCTATTAGTGTATCTCCGGGTTTTAACTCACCTTGTTGCTCAGCATCTTGAATGATCTGAAAAACCGGACGATCTTTCAGGCTGACAGGATTGAGGAATTCACATTTTGCAAAAACATTCTGATCCGGACATAACCGTTGAAGACGAAGTAATGGCGTTTGACCGATTAGATCGGTAATGGATTCTGCAAATTTCACAGCTGATACTCCTCCTTTCCTTCACTCATTTCTTTCTCACTTCCCTTAAGGAATGAACGATTGAGTTCATCTGCGTTCTTTCTTCTAACTTCCCTTTCAAATAATCAATCTAATTATTTAATTGGTTCGGCGGTTTTCATCAAGAAATCAAGAACCATTTTATTCACTAATTCTGTCTGAACAACTGTCAAATCATGACCTGCATTGAGAATAATCTCCGTTTGTATCTGTGGAGCTACAGTATTGAGGCGCTCAACAGCTTTCTTTGCAGAATATATTTTCTCGTTTTCACCGACTAAAAAGAGCGTTGGCACTTTTATACGCTGTAACTCATTATCTGTTAATACAGATGGTGCAACTGGCATCCGAAATCTGAAACATTTAAGACCCATCATTGCATCATCGGTTAGTTCATCCAACTGTTTTAAGCTGGTTTCATCATTTCTCTCCAATAAATCCTCAAAGAGCCACTCAACCATAAACTTTTTCATAAAGTAACGATGAGGCAAGACGGATAGAATTCCACGCCACACCCACTCTCATGGAAGCTCAAACAGTGTAGCTGCCGGAGCAACCCATACAACTTTGTTTAATCTATTTGGATAATTTAGTGTGTATTGACTTGTCAGCCAACCACCATATGAGAGACCCATAAGGTTAATACTGTCTCCAAGTTCAAGAGCACTAAACAGCTCATCAAGCCAATTCATCATATCATCGGAACTTTTTATGTTTAGTTTATTTATGCTTCGACCAAAGTCGTAAATGTTGTCTACTGCATATACTCTGTATTGTTCGGACAAAGCCTTAATATTTGACATCCAGATAAGAGATGATGCACTCGTAGATGGCAACAATACCAAAGAAGGACCATTCATTGGACCGCTTATACGAACAAAAGTTTTTCCATATGGTGTTTCCACTGTTATGGATTCCGAAGCAACTGGCCATTCTTTAGCCCTTTTATCATAATATTTCAAATATTGTGCTTTTGCTTTTACTGATTTAAATGGGTAGTATTCAGGCATTTTTGCCATATCTGGTTCAGAAAACAATGATATTAAAAACCAGGAAAAGGCGACAACAACTGCAATTAAAACTGTGGCTAATCCTATGAAGAGCTTTTTTAATAAAGACATCTTAGGTGGAGTAACTCTCTTTGTGTTATTAACGCTTGATTTTTTCATTACTATTCGTCTACATTTTCTTCACATTTTATTCTATATTCTTCCCAATAACACATAACCACGAGTTCACCTCTCAAGATTGTATAAAGAAGGGAATTGATTATGGATTTCATAATAACACATTATAGAATAATTAATATTCTGTCAAGCCTAAAATCAAAGTTTGGGGAAATCCGTAAATAATTAAATTTTCCTTATATTCATCTTCTTCATCTTTCTAAACAACGAACTTCTATCCATCTTCAGTTCTCGAGCAGTATCAGATATTTTCCAGCGATTCCTGTTCAAGATTGAAATAATATAGTCCCTCTCAAATCTATCTTTAGCCTCCTGAAAACTACCCTCGACTGAAATTTGCTTTGGAGAAGCACCAAGTATTTTTTCAATATGTTCTGCCTTAATACTTGTTGCTTCCTCGAGGATTACCAGTTTTGACATAAGATGCTTCAATTCCCTTACATTGCCAGGCCATTTACAATTTTGCAAAAACCTCACAGCCCCTTTTGTTAGTCTCTTAATTTCCCTGTTGTTTTCTGAGCAAGTTTCCCTTATGAAACTTTCTGCAAGAGTCGATACATCTTCTTTTCTCTCTCTCAAAGGAGGAACGAAAATTGAGACAACATTCAACCTTTGGTAAAGATCTTCCCTGAACTTTTTTTCCTCAATTAAACTCCTCAAATCCTTATTCGTTGCCGCAACAATTCTAACATCAATATCAATAGCTTCTTTCCCTCCAATGCGTCTAAAATTTCCTTCCTCTATCGCACCAAGAACCTTTGCTTGAGCCTTCTTGCTCATATCGCCAATCTCATCAAGGAACAATGTCCCCGTATTAGCAATTTCAAACTGACCCTTTTTCTGTCCGTAAGCACCTGTAAACGCACCTTTTTCATAGCCAAAAAGCTCGCTTTCTATGAGTTCCCCCGGGATTGCAGCACAGTTCACCTTGACAAAAGGTTTTGTGAATCTAATGCTTCTGTTGTGAGTAAGCCTGGCAACCAGCTCTTTACCTGTTCCCGATTCACCCTGAATTAGAACAATTGCATTGGTAGGAGCAACCTTTTCAACGATTGAGATGACCTGTTTAATCTTCTCTGATTCTCCCAGCATCCTATACCTTTCAAGCATGTCATTCCTCATTCGCTCCGATTCTTTGAACAACTCTCTTTTCTCGATGGCGTTCTTGATTGTGGTAAGAACCCTTGTTGTTTCAAGTGGTTTTTCAATAAAATCATCTGCGCCTAATTTTGTTGCTTCTACCGCCTTTGAAATTGTTCCAAACGCAGATATCATAACAATGGATATATCTGCTTTTGCTTTCTTAAACTCTTGTAGAAGCGTCATTCCGTTAGTATCCGGGAGTTTAAGATCAAGAAGAACTAAATCAACATTATCGTCTTTAATAACCTTTTGAGCATCCTTACCATTATTGGCAACTCTGACAGAATAGCCTTCATCTTTCAGAATTTCACTTAAGATACCGCATATCTTTTTTTCATCGTCAACAATCAGAATGTTATATCCATTTTTTTTCATTTTTTTTGTCCTCTATATTAATTGGTCGAAGCATATCCTATTTTGCTTCAACATTATTCAAATCTAATGGCAATTGAATCGTCACAGTTGTTCCAATACCTTCCTTACTCTGTATACTTATCTCTCCTTTATGCTGTTCCATTATCTGACGCGATATCAGTAACCCTAATCCTGTTCCACCCTCCTTCGTAGTGTAAAAGGCTTTGTATAAATTCGGCAAATCCTTTCCTGCTATTCCAGCACCACTGTCCTCTATGCTTACCTCAATATACTTCCCTATCTTACCATCAATAATCTTCTCCACCAACAAACTCCTTACACTCAATACTCCACTACCCCCTACCGCCTCTAACCCATTCTCTATCAAATTGTTCAATAATACCATTATCTGACTGCTATCACAATCCACTGACGGTATGTTCTTCCCATATGACTTCTTGATCTTTACTCCTCTTGGTAATATTCTATCATATTTCTCTAAAGCTGCTTCAATAAGGGAATTTATATCATTTAACTCAAAATTCGGCTTCTCTATAGATAAAAACCTCATAAATCTATCCGTTGTTCCACGCAATCTATCTACTTCCTCTAAAATGGAATTTGCGTATGTATCAAGTCCCCCTGCACTTTTGCCAAGTTCCTTCCTGTAAAGACTCTGCAGTCGCTGAAGTGTTAATGTTATCGTCGAAAGCGGATTCTTTACCTCATGTGCCAACTTCTGTGCAAATCCCGCCCACGATACTATCTTATCGCTTAAATATTTACTCGTCATATCCTCTACTATAATAAAACGTTCACTGTTAAACGGATAAAGACGTGCCTCAAAATTTCTTTCCATTTCCTCACCTTTTGAAGTAAACCTGAGAATCTCTTCTTTCTTTTCTGACTTCAAGAAATTATGAAAACGCTCCCTATCTGTATCTTGAATAAGGGCATCAACCTGCTTATCAGTGAACCTTTCTCCTTCCATCTTAAACACTTTTTTGGCAAGATTATTCATATATGTAATTCTTTGCTTCTGGTTGAACATAATAAAAGCATATGGTAAAATATTTGCCGTTCTTCTAATGTTCCTTATTCTCTTTGTTGTATATGCAAAACAAATAATCCCAAAAATTGCACTGCTCAACACCAACAGAAAAACCACAATCAAAATAATACTGCAAGGTTTCTTCGCTCCAAGAGGTGAGACGGGAACAACCGACATTATCTTACTTGTGAATGGAGAGTTATCTCCTATTGTTAAAAGCATTTTCTTGGTTCTTCCGCAGTTAACAGAAGCAGCAAAAACATTAATTCCGTACTCAAATTGCTGCTCCAAAATTGTCTGCAGATGCTCGTCCAAGAGAATTATCTTGCGATTTCCTGTTGACACAAGAATTTCAGTTCTTCCATCTCCATTGAAATCAGACGCTGTATGAACCCTTATAGTTGTATTGAAATGCCTTTCCTGCTCCAAATTTAGGGAATCATTAAAAATACGGATTGTGCCATCGCTGTTTCCCGTAATTATTTCTAATTCTCCGTCCCGACTTAAATCACATACTTCAATGCCCAAGAACCTTTCTCCAGTATGAATGTAACGCTTTGTTTTGCCTGTTTTTCCATCCAGTATAAAAAGAGAATTTGGCTGTTTATTGCTAGCTAATCCACCTTCTTCAAGAGCAATAACATCACTTTCCCCATCTCTATCGATATCTCGTGTCAATGCCCTTGTTAAAGTAGACAAATCACCAATTTGCCGCTTCCACACAATTCTCCCTGTTCTGTCAATGACGACAACATACGATAAAGAATCAGTCATACAATTTTCTTTATTGCCATTTCCCGGAGCAGCTGTCCCAATAACGAAATTGGTTTTCTCACCATTTCCTATATTCTTGAGATAATCAAAATGTGAGGACGGTTCAAGGTAAGGACTCCCAGCAAGCCAGTAATGCCATAATTCCTTGGCGTTATGATAATCATAAACCAATAGACCCCTTGGTTTTAGATTGTAGCTTGTTGATAGTAAGCATATTAGATCGTTAAAACCATCATCATTAAGGTCCGCAGAACAAACTTGTGTTACAATACAATCCCAATTTAGAGACAGATGATTGTCATTTCGAGATACAATACTAAATTTTTCAATAAACTTATTACTCTCGTAAATAAGCACGTATAGTGTATCGTTTTCAATCACCTGAAATATAAACTTCTTATCCTTTTCATTTTCCAATTTTACAGCACCAACAAAAGAATAATTCTTATTCGGTAGGGTTATTTGCTTTATAATGTTTCCATGCAAATCTTCGACGAAATTTCTGTTGTCAATCGTTACCATAAATTCATCAATTCCGTCATTATTGCAATCAATGGTTTTAAACGAAATTGCCTGAATTTCAAAATCCCTTCTTAACATCCATTTATTACTTGCATACACACCATTAAGAATAAACATCAAAACCGCAACCATATTAAATGTTGTTTTCATTAGACTCACTCATAAGTTATTATTGTTCTTAACCTTCGTTTACCTAATTTCATCTTTTCTCCTGCTATTATTATTTTTCCTTAACTCTACTGGAAATTGAACCGTCACAGTTGTTCCAATACCTTCCTTACTCTGTATACTTATCTCTCCTTTATGCTGTTCCATTATCTGACGCGATATCAGTAACCCTAATCCTGTTCCACCCTCCTTCGTAGTGTAAAAGGCTTTGTATAAATTCGGCAAATCCTTTCCTGCTATTCCAGCACCACTGTCCTCTATGCTTACCTCAATATACTTCCCTATCTTACCATCAATAATCTTCTCCACCAACAAACTCCTTACACTCAATACTCCACTACCCCCTACCGCCTCTAACCCATTCTCTATCAAATTGTTCAATAATACCATTATCTGACTGCTATCACAATCCACTGACGGTATGTTCTTCCCATATGACTTCTTGATCTTTACTCCTCTTGGTAATATTCTATCATATTTCTCTAAAGCTGCTTCAATAAGGGAATTTATATCATTTAACTCAAAATTCGGCTTCTCTATAGATAAAAACCTCATAAATCTATCCGTTGTTCCACGCAATCTATCTACTTCCTCTAAAATGGAATTTGCGTATGTATCAAGTCCCCCTGCACTTTTGCCAAGTTCCTTCCTGTAAAGACTCTGCAGTCGCTGAAGTGTTAATGTTATCGTCGAAAGCGGATTCTTTACCTCATGTGCCAACTTCTGTGCAAATCCCGCCCACGATACTATCTTATCGCTTGTATACTTACCTGTTTTGTCTTCTATCAGTACAACTTTATTGCTATTATTCAAAACACGTTTCTTTGCTTCTAACTTCCTTGTTTTTCCATCTAAAATACTATCAAATGTAAATGATTTTTGCACCTCGGGATTTGCCAACCATTTATCAAGCACTTTCCGTTCCTTATCATCAGTACATATATCAATAAATGGTTTACTATAGACCTCCTCCATCTCTTTGTGAAACATTTTTGCTGCACGAGTATTCATGAAAGCTATTTTGTTTTTAAAATCGATTATGAATAAACCGCTGGGAACGAAATTTACCACTCTCCTTAATCTTGCTGCCAAACGAAAATAATAAATAACAGCAATGACCAATGCACACAAGACCATAAGAGGAACTGCTATAATAATGAAATTGTAAGGTTTTCTATTTATAATCTGAACTACGGGAACAACCGACATCAGTTTGTATGAAGAAATGCTATCACTCCTGACCTTGAAAAGCAGCTTTTTTCTTCTGCCGCAGTTGACAATATCAGCACGCACAAAATTCTCTCCAGGTATAATATTTTGCTCAAGAATAGTCTTCAGTTGCTCGTTGAGTATGAAAAGTTTGCTATTTCTTGTTGAAAGCAAAATTTCATTTGTTCCATCCCCATCGAAATCACACACTGAAAGAACTTTAACGCTTGTGGGAAAGGATACTTCCTGAATTTTATTAAGAGAATCATCAAAAACTCGCATTTTGCCATCCGTATTCCCGGTAATAATCTCCAAGCGCCCATCACGGTTATAATCACAGACTTTCATACCAAAAAATTTCTCTCCTGTATTTATATAGTGTTCAATTTCTCCAGTTTCACCTTCAAGTATTAGAAGAGAATTAGGTTTTCTATTGTCGGCTAATCCTGCTTCTTCAATTACAACAACCTCGATAAGTCCATCTCTGTCAATGTCAATGCAGCACGGCACAGCCGTTGTTGATTTGTCACCAACTTTTTTTTTCAGACAAGTTTTCCTTTGCTATCAAGGACAATAACATACGAAGAATAATCGTCAACTCCGTTTGCTAAACCTCCATTGCAATGAGCAGCGGTTCCGAAAATGACCCAATTATCTTTTGAATGAACATTGTCATTCAAGAACGGACAAAAACATGAACCGAAATATGGGTTTCCACCAATCAACAGGTGCCATAGTTCTCTTTTGTTATGATAATCATACACGAAGATACCGCGGGGATGAACATCGTATCCTGTTCTTATAAAACAGACAAGTTCACTGAAACCGTCCTTGTTCAAGTCAGCAGCATATACTTTTCCACATCCACCTTGCCAACCTTTAGGCGGATTAATATCCTTCACTGAAAATAGCTTGACCCTGCATTCTTTGTTCCCACTTTCAAATGTAATTAAACACAGAGTGTCACTGTAAACCTTCTGAAAGATGAGCTCTTTTTGGGGACTGTTGTCAAGACTAACTGCGTCTATGAAGAAATAGTTATTATCATCAAAAAGTTTTTCTTCGATTATAGTTCCCTTCTGATCCCTAATAATATATGTGCAATATCCCTTCATTATCAATTCATCAACGTTGTCATCATCTATATCAATCGGTTTCATCAAATCCGTCTTAAACTCTAATTCCGTCTCCAAAGTCCATTTCACAGCACTTTGAATCGAGCACTGCAAAAGAAGGAAAAATACGAAAATAAGACCAAAAGTTTTCTTAAACATATACACAATTATAAATTAAAAATCAAAAATGTCAAATTGTTTTTATTTTGCCCGTAAGAAGAGAGTTACAGAAACATCATCTTTCGTGGTTTGAAAACTCGGACCAGGACTAAAAACAGTTATGGAGTCAATCCAGTTGGTGTATTCCCATTTCTCACCAGTGTTGAAGTCCAATATAATATCACCACCGATGTCTTCAAGATACTTTGGAAAATGCCCATATTCCAGGTCATAAGCACAGAGATTGCAAGCCAACTTCAAAACCTTGATTCTCGTGATACACTGCAATTTTCTATGAAACAAACTCATAACGTTTACATCAATAATTCTGAATACAGGATTTATTCGTACATATCTATTCATCCTTTCCTGTAGTAATTCTTCCGGTTTAATAGTGAAATTTGCGTTCCTTAAGTTCGAATTAGACTTAATTTCAATTTCTTTCATCCTCTCTACAACCTTGTCCATAAATCCAAAGCTTTTTACTGCTGCAAATCTTGGAGAGAAAAGATACCGCCAGCACGAAAGTCTCAATTTTAATCTTTCAAAAAAAAACGGTTTTTCTGTTCCCTGTGAAGACCTTAGTAAAATGAGTTTTGATGTTTGCCCAATTGAGAGATGGGCAAAGGATACCTTAATCTTCTTTTCTTCACCCTCCAGAGCTGCGCTCACGAAAGGCAAATCTTCCTCAATCTGAGTTAACGAACTATATATTTGCTTCAATTCATCATCATTAAATAGCCCGATGGACAAACCTATTTTTAAAACCTTTAAGGCTTCCGAAATGTAAAAACTGCCTATCATCTGGTTAAGTAACAAAGGTGCTGCGCACTCTATATGTTCTCCAAGTTTCATCACACATAACAAATCACTGACCCCTTCCTCTGTTCTACCGTTTCTAATTTTATACAAAGACTCAACACACATAATTCTGACTAAGTTTCTCAAAGTCACGAAGTCTGGGATTTTGAGCTCCAAGCCTTTCTTGTAATTATAAGGGATAGAGCAGTATGTCATTGCTGAACCCTGCCTGATTTTTTTTATAGCTGTCTCAGCTGCTTTCATAACTCCTTTAATTTCGGGTGTGGTTTCGATTTTACTATCAAGGTACATTTCGAGCATTTTGTTTGATTCGATGTTCTTAGACATTGCTATGGCAGATAGGTAATAGTCCCATGCATTTCTCGATTTTGTGCCCGATTGACTTACTAATGACTCATAAGCTTCGTTTCCAGCTCTCTTCAGCACCCGGTATGTGCAGCAATCAACACCAATACCAACTGCAAGAAGAAAAACGAATAATCCAAGCATGAAAATAACAACACGAAGCATAAATTTGAAATCTTTACTCAACTTCTTTGACACTTGTTCATCCTCCTTATGATTCCAAGTTGACAATTCTAGTGATAAGGTGCAATTTTGAATGCATTTCCAGCTCGCATAACTTTGAATTTTTTCCCTAAGGTTTTAAGGAGGTGCAAACCTTTAGGTGAAATCAACATATAATCTTTAGACAGTAATTCTTCTAATTTTACACCTGGGTCTTCGTCAAGGATGGAATAACCTATAATTGCTAAACTTGTTGAGCAGAGTCTCATTCTCTTGGCAATTTCACCAATACGATTCCATGAAATCTTCAAAATCTGAGCTTTTTTTATTAATAACAAACCAGATTCTACATCGGACTTTGTTATGTTCAATGCAGCATCATCTGAAAGTTCGAATTCCACTCCTCTTTCGTAGCTCTTTAATGTTTTGTATAACCAATTATTATCGGAAGTTTCTATTATTCTCTTCCTTCGAAAACACAAATTTCCCCCTAAATTTTCCCTTTATATGCTCCACCCACACCATTATCCCCCCTTTGAACTAAAGTTGAAGCCTTCAATCGTATTAAAAGCAAGTTTTATGCCACGAATAAAAAACCTCGCAGGCGAAACAAAACACCATTTTAAGCCACTTCAAGCAGTGTTAAAAACCCAATTAGTTACTTTTTGTAAATTCTTTTACAATAATGTTGTAAAATTGCAACTGGATTTCAAGATAATTTATGGAAAAATCTACCTTAAATCCTAAAGGTAAGTAGTATAAATGGTTTCAAAATCATATATTGAAAAATGTATTATGATGCTTTACTGCAACATAATGTTCTAAATTTACAACATTTGGAAATTTATTTTACCTATTTGTCTTTTTTCTGTTTTTTCTTTCTCAGACGGACTAAGTACTTGAGGTCTTCCAAATCCTTTGCACGAGCAGCAGCCCTCTTCATCTCTATTAGGCTATCTAATGAAGCAAAATCAACATAGGTGTTACCGAATTTGGCTTTTATCCTATTCTTCCATACGTTGCCGAAACTTATACCTTTTACAAATGGATGTATATCAGTCTCCACTGCATATTGACGAATTAATATCTTTTTTGTGAGAAGATCTTTCACGGTAACATCGCTCAAATCATATCCAAACTTCTTGAGCGCTTCAATTGTCTTTTTTGCATTTGCTTCGTCTGCTCTAATAAAAATATCAATATCTAAGGTGGCTCTCGTGTAACCGTGAACAGGGAAAGCCGTTGCACCAATTACTACAAAATCAACTTTATGTTCTTTTAATAATTTCAGAAGTTTTTCTGTATCCACAATTTTTTAACAGGTTACGCATTTCTTGCGTCTTCTTAAACATCATTTGAAACCTTTGTTTGGTTGTCAGAGACATAAGATAATTCAACTCAAATTCTATTTCCCTATTCTCGTCATCGGCGTCCAATTTTAAAATTGTTTTTGTCTTATTTGGTTCCATACACTCAAAGTATATAGCAAATATCATACAAAGTCAAGATTTTTTCGTTTTCAGATTCTTCCAAGGTGAAAAACTACTGCCTTACTCAGAATGAGACCACTTTGTCCAGATTCTTCCATAGTCAATATGGAATAGATTACTCAGGAACAACAGAAAGTCTATTTCTCCTTGACATTTCTTTCTGGAAGATATATTATTCATGTATGCGTAGTCTAATACAATTGTTCTCTTCTCAAGTGCCCCTAAATCCCTCTTTGAAAAAGGGGGATTTCCAAGAAGTAACTTTGCCAAATAATCAAGAGAAAATCAAAAGGTAAAACAAGGGAGTTGAAATGAAAACATTTTTTTTATTCCTGTTTATTGTGCTGCTGACCTTCACGATTGTAAGTGCTCAAACAGTACTGTGGTCATACAAAGCAAATGGTTCTTTATGGGAACACATCCGCTCCATCAAAAACATAGACGATGTGAACGGCGATGGACATCAGGATGTAATTGCCGTGAGTGAAAATGACACACTCTATTGCCTTTCTGGAATAGATGGAGTTCCAATATGGAAATTCGTCTCAGCCTCATGTTATCTTGAAAGAGGACTAATCTCAGTTCCAGACCTTAACGGAGATTCGATTCCGGATGTCGTTCTTGCAACTATCTGGGGAACCCGTTCCGTTTTTGCACTATCAGGTGCAAACGGTGATACTATCTGGCAGTATGATACACATGAATATGGCAGCGGCGGTTGGGTTTACGAGGTTGCGCCGATGACTGATATAGACGGTGACAACATAATAGATATTTTAGCTTCAACAGGAGCAGACCCAAATAGGGCATATCTTTTTAGCGGTGCAACAGGAGTAAAAATATGGGAGACCAATCTGGGATATGCTGTTTTTGGCATAAGAGAAATAGGAGACCTAAACGGGGATAGTATTCCCGATGTTGCAATAGGAACCGGTGACGGAAGCTCATCAACCTACAATGTCTTTGCGCTTGATGGTTTTAGCGGTAGTCAAATATGGAAAAAGAGATTGACAGGTGCAGGATGGACGGTGCTCACGATAGGAGATTTGAATTCGGATAATATTCCTGATGTTATTTCTGGAAACAGTGCCGGTGTGATTACAGCCATTTCCGGTGCAGATAGCATAACCTTATGGACAATGAATACCGGAGGTAATATCGTTGATTTGAATGTGCTTTACGATGTAAATGAAAATGGCTTCAATGAACTTCTCCCATCAGGAACAACTATGAATAGTTTCTACTGCATAGATACGGATGGAATAACCGGCAATATCCTCTGGTCAACTCCTGCACCGGACCAGGTTTTTGCAAGCGTCCGTATTCCTGATATTAACGGAGATGGAAAAGATGATGTTGCCTGCGGAACAGGATACAATGTCAATGTCTTTTTTACTCTTGATGGAACCACAGGTGATACCATCTGGTATAAGAATATGAGCGGACCTATTGAATCCTGCTGGTGGATCGAGGATATAGACGGTAATGCTTATCCCGATATTCTTGTTGGCACAAGGGATGGTTGGATTTATGCTCTTTCCGATGGTAATGTCGACGTCAAGGAACAAAAAATAGAAAAACCAACTCCATGTACCAAATTATCCGTAGAACCAAATCCATCTATAGAAAAGGTAGTAATCAGATTTTCAGTATCCGGAGTTTCCGGAGTAGACTTAAATATCTATTCTGTGAGCGGAGAAAAAGTTTTTACACCTATAAGTGGTATTGAGCAATCGGGCAGTAGAAAAATAGTATGGGATAGGAAAGACGCAAAAGGACAGATCGTCCCGGCAGGTATTTATTTTGTAAAACTCGATGCAGGTATCTACTCACAGACGGCTAAAATTGTTCTTATCCGATAGTTGCAATGAGAAATACTTATCAATGTGGGAAACATTTCTTAGTCTCCGTCTGTCGGCGTTAGGAAACCCCTCCTACAAAAAAGAAAGGACTCGATGAATGAATCATAAAAAACTCTTTTTGGTTGCAGTCATTTTTTTAACTTCTTTGGTCTCACTACATTCACAAGTCCTTCAGTGGCAAGGATACTGGGCAGGTGCATATACAAGTGGAACGCCATCTTCACCCTGGCTTGTTATGCAGCAAACTTCGGCTTACTCGTTTCAAATAATAGATACAAACTATCAAACAGTAACTACATTTTCACTTCCCATCCCTGGAGGAGCACTTTACTATAATATTATTGCAGCCTCCCCGGATTTTGATACCGATGGAAATATCGAAGTATTATACCAGTATACAGACAGTGTAAATTACACGGGTCATATTTTCTTAAGGGACATTTCAACATCGTCCAATCAACTAACTTTTTCAGATACCGATACAACCTACTATGCTTATACTTTTTACTTTGGAAATGAAAGAACAATCATAATCGCAGGAAGTTTCAATAATGGAACACATACCTATTTGTACCGTTCCAATAATCCCCAATCAATCGGCAATTCAGGAAACGATACAAAAAACTTTCAACCATTTATGAACCTATATCCCAATCCGGCTCTACACTTTTCAGAAATTCATTTTGCTGTTCCAGAGAATAGCAATGTTGAGCTTACAATATATAATCATTCTGGCCGAAAGGTAAAAACACTCAAGAATGCATTTATGAAAAAAGGAGAATACACAATCCCTTGGTATGGAACGGATTCCAACAATAAAATTCTTCCTTCCGGAAGCTATTTTTTCAGGATTGATATAAACGGAAAAATGGTTTCAAAGAAGATGATAATGCTAAAATAACAAAACATTTAGTGAATATCGGAAGAATGTAACAGCGTTTACTGATTATTTACCTTGACTTTTCTGCATCCCTGTCATATAATTTAATTTGTAGTAAATGAACTTCAATTACAAGACAAAATATGGGTGATAAAATGAAACAAACAAATTATAGAATATTACTCAGAAAAGAACCTGAAGGAGGCTATACAGTTTTGGTTCCTTCCCTTCCTGGGTGTATCACTTATGGTGAAACCATAGAACAGGCAATAAAAATGGCGCAAGAAGCTATTGAACTATATATTGAAAGTTTGAAGGAACATGACGAAGAAATACCAACCGAAGAAAATACACTTGAGTATACGCTCACAGTAAATGCCTATGTCTAAAACCCCTTCACTTACTCCTCAGAAGGTTATTAAGATACTTGAAAAAAAGAACTTTATGCTGGATAGAATCAAAGGTAGCCATCATATTTATTTCAATCTTGAGACTAAAAGACGCGTCGTCGTCCCACTTCATAAAAAAGACTTACCAAAAGGTACACTACTTGAGATCTTAAAACAAGCAGGCATAAGTAAAACGGAATTAGCCAAGTTAATCTGAGCAGTTTGCCCCAATAGGCTAAAATATCTTTCTGTTTATCCAGACTGTTTGAAAAGAATAATAATGTCTAAAATACAAAAACTAATAGAAGAACACGAAAAATTAAGGTCCAAAGGAATTAACTTAATTGCATCGGAAAATTATCTTTCCGTGAATGTGAAAAATGCACTTGCAACTGACCTCGCAGGCAGGTATCATACAAGTTGGTATGGCGGCTCAAAATTTGCCCAGGAAATTATAAGAAAAACAGAAGCACTGGCAAGAAAACTGTTCAAGGCAAAATATGCCATAGTCACGGCTGTATCGGGAAATATATGTGACCTTGCTGCTATTTTTGCATTTACTAAACCCAATGACAAAGTAGCAATGCTTCCTTTCAGTCTTGGTGGTTATCCTCTGGGTGTTCACAAGTTCAATCGCAGGAGAGTTAATATACCTGTTAATAAGAAAAGCCTTGAGATTGATGTAAACACAACTGTGAAGATGATAAAGAAAGAACGGGTAAAACTTACAATTCTTGGCTCCTCTTTTATTCCCTTCCCTCACCCTGTTAAAAAAATCAGCGTAGCAATAAAGAAATTCAGTTTTCCCACTCATTACGTTTACGATGGTTCCCATATTATGGGCTTAATTGCCTGTGGGGAATTTCAGAATCCACTCGCCGAAGGTGCCGAAGTGCTTTTTGGGAGCACACATAAAACCCTATATGGACCTCAGGGAGGTATCGTTCTTACCAATTCAAGAAAACATTATGAACTGCTAAACGAATATCTTGCCATGGACTTGAATGAAGGCATTGGCTTGATTGATAATCCGCATACAAATCGCATTGCAGCACTTGGCATTGCAATGGAAGAGATGTTGAAAGATAAGGTTTATGGAAAAAGGGTAATAAAAAATGCAAGAACTCTTGCACAAGCACTGGACGAATCGGGCGTTCCTGTGAAGTTCAAGGAGAGAGGATATACAAATTCACATCAAATACTCTTAGACCTTATACCGAAAAAAGCAGAGAAACTCTGCCACACATTAGAGAAGGTTGGGATCTTTATAGATATTGGTGGAAGACTCGGCACAGCAGAAATTACACATAGAGGAATGGATTCTAAGGCTATAAAAAAACTCGCAAAATCGATTTCAAAGGTTTATCATAAATAGAAAATCCTCCGCAAACTACTCCAATTCTATCCCTTTCCACTTCGCATATTTTTTGATTTCGCCCTCGATAGAAGCAAAGATAAGAGCAATTACTGCTATATCATCTATATAGCCAACTCCAGGGATGAAATCCGGAATTAAATCAAAAGGATTTATGAAATACAGAATTGCAAAAACAGCAGCAGCTATCACTCGCCAGGGCACTTCCCGATATTCTTTGTTCCTGTAATCTTTGAGCAATGAGATGAGAACCTTGATGCGGTTAAAAAAGGCACTGAATGGTCCACCCTTTGTTGCAAGCTTTCTTGCTTGCTTAACCACTTCCTCGGTCTTTCCATAGGCTGTTTCAATATCACTCTTTGATATGTTCGCTATTCCACGTTCAATGGTTTTTCGATATTTGACCAAATCATACCCACAGAATTCACAAAAATTGCTATTATCACTAACTTCCTTACCGCAATTTGGACATTTCAATCAATTCCTCCAGCTATACCGTTAAAAACAACTGTTCCTTCCACGTTCTTTTAGACAATCTAAAGTGAAAAAGGTCTTTTGTCAACTTTTTTAACATCCGAGATTCTTCCATGGATGATATGGGGAAGATTACTCAGAATGGCAGTTCTTCCGTCAAATTCCTCCTCCCTGACTGGATTCCTGCTGTTGCAGGAATGACAGAACACACCCCTGAACCCTGTGAAATACCGCTATCTTCAAAGAACTTTCCTATTTCACAGGCTAAACCCCGTCTTTTAAAAGGAGATTACACACCCCGTCAATTTCATTGACACCCCTCTTTTTAGAGGGGATTTGATTTACTTTTCAGAAACAATAGGGGCAGACACACAGGTCTACCCCTACATAGGTTTCGGCTGCCGGGAAAAAACATCAATTTATCGAAATAATATCTTGACATCCTTGCCGAATATGCCTAATCTTTGTCTGAATTATGATTAATGTAATTGCATTTTTCGTTACCGGGGCATTTTTAGGATTTCTACTAAGGAAGCAAAAAAAAATAATAGGAAATATTGACAGAATTACTAATTGGACAGTCTACCTTCTTCTCTTTCTTTTAGGGCTTTCTGTCGGAGCAAACAGGACAATTATCAGGAATATCGGTAAGATAGGCATTCAAGCGCTCATTCTTGCTCTTGGTGCAATTGCTGGCAGTATCGTGTTATCATTTGTTATCAGCAAATTGCTCCTCAAGGATAGGAAGAGTGAAAAATAGTCTAATCATTCTCGCATTTTTCTGCTCAGGTATTCTTCTGGGACTTATTCCAAATCTATCTAAAATTGTTTCATTTAGTAATCTTAGTATGTATGTTTTGTATCTTTTGATGTTTCTTGTTGGAATTGGAGTGGGGAGCAATTCAGGTGCGTGGAGAATAATTAAAACATTAAATGTAAAGATCTTTCTGCTCCCTGTTTCAGTGGTTATTGGAACTCTCTTAACAGTCGGATTGCTTTCATTTCTAATTACTGGAATCAATCTAAAAGAATCTCTTCTCGTGGGTTCAGGGCTGGGTTACTACAGCCTTTCAAGTATTCTTATTACTCAACTGTATGGTGAAACGCTCGGGGTTCTTGCTTTGCTTGCCAATATTTTCAGAGAAAGTTTGACTCTACTTTTTACCCCGTTGTTTGCAAAACATTTTGGTAAACTCTCCCCTATTGCCTCGGGAGGCGTAACATCGATGGACACAACTCTTCCCATAATCACAAGAACTATTGGAAAAACCTACGCCTTAATCTCGGTTTTCAATGGAGTGGTTCTCACAATTCTCGTTCCTTTTCTCATAACACTGATAGCACAGCTGTAAGATTACTAAGAGACCGAAAAGACATGAGAGAAGAGTGATGAGCGTATCGGAGTGTCGGTGAAACGGAGTATCGGAGAAAAGACAAGTCAAAAGTTAGAAGTGAAATCATTTAACGTGGGAGAAAAAGGGTTTGATTTGTTGGACTGGTTAAAAACCTGAAACAAATGTTTTCTCTGTGTGCTCTGTGTCTCTGTGGTGGAATGTATATGGAAGTTCCTCCTACATTCCTATCTTATGACAAGTTTCATCGAGGTTGCTCGAGCATGGTCGTCCTGACACACCAATATGTGCTCCCCAATCTCTGGATAAATGAATACTTTTTCTTCTGGACTACCCGACCATATTAGTTTATTATCCAGAAACCAAAATATTTTTCTTACAGAATTATCAACTGAAGCATCCAAAAGAATCTTCTGATATTCCGAGTTAATTCCTTTTCTTACATAGTATTTACATTCCCTGTCAGGTGAACGAACAACAGGCCCTTTACCGGACATAACTCCGTGTGATGAGGGCATAAGAGGAGGGACTTTGTCAAGAGCGTAGCCATTTCTTTCCATCCATGTTGCAACCTCTGCAGGCCAAACCTCGAATATTTTTCTTTCATATAATGAACTTGATAGATTAGATTTACAGATTCTGTAACCTGTTCTCTTATCCACATAGAATGTCTTATGTATATTGCATTTATCCACAGATGATACACCCTTGATATACATTTCTTCGATTTTGTGGGGACAATCTCTTCCCGGTAACATTCCACTGGTTGCACAAACCACCCTTGTTCCCACGGAGTTCGGTCTCTTAAACCACTTTCTTTCCTCTTTCCCAGATATTGCGTTCAGTATGTCAAATAGGATTGGACCAGCAACCTGTGCACCCACTAATTCAGGCGTGCCTTGACCTCCAAAATTCCCAACCCAGACACCTACGGTAAAACCCCTTGTGTAACCAATACTCCACGCATCTCGATGACCATAACTTGTTCCTGTTTTCCAGGCGATCTTAGGCCTATCCATACTGAACTTCCAGTATGTTGGAAGATCGGGTCTTTTTACCTTGCTCAGCAGTTCTGTAATTATATATGCTGCACCCGGAGACAGGATCGAGTTTCCTTGTATTATCGGATCATCTTTGCAGTATCTGACTCTTCTGAACCGACCTTCATTCGCAAGTATTGCATATAAATTGGTAAGTTCGGCTAGCTTAACCTCGCACCCTCCGAGAATGATGGACAAACCATAATCCAGATTGTCATAATCGATGGTTGATATTCCACCTTTCTGTAGAAAAGATACGAAATTTCCAATACCAATCCTGCTAAGCAGGTTCACCGCCGGAATATTCATTGATTTGGTCAGTGCTTGTTTGACCGAAATCACACCATAGTATTTACTATCGTAGTTTTCTGGCGTATATCCAGCATAGCTTATTGGAATATCATACATTATGGAAGATTGCGTCATCAGCCCTTTATCGATTCCAATAGCATACAGGAAAGGCTTAAGCGTCGAACCAGGTGAACGGGAGGATGTCGCACCGTTCACCTGCCCACTATGAGCCTTGTCAAAGAAATCGTATGAACCAATAAGTGCGAGAATACTGTTGTCTTTGTTATCCAGAACGACTACCGCACCATTTGTTATACCTGAATCATACCACTTCTTCAAGTGTTCTCTAAGTATTATTCTGCATTTTCCATGAATTGCGGAATTCAGTGTAGTATAAACCCTTGTCTTCAAAGGGAAATATCCATGTATTAGATCGGTGAAGTGAGGAGCATCAAAAGGCATTCCCGGATTCTCAATAATAATATCTTCTTTCTTAGCCTGATAATATTCTTCATCCGTAATAACTCTTCTTTTTCTTAAATATGCCAATATATTATCCCTTTTTTTCTTTAACCTTAAAGGATGCCTTTCAGGGTGCAATGCATTCGGAGAATTGGGAATTGCTGCAAGCAGTGCTGCCTGTGCAAGACTTATTTCAGATGGACTTCTCTGGAAATAATAATAGCAGGCAGCACCAATTCCTTCAATGTTTCCACCGTAAGGTGCCATATTGAAATAGAACTCAAGTATTTCATCCTTCGAATAAAGTACCTCGAGTTTTACTGCACGAATCATCTCTACAATCTTCGAAGGGATACTCCGTTTTCTGTGTTCCATCATTCTCGCAACTTGCATTGTTATCGTCGAGCCTCCCGAGATAATTCTTTTATTCTTTAGATTCAAATAGATAGCTCGAACTACAGCCCAGGGATTAATACCTGGATGGTCATAGAAACATCGGTCTTCGACATTTATTACAACCATCTTCAAACGATCGGAAACTTCATCAACATCCACATTCACTCTCCATTTATCATCGCCTGTAAGGAAAGCGCGAAGCAATCTCTCATTGCTATCATAGATCGTTTGAGAAACAGGCTTGTTTAATTTTCCCCTATCAACAGGGAAAAACATTACAACAAGGAAAAAAGCAATAACTGCTCCGGAAATAACTGCAAGCTTCTTTTCCATTATCTTGAAGATTTAACGGTAATTTCACCACTATTTGCGACCGACGATTTGAAGGGATCATACATCGCCTCCCCAAACACTGGTGGGAGAACGAATTTTCCGCATGTAACTGCCCGCAACATATAATAAAAATCTACCTTTCGACCTTTCCGTAAATTGACGAAGATATTGAGCCTATCATCTCTTATGTCCATATAGTCCGGCGCAATGGGTCTGTCCTCTATCCAGTCTAAGGTCTGGCGAGATTCAAGTCTCGGATTCTCTATTTCAAGTCCGGCAGGTAGCATATCCGATACTATAACATTGCTCAGATTATCCGTTAGGGCAGTCATAGTTAATCTTGCAACTATAACATCTCCTTGTTCAATATCGCTGTAAACAATGGGATTTCCCCATTTATCAAAATAAACCCTGTTAACCCGTAAATCCCTTGAATACTCTTCAAAATCCGAGCCTTTCTTTATGCCACTGAAATACCAGTAGTAGAAGCAAGGTCCTTGACCTTGTATTTTGATCCTGACTTTCTTACCTTCTCCTTTCTCTGTTTCAAATACTTCGCTCTTTGTGTCGAACGAACCAAGAAGTTCTTCATTCATCCACACCTTTCCTTTATATTCTCCCTTCTTGATGTTCCTTAAACTCTTGCCCAATGCCACAAATCCAAAAGCAGCTTCTTGTGTAGAATAATAACGGTATCTCTTTAGTTTTTCTGCAATGGTTTCTATCAGTACAGGAATCGAAGCATTATCCGGGTCGACATCGCTTAAAACATCCAACACAATGGCATTCTCCCTTGTTCCAGAATTAAAATTTCCTCCTGTCTCCCTTGGTGTTTCACTCGGAGCTATCTTGAAAGGAATCATCGACTTTGCAGTATTGATATCGCCTGAATGTGCATATGCACCTGCAAGTAAAAACTGCGCCCAGGTCGACATTTTCTTATACTCAACCTCTTTCAGGTAATTCATACTTACTTTATCCGGTTGTCCAAGAATCGATAGAACATATGTAATGTAAGCCTGTCTATCCATTAGATAACGCCTTAGGTTATGTTGAGATTGCTTTCTTAACATATACTTAAGATGTGAAGCAGCCTTGTTGAGTACCCAGTCCGGTATTTCATATCCTGCTTTTCGAGCTTCTGCCAAAAAGTGAGTTGCATAAATACTTCCCCATTCCGATTCATAATTTCCACCTGGCCAGTAAGAAAACGCTCCATTTGACATCTGCATAGACTTTAACTTATTTATGCCTTCCTTTATGTAATAATCTGCACTTTGCTCCTTGAACAGTGAAGGTTCGACAACTTTCGCTATTTCATTGAAGTAAAGGAGCGGGAAAATCCTGGATGTCGTCTGTTCGACACAACCATGCGGATACCGGAGTAAGAAACGCAAACTATGCCCGAATCTGATTGTAGGTAACGTCGAAACAGAGATATGAAACTTCGTTGTTCCTTTGACCCAATCCGAACTCATGCTAAGAGTCGTTTCTCCATCATCACCGATTTTCCCTGCACCAACCTTGGTGAGTAATGGCGAACCCGGTCTGAGAGGAATATCAACATCATATTCTGTGGATGCACCCAAACCTTTCGCCCTTAAGTTGAAATGCAGTGCTCCAACTTCATTTGCCGCTCTGCAGGTAAACTTAACAGCTTGCTCTTTCTTACTTTCGATAGTTATGCTTTTCTTTCTTGATGACAATACCGAAACGGGACCTTTTGCAGAAATCTCAACCGATACTTTCCCATTTTTGGCTGTTGAATTATAGACATTAACAGGTATGTCAAAACTATCCTTTCCTGTTAAGAACCTGGGGAATGTCGGTGTCAGAACGATTGGATCGGAAACAGTAACATTTTCGAAAGACGAACCGAATTCTTCTCCGTCGAATGCCACTGCCATTATTCTCAAACTCCCCTGGAATTGAGGGATATCGAAATTAACAGTTACCTTTCCTCTGTTATTTGTTTTTACAACTCCAGACCAGAGTGCTATAGGTTTAACCCTTCTTAGAGCCACAGGCATCAAGTGCCTTGCAGCCTCTCCTGCTCTTCCACCACCAGCAGATGGGATGGTTCCAGTTTTTTCAAGTTCTGGCAAAATAAAAGAGTATATATCGAAAGTTTCTACGGAAAGTCTGCGTTTGCGATAGAAAAATCCAAATGGGTCAGGGGTTTCGAAGGAAGTAATCTGACAGATTCCTTCATCAACTGCGGCAACCGTAAGATATGTATGACTCGAACCACCTTTCACTTTGACCGAAACATCAAGATTCGAACGGGGCTTAATGTGAGTAGGAACCTTTAGTTCAACTGAAAGTTGTGTTTCGCTGCAGTCCATCATAAGAGGATAGGCACCATAAGCCCGAATTGGTGCGTGAACCTCAGTCGATTTATTGGAGCGAATCAAATTACCAACAATGTAAACATTGGGTTCATATTCCTTTCGAACCGGTATGCTTATATTCGCAGTGTTTTCTTTCATCTCTATTACTTTCTGGTCAATCACCCTATCCCTCTCTACGGTCAAAATAAGTCTACCCGGAAAAGGTGTCCTGATCTGCAAATTTGCCTTGTCTCCTACCTTGTACTTTTCCTTGTCAAAATCTATCTTAATCTTTTCGGGTTCAGCCATAGCCCAGGGGGCATAACCCCATCCAGAAACATAAAAATCGATACTTGAAGATACACCGGACTTGAGTTCTGTAATAACTGCTTTGTATTGACCATAGTGCTGTGGAATAAAGGAAAGAGAAGATATTTCTCCATTGTAAGTTATATTGCGTTTCTCAATAAGATTTAGCGATTTTTCAGAAACATAACGATAGGTTCCATAATTATCACGCTCGAGTATACTGTTCCATTCAACCCTATAATAACTGAATTCCAAACCCATCGACCTCTCTTTCTCCTCGTTCGGTTTCAGCACGACATAGTTAATATGTACCTCTTCGTTCTTCTTCCCATATCCTTTTTCCTTTTTTTGCAAACCAATATAAAAAGGATATGGATGTATGGTAAACTCCTTATTCTTCGTTACTGCCCTTCCACCCATCTCCAGAACCGACACTTCAAGTAATCCTTGAAGGGATGACGGTGCTTTCATACCATCGGGAATATGAAAACTACCCGATAGTCTTCCTTCATTATCCAGGGTTTCTTCTCCCAAATCGAGATTAACCTCATCGAAATGCTTCTCATAATCTGAAAAATGAAATTTGCTATATCCTTGAGGACTGAACGTTTTTGCACTGATTTTACAGTTAGTCCTTACCTTTCTTCCAGCTGCAGGGGGGCCAAAAAGCATGGTTCCTTCAACATCAAATCGAACATTTTCACCTCCGTCATAGCTATCCTTCTCAATTTCAAGTTTAACCTTTATTCTCTGTGGCATAAATTCTTCGACATTAAACTGCAATCTGCCTATGACAACACTATCGGTTATTATGACTCTTGCTCTATAAACACCTGTCATAGCATACATTGGAATATCTATCTCAAAATCCTCCAGACCTCCGTCACCAATCCAGCCCCTGTACTCATTGAAAAGTTTGCCATCGGGTGCGAGTATTTTTAG
This sequence comes from uncultured bacterium, assembly GCA_964392665.1. Taxonomy (GTDB): domain Bacteria; phylum Hydrothermota; class E44-bin80; order E44-bin80; family E44-bin80; genus CAYMQB01. The sequence goes on along the minus strand of CAYMQB010000031.1, from coordinate 11,418 downwards.
TTTCAAAGGAAAATTCGGAGGTATTTGCCGCTTTTTATCACGGACAGCAGTTGCAAGGTGAACGGTATCTCCAGGACGGTAAACTCCTCTGTCGGTATAGATAAACGCTTCATAGCCCTGCTTCATTGGAGGTGCACCACCAACATCAAAGTCGCTCAGCGATAATCTCGAATCCGATAGTCTCATAAAAGATATATCTTTCTCTTTCTCGGCAATAATAACAAAAGGTTGAAAATCCTTCACCGTTTCCTGATAGTTTTCGAACCGCACGATCCCCATAGAATTCGTCATACCTTCGAATAATTCCTGGTTTGTCTTACTCAGCAATTTAACTTTTACACCTTCTTGCGGTGAAAGAGAGTTTAGTGAATTAATAAATACTACCATTTCATCATTTGAAACTTTTGCGATAATTCCAAGGTCCGTTAACTTAACCCATTTTATCTTTCGGTCCCAGTAGTAATCCGGCTGATTGAGTATCAGGATATAAATACCTTTTTCGTCATCCTTTAAATATTTATTCATATCCACAGTTGTAACAACCTTACTGTTTTTCTTATCTTCCGTCTCAATCTTCTCTCGCGCAACATGTTTACCAAGATAATCCCTGGAGAAATAACTGCTATACATCCAGTTATGATTAAGGAAATAAACAAGATTGTTTATGAAAACCTTTTCGACACTGAGTTCGATCGTATCCACATTGACCGTTTCTATACCAACCTTAAGACTTCCTTTACTTGGCAGAAAAATACCTTTCGTTACAAAATCAACCGATGGTTCCAATTCTTTCATTATAAATTTTGAAGAAAATTCGTTCTCAAGTTTGTTCCCATTCAATGCAGGTAAACCTTTTCTCAATTTCAATATGTATTCCTTCTCAGGTTCGAATTTTCCATGAATGTAAACATATCTCTCCTGCTTCAACAAATAATAACTAATACGAGGCTCTATCTCGATGAAATTCTTTATTGCATCGATGTTTACGAAAGTTGAAAACTTCACTGTTATCCAGCTACCGCTACTGGAGCATTCTGGAAATGCACTTTCCACTACCAATTTCCTGCGTCTCGGAATACTAAAAACAGCTTCATATTCTTTAAGCAAACTAACCACACCATCAACCGGAAGTAAATTTTTGTTGATCTGCACTTTTACTTTTTTATCAATATCTTCCACTGAAAACGGCTTACTTATGACACTAAGTATATTAGAGTCCTTTATCTGTTCAACATCGCATATAATTTCTTCAGCCTTAAGAAACTTTACTTTAAGATATTTCATCAGCTCCTGTGGATTTACATTATAATTAAATTCCAAACTTATTCGCAGTCGTGCGGAATTAGGTTCTTTCTCATTCATAACATATTCATGTGTAAAATCCTTGACCACAATTCTCTGAGTATGAAATTCAAATCTACTTTTACCTTTAATATGTAACGCCTTATTTTTCAGTAGATTAGGAGATATCTCAAGACGGTATTCTGTCGATGGCTTGAGCTGCTCTTCCGGATAGAATCTTAGTTCTTTCTGATTTATCCATTTACATCTACCTTCAATGTGTGGGTCAATTTTTAAACCCTTTTGGTCCTTCCATACATCAACACTTTCCGCTGCAACCACATTCTGAGAAAATGCAATCGTGAAATTCGTTTTTTGCGGAACTTCACCTTCATCGTAAAACCTCTTTACCGAAACACTTCCTTTACCCAGATTACAACCATGAAACACCAGGAACAAAAACGCAATCAAAATCCCTAAAAATATGAATCTGTCCTTCTGTAATTTAGGCATTGTTAAACCTCCTGATTAAAGGTTAATAAAATTTCTTCTGACTATTCACATCAAAATTTATATCACACTAATCTATAAAATGTCAAGTATTTTTCCAATCCCATAGTTACCCTTTTTCTCTTGATTGATTAATAAAAATCTGTTATATTGCACGGATGCTGAATGAACCTGTAAACCCGAATAAAAAACAAGGTTTGTTTCAAAGGTTTTCAAATCAACCTGACATACTAAAAGGAACAATCTGGAAGGCTGTAGTACACCTTTCTCTTCCTATTATCATAGCAAATCTTTTTCAGACATTATACAATCTGGTAGACGCATTCTGGCTGGGAAAACTCGGTAAAACCGCCCTTGCCGCACCAACAATCACATTTAATGTTATATTCTTTATAATTTCCATTGCAAGTGGTCTTGCTATTGGTGGCTCCACCCTTTTGGCACAGTATAGGGGAGCAGGGGAAATTAAGAAAGTTAACGAAACAGCTGGCAATACTTTCGTTCTCATAGGTTTAATTTCAGTCACATTGAGTACTCTCGGATACATCTTCACGCCACAGATTCTCCATATCCTGCAAACACCACAAGATGCATTTCCGCAAACACTCGCTTATATGCGCATTATCTTCATAGGCATACCATTTATTTTTGGGTTTTTTGTATATCGGGCTATTATGCAGGGTTATGGGGATACAATAACACCATTGAAATTGAGTGCTGTGTCAGTTGGATTAAATCTTATTCTTGACCCCTTTATTATCTTTGGTTGGGGTCCATTCCCCAGACTCGGAGTCGTTGGAGCAGGGCTTGCGACAATATTTACCCAATTTCTAGCCTCAGTAATTGGAATAATTTTTCTCGTATCTGGTAAGTATGGTGTAAAAATACGACTCAACGGATTTAAATTCAATATTGGAATTATTAAATCAGTATTCAGGATAGGTGCACCCATTGCTTTTAGTCAATCAGGTGCATCTCTCGGATTTATGCTTCTTATGGGCATTGTCAACACATTTGGGACAAGTGTCATCGGTGCTTTTGGAGTTGGAAATAGGATTATTTCATTACTGGTAATGCCTGCCATGGGACTGTCGCAGGGTTCCAGCACCGTGGTTGCACAGAACATTGGTGCAAACCAGGTGTCTCGAGCAGAACGGTCTGTCTGGACAAGCGTCGGAATAATCACCTTCTTCACCTTCATTTTTACTACGCTTCTTTTCTTCTTCGGGGGATATGTTGTAAAATTCTTTATTAATGACCCTGAGGTTGTTGCTATAGGTATGCGTATGTTCAAGATTACATCTTACTCGGTTCTATTTTTCGCAATAATGATGGTTTTCACAGGAGCCTTCCAGGGTTCCGGACATACAATGCCTGTATTCATAATGCAGATGATTAGGCTGTGGGGTTTGAGAATACCCTTTGTAATAATTCTTACCAAAGTCTTGCATTATGGACCCGATGGTATTTTCTGGGGAATGACCATCAGTAACCTTGTTATTGCAATAATCGCTTTTTTGTGGTTTAAGAAAGGCTCATGGAAAATAAGAATAATAAAATGATGGAATTTTTTATCTACACATTTGTAAATAAGTCAGAATCTAACCACAGAAAAACAAATGGAATCTCTGTGTTCATATTTTTGACATAACCAAACCTAAAAAAGGAGGAAGGATGAAACAGGGAAGTAGAAATGCCGTGTCTACAGCAAGAATCTTTGTATCTCTTGCTTGCGTTTTTGCCTTTTCGTTTTTCTTTTCAACTGACACACATTCAAAAAAACCGGGAGAAGATGGAATGAAGAAACAACAATTGATACTGATAATCAACTATCCTTATCAAATATGGTCAAACGACCCTACAAAGATACATCTTACACTGTTTAAACCTGATTTCATACCTGCAAGAGGTGCGAAGGTCGTGGTAAACGGAAAATCCGTTGGAAAAGCAGACAAGAATGGCGTCTGTATCTTTGACTATATACCGGGCAGCAATCAGAGCCATAATCTCGTAGCAACATTGAAAGAAAAGAAGAAAACATACGAGGTTATCAAAGATTTTTCCAGTTATTCTCGAACCGTTTCCTTTAAAGCTGACAGAGTATATGTCTATACAGACAGAGGTGTTTACAATCCGGGTCAGAATATACTTGTTAGAATTATGGCGTGGCAATTAAAGGGTGAATACTCACCAATCGCCGATGCCAAAATTCAGTTGCTCCTTCAGGACAAAAATGGCAAAGTCTTCTCGGGTGATTATGTAGAAACAAATCCTTTTGGAATAGGTGCAACAAAACTTACATTACCTCCCAATATGCCTGAAGGTGACTATGAACTTGTCACCCTATACGAGAAAGCAAGGGAAACAGCTTCCATACGCGTTAAAAGATTCGTGCCACCTGTAATTAGTATCAAACATAATCTCAAACGTTATTTCACAGATACTCAAGACAAACTTCAGGCAAAAGTTGAATTAGGATATTTCGCAGGAGGAAAAATCAAATCATCAAAACTAACTCTATCATTTCTATCGCCCGATAAAAAGGAATTATTCACAAAGGAATACAGCTCAAAGAAAACTACTTACACAATAAATCTGGATAGCAAGCAGTTGGATTTAATCAGGAAAAAAATGACACTTGAAGGAGATTACAAGATAAAACTGAAAGCAACGGACAATTACGGACAAACTAATGAAATCGTATGGGATTTCACCTATACAGCCCGCCCATATACAGCTGTTCTTGAAATAGACAAGGATGCTTATCCTAAAGGCGAGAAAGTTCAGATACTTGCAAAGGTTGTTGATATTGACAAACAGCCTGCAAAAGACATTCCATTGATTCTCGAAATTCCTGAAATAGAACTAATAAAGGAAACAAGAACCGATGATAAAGGTGTTGCGGTGCTTGAATTTATAATGCCTGAAAATACTGTAACAGCATATGTAAAGAGCCCGATTATGAAAGACGTACTTGCGCAGCGGACAATCCCATATCAGACGCTGAAACCTATGGTCTCAAAAGCAAGTGAACCACCAAAAGGTGCAGGAACAAAGACCACCATAAAAGTTAATTTTGACCCCAACTACATCCCTATAGAAAAAATAGTTCATATAGATATGACTGACGTATCGGGAGCGCTGGTTGTTTCCACCACAATTCCAATTCACAAAAATGCAAATAGATATGTTGCAGCTGGAAAAGTTACCGCTCCAACCTGGGGTTCAATGCTCGTTAACCTCTACTGCTGTGCTATCGAAAAGAAAAGCAAAGCAAAACCTCTCACTCCGAATATCGTTGGATTCATTACAGAAGGACAGCATATAACATTCTATCCCGATAAGGAATTGGAAATTACCGTAAGCAATTTCAAACCAACTGCAGCTCCGGGTGATAAAGTTTCCTTCAAAGTCAAAGTAAAAGGCGGCAAAGGAGAAAAATGTCTTGGTGTATCCGTTGTCGATGATGCCGTTTTATCCCTTCTTGACCCGTTCATAAAGGACCCCATACAGCATTTTTATAATCCACAGGTGAAGGTTATTTCTACAGGAGGAGCTGGAGTTCTTACCTGGCCTGTTGTCGATCGAAATTGGGGTTCACCCTGGCGTGACATCGCATACTGCAATTGGGGTTGGAAATCTCCAGGTCCCTTCATAGCAGGGGCATATAGAAAGCTAGCAGAAACAGAAGCAGGTCTCGCTGCAGATCAGGAAATAGACGGAAGCTATTACGACGACATTAGCGGAGAGCCCATGAATGGTGAAGAAGAAAAAGAAATGGTTAAAAAATCCGTTTCACAGCCCGCTGCTGAGCCAGCTATGACGAAAACTGCTTCACTTCCTGGAAAAGGGAAAAGGGATGGAGAAGGTGAAAAACCAGAAAAACCATCCAAGAAAATAATCATAAGAACCCATTTCCCTGAAACCGCTCTCTGGGAACCTCTTCTTGTTACGAAGAACGGAAAGTCCGAATTTACCGTGAGGATGCCAGATGAGATTACAAGACAAAAATTATCGATTGTAGCAACGGATAAGAAAGGTTATATAGGTTTTTTGAGAAAAGGCATAAATGTAACTCAACCCATATTTGTAAGAGCTGCTTTCCCAGCAACAATGACACTGGGAGATGAAATCAAAGTGCATGCACTCATAAGAAATCTTACGAATAAGAAAATTAAGTGCACGGCATACTTGTCCGGGGATAAACTTGATGTAAAATTCGGGAAAAACATTCCACTAACAATCCCCAAAAACGAAACAGCTATGGCAGAATGGATTATAAAAGCCACTCACTGCGGACTAAACAATTTCAAAGTCTCCTGCGAAACCGCTGACTTTGTTGACTCGGAAAAGAAATCTATTTATGTACTCCCAGCGGGAATCCCACAGAAACAACTTGTCAAGGGGAATATTGAAAAAGGCAAAACCTGGAAAGCCGTTTTCACAGCGGATAGAGATGCAACATATAGAGTTGTTAACCTGAATGTTACTATGCCAAATGTGTTTCCTGCAATTCAAGCTTGGTGGGCATTCGATGTATTTCCCGCATACTCACCCTGGGAAAGCGGTGCATCGGCGATTATGAATGCTGCTATGCTTGATTATGCAAAACAATCCAAAGGAAACAAGAAATACATCACCTTAATTGAACAAAAGCTTAATAGTGCCGCAGCACAACTGACATATCAACAATTCCCTTCCGGTGCCTGGGGATGGTATTTCCTTGCAGACGCAACAGCACCAAATGCAGTCCCCGTTGTGGGCGGAGAAAATCTCTACTACACTATCTACTGCTTACACGCGCTTGCCGAAATCAAGAAGGCAGGCTTACCTGTTGATGATAACGTAATCTCAAGAGCAGTCGATTATATTCTAAAGGCTCAAAACAAAGATGGATTATGGTCATCAAAACGTGCCTATTTCTGGGAAATATTCAACGACCAGACAGATAATGCAATGAGTGCAGAGGCTTTCGAAGTGCTTATGCTTACCGCTTCTGTTTTCCCTTCACTAAACAACTATGATGAAGACTTCTTGAATCTAAAAGACAAAATGGTAGGGCTGTTAAAATCCCATCCACAGGAACCAATGACCGTCGCTGCTACAGTTCAAGGTTTGCTTTACTGGTCCAAATACAAAAAAGACACATCAGTCGATAAATTGTTGAAGAAAAATATTGACTATCTCATCACTCTTAAACGCACAGGCTATTGGGAACCCCACTGGTATCATGCTTACGGCGGTATGGTAGAACTGAATGCACGCATTCTCGAACTACTTGCAGAATTTGATTCTGAAAAATATACTTCGTATCTACGCGAAGGAATGACATATCTACTGTCAACCAGAGAAGCATGGGGCGCCTGGCATAACGAAATCGGTACTGCAACTGCAATCCGTGCACTTTTGAAAACAGGAGCATTTGCGAAGGAAAAGAAGAGTGAAATATCACTGAATGTAAATGGGAAACAGATAACAAAGATAGAAATAGACCCGAAAGACCCATTCCTCTCAGCTGCAAAACTCCGCTACTTCGAGATAACCCCCTGGATTAAATCCGGAAAAAATAATGTAGAAGTCAAATACAATGGAAATTTGACTGCATCGGTCTCCCTCGAGCTCAAACAATGGGGTGTTAAGCAGCTAAAGACAAAAGAGATCGTCGCAATAGAAAGAGTTGCACCGGAGAAGGCTGAAGTTGGTGAACCCGTAACGGTTAAACTCAGACTAAATGCCCAAAAAGAAATATCGGTAATGACAATCGAAGAACACATTCCTGCTGTCTGCGATATCGATATTTCGAGTTTGGAGAAACTTAAAAAAGCACAGAAGATCACTGGCTACACAGTTGACGATGGAAAACTTTACCTTGTTCTGGTATCGGTCAAAGGAAAACTGAATATTGAATACAAATTAAAAACAAAAACTGAAGGTACAGGTTTGCATGCCGGAACATCAGTTATCGATGCAACCAGCGGCGAACTCCTCGCATCGATAATTTCACACGCCTTGACAGTCAATTAATATTATTTCGTCTTCCTATTGTAGGGGCAGACCTATGTGTCTGCCCTATTCTTTCTGAGAAGTAAGTTAGTTAAGTCCCCTCTAAAAAGAGGGGTGTCATATACCGTATGGTATATGACGGGGTGTGTAATGTCATTCCTGCAACAACAGAAGTCCATTATGATGGTGATTTTCGTAGGGGCAGACCTATGTGTCTGCCCTTTTCTTTTCTGAAAAGTAAGTAAGTTAAGTCCCCTCTAAAAAGAGGGGTGTCAAGCACGGGGTAAACTTCAGCGGAAGTCCATTATGATGGTGATTTTCGTAGGGGCAGACCTATGTGTCTGCCCTTTTCTTTTCTGAAAAGTAAGTAAGTTAAGTCCCCTCTAAAAAGAGGGGTGTCATATACCGTATGGTATATGACGGGGTGTGTAATGTCATTCCTGCAACAACAGAAGTCCATTATAGTGAAAAAATATGAAATATTCCCTATTTATTTATATTTGTCTTGACAAATTAACTTATTTGTTATATATTTACTTAGGAAAGGAGAGATGATGAAAAAAGGAAGTGAAATAAGTAAACGTTTAAAGCAGGCGAGAAACAGTATCAAAATGACTTTGAAAGAAGCTGCTAAACTTGCAGGATTTAAACATTATCAAACACTGGCGAAAATAGAGAACGGTGAAAGGTCTGTAAAAGCAGTTGAACTTGCAAGATTATCAGATGTCTATGCCCGAGATATTAGTTTCTTTCTCACTGCCAAACCACAAAGGTACTCTTTCAACATCAACTGGAGAAAATCAAAAGAGAAAATAGATCTATCAAAAGAGGAGCAAAAACTAAAAACACTACTTGAGCGTTATCTTTCACTAACGGAAAAACTGGGATTAAAAAACACCAGTTTTCAGTTACCACTAATTGATGAAAAGCATCTTTCGTATGAGTCAGCAACAGAATATGGAGAGGAATACTCTGAACTTCTCGAACTTGGAAATCGTCCTGCACTTTCTCTCTCTGCAATTCTCGAAAATGAGAAGAAT
>CAYMQB010000031.1:0-2484 GCA_964392665.1 uncultured bacterium | reverse complement strand
ACTTGGAAATCGTCCTGCACTTTCTCTCTCTGCAATTCTCGAAAATGAGAAGAATATACCGGTATTTTATTTAGACTTTCCAGAAGTACTCTCCGCATCAACAATAAATTTAAATGGTTTTTCTGCGGTATGTATAAATGCTAATGAAGCACCCTGGCGAAAAAACTTTGACCTTGCCCATGAACTTTTCCATCTTATCTACCCCTCTAAGAAAGCATCTCAATGTGGATTAAACGAGACAGCAAATGTAGAAAAATGGGCAAATGCTTTTGCATCTGCGCTACTTTTACCTGGTGATGAAATTCAAAGATTTATGAACAAATTTAAGAAAGAAAAAAAAATGCCAATAATCAATATTATGTTGGAAGCAAAGGATTTCGGTGTTTCAACCGCTGCATTCCTCTGGAGGCTCGTAAATTTAGGTTGGATGAAAAGAGACGATGTAAACCAGCTTCTCCAATCTGAGTTATTGAAAGAAGAAGACCGTAAAATTCGCTCTAAAATTCCATGGGAGTCTTCTTACCTGTCACATCGATTTATATCAATGATTTTCAAAGCAGTTTCTGAAGGGCTCTTGTCAAGAGCAAGAGCAGCGGAATATCTAATGGTTAACATTGCAGAACTCGATACAGTTTTCTTAAAAGAAGGATTCGATCCAGATGAAGACTACAGTACTGAAGTATCTATTACTTGATGCTGATGTAACTATCTACCTCCATGAAATAGACCTGTGGAAAGCATTTAAGAAAAGGTTTGAGATTTATGTTTCCGCTACCGTTGCAGATGAAGAAGTTCGCTTTTACCCTGATAAATTTGGCAAGCACATTCCTATAAAACTAAGCACTGAAAAAGTCGAACTTTTAGAAATGGATGCAGCAAAGGCTAACAATATAGTTTATTCAATAATTGATAAATCTACAGGTCCAGATATACATATTGGTGAAATAGAATCATTCGCTCTTATAATGGAGAAACAATTTGAAAATCTTAAACTATGCACAGGAGATGGAGCAGCCATCAAAGCTGCCTGTCTCCTTGGTATTAAAGAAAGAATTATATCGCTTGAAGAAGCAATGACCCGAGGAGGAATGAAAAAGAAAATCAAACGACATTTTACAAAAGATGCTATGAAAAAATGGAAGAAGAAAGGTGAAATAAATCTAATCCAAGGTGTCGGGCTCCGAAAGAAAAACAAATAGAAGACTACCGGGAAAAGTTTCAAAATACTAAGTATTCACCGCATAAATTCATTCATAAACAACGAGATGCTGAAATAAATTCAGCATGACATCTTTCAGCACAGGGTCAGCATGACAAAACCCAAACACTTTTCCTCATTAGATTCAGGGCAGAAGGACAATACACGGTGTCATTCTGAGTAATCCGTTCCATACTTACCGCGGAAGAATCTCTGATTTTCTATTGTTTCTCATTCAATATTTCTCTTGCCTTTTTTCTGGTTTTCCCTTGATTTTCAATCGATATTATGCTATAAAAAAATATGGTTCAAAAAACAGAAGCACGAAAACGAATAGAATTGTTGGCTGTCCGATTTACTGAAAATATTTCTCAGTACAAGAGAACAGACTATGATGAAGCAAATACCCGTGTAGATTTTATTGACCCGTTCTTTGAAGCACTCGGATGGGATGTTGCCAATAAACAGGCTTATGCAGAGCAGTATCGTGAAGTTGTCAGAGAAGCAAAAGTCATTATCGTCGGCAAACACAAAGCACCGGATTATTCATTCCGCATCGGTGGAATAAGGAAATTCTTTGTGGAAGCGAAAAAACCTTCCGTTGACTTGAAGAAAGAGGTCTCCCCCGCTTTCCAGTTGCGAAGGTATGCATATACCGCAAAACTACCGCTGTCCATTCTTACGGATTTTGAGGAAATGTCTGTCTATGATACAAGAATAAAACCTTCGGTAAAGGATTCCGCATCCGTTGCCCGCATATTCTACTGCTCTTACAAAGAGTATCTCAAGAACCTTGATTTTCTATATGATACATTCTCCAAAGATGCAATCCTTAAAGGTAGTTTCGATCGATACATAGAATCAACAAAGAAAAAAAGGGGCACTTCCGAGGTTGACAAAGAGTTCCTGAAACTTATTGACCAATGGAGGGAAAAACTTGCAAAAAACATTGCCATAAGAAACAAGAAACTAACCCTATATGAACTTAATTTTGCTGTTCAGAAAATAATAGATAGAATAATTTTCCTGCGTATAGCAGAAGACAGACAGATTGAAGATTATGGCAAACTTCAAGTTCTTAGTAATGGGGCAAATGTATATGAAAGACTGAGGCAAATATTCTATCACTCCGATAAGAGATACAACAGCGGACTTTTTGATTTCAAGAAGGACCGTATTACACCAAGTTTGATTATAGATGATAAAGTAATAAAGGAAATTATCAAATCCGTTTACTATCCTGATTCACCTTATGAATTCTCTGTTCTCGGTGTGGAAATTTTGGG
>CAYMQB010000030.1:0-36147 GCA_964392665.1 uncultured bacterium | reverse complement strand
TATATTATGTATTTTGTCAACAACATTCTATGACCTTTATGCCCGCAATGACACATTCTTTGCCACTGCAACTTCTTCAATTTTTTTAACAGCAAGAAGTGTGCCAAGATAATTAGGTTCAGTAAGTTGCTATAATGTAGACACTTAATTGGAATTGGTGATTCCAGTTTAAAATGATAAACGTCTAAAAAATAGACAGAATAGAGGATAAGTCTTATAATTCAATTAGAAAGGTTTATGTATAAAAATTATACTGATTAATTATTATACACTTTTAGGACTCTTTCTTACTAATTTGTATTTTTTTATTTTGTTATATAGGGTCATTCTATTAATTTTCAAGAGCCCTGCGGATTGAGTAATATTCCATTTTGTACCTAAAAGAACATTCTTAATATATTCTTTTTCAATATCATCAAGCGATTTGTTAAGGGGATAACATATTTCTGTTCTTTCTTTGGCAAATTCTCTGATTCTAAGAGGAAGATTATCTGTGTTTATAAAGTCTCCGCTGCCAAGCACAATCCCTCTTTCTATTGTATTCTCAAGTTCTCTCACGTTTCCAGGCCAATAGTAGTTAATTAGAAGAGTACTCGTTTCTTTTGTTACACCCTTAATTTCTCTTTTTGTTTTTTTCTTATACTTATTTATAAAATAATGCACGAGGCGTGGAATATCTTCTTTCCTTTCCCGTAAGGGTGGTAAATCTATGGGGATTACATTCAGTCTATAATATAAATCCTGCCTGAAATTACCACATTCTATTTCTTTCTCAATATCCCTATTGCTCGAAGCGATAACCCTTACATCCAGTTTGAGTAATTTTGAGCCACCCACCCTTCTAAATTCTCTTTCCTGTAGAACCCTCAGTAAATCAACCTGGGTGTTAAGATTCATCTCTGCAATCTCATCAAGATAAAGTGTCCCTTCGTTTGCGAGTTCGAATCTTCCCTTCTTTGAATTTACTGCACCGGTAAATGCTCCTTTTTCATGTCCAAATAACTCACTCTCAAGAAGGTTCTCTGGTATAGCAGCACAGTTTACAGTTATAAATGGACCATCTTTTCGCAATCCGCTCTGATGTATGGCTTTTGCAATAATCTCTTTTCCTGTTCCACTTTCTCCATGTATGAGTATTGTTGAATCAATATCTGCAACATTCTCAACTAGTTCCAAAATGCGTTTCATCGCTAAGCTTTTTCCTATTATATTCTTTAGACCATACTTGTCATTCAATTGCTTACGAAGCAGAATATTTTCATCAATCAAGGTCTGTCTTTCAATGATCTTTTCTATAATTAAAGCGAGTTCCTCTAAATTAAGTGGTTTAGCGAGATAATCACAAGCTCCCTTTTTTATAGACTGAACAGCTGTCTCAATTGATGGGTGATCCGTAACCATGATAACAGGAATTTTGGATTTTCTCTTATTGAATTTCTCGAGTAGCCAGATGCCATCCATCTTAGGAAGTTTCAGATCGATAATTGCAATATTGAACTTACGAGTTTCACACTTTTCAAGGGCTTCCTCTGCTGAAGTTGCAGTTTCCGTATGATATCCTTCCATTTTTAACCAAAATGAAAGCGTCTTTCTTATTATTTTTTCATCGTCAACAATCAATATGGAAGGTTCTTTAATCATTCTTGCCCTTGGTTTATAATGGCTTGCTTTTTTGTTTTCAGTAACTCAATTTAGTCTTCGTATTGTTGTACTATTCACATTCACAATCCATAATTGCTTAAAATTTATACAGTAAGATATTTTAAAAGTCAAGAAAAAAGTAAATTGGAATTTACCTGAGCAAGGTCAAAGGACTCAGGACAGACTCAACTTTGGTTCAGGACTCACAATGACGGGATTCACCCCATGAAATAGTATGATGTTTGCGTAATAACCTTATTTCGCAGGGCTCACTAATTATTTATCTGTAATTAAATTCTAAAATTTTTTACTTAGCATACTATGGAAATATTCCGCGTTCTTTATAAACCTTCTCGAGACGTGAGAGTGCGACAATATAGGCAGCGGTGCGCCAATCCGTTTCATACTTCTTGACCGTATCTCTAACCCTTTTATGGGCTTCAACAATCTTCTTGTGTAGTTTGATGTCTACCTCGTCGAGATCCCAGGATTCGTTTCGCTTGTTCTGTAACCATTCGAAGTAGCTGACTATCACACCACCAGCATTGCATAGGATGTCAGGAATCACATCAATTCCTTCGCTTTGAAGAATCGCATCTCCATCTGGATTTGTTGGACCATTAGCTCCTTCCGCAACGAGCTTCACGTTTAATAACGGCGCAGTTTTAGCTGTAATCTGATTTTCGAGTGCGGAAGGAATAAATAAATCAGCATTGGTTTTCATAAAAGTTTCGTGGTCTATTGACTTCGCCTTTGGATAACCGGATACAAGGTTATTGTGTGACGCGGCATAGTCAACGAGCTCCTCCGGATCTATACCCTTTGAGTTGTAAATCGCTCCACTAACGTCCTCAACCGCTGTAAGCTTCGAACCGTGAGGTTTCATTAAGCGAGCTGTCCAGGAACCAACATTCCCAAATCCCTGAACGAAGTATGTGCAACCTTTTAAGTTGAACTTTTTATCTCGTGCCCACTCTTCAATTGAAAAAACAATTCCTTGACCTGTTGCTTTATCACGTCCCAAGCTTCCACCCAAGTCGATGGGCTTTCCCGTAACAACAGCAATACCACATTGACGCTGATTGGGTGGCAAAGTCAACAGGTATGTGTCAAGAATCCACGCCATTATTTGGGCATTTGTGTTTACATCCGGAGCTGGAATGTCATAATCAGGACCGATATTGTTACCCAAGGCAAAGGTGAAACGACGGGTAATGCGTTCCATTTCCGTTTCTGTATAGTTTGAGGGATCTATCTGGATACCACCCTTTGCACCTCCCAATGGTATGTCAATTATTGCTGATTTCCAGGTCATCCAGGTAGCAAGAGACCTTACTTCATTGAGGTCAACGGAAGGATGAAAACGGAGACCTCCTTTGTAAGGACCCAACACATTATTGTGCTGCACACGGTAACCTGTGAACATTTCAATTCTCCCACTGTCCATTTTTACTGGAAAATTGACCAATATCTCATTGGTTGTCATCGAGAGGATTTTGCAGATATCGGGATCGAGTCCCATTATCTTAGTTGCCTTGTCAAATTGTTTTTTCACATTCTGATAGAGATTAGGTTTTTTCTCTTTCCTTTCGGGTTTTGCCATAACGGTTACTTCCTGGACATACTCCTCACAACGCCAGATACCCCCCTCAGGTTTTTCAATGGTACAGGTTTTACGCTTTGCACAATTCACACATAAGCCCTTATACTCTTCTGTAGCCTTCTCTCTCTCCTTTTTCGCATAGAGCAATTTCCATTCTTTTTCCTTTCGTACCTTCGATATAACAACCTTCTTACCTATCTTTTCCTTCTTCTTTAAGGTTGACTTCCTTCTTCTTTTAATATCAGCCATTCTACATACCTCCTTTCATTTACTATTGTATCGGGCAATTTTCGTGCCAATAACTCGCAACTATCCCAAGTTCGCATCTTTTACGGGTTTGAAACTCGCATTTTGGTGACTAACAAAATGTTAAATTGGAACTTAGCGGACAAGGGTGTTGCTACCGCTTTTTCTCTTTTAGTTCCTAAAAACCTAAAAATATGTAACAAACTCGAGGAAATCTGTCCCACAGGGGAGAAACTCCCCATCAAAAAATAACTATTAAGAAAATGGAAAAGGAAATTATGAAGGAAGTTTTTTGACTTTTTTCAGCTTCTCACGCAATGTTTTGCGATCAATCCCAAGTATTTCAGCAGCACGTGTTTTATTTCCATTTAGGCTCGACAGGACATTATTAATGTATTTAGCTTCTATTTCAGCTAAGGTGCGATTAAATCCTGTGCCACGCAGAGCTGAGAAACGCATAAGCGATGGTAAGTCTGGGACATCAATAATGTCTCCTTCTGTCATCACTACAAGCCGCTGGATGACATTCTGCAGTTCTCTCACGTTTCCGGGCCAGTAGTAGTTTTTTAAAACCTGCAGCGCTTTATCAGAAAAACGTGGTTTAAGCTTGTCAAATTCTTTGGCAAACTTTTTTGCAAAATGATTGGTCAAAAGTAAAATATCATTTCCTCTCTCTCTCAAAGAAGGAATATCAATAGTAATAACATTGAGCCGGTAGTAAAGGTCTTCACGGAAAATACCCTTATGCACCAAACTGAGTAAGTCCTTATTGGTGGCAGCCAGTATTCTTACATCTACTTTCCTTGCACTTCGGGATCCTATCATGCACACTTTTTTATCCTCAAACACCCTGAGCAGTTTTACCTGCATAGCAAGGCTTGTTTCGCTGATTTCGTCAAGAAAGATTGTTCCACCATCAGCCGTTTGAAAGAAACCTGAACGGGATTCTGTAGCTCCTGTAAAGGCTCCCTTCACAAATCCAAAAAGCTCACTTTCGAGTAGTCCCTCCGGAATCCCACCACAGTTTACAGGCACGAATGGAGCTGAGGCTCTTGGGCTGGTGTAATGGATTGCCCGAGCTACAAGCTCTTTCCCTGTTCCGCTTTCGCCATTAATGAGAACCGTTGCAGAAGTTGCTGCTGTCTTGGCTATGGTTTTAAAAACTTTTTGTAAAGCCTCGGATTCTCCAATGAGACCATGTGGAGGGGGGAATTTCTTGAGTGGACTTGGTTTCCCGGCTCTACGAATATGAAGTTTTCTAATTGCTCGGTTGACCGCAGAAAAGAGCTCTTCATCTGTAAAAGGTTTAGCTAAATATTCTTCAGCACCGGTTTTAACCGCTTCTACTGCCCCTTCTATAGATGCATAGCCTGTAATCATCATAACCTCTGTATTTTCATAGTTTTCCCGAACATGACGGATGAGATCAAGACCACTTACACCCGGCATTTTTAGGTCTGTTATAACAAGATCTGTCGGTGTTGCCTCGAGGATCCTGATTGCCTCGGCGACACTCGAAGCTGTGAAGACCTGATGCCCCTGGGATTTCAGGTTTCGATGAAGTAACTCAAGTGTATCAGGAGCATCATCCACAACAAGAATTCGTTCCCTTTTAGATCGTAGCACCATTTTTCTCATCCTGGTTCTCTTGCACTGTTACGGGAAGAATAATCTCAAATCGTGAGCCACGTCCAACCTCACTATCTACATTAATTTTCCCTCTGTGAGAAGAGACGATTCCGTGAACCACGGGAAGCCCCAAACCCGTCCCCTGGTCGATCTCCTTTGTCGTAAAAAATGGAATGAATATTTTCTTCATTACATCCTTGCTCATCCCAACACCCATATCTTCAACAATTAGGGAGACCTGGTCTTTATAAAATTCAGTTCTTATTATGATTTTCCCTCCTTCTGACATTGCCTGGGTAGAATTAACTACAAGGTTAACCAGTACCTGGGTCAACTGTGCAGGGTCGGCAGTGATCTCCGGCAGGTCCGGAGTAAGAAAACGTTCCACCTTTATTCCCTCCTTAACACAGCGGGATTCAAGGAAATAGAGACCGTCTTTAACTATTTGATTCAGGTTGACTCGAGTTTTTTGCGGAGGCATTTGCCGCGCGAATATCATAAGTTTTTTGATAACTTCTCTTGCATGCAACGACGCTGTCACTATTCGCTCTATATCCTCTTCCGCCTGCTTGGGCAGTTTAGGACATTTCTTGGTAAGTTGGGCAAAACCAAGAATGTTTGCCAGAGGCTCATTTAGTTCATGCGCCACACCGGCGGCAAGCTGTCCAATGGTAGCCAAACGATCTGCATGTCTGAGCTGCTCCTGTAACATCAATTTTTCTTCCTCTGCTTGTTTTCTCTCGATAATGAGAGCTACATCTTTGGCAATCGTGTCAATCAGTTTCCGCTCTTCTTTTAGGAATGGTCCCTCATCAAGTTCTAGTTTTTCATCAGTATATGCTACTTCTACAACTCCACGAAGATCACCATCAACAATAATATCAGCAATTTGCTTCTGCGTTGTGTCCTGGAAACCCGGCGTTGCATAGGAATTGTCATCCAAAACAATTCTGGCACAGGCAATTTCAGGATATAACCATGCAGGAGGAAAAAGTTTCACAATACCTTGCAGGATCTCTCCCAATGATACACCCGGTTGTTCAGCCACCTGGGATATTCCATATAAGCACGTTAATTCTTTAATCCGCTCGCGCAGCTCAACCTGCGCTCTCCTATGAGATAGGGCAATCTCGAGTGTTTTCCCGATATCTTCATAGAACCCTATTTCCTCCTTTTTAAAGAAGTCCTTCTTTTTGCTTTTAAGCTGGAGGAGCCCAATTTCTTCATCATCAATAAGAAGAGGAATAAGGATGAGTGACCTATATTGTTTGTTTTTCCCGATATTATAAGATCCTACTTGACCATATTTCTGCCCAAGAAGGTCGAGTGAATTTTTCAGGTTCCCGGACCAGAAACTCCCATTACTACTGAAAAAGGGCATCGAAGGAAGAATATTACCGAAGAAAATATCCCTGCACAGATGTTCTAAACCTGAGTTATCCTCTAAACAGGGAATAATCTCTCCATCTTTAGTCCGCATACAGTTTATCATACCAAAACGGTTAACTTTCCTGGCATTCTGCTTCATTTTCAAGCTATAACATTTGTTGTGCGCCTTCAACCGTAGCTCAACCGAATCACATTTAGAAGAATCAGTGAGAATATTTACAGCTTCGCGCATGAAATCAAATCTTAAGGGTCCGCGGATTGCATATCTCAGTATTTTACGAGATAAAGTTCGGAAATCCTTTATTGCTCTGTGATGCGATGTCTTAATATCTATTCTTTTCGAGATTCCCTTTGCTTTATTCATAATATATAAATAATAAACAAAATCATAAAAGTCTCTTTTTTAAAAGATTTCATGTATTTAACCCTTTAGTCGTTGAAACTCATTTTAACTTTATTTGAAATAATTCTCCATTCTATCGAACGCTTTATTTATCATATCATTGGTAACGCAGAAGGATAATCGTAAGTGTCCTTCGCCTGTCGGACCAAATGCCACCCCGGGTGTCGTTGAAACCTTTGCTTCTCTTAAGAGTTTCTTACAAAAGGTCGATGAATCATTGCCCCCTTGCACTAAAATCCTTGGGAACATAAGGTAAGAACCCATAGGTTTCTTGTATTCGAAAACCGAACCTAACCTATCAAGTCGTTTACACATCAAGTTACGGGTGGAGAGATAATGCTCTTGAAATTTTGTCACACAATCCTGGGAACCGCTTAACGCTGCAAGTGCAGCATACTGAGAAACTACCGGTGCACAGATAGCAAATGGAATATGAGCTTTTTTTATTTGCGGTATCAGTTCTTCATCTGCGTGTAAATAACCAATTCTCCAACCCGTCATAGCGTATGTCTTTGTAAATGTAAAACAGCTTATTACATTCTTCTTCATTTCGGGAATCGAACCTATACTAAAATGTTTATAACCATCGAAAGTGAAGTATTCGTATGCCTCGTCGGTAACAATCATCAAGTTATTCTCTAAAACAATCTCCGCTAATTTTCGAAGTTCATTCTCCTGGAAAACAGTACCGGTAGGATTGGAAGGTGAACAATATATAATAGCTTTGGTTCTCGGGGTTATTGCATTTTTAATACCATCAATATCCAGAATAAACCCTTCCTCTTCTATCGTTGGAACAAAAACGGGCTTTCCCGATGCAATAAGAACCTGTCGAATGTGTGTAGAGTATGTTGGAGACGGCAAGATAACCTCGTCGCCAGGGTCGATTAAAGCCATTACTGCAGCGGCTAATCCCTCGATAGCTCCGACTGTAACCAATATTTGAGATACATTAGAATTAATATTGTTATCTCGTTTCAATTTAGTGACGATTTCTTTCCTCAGATTCAAAATACCGTTGGTCTCAGAATAACCACCAACAAGACCATCTTTTATGGAGGATATTGCAGCCTGCCTGATATGCTCCGGTGTCTTCGAAGTTGGTTTCGCCCAGGACAGGAATGCTACATCATCTATCTCTTTGGATAACCTTGTCATTTCGTGGATTGCAGATTTCGCTATTTTACTCACCCTATCGGAAACGAACATTTTACCTCCAATAGCCAACAATCATAATATATCTCTTGGGGAAGAGGACTGGCTGGTATTTAAAGGTTATATTACTGTAAATGAAATTCTTCATAATGTTTAAGTGCTGCAGCGAGTGTATCGGATGCAAGAAACGCACAATGTTCATCGTCTGGAGGAAGTCCACCACAAATTTGAAGAATTACCTGTGGTGTTACCTTTTTTGCTTCTTCTATATCTTTTCCTCTTACATGTCCAGTAACTATACTTGCGCATGCTATAGAGGTACCGCAACCATCCGTAAGGAAACTACATTTCTTAATGGTGTTGTTTTCAACCGTTAAGAAGAATTCCATCGTATCGCCACAGGAACCTCTGATTTTACCATAACCATCGGGATTTTCAATCTTTCCAGGATTTCGCGGGTTCATCCAGTGGTCGATAACGGTTTCGGAATAGTGCCTTCTCGCATCTTCCAATACCTCTTCCTGTAATTTTTCTGCAAATGTATCAAAATCAGATTTCATACTCATATGTAGCGGAGGAAAAATTTGCTAAGATATTCTTTCATCGTTCAGGTAGACGCAGGCTTCAACCTGCGAATTTAACTCCTTATTCTCCAATAAACTACGCAACCTAAAGGTTGCGGCTACGATACAGAAATTCAAATCTGCCGTAGCCCTTTCTGCTTGCGATCACATTCCTTGTTAAGTTTAGTGAGCAGTTCATTAAGGTTAACCTTATATTTTTCTGCTGCCTCTTCAACGGTTCCCCACAGAGGTTCGCCGCATACAAGACAGGGAATGCCATAATTCATAAATATATTCACGGTATCGGGAAATTCTTCAAGAATCTCTTCTATAGTAGTTTCTTTGGTGATTTTATTCATTGTCCTGTTTCACTATTGCTTTTGTAAAATCCTCAGGTGCTACTCCAGGCACATCTATTTTTTTCTTGTCATAAAATTTTTCTATCTTATTCACAATACTTTTTTTCTTCCTGTTTGTTTCTTTCAATTCCTTTTCCATACTACTTAGTTCCGATTTTGGATATAGCGTGAAATCCCCTGTTATATTTATGTCTTTTATTTTTTTCTCTTTCACTTCCTGTACTGTCCTTATGAGTCCACCCTTCGCCTTATACATACCATAAAGCAATTCTATGCCCTGCTTAATTGTTACTCCTTTTGGAATACGTGGGGTTTTCCTGAAAAGAAATTCAGGGGAATTGAACCAAACTGCAAGTTCTTTCATCTTTATGATAAT
This sequence comes from uncultured bacterium, assembly GCA_964392665.1. GTDB lineage: Bacteria > Hydrothermota > E44-bin80 > E44-bin80 > E44-bin80 > CAYMQB01. Next base: position 26,783 of record CAYMQB010000030.1, on the reverse strand, counting down.
TTCATCATTCAATTCAACGGACTCCAGTTTTCCCAGATGCTTTTCAAATTTTTCTCTAAGGACTTTGGTAATTTCTTTTCTCGGAGGAATAGAACCGAGCTCTCTTTCCATAGTGGTAACATTTTCTTTCATCGTTTTGAAGATTTTGTCTCTGAATTTTTCATCCGGAACTTTAATTGCTTTTGCCATTTTATCATAGTCAAAGTCCATGATAATAGAACCCACAAAAGCCATCGAATCTGCAATGTCTGCACCGCCAAGACCGGCAATTTTTCTTCCCTGTGCTGTTATAATGTCGTTTACGGTTCTAAATTGTGTCTTTATGCCAAACTCCTCGTATGTTTCAATAGGAGGAACCGATAGATGTGCATAGATGTCCTTCATCATCCTGGGAAAACGAGGATTGTTTCTATTCCATATTACATGATAAAATATCTGATTACGGTCGAGATATACTGTTCCACCACCTACTTCCCTTCTAAAAACAGGAAGGTTCGCTTTCTTGCAGTATTGTAAGTCAACCTCTGATTCTGCATCCTGAAAATATCCTATACTTACAAAAGGTGTTTTGGGGGACACCATGTCGACTGCTTCTATGCCCATTCTTGCAAGTGCGTGGAAAATTAGCATAGAATCTTCCCATTCCAATTGTCCAAGATCAAAAAGATACATATTTTTCTCCTAGCGACTTCAGTTTTTAACAAAAATTCAGTTAATGAAATACATTATTGTACTCTTCGATCAAGTCAAGTAGACCGTCATAATCAACCGTATCTCCAGAAAAATCAAGAGACCGTGCTTCAAGATCCGGCTTTAGATAGTAAATTTTTGAACCTTTAGCTTCGATTCCTGAAAGTTCCTTTGTAAGGCTTTCAGGAACTCCTTCCTTATTTGAAAAATAGACCCCGTCTTGAATAAAGCACACAGCATCATCGCCAGAAATTAACTTAAAAACGTTAGTTAGATTCTCAACTTTGTTAGGTGATTGGCTGATTAAGAACAGAGTATTAGCCATTCTTCCTCCTGTTAAAATGTAATGACAGCCTTAGCTTCGTTAACCATACTTTTTAGTTCTTCGGTACTTAATATTTTTCCGTCAACCAATTTGTCCTTCATAACTCCATATTTATCCATAGATTCCTTGTGAATATATAAAGAGATATTGAATTCTGATGCTCCACCAAAAGCCTGGTCTATTGGTTGATGGCCAATACCGTCTGGCTTTTGACCTTTTAGTCCACAGTAAATTCCTTCTCCCATCAGAACAAGATTCGTGGGAATATCCATCGAAGCTATTGCCATCGCAGCAAGGAAACCTTCGACAGAGAAAATCGAACCATAAGGAGCTCTGGTTGCAAGGACCAAAACATTGTTCATTATTACTCCTTTCTATTGTATCCCGAAATTTATGAATTTGTCTGATGTGGCAATCATGTCGGCTAAAACTGCAGTCCCGGCAAAACGAGTATTTTCGACCAGTGATTGTTTCTTCATACCCCTATATTTTGCACAAAGACCACAACCACGAAGGAATGCACCTTTTGCAGCTAGATCCTTGAATCTCTCGCCAATATTTCTATCGCTTGGTGTGAATATATCGCTTCCCATATTCCATATAGCATCAAGATAGAAGAAGATCGCCACTTCGTGCCCTCTTTCCAGTGCACGTTTTGCAATTTCGTATGCAGTATCAGAATTCTGAAAAGTGTATGGTCCAGTTTGGACCATCATAGAAATCTTCATCCTTTCCTCCTTGCCCCTGTCAATTTTGTAACCGGGAATTTAAGAGATTTTTGTCAATACTTAATTTGTTTGCCCAGAATTTATGTCTTTTTTATATAAACCTTAATGGTTTCTCCCTCTTCTTCCGAACCTAAAAACTCGTTACCTGTTGTATTACACCAGGCAGGCATATCCTCCTTGATACCTTCATCGTCGGAAAGCACCTGTAGAACCTTTCCAGAGGAAAGTTCCTTCATCTTCTGCGATGTTTTTACAATTGGCATAGGGCAGGTTAAGCCAAGACAATCAAGTGTTATATCAAATTCCATAATATCTCCTGTTTATTAAGGTGGAACAACGAAATTCGTTGTAACCACCTCGTTAAAAAAACTCAACTGTGTTAGAAAGATACTTGTATATCTGCATCCTTTGCTTCGTTCACAAAGGAGGCCACTCCGCCGATCGTAATGCCGTCAATAAGGTCTTCTTTTGTCATTCCAGCAATACCGAAAGCTGCGGAGCACGCAACGAATCTGATACCAGCATCCATTGAATTCTTAATGAATTCCGAGAGTGGCATTGGTGCGTTATCCAGCGCAATTTTTTCCGCCCCACCCTTTTTTATGATGTTGAGTCCACTCATAGTGAAAAAAAGCATTACATCCATATCAACCGCTTTTGCTCCCAAGCCGAGCATAAAAGGTGGAAATGCCTTTTCCGGTGCATCGGAACCACAGAAAACTACCATCTTACCAGCCATTTTATCACCTCCTTTTCATCAAATTATCGATTTATTTTGTCGTTATAACAGCTTTCGTATCCACTTTTACATTGAGTGTGTTTGAAACCATACACTCATTTGCAGATTTATACAGTAATTTTTCAATTTTGTCAACATCTTCTTTTTCCTCTATTGTAACAAAAGGCTTTACTAATATGGTCTTGAACTTAAATATTGCATTTACAAGTTGTGCTTTTCCCGTTGCATTACTTCTGTAAGAAAGAATGCTAAGATTATTTTTTTTTAGTTTATCCAGAAATGTTGTCATTATGCATACTTCGACTGATGAAACAAAAAGATGCTCGGGAGACCAGTAAAAATCTTCACCACCGAACTCCGGGGGACATCCAATTCGAACATCGTCTTTATGCTGCGCCTTCGATATCCCTTCTTTTCCTTCCTTCCATTCGGTTTCCGTTCTATATTCGTAAACCCTTGGAGTAAAGGGCAGCTTTCTTTTCCCAAACCAACCGTCTGTGGCAAATAATCTTGAATCAAGTGAAAGTATATATGGTTTTATGTCTAAAACCGGTGTCCCTTCTATCGCATCTAGACCTTCGACTTTCAGGACATTGTTTTCCCTTTCGATGAGTTTGACAATCGTATGAGCAATAGGACTTGGTCTATTAGGTGACCTCGTTGCGAAAACTCCGTGTTTTATGTTGTCCCATGGTGTCATCGTTAATAAGGAATAACTGCTCGACTTGTGAAGGAAATAATAAATGTGGAGGTGAGAAAAGGTCTCTATGTCTTTAAGACCCTCAACAAATTCATTAAGAATTTCTATTTCTGATAATTTGGTATTATCCTGTTTAAGGGACTTTTCTCTTGATTTGTAACTTGAGTGAACTATACCTATCGTTTTTATCTGACTTGGTTTCATTGTGTGTCTGACCGTCAACATTCAAAGAATTTATCTTATCATTTTTTACAATAATGTCAAGGTATTTAATGGGAAGTTTCTCTCTTAAGTATATTTTCTTGAGCCAAATAACCTGGTTCCTATTCTAACGATATTTGCACCTTCTTCTATTGCAATTGCATAAGAATTTGACATCCCCATAGATAGGTATTTCATTTCAACATTTTGTATTTTCAATGATTTTATTCCTTCAAATACCTTTTTCGTTTCAACGAAGAACGGTCTTGCACCCTCTGGATCACCAAACATCGGACCCATCGTCATAAGACCCTTTATGCTTATATTGTGAAATCTCGCAATTTTCGTTATAAGTTCCTCTGCGCTTTCAGGGAAAACACCTGCTTTTTGTTGTTCTCGACCGCTATTAATTTCAATCAGAACATCGACCTTTTTATTGACTTCCTCACATCGTTTCTGGAGCTCAGTAGCAATTTTAATTGAGTCAATCGTTTCTATCATATTTATGAAATCAAGGATTTTTCTAATCTTATTTCTCTGAAGGTGTCCAATGAAGTGGTACTTTACCCTGTTTCCTAAGATTTTTGCTTTAGTTTGTGCTTCCTGTGCATAATTTTCGCCGATAATTTCGATACCCGCTTCTACCGCTTCAAGAATCTCTTCGGGCGTTCTTGTTTTTGTAGCAGCCACAAGTGTTACATCTTGCGGCAATTCAGAAAGTATTGTTTCGACATTCCCCTTTATCTTCATCTAAAACCTCACTTAATTTCGGATTATGTCACTCTATTTGTTCCCATATCTTTTTTATCTCCCTGGATGCTGGATTATCCGAATATTCGACAACAGGAATTCCTTTTACCAAAGAATCCATTATTCCTTTATCAAAGGGAATTTTTCCAATAACAGGGACATCTTCTCTCATACACCAATTTTCTATCCTTTCAGTATTTTCATAATTAATATCATATTTGTTGATCGCACAAACAGATTTTATGCCAAAGTGTTTTGCAACTGCATTTACCCTTTCAAGGTCATGTATCCCTGAAAGCGTTGGTTCGGTAATCATAACTGCAAGGTCGACTCCAGATATTGCAGCAATAACGGGACAGCCAATACCAGGGGGACCGTCGATTATCACATAGTTTAATTTCATTTCATCTGCCGTTCGCTTTGCTACCTCTCTAACTTTTGCAACAAGTTTCCCTGAATTTTCTTCTGCAATCCCCAATTTAGCATGAACCATTGGACCATATTTCGTTTCAGAAACGAACCATTCTCCCGAAATGTTCTCTTTAATAGAAATTGCTTCAACAGGGCAGATGTATGAACAGACAGAGCATCCTTCACAGGAAATTGTGTCAACAACAAAGTCGTTCGATATGGCATCGAACCTGCAAACATTGATACAATCGCCACATTGTGTACATAACCCATTATCTATAATCGCTTTCTTCCCACCGGTAAATTGGTTTGTCTCTTTTATTTTAGGATGTAGTAGAAGATATAGATCGGCAGCATCTACATCACAATCGCAGAGCACTTTGTTCTCTGAAAGAGATGCAAAGGATGCGGTAATAACCGTCTTTCCCGTTCCACCTTTGCCACTTATGACGACAATCTGTTTCATTTCAACAATCTACCTTTCAAGCATTTTTAGTTCCTCTATCCTTTACAAATAATAGAGGGAACGCGATATCGCTCACACAACAGGGAATCCATACAGCAATGAATAAGAAGAGAAAAATAACCAAATACGAATACCAATTTAAGGATTTCCCTATTGCTAAAATAATGTGAAAAAGTGAAGCCCAGGTACTCAACAGCACGTGTCCAAAGTGGGGAAATTTTGTTTTCGGGCTAAAATAGGCAATTATAATCCCTATTATTGCCAGTGGATTAACCAACCACCATTTTTCAATAAATCCTATATGAATTCCTCTGTTTTCCATCCCAAGCATAGATTCGCCTATGTAAGGAATAAGAGAATCACTCACTGTTGCTATACCAACCGAACCAACATAACCAATAATAAGCAAAATCCAAATATTACACTTCATTCTTGCTTTTCCACACTTGTGAAGTTCATACATAGACGAGGTAACCAGTGCACTTAGAATAATATGTATTGGGTGAAGTGTAAAAAAGATATTGTATGTGATTTTAGAAGGTAATCCTTGAACGAAAACCACAATAATTAAGCCTGTAAAAGAACCAAAGATCGTAAACGGAGCATGATTTTTCAATTCTTTGATTATCGTCCTAAACATTGTCATATTTTTTATTAAGCATTCAGTTAAAGATTACATCCCAAAAGATCATTCACGCAAGATAAGTCTTGCTACTCACACTCGCTCTTGTCCTAATTTTCTCATATTAGCACCCTACTTTGCAATTTTTAAGAGTATTTAAGAATAGGTTTTTCAGGGTTAAGAAATAAGGTATTTCCATATCTTTTTGAATATATCCCTATATTTTACCCCCTCTTTTACCATTGGTATACCGTAGGAATACAATACTGCAATATTTCTGTCGTAAGGAATTTCTGTAATCAATGCTATATTTTCTCTATTACAGTATGCTTTTACGGATTCGTCTCCCGAACCAGCTCTATTTATAACAACTCCAAAGGGAATCTCCAGCTTTTTAAGAACTCCTACAGCAAGTATTAGGTCATTCAATCCAAAAGGCGTGGGCTCGGTAACAAGTATTGTAAAATCACTTCCTTTCACCGCTTCAATAACAGGACAGGATGTTCCAGGGGGGGCGTCAATAATAGTAATATCATTTTCGCTGTCTGTTTCCATATCTCGCTTTATAAATCTTATCAAAGGAGTTGCCATGGGTTCACCGATATTGAGCTTTCCCTGAACAAAATCTATTCCATTGCTTTTCCCTTGTTCAAGAAAACCTATGTTCTTACTTACTTCTTCTATTGCTTTTTGTGGGCAAAGCAATTTGCATCCTCCACAACCATGGCATAAATCAGGAAAAACTAATACTTTCTCTTTTATAACGACCATAGCATTATAAGCACATACCTCACTGCATCTCCCACAATAGTTGCATTTTGAAAAATCTACTTCGGGGACTGGGATACCAAACGGAATCTTTTTTGTAATTTGAGGTTTCAAAAAAATATGTGCATCCGGCTCCTCGACATCGCAGTCTATGAGCTTTACGTTACTCTTCGTGTTCTGCTGAAGAAACAATGCAAGATTTGTTGCTACGGTCGTCTTGCCAGTTCCTCCCTTTCCGCTTGCTATTGAGATAATCATTAGGAAAACCTTAAAATACTAAATTCCGAAACTTGAAATTGCGAAAATCAGATATACAAAGTACGAAATCAGGAAGTCGAGAATTGTTTATTCTGTTGTTTGTTGTGATTTTCGTAATTTCCATTTTTTAATTTCCAGACCTCACCGTTTTGGTTCGATGTTACTGAATATGGGGTAGTATCTTCTCCTCCAATATGTTCTTGGGTAATGCTCCTATAATCTGTTCGACTGGCGCACCTTGCTTGAAAACCATTAGTGTTGGAATGCTCATTATATTATATTTTTGTGCAACGCTAGGCACCTCGTCCACGTTCATTTTGTGAACATTCAATTTTCCAACATTTTCCGCAGCCAACTCTTCCACGATTGGAGAAACCATCTGACAGGGACCGCACCATGGTGCCCAGAAATCAACAAGTACTGGTAGAATAGATTTTAGCACATTTTCATTAAATTCTTCTTCACTTTTTATCTCCATTTTATATCCTTTCAATACTTGGTTTATTCTTATTGCCTGCCGATCATTGTTTTTTCTGGATCATTTAATTTCAATTGTTTTTCCAGTACCAACATTCAAAAATCCTTCCCCATATTCTTGGGAAAATAATTTCTTAGCAGCATTTCCACTACAGTGACAGGGAGCTACTTTCTGAACATTTAATTTCTTAAGATCCAGGATAATTTCTTTGATACCTCTTGATGAATAAGAAACAAGATGAAAACCTCCAAGAATAAGATATATGCTACTACTGATATTCTCCTTTGCAGTTCTCACAATGTTTGTTACTCCTGGATGACTACACCCTGTGATAATAACAAGTCCCTTTTTTGTTTTCAGGATAAGTGATTGCTCTTTTACGGAACTTGTCAATTCACCTGTAGAATAAATACCTTCAAGAATTTCTGTTTGTTTCGTAATTTCCTCCAATTTGGAGCCGTACGACTGCACTTTATTTTTGAAATATGCCGGGAACGAAGAGGGTACGTAAACGTAGACATTAGGGTTTTTTTCAAGAAAATTCCACAATCCCTCAGTATGGTCACCATGTTTATGAGAGAGAAAAACAATATCTACATCATCTGGTTTGATTCCCAGTTGTTTCATATTGGAAAGGAGAATTTTGCCGTTTCCCCCTGTATCGAAGAGTATAGTTTTACTAGCTCCTTTTATCAGACAGGAAAAACCCCAGTCTGGTTGGAGACCCTTCACAAGTTCATCATTATCGTAGATAACGGTAATAGACCGGAATTGTTTTCTATGTGCCATAATTCATGGTTTATTCTCTGCCCATGTCTTGTGTGTAAGCTCATCTAAGTTACTCGAGAGCAAGGTAATTCTTTTTCTTATGTCATCCATTCTTTTCTTTAAGGTAACAATATCTTGAGTTACGGATTTCCTCATTATTGCATTTCTTAAACAGGTATTGATACAAATTCCACAGTCACTACATCTTTGTGTATCTATATGTGCCTTGCGAAAATCCATCTTTATGGCATTTTCCGGACAAACATCCGCACAGATTCCACAACCAATACATTCATTCTCAATAATGTATACCATATCTATCTTTATTCTCTCGTCATCTTAGCACCGCAATTAGGGCAAGTTTGCTGATTGCAGGCAACGCCTCTTCTGTGAGCAACTTTCGTTCCGCAAGAGGGACAAACGCAATTCCCTCCTAAACCCATTCCTTGTCCTCCCATACGACCTCTACCTGCACCTCTTCCCATTCCCATTCCTCTACCCGAACCTGGACCACCACCCTGGGGTCCTGTTCCATCTCCTCTTGGCATAATAACCTCCACTAAAACAATTAAAGTTTCACGCAGACTAAACTCTGCGACCAAAAAATGAGCTTTTTCTAATTCTTCACAGAGGGCGATAGTACTTTGTCGACAATTTTCATAAATGCTTTAGAGGCTTCTGAATCTGGATTCTGAAGTACAAAAGGTTTCCCAGTATCCCCTGATTCAACAATATCAGGTTCTATTGGCACTCTTCCGAGGAATGGTACCCCCATCTCCTTCGCTGTCCTCTCTCCTCCACCTTCCTTGAATAAGTTAATCTTCTTACCACAATGAGGACAAATAAGCACACTCATATTCTCTATTATCCCAAGTATTTCTAAGTTTAGTTTCTTAGCGAATGTTATAGCCTTCCTGGAGTCGAGAAGAGATATTTCCTGAGGTGTTGTAACTATTATAGCACCTGTTGCAGGAATCAGTTGCGCAACAGATAAAGGTTCATCACCGGTACCCGGCGGTGAGTCTATAATAAGCCAATCAAGTTTTCCCCAATCTACATCTCCGAGAAACTGTTGGATGACCTTCATCTTCAATGGACCACGCCATATCACAGGCAAATCAGGACTCTCCAATAAAAACGCCATGGAAACAAGACTCAGATTCTCGGTAATGGGAACTGGTTGTATCTTCTTGTCAGTTGCAGCAGTAAGCCTTTTCCCCTCAACACCAAGCATTTTTGCGAGATTCGGTCCATGTATGTCAACATCGATGAGTCCCACTTTTTTCCCTTTCTCGGAAAGTGCAAGTCCAAGATTTGCAGCTACCGTACTCTTACCTACACCCCCTTTTCCACTGAATACGAGTACCCTGTTTTTTATCTTTTCTAATGTTTCTTCTATTTCTTTCTCCTGTTCTTTCTTCATTTCTTTTCCCTTTTTTCGAGTTCCTTAATCCTCTCGTTAATATTTTCAATCTCGTTTTTGAGTGCTTCCGATTGCTGTTTTAGAAATTCAAGTTCCTGTTTCTTATCCATTCCCATAGAAGTCATTCCGGGTGGTGTCACACTAGGAGGAACCATTCCAGGTGCACCTGTTTGCTGATAACCTGTTGCATATCCCATTCCCCTTCCCATACCTCTTCCCATACCTCTTCCCATACCTCTACCCATACCTCTTCCCATTCCCATGCCAGCACCCATTCCTGTTCCCATACCACCCATTCCAAAATGTGAATCTACATTTGGCTGTTGGATTGACTGAAGTTGCCCGGACTTGAATCTTGAAAGTGCATCTCTTACAGTTCCAGATATTCCAGTGATGACTTTTACACTGGCTGCGCTGAGCGTTTGAAAAGCATTTGGTCCGCAACTTCCTGTAAGTACAAATTCAGCGGATTTGTTCGCTATGAGCTGGGCAGATTGAATGCCTGCACCCCCCATTGCCAGCACATTGGGGTTTTCTATAGACTCAAATTCTTCCGTATCGCTATCGATGATGATAAAATAGGGACATCGACCGAATCTGGGTTCTACCTGTGAACTTAAATCAGTGCCTGTGGAAGTGATTGCTATTTTCATTTTTTTCCCCTCTCCAGTTCTTCGATGCGCATTTTTATGCCATCAAGTTCGTCTTCTAACATTTCAGCCTGACCTTTTAGCATCTCTAATTCCTTTTCAGGAGTCAAGGACACTGCTCCCCATGGGTCATAAGGTGTTGGGAAACCCTGCATCGGGAAACCTCTTGTATTCAATGAAGGAACCTGTCCCTGCTGCCAGTAATAATTCATCTGTGGTGTTGGCCAGGTTCCTTGTAAAAGGTATTGTGCTGCAGGTCCTAATCCTGTGCGGCTTCTGCCAATCCATCCCGGACTGTATCCAAATCTCATCCATCCCGGTAAACCGGTCATATAAAACATATTCCTGTTTCCATGTCCGCCCATTTTTAGCCTCCTGTCTTCTATTCTGGTACTGGGAAAAATATTTTGATATTTTTCCTTTAACATACCATTTTTATTATTGTTAGCTATTTTTTGCTTGCCTCCCCCCATTTTAAATGTCATTATGGCAAACAATTGTCACCCTGAACTAGTTTCAGGGTCTTAAAAATCTTGTAACATTAGATTCCGAAACAAGTTCGGAATGACTTCGGGTCGAGCATTCGTGCATACTTAATTTCTGCCCTTTCATATTCCTTCATATCTTTTTTCACAGTATCTCTATTCTAATGTTACTATAGATATTCTAACATAATTTGAGATAGAGTTCAATATATAAATTGAAATCTCTAATCTTAACCTCAAAATATGCAAAATTCTATTAACGAAACCTTCTTCCTCCTCTTCCACCACCTCTTCCACCACCTCTTCCACCACCCCTTCCACCAAAGAAACCCATTCCATAAGAGGGTCTCACTGGCATAGTATTCGGATAGGAATACGGTGCAGGATAATATCCACCATAGGGATATTGTCCTTGCTGCATATTTCCGTAAGGGTATCTACCTCTACCTAATCCAAGACCCATCCGTGGTCCAGAATTAGCAAATCCAGGTGCAGTATATCCTGCACAGAATCCTGCTGCTCTACCTGTCATAGGTCCCATTCCTCTTGGTCCTGTTCCATCTCCTCCTGGCATTTTACTCACCTCCTTATCATTCATATGATTGTTGTGCAAGTTTTATGCCATAATATTCGTTCTGATAAGTTTCTGAAAAAAGGGGACTTAGTTTTTTTCTCTATCGTACCGATATCAAAGATTGTTTCAAATTTGAAAAACCGTTCCAATGTGAAACAAAAATATTAGAAAAGTATTGACAAAAGCCAGCATATGTTGTATATTACCAATATGCATTACGGAAAAGATTACGAGGATTTTTGGGAAGGTTTTTCAGACGGAGTGGTTGCTATAAACAAGAATCTTGGAATTATTAGTTTCTCAAAAGGGGCCGAAAGAATTACAGGATACAGAGCAGACGATGTTACCGGATTAACATGCAAGCAGATTTTTAAGTCTGATTTCTGCGAAAAAAAATGTATAGTAAAAGAGGTGCTGGAAAGTGGCAAGTCCTTGTCGAACTTCAGGGAGGACATAAAGGATATAAAAGGTGATACAATTACAGTTTCTGTAAATGCTTCTCCATTACTCGATATACATAGAGATATTATTGGTGTCATTCTTAGTTTCAGGAATGTGGTCGAGGTGTATAAACTCACAGCGGAATTATTTAAGGAATCCATGAGACTTCAGTCCATCCTGAATTCCATCGTGGATGGTGTTTTTACAGTAGACAATGATTGGCAGATAACAAGTTTCAACCCGGCAGCAGAGAGGATAACGGGATACAAGAAAGAAGAAGTGCTTGGTAAATCCTGTCATTTAATGCTTAAAAGTCAGGTCTGTGATAGAAACTGCCCTTTAAGAAAAACAATCGAAACCGGAAAGAGTATTTCGAATGTCGAGATAGATATAGTTAGTAAGGGGGGAGACAATATTCCCATTAGTGTGAGCACCTCACTGTTGATTGATGAAAACGGAGCAATAATCGGTGGTGCAGAGACATTTAGAGATCTGACGATTCTTAGGAAACTTAAATACGAACTTAAAGGTAGGTATAGTTTTGGAAGCATCATTGGGAAAAATGCAAAAATGCAAAAGATATACAATCTGATCGAATCGGTTAGCAAAACAAACGCAACTGTTCTTATTCTTGGAGAAACAGGAAGCGGTAAGGATTTGGTTGCAAGAGCAATTCATTATAACTCACCACGAGTAGATAAACCATTTATAAAGGTTTCCTGTGCCGCCTTACCTGAAACCTTATTAGAAAGCGAACTTTTCGGACATAAAAAGGGCGCATTTACTGGTGCAGTGAGAGATAAACCAGGACGGTTTCAATTGGCTGACGGTGGTACGCTTTTCCTCGATGAGGTAGGCGAAATCCCTCCTTCTGTACAGGTTAAGTTATTGCGAGTGCTGGAAGAGCAAGAATTCGAAATGCTTGGGGATACAAAATCGACCAGAGTAAATGTAAGGGTTATTGCTGCAACTAACAAGGATTTGAAAGTAGCGATAAAAGAACGTAAATTCCGTGAGGACTTGTTTTACAGATTAAATGTCGTCCCAATATATCTGCCACCACTTAGAGAGAGAAGCGACGATATTCCATTACTCGTTGAACATTTGATTAAGAACTTGAACGAAAGAACGGGAAGGAACATTGCTTCGGTTTCTCAACAAGTAATGAAATTACTGATTGACAACAATTGGAAAGGGAATGTAAGGCAGTTAGAAAATGCTCTCGAATACGCTTTCCTACACTGTGAGGGAAAAATTATTCAGGCACAACATCTACCTGAGGAACTTAGAATAAAAAAACCAACACTTCGGTTACAGGGAAGAACCCTTGAAGAGATAGAAAGGGAGGTCATAATAGATACACTTAAAATGAATGATAACGATAAAGGGAAAACTGCAGAAACATTAAATGTTTCACGAACCACATTATGGAGACGGATGAAAAAATTTGGGATTTAAGAAAATAAAGAAAAAGGAGATTATTTGAAGTAACCTTTTTCTTCCATCCCTCCATAAGAGAAAAGAACATATCCTCTGGTGTTCTTTCCTTGAACTTTAATTATTTGTTGCACAAGGTCCTTATAATCCATAAGGTATGCACCAATACCAACAGCGACTTTTTTTCTGCCAACAAGATTCGATGTTTTGTTCGTTTTACTTAATACCCAATCGCTATTGCTGGAATACAACATAGGAATCACAAAATCAACATCATTATTCTGTGCCCATTTTACCCAATCTTGGAACAGGTTGTCTGATGCATGTTCTACATCTCCAATAACGGCAGCAGAAACCTCTATTTTTGGTTTAATTGCCTTAACGGTATTTTTAATTTCCCTAACAGTGAGTGTTACCTGTTCGCGTCGCCAATCATCCCATCGTTTGTTAAGGTCGAAGAAAGCTTCGTATCCGAACTCCTCCCTTATTTTTCTTCTTTGCTTTAGTGCAATGGGGTCCACATAGTTTTCGCGCATAAACGAAACTCGAGCAGGAATATCATAACCATATTCCCTTCCAGGATAACGGCAATAGTCCAGATGTATGCCATCGACATCATAATTTTTTGCAATCTCATGAGCGATTTCTGTCACAAATTGTTTTACTTTCTCGTTGCCCGGTTCCAGAAAATAACCTTCGAGACCCAATGCCTTAATTTCCTCTACTGTTAATGTTCTCAAACTTATTCCAAGGCTGTCAGCAATGAACCATTCGGGGTACTTGTTGGAAATATGCTGGAAACTTGCAGGAAAAGGTGCGTGTGACCAAACATAGTAAAGATTTAACCACGCATGCACCTTAAAACCATTTCTGTGAGCCAGTTGTATTATTAGAGAAAGTGGGTCATAGTTATAAGGCGCACCAAATAGGTCTTGGGAACGCGGAGCTATGTCTGAATTATATAGGGCTTCTCCCCGTGCATAAACCTGAACAAAAATTGCATTTACATCTATGTCGTTTTTCTGCAAGTCCTTCATTAGCTGAAAAACTTTTAAAGGTTCATTTATATTCCACCTTGCAACCCATATACCCTTTATTTCCTCTGAGTATGAATAAGACCAGCCGATCAAAAAAACTAAGAGGCAAAGGATTTTTCTAAACATCGAATATAAGTTTGGTAAAAAATTTCTGGTCATTTTGCTCTACCTTTAATTGATGATAAGTAATGGCTTTAACTTCCCCTTCTACTTCCTCATCCTTAATATGTATTCCTCCAAATCTTACATCAATTGAACTCTCACTAATGTTGGATATATTGATTTTCACGGGAAAAAAATTCTCATTGCTAACAAACCAGAGAATCTCACTTAGATATGAATGGAGCAATTCCTCTGTCGAATCTTCTTTTAGATGCAATTGTTTGATAAACATTTCTCCATTCTGCGGTGTATCCGAAATGATTGATAGCATTCCCTTTGCAGCATTGACGAAAAGTTCCCGCAGAGTCTTCCCTTCTACCTCCATCCCTATATCCGAAGGATGGTCAATTAATTTATACCCTGATTCTGTCACTGTTTCTCCGCAGATTAAGCTTTTGCTATTAAGTTAAACACCTGCTATACCAAATGCTCACAAGAATCATATTACTTTATGATAATAACTAAGTCAAGAAAAAAAGTGTTAATGTGGAAAGAGTTTTAAAATTCACTTGACTTACCAGGAATATTATTCTAAACTAACAATATTTAGAAAAGGTGCAAACTATGTGTGGAATTTTAGGTATCATTGGAAAAGATAATGTAATTGATGAAATTGTAACTGGACTCCTAACCATCCAGCATAGAGGTCAGGATGCAGCTGGGGCTGTAACATTCGGAAAAAAATTTAATCTCAAAAAAGGCATTGGTCTTGTTCAAAACGTTTTCAATAAGAAAAATATGGCTCGATTAGAAGGGGATATGGCAATCGGTCATGTGAGATACCCTACCGTAGGTACTTATGAAGAAACGGAAACACAACCATTTTACATTAATTCACCCTATGGTATCGCTCTTGCTCACAACGGTAATGTCATTAACTATAGAGAATTAAAGGCTGAACTTCAAAAGAAAGAACTCAGATATATCAACTCTCATTGCGATGCGGAACTCATCCTTAATGTTCTTGGAACTCAACTTTCACGATTTAGAGAATTCAATGTAAGTAATCTCTTTACTGCCGTAAAGAAAACCTTCGATGCAATTCAAGGAAGCTATTCAGTAATATCCATTATAGGTGAAAATGGTCTCCTTGCCTTCAGGGACCCCCATGGTATTAAACCTCTTACTTTTGGGAAAAAAGAGAATTCCTTTGCTTTTGCATCAGAGAGCGTTGCCCTCGATATTCTTGGTTATGAGATCATAAATGATGTTTTACCTGGTGAAGCAATCTTTATTGATAGAAAAGGGAACTTGAGTCGAAAAAGATTAACCAATTCTTTTCACTCACCTTGCATAT
Organism: uncultured bacterium; assembly: GCA_964392665.1. GTDB lineage: Bacteria > Hydrothermota > E44-bin80 > E44-bin80 > E44-bin80 > CAYMQB01. Next base: position 11,373 of record CAYMQB010000030.1, on the reverse strand, counting down.
TTGAGTGGATATACTTTGCCAGACCTGATTCTATCATTGACCGCATCAGTGTCTATGAAGCTCGATTCAGATTAGGGAAGAAACTTGCCGAGGAGATTCAAAAACAAAATATTAAACCTGATGTCGTAATTCCTATTCCCGATACATCAAGAGCTGCAGCACTGGCACTTGCGGAAGAGATTGGTGTAAACTACAGGGAAGGTTTGATAAAAAACAGATATATCGCTAGAACGTTCATTATGTCATCACAAACACAGAGGATAAGCGCAGTAAGAAATAAACTCAATCCGATAAGGAATGTCATTAACGGTAAGAATATCTTACTCGTTGATGATAGTATTGTGAGAGGGAATACATCAAAAGAGATAGTAAATCTTGTAAGGAAAGCGGGAGCTCGAAACGTTTATTTTTCCTCATACTCTCCGCCCCTTAGATATCCTTGTTTATATGGTATAGATATGCAGATAAGGAATGAATTCATTGCCAAAGAAAAATCTATTGCTGAAATAGAAGAAAATATTGGATGTGACAAACTCGTATATCAGACAATGGACGCCCTTCTCTCCTCCCTCCAGATTGGAAATAAAAATGAATTCAGGTTCTTTTGTACAGCCTGTTTTGATGGCAACTATCCAACAAAGGTGTCTGAAAACAAATTTAAAGAGATTGAAAAAGACAGGATTGAAAGTAAAAAATATATTCAACAATAGCGTTTTCTTACTTTTTTTTTCACAGGTTTTGATAAAAAAACGGACTGCTAATAACTCATTAATTATATATTATGAGGTCCAAAGAGCATTCTTTGCTGTTTCTTAATAAATAAATTAACCTGAATTTTAATGATTGTTGTATTAAACTTTGGTGGACAATTTACCCATTTAATTACTCGGCGCATACGAGAATTAGGTAGTTATGCAGAAATCCTTCCTTTTAATGCAACCTATTCAGAAATCAAAGCACTAAATCCCAAAGGAATTATTTTATCAGGAGGTCCTGCCAGCGTCAATGAAGAAGATTCTCCTTGCTGCAGTAAAAAAATCTTCCGTCTATCGATCCCGATTTTAGGTATCTGTTATGGTCATCAATTACTTATTAAAATGTGTGGTGGAAAGATCAAGAAAGGCAAAATAAGTGAATACGGCAAGGAAACAATTACTCTCCTGCACAGAAAAAGACTATTCAAAGGTCTATCAGAAAAAGAACAGGTATGGCTATCACATAGAGATAAAGTTGAAAGATTACCCGAAAATTTCAGTGTAATAGCCAAGACCGCACACTGCTCTGTGACTGCTTTTAGCAACGAAACAAAGAAGCTCTATGGAGTTCAGTTCCACCCCGAAGTTGTGCATACACTGAGAGGGAAGAAGATTCTATCAAATTTCATTTTCGATATCTGCATGGAAAAGAAAAACTGGACTGTAAAAAATTATAAAAAACAACTACAGGAAGAAATAAGGGAACATGTGGGCAATAAAACTGTGATTATGGCTTTATCGGGAGGTGTTGATTCTTTAGTATCAGCAACATTGCTCCATGAAGTAATTGGAGATAACTTATACTGTGTTCTCGTTGATACAGGTTTGATGAGAAAGAACGAAATCGGAGACGTAAAGAAAACTATAAGAAAAATGAGATTCAAGAATTTTTGTATTGTGAATGCACGTGAAGAATTCATAAGTAGGTTATCGGGAGTTACAAATCCGGAAGAAAAAAGAAAGATAATTAGTAGAACATTCATAGAAACCTTTGAGAAAAAAGCAAAGGAGTTGCAATCGAAATCGAGCATAGAATTCCTGGCTCAGGGAACAATATATCCTGACCGTATAGAATCAGCTCAGCCTTCGAAGACAGCATCCAAGATAAAAAGTCACCACAATATTATACTGCCTGATAATATGAAATTCAAAATCATTGAACCTCTTCATGAACTATATAAAGATGAAGTGAGAAAGTTAGGAAAAGAATTAAAACTTCCTAAGGAACTTATTCGTCGCCATCCTTTCCCGGGTCCAGGACTGGCAATCAGGATTTTAGGAGAAGTGACTAAGAAAAGGCTGGATATTTTGCGAGAAGTAGATTATATATATATTTCCGAGTTAAAGAAAACGGGACAGTATGATAGTATCTGGCAAGCTTTTGCTGCTTTGCTGCCTTTTAGAGCAGTAGGTGTAATGGGGGATAAGAGAACATATGAATATATTGTCACCCTTAGAGCAGTTACCTCCAAAGATGCTATGACCGCTGATTGGGCAAAAATTCCTTATCGGATCTTAGAAAACATCTCTAACAAGATAGTCAATCAGGTGAATGGGGTAAATCGCGTGCTCTTTGATATTTCTCAAAAACCACCGGCAACCATAGAGTATGAGTAGAGAAATGTAGAAAAATGGTCGCTGTCCCTATTTTTTATTTTTTAAGGGTGCTTGGTATTTCTTGTGAAATAAGAATTTCACTTTTTATGAGGGGTGAGTATAGCAAGGGGTAATATCATTTCCTCCAGTGATATGCCCCCATGCTGGAATGTGCCTTTATATCTTTTTTCGTATTGATGAAGGTGTGTTGGATAAACAAAAAAGTAGTCCTCCTTTGCTATTGCATACTTCTTCTGGACATTTTCCTGTGGTAGTTTGAATTTTTCCGGGTCGGATATAATAAGTGCTTGCTTTGGGCTGCACTTGAGTGTGGTTCCATACTTGTATCTGAGGTTTACAGATACGTCCTGCCCCGCTGTTATCGGGGCGCCGTTTTCAACCATAATGGCACCATGATCGGATGTTATAACTATGGTAATGTTGTAACCAGCCATGATTCTCATCGCTTCGAAAATAAACGAATTTAAGAACCATGTAACAGTTAGAGACCTGAGACTATCGAAATCATATGTCATCTCCTTTATGATATCTGAATCAGATCTGCTGTGAAGCAAGATATCTATGAAATTAACTACTATGGCGGCTAAAGGGATATTGTACCAATCTTTTACAATGTGAGGAAGTCTGCTTGACGCGGATGAATTAAGTATTTTTACATACTGAAGCGGGCTTGAAATCCTAATACCCTCCCTTTTCAACTGTTCGCTCAAGAATTCTTTCTCGAATTTATTTTGACTGCCTTCGCTCCATCGTTTCCAGTATTCCGGGTAGAATCTTGCCATATCCGAAGGGAATAAACCGCTAAAAATAGCATTTCTCGAATATGGTGTAGCTGTTGGAAGTATGGAAAAGTAAGTGTGGTCTTCGACACTGTAGTAATCTTGAACTGCCTTTTGCAATGCAAGCCATTGGCCAAGTCTCATGCTGTCCAGTAATATGAAAACAACATTTTCCCCCTTTTTTATGAGAGGAAAAACATACTTTTTCATAATGTCAACTGAAAGAACGGGTCTTTCTTTTTCATCGGATAACCATTTTGAATAATTATTGTCAATATATTTAGAGAACTGTACATTGAATGATTTCCTTGTATCCCGGTGGGTCTGCTTGATGTTTTTGTCATTTAAGTCCTGAAAAACACTATCCCATTTGCTAAGTTTTTTGTGTATTTCCAGCCAACTTCTCCAGTTAGTGCCTATCAATTTGTCTCCACTTAATGACTGCATTTCTTTAGCATATTCTTCGGCAAGTTTCACGTTAATTATGGATTGTTTATCTATCACTCTTTTCACGGTTGCCAATAGCTGTTTCGGATTTATTGGCTTGATTAAAAAATCGTTCATTGCATGACCATAAGCTTCATCTACAAGGCCGATATCCTCACTTTTTGTAACCATTACGACGGGAAGATGTGGATGTTGAGCGCGTATCCTTCTGAATGTCTCCATCCCGTCTATGCCCGGCATTTGCTCATCCAAAAGAATGAGTTCATAATTCCCTTTTTCCAGCAAAGCGAGTGCATCGTGTCCACTCATTGCTTCTGTTACGCTGTAACCATAATTCTGGAGTATTGTTACCTGGGACAAGAGACTTGCTATTTCGTCGTCCACCCAGAGTATTTTTTTCTTCAAGCTTTCTCCTTTCTCTGCTTATTTCTCTTTTGCAACCGGAATGTATATCAGGAAAGTAGAACCTTTCCCCTTTTCCGTACTTTCCAAGAGAATTCTACCATTGTGATATTCTTCGACTATCCTTCGCGTAATTGCAAGGCCCAATCCCCAACCGAATTCCTTCGAAGTATGACCGGCTTCGAATATCCTTCTAGTTTCTTGCTTGAGGATTCCTCTTCCATTATCGCGAATCCTTATCTCGACATACCTGGAATTGGTTGAGTTCTTTGTTTCTATTTCAATAATACCATTCTTCTTCTCTATTGCATCTATTGCATTCTTCACAATATTCTCGATTACCCAGGAAAATAGGTCGAAATCAAAATCAACCGAATATGTAGCATTGTATTCCTCTTTTATTGAAATTTTATGCCCAATTGAAGGTAATTTGCTCCTGAGATAGTCCACAGAGTCTTTTATAACATAGTTTATCTTTCCTGGTTCCAACTTAGGGAGTTGCCCTATACTGCTAAATCTGTTTGCAACTTTTTGAAGACGTGCAATATCGTTTTCAAGTCCTTCTATTATATTTTTTTGTTTTCCCTTCCTGAGTATTTCAGTCCAACCCATCAGAGAGCTTAAGGGGGTACCCAGTTGATGAGCGGTTTCCTTTGCCAGACCAACCCAGATATGTTCTTCGTCGCTTTTCCTGGCTATGCTAAAACCCAGAAAACCAACTACGAGGAAAATTATTATTACACCCGATATTATTACCGGAAACCATTTAAGTTGTTTCACCAGAGCGGTTTCTCCATAATGAACAACTCCAAGTTTCACTTCGCCTGCATATAACATAGGAATCGGAGAATTTTCCTTATCGAGTTTCTTTGTTATGTCCAGCAATCTTTTTATAGGCCCTTCCGGCGGATTTTGCGGATCGATACTTTGCAAAATTTCATTCGAGATCGAAGATGCGTCAATATTCACATTACGCCATGCTCTGGGTATGCCATTCTGGTCTGTTATGACAACAGGGAAGTCGATATTTTTTATAACTTCTTTGAAGATTATTTCCATTTCAGGGTTTGGTGTTGGATAAACACCATAAGCGGTTGTGCTCGTTTTTAAAAATTCCGCAAAGATTTTAGATGTAATTTTTGTCGAATCCCTTACTTCACTGACGAGAGTTTGGAAGTACAGAAATAATCCGAGGATTATGGCTATGAAACCCAGAAACAGATATCCAACAAGAGTCCCTGGTAAATGAACACCTTTTTTCCAGAAGTTAAATACTTGTCCTATCTCTACCTCCAGTTTTTGCCCTGTAAAGAGCTTTGTCAACCTTATCAAGCAATATACCTACTTTTTTACCGTCCTCAGGATAGGTGGACACTCCAATACTCAGAGTTAACGGGAAAGAAAACTTATTTAGTTCTCTTTTTACCGATTTTCTTATTCTCTCCCCAAGCATTCTTGCCGCATCTTTTCCGACACCCCATATTACAATTACGAATTCATCTCCTCCATATCTTGTAACGATATCTTTCTTCCGGACCGTTCCTTTGATAATCCTGCTAACCTTCTTTAGAACTTTGTCTCCCTTTAAGTGTCCGTATGTATCATTCAATTGCTTAAACCTATCTATGTCTATCATAAGAAGCGAGAAAGATTCTCTACTTTTTTCCCGTTGTTTTATTTCCCTGTTTAGCATTTCTTTAAAATATCTATAATTGAAAGTTCCTGTCATTTCATCCTTAACTGCAAGTCTTCTTATTTCTCTGTAAAGATGAGCATTATCTATTGACATTGCAATATATTCACCAAGAAGTGTAAGTGTATAGAGATCTTCGGATGTAATAGAAAAAGCACCATTGGTTTCGACATCCAGAATTCCGATTATTTCGTTTTTGACGATGAGTGGAATGATGGCTTCGGATTTTGGAGTCGATTTATCCCCAACATACGATGCTTCCCGCTGAACATTGGGAATTAACATCGGTTCGAAAGTTTGCAAAACCTTACCGGCAAACTCAGTATTGTTTAGGTTTTTTGCGATTTTTCTAATGTTAACATCTTTGTATCCACTGTATGACCTCAAAACCGCTCTTCCTTTGTCTTTGATTTCGAAAATCGATATGTTCAAATAGCCAAAATTCTCTCTTATTATATGGATTGTTTCCTTGTAAAGTGTTTTAAGGTCGAATATCTGTCCTATGATTTTTGATATATTATGTATCGAATTAAGTTTTTTAACTGTTTTCATTTCTTGCTTTAGAAGCCAGTTATTTTCTATGACGATCGAAGCGTAAGTTGAAAAGGTATCCATTAGTGAAATAGTTTTCTTTGATGGTAGCTTTTGACCGACTGGGTTATCAACAGAAACCATACCGAGAAATTTACCTTTCTTAGTTTTTATTGGAGTGAGAAAAACATCGCTTGGATTCCATCTTCCCTGTTTTCCCTGGCGCTTCCTGTTAATCCTCTTGCCATATTTTTCAATGTATTTCATGAAATCGCTGTTACCTTTAAATTGAGAATGCGAGACATAGTAAGAATTTCCCTTCCGAAATTTTGGAATGAGTAGCATATTTAGCTTTTTGAATGGAACCTTTTGTTCTCTTAGTTGTTCAAAGATTTTTTCGGGGATTCCTGCTTGAGCCTTTCTTTCGAAGACTTTTTCTTTTTCATCGTAAATGCTGATAAGCACCGTACTGAAGTTAAGTATTTTCTGTATATGCTCTGCTAAAACTGCAAGTATTTCTTCTATGTCCAGTTTATGATAGATAGCTTCAAGCAGTTTCTGAAAAAGAATAATTTCTTTTCTCGAAAGCGAAAGATTCTCTTTAAGTTCCTTGCTATCTTGCAACACTTTTTGCCTCTTTTATTATGTGGCTGTATAATTTTCTGTATATACCGTCCTTTTTTAGCAGTTCCGAGTGTTTTCCAAAATCCTGGATTGTCCCGCCCTCCAAAACATAAATAAGATTCGCATCTCTTATTGTGGACAATCTATGAGCAATTACAATAGTTGTTCTTCCTTCCATTAATTTCTTAGTTGCTTCCTGAACCTGTGACTGCGATTCCGCATCGAGAGCAGAAGTTGCTTCATCAAGAATGAGAATTGGAGGATCCTTAAGAAGAGCACGTGCTATTGCAATGCGCTGTTTTTCTCCTCCTGAAAGCGAAGTCCCTCTTTCCCCGATTACCGTGTCGTATCCAAAATTAAGCTTTTCTATGAACAAATGTGCATTTGCAGCTTTTGCAACTTTGATTACTAACTCCTTTCCCACTCCTTTTCTTCCATAAGCAATGTTGTTGAAAACTGTATCATTAAAAAGAACCGTTTCCTGCGTAACAAGTCCTATTGCCTCTCTCAGGCTTCTAATTGTAAATTTCTTTATATTGATTCCATCAACCTCTATATCGCCCGATGTAGGGTCAAAAAATCTAAGAATAAGATTTATTAGCGTCGATTTCCCGGCACCCGAAGGACCAACAATTGCCGCAATATCACCTGTTTTTATCTCAAGATTCACATTTTTAAGAACATAGTTTCCATTCGAATAAAGAAACGAAACGTTGCGAAATTTTATCGACTTATTTATGCCAGAAAATGTGATCGCATCCCGTGTTTCGCTTATTTTTTCTCTTATGTCCAATACCTCAAATATCCTCTTTGCAGCCCCCAAAGCTCGTTGTATCTTGCTGTTAGCTTCACCCACACGTTTTATTGGTTGCATCAAGGAAAGAGAAGCCGCGAGAAAAACGAAAAATCTATCAGGTGAAAGTGAGTGTACAATTAGGATTAAATAACCACCATAAAGCAGTATCACGCTTGCAGCTATTGCACCCAAAAATTCCGTTAAAGGTCCGATTAATAGTTTTAAAGATTCGAATCGGATGACAGTTTTTAGGTAATTAAGGGTATTAGCAAAAAATTTCTTAAGCTCGAAATGTTCCATTGCAAAAGCCTTAACAATGCGTATTCCAGAAATTGTTTCAGTAAATGTCATCATCATATCTGCCATACGTTCCTGTATATTAGTCCCTCGTCTCCGGAGTCTTTTGCCAGCTTTAGCAATAAGAAAAATTGAAATTGGTACTAATATAATCGAAAGAACTGCGAGCCGCCAGCTTGCCCATATCACCAGAATTGTGTAAATCACCGCAAGGCAACTTTCCCTGAGAATCTCAATGAATCCTTTGGAAACAGATTCCCTGACGATTTCAACATCGTTTGTGATGATGGAAGAAAGATTGCCTGTGCTGTTTTTGTTAAAAAACATGAGAGACAGTGAATTTATGTGTCTGTAGAGATGATTGCGTATATCTTTAATAACTCCTTGCTCAACACGGCAGTTGAAATATGTATGTAGATATTGAAAAATCGCCTTAAGGAAAAAAATACACACTATAATAATCGAAAGTCGTTTCAAGGTAATAAGAGGTGCAGAAGAGAATAACCATGCATCTATAATCTTAAAAATCTTTATATTACTCGAACCAAGAAGTGAAAGTGTATTTGCATCTCTTTTAAAAATCGTTATTACAAGTGGAGATATCATTCCAAGAGAAAATCCGCTCATAAGTGCAAAAAAAATCATCGTTACGAACGATATCGTAAAAAATGCTCTGTATGGTTTAATATATAAAAGAAGCCTGAGATACATTATTTGGTTTTTATAAAATTATCAACGTTTTTTAGAAGAGACCTGGAATCCCCGTCGGATTGTAGAATTTTGAGTTTTTTCGTTCCCTCTATCCCGATTTTTTCTCCCTTTTTTAGCATAAGAAACGTTCTCTTTTTTTGTAGAATTGCAATAGACAGTAAAGAATTTAGAGATGTTATCAATACTTCACAAGAAGCACATTTAGCATATGTTTTCCCAAGGGGATATAAAGACAAGCATTCACCGCGGATTTTGCCTTTTATCTTCAACATCTTTTTAGTATCATTAACAAACAGCATAGGATTTAAGCCTTTTTTTTCAAGGAACGAGAAAAGCCTAACAGCAAGTCTATCGTTTTCAAGAGAAATACCTATTTTTTTCTTTTCGGGCTTTATTTCCACATTGGTATCCCATTTTATCCGTTTTTTTGGTCTTTTTATGCCAAGCGGTCTTAGTATAAGATTATTTCGGTCGACCTCGCTATGCATCTTAATAGAAGAGAGAACAAGATTGAAAACCGGATTTTCTAACGAACAATCCAGACAAATACGGATTTTCGCCATTGGTATTATTGCGAAAAGCGTAAGAAGGTTGTCGTTGAAAGTATTCATCTCCAGGAAAATGTCATATCTTCGCTTTTTTAGCTTCTTTCGGCAATTTTTGTAGTTAGAAGAAAACGGAGAAGAAAAGTCGTTGTAGTATGTCTTTCGAATGGGTAAATTTTCGAAAAAGAACTTGAGTTTTTCATCGACAAGAAGTTCAACGTTCTCTTCCCCTTTCTTATCTACAATACTTGTAATTGCTGGAAGACAATATATTTCCTTACCTGGTTGCATTACTGGATGAACTATTATGGTTTTGTACCTTGTGAGAGTTTTCGAAAAATCAAGCATTTTAGTCTTGAAAAACCGCTTTTTTATTCCAACATAGTTTTTTGTGAAGATTGACATGGTTAAACCTCTTTCAATGTAATCTTATTTTTCTCTTTTGGTTTCGTCAGTCCATCCAAATGTTCGTAACGATTCCTACTTAACAACAACAAGCGCAATTTTCAAACAATTTAGCAGTTTTCTCTCGCTTTGTCAAGTCATTTTGCAGGTTCTCGTAGTATACAAAAACCCTTGACTTTTTGCCTGTTGTAGATTACAATTAGTTGACAGAAAGAAAGAGGGTTCACTTGTTTGTAACACTTAAACGAAATCTAAGATAAGAAATACACTTCGAGAAAATCCTTAAAGACCTTACAAGTGGAGAGGTAAGAATGAAGGTATTGGTCGTTGGTGGAGGAGGAAGAGAGCATTCACTTGTCTGGAAGATTGCTCAAAGTCCTCTGGTCGATGAGATTTTCTGTGCACCAGGAAATGCAGGAACAGCAGAAATTGCCGAAAATCTTGATATTAAAGCGGAAGATATACCAGAACTTATTTGTTTTGCGAAGAAAGAAAAAATCGGTTTAACGGTCGTTGGACCCGAAGTCCCTCTTGTTGAAGGTATAAGTGATGTCTTCAGCGAGCAAAAGTTAACGGTATTTGGTCCAAAAAAGAACGCTGCAATGCTTGAAGGAAGCAAGGCTTTTGCCAAAGAAATGATGAAAAAAACACATGTAAAACAGGCGGCATTCCAGGAATTTAGAAGTGCGGTTAAGGCTTTATCTTATTTGAGAAACCTGACATTTCCAAAAGTAATAAAAGCAAACGGACTCGCTGCCGGGAAAGGTGCAATAATAGTAAATGATAGAGAACAAGCGGAGAAGATAATCAATGATATTATGGTTGAAAAAAAATTTGGTTCAGCGGGCAGTTCAGTCGTTATTGAAGAATTTCTTAAGGGCGAAGAAGTTTCTCTTCTTGTATTAACGGATGGGAATAGTGTTTTACCCTTTATCTCATCACAGGACCATAAATCTATCTATGAAGATGATAAGGGACCAAATACCGGTGGAATGGGTGCATATGCACCCGCTCCTATCCTTGATCGGGAAGAAGCAGGGAAGGTAATAGACAGAATTATTCTTCCAGTGCTCAACGGACTAAAAAAACAAGGTATTATGTACAAAGGTGTTCTCTACGCCGGTCTTATGGTAACAGAGCAGGGAACAAAAGTTCTGGAGTTTAACTGCAGATTTGGTGACCCCGAAACACAAGCAATTCTTCCACTCCTCGATTCTGACCTTGTAGAAGCACTACTTGCGACTATCAACGGTGACTTAAAGGATGAAAAATTAAAATGGACCGAAGCTAGTGCAGTTTGTGTCGTCCTCGCCTCCGGAGGTTATCCCGTTAAATACGAAAAATGTAAAGAGATAGTAGGATTGGAGAAATTGAAGAAGGAAGAAGATATCGTTGTTTTCCACGCCGGGACAAGGAAAGAGAAAGGAAAACTACTCACATCGGGTGGCAGGGTGCTCAGTGTGACAGGTATGGGAAAAAGCTTACCACAGGCTATAGAAACAACTTACAGAGCCGCAGGAGAAATTTCATTTGAAAATATGTTCTACAGGAGAGATATAGGTAAAAAAGGCTTGAAACGAGTACAAAACCCAGGCAGCAAATTAACTCCACAATAGATCTATTAGTTCTCTCTGTGTAAATTCAAATTCATTAAATAAATAATACATCATCCGACCTTAAAAGTGAGTCACGAACTCTATTCTTATTCCCAAACTCGCCCAGATAAATCGAAAGTTCCTGAAGATATTATAAATTAAGGTTTTTCATACCA
>CAYMQB010000029.1:0-37226 GCA_964392665.1 uncultured bacterium | reverse complement strand
AAGTGGGGAATAAAACTGAACCTGGGGTGGGGAATAAAGTTGAACCTTGACATTTTGTCGAAATCCGCAAAGTACTCGTTGTCGTTTTCATTGTTAGGCAAAAAAGAATACTTTCCCTGTACCAATTTGTCATCCTTAAAAATATAGGTTATGAAGCACTCATATAGGAATACCTTTTCCTTGTAGTTAATGATAGTCGCATCGTTGCTATCGCTCCATCCTTCAAAGACGACAGGGCTTTCTTCAGTTTCCTTAACCTGTTGTTCTGTCATACACCAGTTGGTTTTTCTGAAACCAAAAGATAGAACCTTTGGTTGAATAGTTTTCATATAAGCCCATTTACCGTAATCGTTTAATATAATTCGTTTTCCTGAATCCGTTGTGGCATATTGTTTGGAGAAAATCGAAATTGCAGTAAAAAGCAGAAACATTATAAGACCATTTACAGTGATTTTTTTCATATTAACCTCCTGTTATTTAGTATTTTTTTCTCATTTTTTTTCAGAAGTCAGTTTACCACTGAAATTCGGAATTGTCAATGTTTTTGTGAGTATACGGAATTCAAAGAAAGTTGTTCAAAGATTGATTTCTTCTTGACATAGCCTTCAGTATGTTGTATACTATTAATTCATAATAAGAGAAGAAACGAAAATTTGACCGTAGATATGAACGAGTTATCTACCATTTGCAAAATTCAAGTAAAAAGGAGGATTGTATTATGAAAAAGACATGGTGGGTTGCAATTGTGCCTGGTATCTTGGCGCTTGCTGTAGGAGGTTTTGTGCTAGCGCTACTCTTGGTAAAACTGTTATGGGCTTGGACAATTCCAGACCTTTTCCCGGGAGCTGTTGAGCAAGGTTTGATTGCGCGGTCAGTATCCTGGTTCACAGCGCTCAAAATAGCCATCTTTGTTGCTGTATTGGCTGGACTGGCTGGTGCCCGAAAAGCCAAAGAATAGTAACTTCGTAGTAGAAACGGCTTCAGGCTTCAAAATACTAAACAAGTAATTGAAAGGTAGAAAAGAAAATGATAGGAATCATCTACCTGAGTTGCTGAAGAAGTATAAGAGCGGGAGTCTAAAGGTTCAGTTGATACATCATTATTAAATCAGATTACGTGGAAGTTAAAATGGTAACAAAAGGTCTAAATAGTATATTGTCTCCTGACCCCAATTCTCCATTTTGTTTTGACAGTTAAAAGTTTTTTGCTTGAAATATAAGACATAATGTGATATTTAGTAATGTAATTAAGTTTAGTAAAATGAAAATCTGAAAGGTTGTTTCTACATGTAGGAAATATGAATAAAATAATTATATAGGAGAGACCAAATGCCAAAAGTTCAGACAAGCGTGAGCTTTGTGAATCCACTTTCAGATGAGGAATACAAATCAAGGCTATATTCTCGACGCGAAGATATACGCGGTCCTTATTTTAGGGACCAAACAGCAATAATACATTCTCTTCCATTTCGTAGACTTAAGAACAAAGCACAAGTTTTCTTTGCACCTAATAATGACCATATATGTACACGTATTGAGCATGCATTCCATGTTGCCACAATCGCAGAAACAATAGCAAAGGCTTTGAATCTAAAGGAAGAAATGGCATATACAATTGGACTTGGGCATGATTTGGGTCATGCCCCCTTTGGGCACGCAGGAGAAAAGGCATTGAAAAACAAATGTAGTGACATAGGCGGATTTATCCATGAGATCCACGGATTAAGAATAGTTGATAAAATTGGGGATAGAGGAAAAAGCCTGAATTTAACCTATGGTGTAAGAGATGGTATCATCTGTCATTGCGGTGAAGCACCGGAACAAGTTTTGCAACCACGAAAGAAAAAGAAACAATTAGAGGATATACGAGGAAGGAATATTTATCCATGTAGTTATGAAGGATGCATAGTTCGAATTGCTGATAGAATTGCTTACATAGGTCGTGACATAGAAGATGCTTTGCTAGGTGGTTTTATCAAACGTAGTGAGATACCTAAATGCATAGATAGAATAACGAGAGCTCGAATCCGAAATATAAACGCAGATTTTATAGATTTTTTTGTGGGGGACGTAATTAGTTATTGCAATGAGAGCGGAAAAATCGGGTTTTCAAATGAGAAATATAGTATATTAATGGAACTCTACAATTTTAGTATAAAGAAAATATATGAACATGAGAAGATTATAAATTACGGGATTTACTGCGAAAAAATAATTGTAAAGCTTTTTGATTATCTGTGTGACATACATCAGAAATGGGGTTCCAAATATGATGAGTATTCTCGCAGTTCAAATCCCTTAGACAGGCGGTTCGGGAGATACCTAAAATATATGAAAAAGATCTATTCACAAGAAAAAGCGGGGACTAAAAAAATTGTGAGAGACTATGTTGCAGGTATGACTGATAGATATGCGCTTAGGTGTATGAAAGAAATATCTTTCCCCGAGGAATTATGTTTTGATATCTTCGATATTAAATCGTGACGTTCTGATACATTGTTGATATTAATATGAAAAATAAGGAATGTTTAAGCTTTTAGACATTATTTTAATACATAAATGAACGCCATCAATCTTAAAGATTGGCAACGATATTTCTCGCTATTCCCAAATTTTTAGAATTTTCTTGGCTTCTAATCCATTATGTTGTATTTTTATGACATAATATGGAAAAAACTCTAATAAAGGTACCTAGAGAAAAGTCTGAAAAGATTAAGGTTACAACCCGCAAAATAGTTAGTTCTTTGGATAATTTAGAAATGGAAGGAAGTAATAAATTAGGGGGATCGTGAAAGTGATTATAAGGATGTATATAGGAAACTTGAAAACGGGCGCTGTCCCTAGTTTTTCCTAATTTTCTAAAAACAAAAGGAGACTAAGATGATTATAAGATATGAAAAAAATACTGATATAACAGCTATAGCAGAAGTAACGATAGAAGCTTTTAAAAATCTTGCGATTAGCAACCAAACTGAGCATTTTATCATTAATGCGCTCCGTTCGGCAGGTGTATTAACAATTTCTCTTGTGGCAGAAATTGATGAGAAAATTGTTGGGCATATTGCTTTTTCACCTATTACAATTTCAGATAATACAACAGATTGCTATGGACTTGGGCCTGTCTCTGTAAAACCCGATTTTCAGAAAAATGGCATTGGAAAGGCATTAATCAATAAAGGATTGACTTTATTGAAGGAAAGGGGAGCTAAGGGTTGTGCTCTTGTTGGAGACCCAAATTATTATAAACATTTTGGATTCAAGAATTATCCAGAATTAATTCATGATGGTGTACCACAAGAAGTTTTTCTTGTTTTACCATTTACTGAAACAGTTCCTAAAGGATTTGTTGTATTTCATGAAGGATTTTTAGCTACTAGCTGATATGAAACATTTTAGAATCGCCACACAAAATCGCACAACAACGAGTACCCGCCTATGCTTCGCTACGCCCAAATTGGCTCGCGTTGGGAAAGTAGGAAAGTGGGAAAGTGAAAGTAGGGACAGCGCCCATTTTTAGATTATCTTGTCAGTGAAACTATACCACTCCCCATTGGCAAGAGAAAAAAGTTAGTGGTTTTTCGCAGAAAATCTTCCATCAAAAAACTATTGACATAAGGATTTTTTAAGGGTATAATTATTCAGGTTGAAAGCTGGTGTAGCTCAACGGTAGAGCAACGCATTCGTAATGCGTAGGTTGTCCGTTCAATTCGGATCACCAGCTCTTTTTTCTCAAAAAGAGATACAGTTCTAAGGAGCACAGGTGCACAAGCTAAACTGCAACAAGGGGAGTTGTTGTAGTCACGAAAAACCTAAGAATGAGATTAACGATAATAACGAACTAAACGCTCTAAGCGAACAATATGATTTAGCATATGAAAAACGATTTAATGATAAGTGTTTCAGGTGTGAGAGGGATTGTTGGTAAGGGTTTGACACCCAGTGTAATTTCTCGTTTTGCTCTCTCATTTGGTACTTTTATAAAAACCGGCAAGGTGATAATAGGTAGTGATACAAGAACGACGGGGGATATGGTCAAACACTCCGTAATATCAGGACTTCTTGCTGCAGGATGCAATGTAACGGATATAGGTATATGTCCAACACCCACGGTTCTTTACAATGTGAAATCTCTTAAGGCTGCTGGTGGTATTGCAATTACGGCAAGTCATAATCCGGGGGAATGGAACGGTCTCAAATTTATTGGCAAAAGCGGTATTTTTCTGGATAGCTCGCAGGCAAAAAGATTTATTACGATATATGAGAAGAGCAAATTTCGCACCGTGCTTCTAAATAAAATGGGCAAGGTCGAAATGGATAATGAAGCCAACAAACGTCACATAGATGCCGTTCTTTCACTTTCTTTGATTGACATTGAAAGATTGAAGAGAAGAAAATTCCGTGTTGCTGTTGACTGTGTCAACGGTGCTGGATCCGAGATTTTTCCACAATTCTTAAAAAGACTTGGGTGCAGCGTTATAAAGGTATTTTGCGATGGAAATGGTGATTTCATAAGAAATCCTGAACCTATTCCTGAGAATCTTTCGGTCTTGGGTAAAAAGGTAAAAAAAAACAAGGCAGATGTTGGTTTTGCAACGGATGCAGATGGCGACAGATTATCCATTGTTGGAAGCGACGGAGTTCCACTGGGCGAAGAGTATTCACTGGCACTTACTGGAAGATTCTATCTTTCAAAAATTAAAGGTCGTGTTGTTACAAACTTATCTACAAGCAGGATGATAGATGAAGTAACGCAAAAATTTGGTGCGAAACTTTACAGGACAAAGGTTGGAGAAGCCAATGTTGTGTCAAAAATGAAGGCAACCAGAGCAGTGTTTGGAGGTGAAGGTAATGGAGGTGTTATTGTGCCTCAAATTCAATATACACGGGATGCTTTATCAGGTACTGCATTGATACTTCAATATATGTTGGAATCCGGGAAAACCATCAATCAGCTGAGCAGTGAATTTGAGAAATTGAACATTATTAAGAATAAATTAAAATCATCAAAAGAACTTAATTACGGTAAGATTGTTAAAGAATTTGCGTCAGGAAAGACAAACAGGGTAGATGGTCTAAGAATAGACTGGAAAGATAGCTGGGTACATATAAGGAAATCGGGGACTGAACCCATAGTGAGAATCATTGCCGAAGCGAAAAGGGAAAAAGACGCTCTGGATTTGTGTAACAGGGTCATCAAAATAGTTAAACAAGGATGAAAAGTGTAGAAAAAACTTATAATAAACTGTTTAATTGGTTTAATTGGTTTTATTTGTTATTGAATGAAACGCTCTAAACTATATTAACGATGTAAACGATCTAAACGAATTGAACGACGTTATTTAGTTACAAGGAGAAAAATATGTGTGGTATAGTTGGCTACATTGGTAAAAAACAGGCTATTCCAATCCTTATCGAAGGATTGAAAAAGCTTGAATACAGAGGATATGATTCCGCAGGTATTGCGGTAATATCGGATAAAAAGCTGATTGTCCAGAAGATTGCTGGACGGGTAGCCAAACTCGAGCAACTTATTCATGAGGATGATATTGATTCTCAGGTTGGTATTGCTCATACGAGATGGGCAACTCACGGAGAACCATCGGATACGAATGCACATCCCCATACTGACTGTAAAGGTAATATTGCGGTTGTCCATAATGGAATCATCGAGAACTGCAATTCGATAAGAAAATACCTGACAAAAAAAGGGCACAAGTTCAGAACTGAAACAGATACGGAGGTTATTGCTCATCTAATAGAAGAACACTATGATGGTGACCTAATGAGGGCAGTAAGGATAGCACTTTCTGAGGTAGAAGGTACTTATGGGGTTGCGATTGTTTCCCTGGACAATCCGAAAACGTTAATTTGCGCAAGGAATGGAAGTCCTCTTGTTATAGGAGATGGTGGAGATGAATACTTCGTTGCTTCTGACGCAGCCCCAATAATTCAACACACCAGACAGGTTGTATACCTTGAAGACGGAGAAATAGCTTCTATCAAGAATGACGGTTTTACCATTACCACACTTGAAGAAAAGGAAATAAAGCCAAAAATACAGGAAATTTCCTGGACACTTGGTGAGATAGAAAAAGATGGATTTCCCCACTTTATGCTAAAAGAAATATTAGAACAACCTTTGACTTTAAGAAATGCAATAAGAGGAAGATTGAATTGGGAGGAGGGGACTGCACGACTTGATGGTTTGGATAGACACAAAGATGAACTTGAAAAGGTAAGCAGGATAATAATTACAGCGTGTGGAACTGCCTGGCATGCGGGATTGATAGGCGAATATATGATTGAGGAAATGACAAGAGTTCCTGTTGAAGTGGAATATGCATCGGAGTTCAGGTATAGAAGCCCTGTGATAAATTTAAATACAATACTATATGCAATTAGCCAATCTGGTGAAACAGCGGATACACTTGCTGCCATGCGGGAAGCGAAAAGGAGGGGTGCAACAGTTCTTGGAATTTGCAATGTCGTGGGAAGCACCATCGCAAGAGAAACTGACGGTGGAGTTTACATACACGCCGGACCTGAAATTGGAGTTGCTTCGACAAAAGCATTTTCCTCACAGATAATGGTTCTTGCTCTTGTATCTCTTCTTATGGGAAGAATGCGAACACTGTCTGTTGAAAAAGGAAGACAAATAATAGATGCAATAGAGAAAATTCCTGAACAGGTGGAAAGTATACTTAAACTTGATAAGAACATTCAGACCATTGCAAAGGATTTTTACAGGAAGAAAAACTTTCTTTTTCTTGGAAGAGGTTACAATTTCCCAGTAGCACTCGAAGGCGCACTCAAATTAAAGGAAATATCCTATATCCATGCCGAAGGCTATCCAGCAGCCGAAATGAAACACGGACCCATTGCTCTAATTGATAAAAACATGCCGGTTGTGTTTATTGCTATAAGAGATTCAGTTTTTGAGAAGGTTGTTTCTAATATCGAAGAGGTAAAATCAAGGAAAGGTATCGTTATTGCAATCACAACGGAAGGCGATAAGGAAATCGAACAGAGACTGAAGTATTGCATACCAATACCCAGAACTTTGGATATTCTGACTCCACTTCTTACTGTTGTACCACTACAACTTCTAGCTTATCACATTGCGGTTATGCGAGGATGTGATGTTGATAAACCAAGAAACCTTGCGAAGAGCGTAACTGTGGAGTAAACCAGGAACATAGAAAGACAGACTTAAGACATAAGACCGAGGACAGAAAGTCGAAATTGCGAAAATGGAAATTACGAAAGTCTGAGAGAGCAGCATAGGCTCTGTGTGTCTGTGGTTATCTTTTTTTGGTGTTAAACATAAAAAAAGGAGAGATGATGAAAAAGGCAGTTGGTTCTATTTTTATTATAGTGCTTGTTTCCGGTAGTCTCTTTGCAACATCGGTTAAAACTATCGTTGGTGAAATGAATGAAAGGTACAGGAAGATTATGGAAGAATCAGGTGCTATCAGAATTACTCAGGAAATAAATAGTATTGCAAATGGTGCAGAGATTTCCTCGACTCAAATTGTTCTGAAGAAGGGAAGCAAATACAGAATAAGTACAGTTTCAAAAATGGATATTGACATTGAAAAAATCAAGAATGTGATACTGTTCGATGGAATTGATTTGTGGTTTATTTCTCCCTTTGTCGGAATAACTCTCATGCCCAAGGACCAATCATTAAAGGCAGGTGTTTTCGATGATTTCTCGAAAATTATACCATTCAGTAGCATATTGTCCGGAACAGAGAAAATTAATGGAGAGGATTGCTATGTTCTTAAAACGCAAGAGGAATTAGACCTTCCTTTTAGTAAAATATGGGTTTCTAAATCGCGATTCGTTCCTTTAAAAGCTTCCGGGAATATGAGTAAAAAGACAGTCAACCTGATTTTTAGTGATTACAAGAAAATTAATGATATTTGGGGCATACCATATAAAATTCAAACATTTTTGGAAGATAGTATCGTTTCTTCAACCATTGTTACGAGCGTTGAGACCGGAATGAATATTTCGGATGAGATTTTTGATGTTAAAAATCAGTAAGAATTGAATATAGATTGACGATGCAGAAAACTTTGTTTAAATCACTTGTCATTGAGCTGAGACCGGTTCAATGGATAAAAAATCTTTTTGTTTTTGCAGGCGTTATTTTCTCGCTAAGATTTACGATGCTTTTCCCTGTTGTTAAATCCATACTTGCATTCCTAATATTTTGTATGGTCTGCAGTTCAGCATATATTTTAAATGACATTATTGATAAAGATGCTGATAAAGTTCATCCCGAGAAGAAAAAAAGACCCATTGCAGCAGGAGTTTTTAGTTCACGTATCGGTGTTTTTGTGGCTTTGATACTCGCTTGTGCAGCTATTCTATTTTCTTTTCTCCTAAATTACTTTTTCCTGTTAACCGTTGTGTGCTATCTTCTGATTATGGTTATCTATTCTCTTATATTGAAAAAGCTGGTTATTCTTGATGTGGTTGTAATTGCATTTGGTTTCGTATTAAGAGCAATAGCAGGTGCCGTAGCAATAGGTGTCGTAATTTCTCCATGGTTGCTTCTCACAACTTTTTTGGTTGCCTTATTTCTCGCATTGAGTAAAAGAAGGTATGAAATAGGACTACTTAAAGCGGATGCAATAACTCACAGAAATACGTTATCCTTTTATTCTCTTCCTCTTCTTGACCAGATGATTGCAGTGGTTACCGCTTCAACGGTTGTAACTTATGCACTTTACACTATGGCAGAGCAAACCTGTATGAAATTTGGCACGAGATTTTTGGTTTTTACCGTCCCTTTTGTAATCTATGGAATTTTTCGATATCTTTACCTTGTCCATAGAAGAGAGGAGGGTGGAAACCCGGAGAAAACACTACTAACGGATAAACCACTTCTTCTCGATGTTTTTCTGTGGATAATGTCTTCAGTTTTGATAATTTATTTCTCAAAACAATAGGAAATATAACAATGCAAGTATTTTTGGTAAAATCAGTGACGAAATATACACGAAAGGGAACTAAGTGAAACTGGCAGTGACAGGGGGCTCAGGTTTTTTGGGATATCATCTGTGCAAGAACCTTAATGATAAATTCGATGGGATAATGGTTATTGATATTGCAAAAATTAATGCTCAGGAATATCCGGAGAACTGTACGCATTTACGTATAGATATCAGAGACAGTGAGGCGCTTGAGAATGCCTTAAAAGGAGTGAACTGCGTTGTGCACGGGGCGGCAGCACTTCCGCTCTGGAAGAAAAAGGATATATATGATACTAACATCGAGGGGACGAAAAATGTGCTGAGTGCTTCTCTGAAAAATAATGTAGATAGGGTAGTCTTTGTTTCATCAACTGCTGTGTATGGGGTACCTGAAAAACATCCAATTTATGAAGATGATGTTCTTGTTGGTGTTGGACCTTACGGCGAAAGCAAGATCGAGGCAGAGAGAATATGTGAGGAATATAGAAGAAGAGGCATGTGCATTCCTGTTGTGAGACCAAAAACCTTTATAGGCACAGGCCGACTTGGTGTCTTTCAAATATTATACGATTGGGTAAAAAGTGGGAAAAGGATACCGATTATTGGGAATGGTTACAACCATTATCAATTGTTGGAAGTCGATGACCTTGTTGATTCCATATATCTTATGCTGACATTGCCGAAGAAAAAAGTTAATGATACATTCAATGTCGGTGCAAAGGAATTTGGAACCGTACGTGAGGATGTCGGTGCAATGTGTGAATTCAGTGGAACAGGTTCTCGTATTATGCCGATTCCATCCAGGTTAGCAAAACCTATTTTAACCTTTCTCTGGATACTAAGATTGTCGCCATTATACAGGTGGGTTTACGGTACTGCGGATAAAGATTCTTTTGTCTCGTCAGACAAAGCGGAAAAAATACTTGGCTGGAAACCGAAATATAGTAACAGGGATGCATTGATACGCTCATACAGATGGTATCTTGAACATTACAATGAGCTCGAAGGTTCAGGCATCACCCATAGAGTTGCCTGGAAACAAGGAATTCTATCCCTGCTTAAGAAAGTAATGTAAGAGTTTGTCGATAGAAAGGTGTGAAGCTGAGATTATTTATTATTGACATAGAGAAGAATCTAACCTATAATTTCGCCAATGGATAAAGAAGTTAACACAGATCTTTTCATCCGAAAAGCTCAAGCAATAATGATATGGTTTACAGTTGCAATGGCTGTTCTCATTGTGGTTGAATCAGGATTCTTTGTTCGTTTTCCAAACTGGTTACATTATTCGGGTTTTGCTATAGGTTTACTTTTTATTGCTGCTGGTTTCCTGGAATTCCTTTTTCACTTTTTTGTTTCGGTAGAGAAAAAGAGATTTATGAAGAGGAATTGGTGGAATCTAATATTCTTTATACTTATATTATTAAGTTTAAGAAATGTAGAGATCGCTCGTTTCCTTGCGCTTGTGAGAGAAGTGTTTTTTCTACTTGCACTGTTTTCAAAAAAGCGTATTTTTAGAGATTTCTTTGCGCAACCATTCTTGAAAAATCCTACCAGACTTCTTGCTGTAAGTTTCTTGACCATTATCTTAATAGGAACAATTCTTCTAACCTTTCCTGTTTCTTCACAGAACCATGAGCACACAAGTGTTGTTGATGCGCTTTTTACCGCAACCTCGGCAACCTGTGTCACAGGTTTGATCGTAAAAGATACACCAAAATACTGGTCGATTTTTGGACAAATTGTAATTTTGATTCTAATTCAGACTGGTGGTTTGGGTATTATGACTTTTTCCATATCGATAGCTTTAATTTTTGGAGTGAGGTTGGGTTTACGAGAGAAAAGGACTATGGGCGAAATTCTTGAAATTCCTTCAGTTGGTGAGGTTGGAAAAATTATTAAATTTGTTTTCAAATTCACATTCATTACGGAACTAATTGGATTGCTATTTTTATTTTTGAGATGGTTACCTTTTTTGGGAAATGCTAAGCAAGCACTTTATTTTTCGCTATTTCACAGTATATCTGCGTTCTGTAATGCAGGTTTTTCTTTGTTTTCAAATAGTCTTAGAGGTTTTGTCTCGGATCCGATAATCAACATTGTTATGATGTTACTTATTATATTTGGTGGCATAGGCTTTGTTGTTGTGGCAGGATTATTCAGCCGGGAGAATTTTACTCGTGGCTGGAGACTCAGGCTTTCTCATTTAACCGTTCACACTAAGCTAGTTATAATTATGTCACTCATTCTGATTTTAGTTGGTTTTCTGCTGTTTTTTATTTTCGAGTTCGATAACGTTTTAATACACCAGGGTATAGGTGGCAAAATTTGTGCATCGTTTTTCCAATCGATTACACCAAGAACTGCGGGATTCAATACAGTCGATACTTCAAAACTAAAAGATGTTACGCTACTACTCCTGATTTTCTTGATGTTTGTAGGTGCCTCTCCAGGTTCTACCGGGGGAGGAATAAAGACTTCAACATTTGCTATTCTGATTCTTGCCGTAATTAATATGATTAGAGGGAAAGAAGATATCGAGATTTTCAAAAGAAGAATTCCCAAAGAAATTGTATACAAGGCTATAACCATTGTTGTCGTGTCAGCGTTTATTGTGGCATTCGGAACTGCGTTTCTGCTTATCACTCAGAAGGACACTTTGATTCGCTTACTTTTTGAAGTTGTGTCTGCATTTGGAACAGTTGGACTTTCAACGGGGGTAACTTTCACTTTAAATGGTATTGGGAAGATAATAATAATTGTGTTAATCTATATTGGTAGAATCGGACCTCTAACACTTGCATATGCCGTTGGCAGGTATTCAAGGAAACTAAAGATTCAGTATCCCAAAGCAAGGATTATGGTTGGATAAAGGACAGATAAAAAGGAGATGATATGAAACAATTTGCAGTTATTGGTCTCGGGAGTTTTGGCAGAAAAGTTGCACTTACACTTGGTGAAAAGGGTGCTGAAGTTCTTGCAATTGACAAGGATAAAACTAAGGTGGAGGATATAAAAGATAAGGTAGTACATGCAGTTACCCTAGACTCGACAATGATAGATGAACTGAAAAGCATTGGCATTAGGGATGTGGACACCGTGATTGTTGCTTTAGGAGAGCAGCAGGAAGATGCAATCCTAACAACCGTGATACTTAAAAACTTAGGAGTGGGAGAGGTCGTTGCAAGGGCAATGAACGAACTATATGCTCAAATACTCAGGATGGTTGGAGCAGACAAGGTAATACTCATTGAGGAGCAAATGGGTGAACAGCTTGCAAAGGCTCTTGTAGCACCTCAAATAATTGAGAATATTCCACTTGCGAGTGGACATGTTCTTGTCGAGATAAAACCAAAAAGAGAATTTATAGGGAAACAACTAAAGGATTTGCACCTAAGAGGTAAATATGGTGTGAATGTAGTTGCAATTCAGAAAAAGGTGGAAGAAATAAACGACAAAGGAGAAGTGGTAACCAGAGTGAAGATTGACGACCTTCCAGGTCCGGAAAACAAAATTTCCGAAGACCAGACACTTCTTGTTGTCGGTAGTGAACAAGAGATCGAAAGACTTGTAAAGGAGGAATAATAGGTGAAGCAACAGAATAGCAAATGGCAAAGAATAAAAGGAAGAATTAGATGCTTCGACTATGGAATGTCGATAAGAACCAAGGTTACTCTTATTCTAATATCCATTCCCCTTGTAATTATACCTTTCGTTGCCGTTTCACTATACTATAATAATTTGATGTATAACACAATCAATAGAATGGCAACCTATTCAGAGATAGCAAGGATATGCGAAACCAATTCTTTCCTCATGCTGAAGATCGACGGAAATTTGAAAAATTATGTTGTTCTGATAGACTCAAATTACATAGGTGAAGCGATGATAGATCTTAATTCACTAAGAGAACTGGTTGTTGAAGGAAAGAAATTTGACTATGTCGATGAATTCGATAAGATAAGTATTAATATCGGCAAATACAAAGCTTTGCTTGATTCACTCGAGACGATCGTATCGAGTGAAGAAATTCCGCACAAGCGAATAGAAAGAGACCTTGAAAAATACAAGAAAGGTTATGACAATATAATGTCACAAGTTCTACTTGCAAGAACGAATGCCAAAAGAGATTCACTTAGAGAAATGCTAAAAACATATTCTCAATCTTTTGATGTTTCGAAAATAATCCCGGAAAAAAGCAAGAATGCAAAGAAAACCAAGATAGTTAAGTCTCTTGATAATTACAAAAAAACGATAGAGTACCAGAACGGTAAAATACTTGAAAAAGCGAGAAAGCATATTAAGGAATTTACGGATATTGGGGAGAAATATGCGAGTCGAGGTGCAAGGAATATCTGGACAGTGTTAATACTCACGGTACTTTTCATCGTTTACCTTGTTGTTGTTTTGCCCGAAAGGATTGTGATTCCAATAAGAAGACTCTCGAATCTTATAAAACAGGTTGAAAAGGGAGATTTTAAAGTTGCAATAAAGGGATTTCCGAGAGATGAAATAGGAGAACTTGTTTATCATCTTTCCAGGATGTTGTTACAAATAAGAAAAGTGGATGGGCTCAAAACACAGAAAATACTTGAATCGGAAAGGAAATTCAAATTTGTTATCAACGATATCAGGGAAGGTGTTATTGTTCTAAATGATGAGTTAAGATTGTTAATGGTAAACAAATCTGCGCTGAAAATCGTTGGTTATGATTCAGAAGCTGTCGAAGAGAAGAGTTTGAATGCAATCGAGCCATTGCAAGGATTAAAATCGCAATTGGAAAAACTGTTTTCGACCGGAGAAAAATTGGAAGAATGCACTCTGAAAACAAAGAATAATTCTCAGTTTACTGTCAAGTTCTTTGCAATTAGAGATGCAGGGGGTAGTCCAACTGGTGTCCTTTTGATGTTATCTAAGCCGATGAGTTAATGAAAAGTATCCCCTTTTTACTTATTTTTTATGGACTTGCCTTATTAAATTTGGATGCCAGTTACAGCCCACTCATCGATAATTCTTATTTGGAATGCTCTCTGCAACCATATCTTAATCTCAAGAAGAGCTCCGATCCTTTTGATCGTACATTTGTGCTTCCTAAAAAATCCAGAGCAAACTATGTAATTGGCAATGCACTACTTGTCACTTCAGCAATTGTGCTGATTAATCCCGAAGCACGAAGAAAATTCAAGCAAAGATGGCAACTCATAACAAGCCCAAATCACTCAAGTCCATTAAATCAGGGTCCTTTTCATTTTAAAACACTCGAGCAGGAAAAAAGTCAAAACACCCAGGCAGACAAAGGTGTCCATTTTTTCTATCACTATTTACCCGTAAAACCTGTTTCATTTTTGTGTGAATACATTATTGATGGTTTGCCCTTTGTTTCCCATAATGGAAGGGATAGCGAGGACTGGGTTTCGGATGAGGCATACTATTTGGCAACTGCCCTTGTTTTTGCAGGTGGCTTTTTTGAAGAGTTTGTTGACGGAAAAGAAAAAGATGAAGGATTTAGCATACTCGACCTTATTGCCAATAGTTCCGGTTCAATCTATGCTCTGTTAAAGCACAAGGGTTTGTTCAAGAATTTGTACATTTATTGGAGTTTTAGCTCTCCTCCGGAACACTGGAAATGGCATTCGTGGGATTATATGCCAGGATACGAATTCAGAGCCGTGGTGGACATAAGTTCACTGATTTTTAAAGAACAAAGACCCATTCCACCGCTTTTTAAGTGGTGGACGGATACTGCAGCCTATATACCTGATATTCAAGAATTTGGAACTTCATCTCCACAGAAAAAAGCAGCAAATACAGCAATTCCTTAATTGCATCCTTTTATTCCAGTCTATATATTTATTATTTAGTGATTTACTACACATAGATTAAAGTCATTTATTCGAAATTTTGCGCATACTTTCGCACCGAAAAAGATGAAAAGACATTTTTTTTGAGTTTTTTGAATTTTTTACTTGACAGAAAATATATTTTCCTATACAATATCTTGTGAAGTTTAATAAAGAATATACAATATATAGTACTTGCATCTTATTCAATGGTACATTTATGCGAAATTAAGGGGGATTGATGATCGGGAAGATAAGAAAGAGGGATGGAAGATTAGTAGATTTTACCGAAAACAAGATTAGTGATGCTATTTTCAAGGCGGCAAAAGCAGTAGGTGGAAGAGATAGAAAAAAGGCAGGAGAACTAAGTTCAATAATAGTAAGGGTTTTAGACCAGCGTTTCAGTGAAGAACATCCTCCAACGGTTGAACAGGTTCAGGACCTTGTAGAAAAAATACTGATGCAATCCGGGCATGCAAAAACTGCAAAAGCATATATACTTTACAGACAAAAAAGGACAGAATTGCGAGAATTTAAGAAGGTTTTGCTGGGTGTTGAGGATGATATTAAATTATCACTGAATTCAACCACTGTTTTGAAGAGAAGATATCTAAAAAAGAACGAAAAAGGGGAAGTAACTGAAACTCCAAGTCAACTATTCCACAGAGTTGCATTGAATATTGCTTCTGCAGATGCCTTATATGATGCTGAATCGGATGTCAAAAAAAGAGAAGAGGAATTCTACAGAATGATGACATCCCTTGAATTCTTACCGAATTCTCCCACTTTGATGAATGCAGGTACGGACCTTCAGCAGCTTTCTGCTTGTTTTGTGCTACCAGTTGGTGATTCTATGCAGGAAATTTTCGATGCAGTAAAATATGCTGCTATTATTCACAAAACAGGGGGAGGAACGGGATTTTCTTTCTCAAATATAAGACCGCAAAACGATGTTGTAAAAACTACAGGAGGTATTGCATCAGGACCAATTTCCTTCATAAAGGTTTTTGATTCTGCGACAGAGGTCATAAAGCAGGGCGGAAAACGAAGAGGTGCAAACATGGGAATCCTCAGAATTGATCATCCGGACATTATGGATTTCATTACCTGTAAAAGAAAAGAGGGTGTTCTCACGAATTTCAACATTTCAGTCGGAGTAACGGATGATTTTATGAAAGCTGTTAAAGAAGGAGGCGATTTCCCTCTTATTAATCCAAGAAATGGCAACACAGTTCAAAAAGTAAATGCAAAGCAAATATTTGACCTCATTACACTTATGGCATGGGAAACAGGCGACCCGGGCGTTGTTTTCCTGGATAGGTTGAATAAGGACAATCCAACACCTACAATAGGCAGGATAGAATGCACAAATCCCTGCGGTGAGCAACCTCTGTTGCCATTCGAGGCTTGTAATTTAGGTTCCATAAATCTTGGTAAGATTGTGAAAAATAACGAGATAGATTATCAAAAACTCGAGAGGGTAACGAGAAGTGCAGTGCATTTTCTTGACAATGTGATAGATGTTAGTAAATTTCCACTTAAAGAAATACAAACAATGGTAAAGGGGAACAGAAAAATCGGTCTTGGAGTAATGGGTTTCTCCGACTTGCTAATACAACTGAATATTCCTTATAACTCCAACGAAGCTGTGGAAACCGCAGAGAAGGTAATGAAATTCATAACTGAGAAAGCTAAAGAGAAATCAAGAGACATGGCAGGAATTCGTGGTGCATTCCCTAATTTTGAACTGAGCGTGTTTGCAGAGAGAGGGAATCCCGCTCAGAGAAATGCAACCCTTACTACTATTGCTCCCACCGGTACAATAAGTATTATAGCCAATACATCTAGTGGAATTGAGCCACTATTTGCAGTTGCCTATATTAGGAATGTTATGGATAATACTGAACTAATGGAAGTAAATCCTTATTTTGAAGAAGTTGCAAACAAGAGAGGCTTCTATTCCGAGAATTTGATGAGAGAGATTGCAAAAAAAGGAAGTGTTCAAGAAATAGATGGGATACCAGAAGATGTGAAGAAGGTTTTTGTTACCGCACATGATATTGCACCGGGCTGGCATGTTAAGATGCAAGCAGCATTTCAGAAATATGTGGATAATGCCGTGTCAAAGACGGTGAATCTTTCACATATGGCAACACCTGAACAAGTTAAAGAAATATATAATCTTGCGTATGACCTTGGATGCAAAGGAGTTACCATTTACAGAGACCGAAGCAAGAAGGCTCAGGTGCTAAATATCGGTTCTGTAAATAAGGAATCTGGGAAAAATAATCCCAATAATCCTAACCTTATTGAAGACCTTAAGTTAAGGTTGGATGGAGAGTTTTTTACTGTCGATTCGGAATACGCAGGTGGATGTCCCACCTGTGGCATATAGTTTATTCTATTAACTAACTTTTTTAATGGCACCATTTAATACCCCTTGGTCTACTTTTCTTGCCTGGATAGTCACGGGCTTTTCAGTGATTATTGCAATTATCTGGGTATTTTTTGATTATAAAACATCAAAAAGAAACCAAGATAAGAAAAGATGAGACAAATAAGCAAACAAAAAAATGAATTCTCTGGCTGGTCGAGACATGCAAGATTATGAGTGAAATATCGATTTACTGGCTTGTAATAGCTTTTTATATGTTAATTCTTATCGGAGTTGGCATATTTGCAGGTAGAAAATCAAAGGGAATAGAAGGTTTTTACATTGGTGGACGTAATGTTGGACCTTTCGTTACAGCTCTGTCCTTTATTGCTGCTTATTTTTCATCTGTTGTGATAATCGGTGGTGGAGGATTTGGATACAAATTTGGAATGTCTACGTTATGGGTAGGTGCCATTAATGTTCTTTTGGGATGCACCTTGTGCTGGATTTTTCTTGGTAAAAGATTACGAAAATATACGCAGAAACTTGGAACAATGACCATTCCTGGTTTCATTGCCGAGAGGTTCAAAGCACCAGAATCCCGAGTTTTCCT
This sequence comes from uncultured bacterium, assembly GCA_964392665.1. Lineage (GTDB taxonomy): Bacteria > Hydrothermota > E44-bin80 > E44-bin80 > E44-bin80 > CAYMQB01. Next base: position 19,416 of record CAYMQB010000029.1, on the reverse strand, counting down.
TGCAATAGTAATTTTCATATTTATGATTATTTATAATGTTAGTGTGCTTAAAGGAATGGGACACATCTTCGAAGTTCTCATGCAAATTCCTTACATATATGCAATTGCTATTTCGGGTTTCATTATTATCCTTTATGTTTCTATTGGAGGATATCTAGCCGTTGTCTGGACAAGCTTCGTTCAGGCTCTTATAATGATAGTAGGACTTTTCCTTCTGACTTCTAAAACCTTGGCTACTGTTGGAGGTTTAGCAGCAGCAAACCAGAAGCTTGCCGCAATTGATTCCGGACTTGTTTCAACACCTGGTATCTGGGGATACGCCGGTCTGATTTCTTATTGTTTAATCGTGAGTTTTGGTGTTTGGGGGATGCCGCAATTGGTTATTAGGTTTTATTCCATAAAAAATACGGCAACTTTGAGAATCGGAACTATTGTTGTAACGGTTGGCGGTTGTCTTGCTCTCTTGCCTTATCTAAACGGAGCAATGTCACGTATTCTATTCCCAGCACTCAAAAATCCCGACCTTGCTATTCCAACTCTCACAAAGGTAGTGCTGTCTCCACTTGGAGCGGCAATCTTTCTTGCTGCAGTTATTGCCGCAGGTATGTCAACTTTTGCAGCAGTGCTGATAATCGTAAGTAGTGCGATCGTGCGTGATTTCTGGCAGAAGGGCTTAGGAAAAAAAACAGATGATAAGAAACTAATTCGCACCGGAAGGATTGTTAGTGCTGTTGCAGGTGCAATCTCTGTTCTTATTGCAGTTAAGCCGCCGGGTCTAATACTTGTACTAACCGCTTTTGCATGGGCAATCATAGCATCGTCAACTCTATGGCCTATTCTCTTTGGAATATACTGGAAGAAAACAACTAGATGGGGAGCAGTATCTTCAATGATATCGGGAAGTTCTGTAGCCCTTATATGGATGATATTGGGAAAACCTTTCGGAATCCATGGTTTTATACCCGGCATAATTGTGGGTTTGATTTCCATAATTTTTGTCAGTCTTTTTACAAAAAAACTTCCAGAGCGACATATAAGAAGAATCTGGGAAGATTGAACTTTCAAGTATTTCTTCAACTGCCTTACCAAATAACATTTTTTCGAGGGATTTGCACTATCATTAAGCCATTATGAATTCAGAAGTGCTGTCTGGTAAATAGTCAGTAAACCCCGTCATTGCGAGCCTGCCTGTGACAGGCGTGGCAATCTCATATTGACAGAAGGCAAGTATGGGATTGCTTCGCATGAGTCGAGCAAGCGCCGTGTAATAGGAAAATGTTTTGTGAATAATGATATTACACAGGGCAAGAAGTGGAACTCGCAATGACACGACTCACTGGTCATTTACTCTGAATTACGACGGAGTTCAGTGACTATTTACGCTGTTTGCATATGGTGGACAGCAAATCAAAAAATAAGCATGAAACACTAATTTCGCTCATTTTAGTAATTTTTCGCTTGAACAAGAATCGATTAATAAAGTGCTGTGTGCATTTTAAAGAATTATGGAATAAAGAATGAGTAAAAAGGTATATATAAACGGAAGAAAAAATTAAGATATTTTTCTAACAGGGTATTTTGTAGTCAAATTTTATGGAATCAAGAAAAATGAGGAGGAGTATATGGTATCCCAGAAAAAAACGAGAATGATTTTCTGGTTTGTTTTCCTTATATCTTTAATAGGATATATGGGTCAGGGAAAAGTCGCTACAGTATATGCTGAGAGTCCAGAAGACAGTAAAAGCCTGGTGAGAATTCCCTGGAGTGAGTTTAAGAAATTTCTTAAAATAGATTCAGACGAGGTAATATTAACCTGGGAAGAATTTAAGAAACTTCTTGCACAAACAGGCAGTGAAGTAAAAGTAGAGTACAATATACAGAATGGGAAAGTCGTACTCCAGCGGGAGCAGTTCAAGAAGTTACTTGAACAAATGAAGGTAGTGGCTGTTGCACCCATTGCACCTCCGGGTGATTACCTTATCACAAAAGCAGAATATTCCGGGATTATGAAAAAGAAAAGCGTATCTTTCACCGTTAAATTCTATCTTGAAATATTCGAAAAAGATAGGACGGCGTTTTCCAAGATTCCTCTCCTGCCTCAGAATGTCGCATTACAAAAGATTACATTGGACAATAAATCAGGTCTTGTAATGATGGAAAATGGTTGGTACGTTCTCGCAACAAATAAGAGTGGACAGCACATTATAGACCTGGAGTTTTCCATACAAACAGACCTTGAAAAAGGACCTGATGTAGTGAATCTTAGCGTTCCCCAAACATCCATTACATTATTGAAGATTGATATACCTATAGAAGATGTATTGGTTGAGATCCCACAGGAAAAACATATGACTGTATCGAGAATTGGCGGACATACCAAAGTTGAAGCAGTACTTTCTACAACAAACCAGATTAACGTCAAGTTGCATCGCACCCTTGTTACAAAGACCGAGAAAAAAAGAGGACCCGCCAAAATCTATGCAGAAACTTTCAGTCTTCTTTCTATCGAGGACGATGCTTTACGCGTAACTACCAAATTTAAATTGAATATTCTGCAGAATATTATTTCTAATATAGAAATTTTCGTTCCCGCGGATTACAGCATACTATATGTAAAAGATCAAAACTGGCAGGAAATCAGGGATTGGAATACGAAAAAAGTAAAAGGTAAGGATATATTAAGTGTGCCTTTCGGTGGAGCAAAGGAGGGAAGTGTTATATTCACCGTAGTATCTGAAAGGATATTTTCAGAAAAGCAGAATGAAATCGATTTCGATGGATATCAAATATTGAATGCCGTTAGAGAAACAGGTTATATAGGGGGAGAAAAGAAGAGCACTGCAGAAACTGAAATCTCTGTGGCCGAAAAAATAGATAGGCTTGATATTCAGGAATTGCCTATCGAACTTGTGAATATGTCTGCAAGACCACCCATCTTTGGACTGCGATATTTGAGACATCCCTTTAGACTGACATTAAAGGTTACCAAGCACGAAGAGCTTCCGGTAGTCAATACCGTAATCGATAATGCAAGTGTAATGTCCGTATTTTTGGAAGAGGGTAAGGTGATAACCAGAATTGTCTATACTATGCGCAATACAGGAAAACAATTTCTTGAACTTAAATTACCGGAAAAAGCTGAAATATGGAGTCTTTATGTCAGTGGAAAGAGGGAAGTCCCTGCAAAAAACGAAGCTGGAGTATTTATGATACCACTCGCACGTTCGCAAATTACAGGTGAGAATATAGCTTCATTCGATGTAGAGATTCTATATTATTATAGAACTACCGAATTTTCTTTCTTAGGGGCAAAAAGATTGCAATTTCCTAAAACGGATATAATTATAAGCAGAATGTTATGGTCATGTTACCTTCCCGATGATTATCGATTACTCCATTTCGGGGGGAATGTTGAGAAGGAACAATTGGCAACAGGAATCAATCCTTTTCTTGGTAGGAACCGTGTATTCTCATACGATGAAGTTAGTGAATACAACGATGCCTTGACAAATTGGGAGACTCCTGAAAAACAGGTTTCAAACAGAGCCATTAAGAGAAGTCAAGGAAAATTGGAAAGCAAATTCAGGACGAGCTCAGCAAACCAACGGGACGCATTCTTGAACCAACTTAAGCAGGAAATCGATTTTGCTCAAAACATACAGAAAGAACAACGAAAAGGAATTATTACAGGTGGTGAAGCAGGTATTGCACTTCTCAAGATTGAAGTCCCGACCTCAGGTCAGCTTTATAGATTTGCCAAGACTATTGTAGAAGGAGAGGAACTTTATCTGGACTTTCAATATGTAAAAGGGTGGCTCAACATAATCTTGAAGTTTATAGTCCTTCTTGTCATCGTTTATATCCTTTTACTGCTCAGGAAGAGGATTATAGCTTTATACATAAGAATCAAAAAATGGTCGGTGTCTCAAAAAGATTTCTGGAATAAGTTTGCATCTCCAAATGGAATACGTTCTATTTTTGTCGTTGGAGCCTTGATATTCTGGTTCATTAATAAGTTCCTGTTCGTTGTTTTTGTCCTTCTCTTTCTTACAGCTTGTATAAAACCACAATGGTTCTCTCGACACAAAAAACAATAAGTCTTTTGACATTAAACTATGATGAAAAGGATAACATCGGTTAAAAAGAAAAGCATGAAAACCATTTCAGCGAGGGAAAAGTGAAAATCAATGGCAAAACATATGTGAAAACTGGATTTTTCTGCCTTGTTCTATTGTCTGTTTTTTTCATAAAACTTGTTAAAGCAGACGATACGGAACATGAAAGCTACTCGAGTGATATAACTATTGACTGGCAGGAGTTCCAGAAGATACTTAAACTTGATACGGATGAGGTTAAGCTTTCATGGGTTGAATTTAGTAAGCTTCTTGAACAGACGGGTTTTCGTTTTAAAGCTGAATATAAAGTAGACGGTGGAAACGTGGTCTTGACGCGGGAGCAATTCAAAAATCTTATTGATAAAATGAAAACTCCCACGGTAAAAAGGCTGAGCCCACCTTGCGATTATCTTATAAGGAAGGCAAGTTACAATGGGGTTGTAGGCGGTGAAGGTACACAATTCACCGCCCTTTTGGAACTGGATATCTTCAGAAAAGACAAGGAGAGTTATTTGAAGATACCTTTATTCCGTGAGGAATTGGCAATCGAAGATATCCGTTTCGATGGTAATCCTGCTTCAATTATTACGGACGCAGGTTGGCATTATTTAAGCACGAATGAAGTTGGAGAACACTTGTTAATGGTAAAATTTTCAGTTAAAACAAGTAAGAATAAGCAAACCCCTGCCCTCTATTTCAATATTCCCCAGACACCGATAACACATGTTAGATTGGACATTCCCAAAGTAGCACTGGATGTGACACTTGTAAATGCTCAGAGTATGGAGATGAAGGAAATAGGTAAACATACCATAGTAGAAGCTTACATTATTTCGAGTCCTACGATGAGCATTGGCTGGAAACGAAAACCAATGGGGATTGCAAGGGGTCCTGCTAAGATTTATGCTGAACTTTATAACCTTCTTTCTATAGAAGCAGACGCTATCAGGGTTTCCACAAAGGTCAAGTTGAATATCATACAGGATAAGCTCAATTCAATTTTGGTTTCTATTCCACAGGGTTATGAAATTTTGAAGGTGGATGGGGCAACAAAGAATATATGGAATGTAACAGAAAGTGATGGTGAGAAATTTCTGAATATCTCTTTTGAATATCCCATTGAGGGGAAGCAGGAATTTACAATCAAATCTGAAAGGCTTTTGCCGATGGAGACTACGGTAGCTGATTTCTCAGGTTTTGAAATCATGGGAACCAAAAGGGAATCCGGTTTTGTTGCAGCTGAGGTGAAGAGTAATGCAGAAGCCCATATTCAAGAGTTTCAAGGTTTGGAAAGAATAGATTTTCAGAAAATTCCCACTGAACTTGGTGAACTTGCTTCAAGACCAATACTGTTTTCGTTGAAATATGTTCGACATCCATATAATATTGTTGTTGGTATCGTTAAATATGAGAGAGAAGAGGCGTTAAACGTTATTATTGATTATATGTATGGAATTACTCTATTCCAAGAGGATGGTAAATTGGTTCATCAGATTACATTTTCTATACAAAACCTGTGGAATCAATTCATCAAATTGGAATTGCCTGAAGATGCAAACATCTGGAGTGTATATGTGGATGGAAAACGTGAGAAACCATCAAGAGAAAAGGATGGTAAAATATTGATTCCTTTGGTACGTTCTAAAAGGGAAGACGGCATTTTAAAACCTTTCAGTGTGGAACTCATTTATTCGGAACCTGCTACAAGGTTCACAATTTTTGGGAAAAACGAATCTTTTTTACCTGTGCCCAATATCTTGATAAACAGATTGGAATGGGATTTTCACCTGCCAGCAAATTACAGATATCTTCACTTTGGCGGAAACCTCAAGAAGTGTGATAAAAAAGTGCGAACAATGGATAAAACATCAGAGGTTTTGACACCAGAAGAACCCGTTAAAGGGGAAAAGATTCTGGAGATAGCCAAAACTCCAACTTCCTCTAAGCCTAAAGAAAAGATAGGTGATGTTAAAAAAGTTGACCGCGGGGTTTCAGGTTTACTATCTATAAATGTGAATATACCTATTTCAGGAGAGAATTACCTATTCTGCAAAAAGATTATCGAGAAAGGGGAACCTTTACATCTCAGTTTTACTTATGTTGACAAACGACTCATATACTTATTCGTTACTATTGTTATTTTGATAATACTATTTGTCCTTTTTAAAATGAGAAAGACTCTAATTCCCCTGCTTAAAATACTTTTAGGAACTTTGTCTAAATTGTCTCCTCTATTCAAAAACATTTCCAAACCTATTGTATTATCATTTATTCTCTTCGCATTTTTAGCGGTTGCAGTATTATTTAGAATGTATGTCCATCATCCAATATTTTTAACATTATTGATACTCCTCTTCGTTGCTTCATCGATACGACTATTTAAGGGGAAAATTACACGGATTTTTAGATTTATGTTAAGACCATCTATTTGCTTATTGATAAGCATAGTCATTCTTTTACTCGTGTACGCAGGTTTTGTCAAAATCCACTCGGTTCGACTGTTCTTCCCTTTATTCCTGTTGTCCTTCCTCTTTTTTCTTTCTTCGGTAATTAGGTTGGTCATAAGTACGTTAAAACAGAGAAAGAAGAGAGAATAAACCTGTTACTTTCTTCACATTTCGATAGAAACATAATTTACCCTTGACATTTAGATTTTCTATTGTATATTAAGAAAAACTTCGTGCACTTTTTCGCATGAAGAAATATAGTGAATTTAAAATCAAAAAAGGGAGTATGATGGAATCAAAATCTAAAGGATATTATAGATATCCAACTGTTCATAGGGACAAAATTGTCTTTGTTGCAGAGGACGACTTGTGGACGGTAAACGTGGTTGGAGGTACAGCTCGTAGAATCACTTCGAATCTTGGGGAAGTCTCCCATCCAATGTTTTCTCCTGATGGAAAATGGATAGCTTTTCTCGGAAGAGAAGAAGGTGCTATGGAAGTTTATGTAATGCCTTCCTCGGGGGGTCAAGCAAAAAGGTTAACGTGTCTTGGAATGACAACATCCGTAAAGGGTTGGAAAGGTAGCAATGTTATTTTTGCCAGCAATGCAGCTCAGCCTTTCAGACATCTTCTGTGGCTTTATGAAATTGACCTTCAAGGTCATGAACCGAAAATGTTACCATACGGACCAGCGAGAAGTATAAGTTACGGAAAAAAAGGTGTTGTTATAGGTAGAAACACAGGTGATCCTGCAATGTGGAAGAGATATCATGGAGGAACAGCGGGAGAAATCTGGATTGACGCAAAAGGGACGGGAAAGTTCAATAAAATGATTAAACTCAAAGGTAATCTTGCAAACCCAATGTGGATAGGGAACAAAATTTACTTCATCTCCGACCATAAAGGAATTGCCAATATCTTTTCCTGCAAGCTCGATGGTAAAAATCTTAAGCAACATACAAATCACAGAGAATTCTTTGCAAGAAATGCGAGCACCGATGGGAAAAACATTGTTTACCACAATGGTGCTGATATTTTCGTATATGATACATCCGATAACAGAAAAAGGAAGGTTGAGATCGAATACTTCAGTCCAAAAGTGCAAAGAAACCGAAAATTCATTGATGCCGCAAAATATCTTGAAGACTATAGTCCGAATAACGATGCAAGTTCAATAGCTATTGTGAGTCGAGGTAAGTCATTCACGATGGCAAACTGGGAAGGTCCTGTGGTTAAACAGAAAGGAAAACTATCAGTTCGCCATCGATTAACCCGTTGGCTTCATAACAATGAGAGAGTTGTTTTGATTAGCGATGAAGGTGGGGAAGACCATTTAGAAATTCACTGGGTCGATAACTCAAAAACACCTAAGAAAATAAAACAACTGTCTATCGGAAGGCCTGTGGAAATGAAAGCATCTCCCGGAAGAGATGAGATTGTAATAACAAACAACCGTAATGAAATCATATTTGTTAACCTGACAAAAGAAACATCTAAAAAAATTGACAGAAGCAAATTTGGTGTTATCAACGGATTTAATTGGTCGCCCGATGGCAATTGGATCGCATATTCATACTGGAAAACCAAACGTTCTTCAATAGTGAAAGTATATGATACAAAGAAGAAAGAGACTCATGAGGTCAGTGAACCCTTACTTCACGATGTTGAACCCGTGTTTGACCCGCAGGGAAGATATTTGTATTTCCTCTCGCATAGAATTTTCAACCCGGTGTATGATAATTTGCAATTCGATTTGAATTTCCCTAAAGGTATGAAACCGTATGCAATAACACTTCGCAAAAATATTACTTCCCCTTTCGTTCCTAATCCCGCTCCATTCGAGGAGGACAAACTTGATATCCTAAAAAAGACTCCAAAATCGGTAAAACAAATAAAAATAGATTTTAATGGAATAAAAAATAGAACGGTTTCGTTCCCGGTTAAAGAATCTATCTATAAGGGACTTGCTGCATCAAAGCAAAGAGTTTTCTATATGACCTATGAAATCGAAGGGTCAAAAGGAAAATCCTGGCATGAGTCAATACTCCCGGCAAAAGCCACTTTAAGATATTTTGACTTGAGTAAGCTTGAGGAAGGTGTGATTGTTCCAAAAGTATCGAATTATAGAATCTCCGGAGACGGAAATACGCTTGCATGCCGTATAGGTAACGACTTGCGGATGGTTCGAAGTGCTAAAGAGGAAAAGGAAGAATTAGAAAAAGGTTCGGAACGAAATAGAAAGACAGGATGGATTGATTTGAAGCGTGTGAGTATCTCTATAGATCCGGTTTCCGAATGGAGACAAATGTTGAAGGAGGCATGGAGATTGCAGCGTGATTATTTTTGGGTTCCTGATATGTCCGGTATCGATTGGAAAAGAGTGTTAGAAAGATACCTTCCACTTGTAGAGCGTGTTGCATCTCGAAGCGAGTTTTCTGACCTTTTGTGGGAAATGCAGGGAGAACTCGGGACTTCCCATGCCTACGAGCTTGGTGGTGACTACAGGACTTCTCCTTCATACAAACTTGGTTTTCTTGGAGCTGATGTTAAGTACGATACAAAACTAAGGGCATATCGTTTTCTCCATATTCTAAAGGGAGATAGTTGGGATGAGACCAATACTCCACCGTTACAACGTCCCGGCGTAAATATTAAGAAAGGAATGTTGCTGCTTGAAATACAGGGCAATAAGCTGAGTAAAGATATATCTCCAGGGCAGCTTCTGGTGAATTTAGCAGGCAAAGAGGTTCAATTGAAGGTTGCAGAAAACAATGGTAAAAAACGCAGAATCGTTTGCATAAAAACCGTTGGAAATGAGACTCCCGTGAGGTACCGAGATTGGGTTGAGAAAAATCGTCAATATGTGCACGAAAAGACAAAAGGACGAATTGGTTATATACATATTCCTGATATGATGGCAGATGGTTATTCCGAATTTCACAGATATTTTTTGGTCGAACTCGACTACGATGGTTTGATAGTGGATGTCAGATTTAATGGGGGTGGTCATGTATCAGGGCTTTTAATAAGTAAACTTGACAGAAAAAGAATTGGATACGATCTGACAAGATGGATGGGCAGTTCACCTTATCCTTCTGAATCAGTAAATGGTCCAATGATTGCCATCACAAATGAATATGCTGGTTCTGATGGCGATATTTTCAGTCATTCTTTCAAATTGATGGGTCTTGGTAAGTTAGTTGGAAGACGAACCTGGGGGGGGGTAGTTGGAATCTGGCCACGAAATTTACTGGTTGATGGAACGATAACAACGCAGCCAGAATTCTCATTTTGGTTTAAGGATGTTGGCTGGGGTGTAGAAAATTACGGAACCGACCCTGACATTGAGGTGGATATAACACCAAATGAATATGTAAAAGGCGTTGACACTCAACTTAACAGGGCAATAGAAGAAATATTAAAAGACCTTAAAAACAATCCACCGCTCAAATTGAAGTTTGGCAAACGGCCAAAAAAGACATTACCTTAGACCTGCAGCACACAAAGCCCGTTGTCCGTAGCACTGCTACCAAGAAGCCTTAATTTTTGCAGGGGACGAAAAGTGAAAATGCTAATTGACCAGAAGGGAGAAAAAAATGGAAACAGGGACAAGTCCAGTTCAGAGTTTTATCCGTAGAGCTATTCGTTGGGTGATTGTAATCCCGCTGTGGATTTGGATTGCCTTACCTAATTTCCGTTTTGCCTGGGCAGAGATTACCAGTCATGCAACGAATGGTGGTGTAGTGCTTATGCGTCTTTTCTTTTGTATTATCTTAACAGGGGTTGTATTCTTTATTGCAAATATCATTGCCGGAATGATTTTCGTCCTACCGCAGTGGCAGCGACTTGTTCTCCTTCGTCTTGGTAAAAGTGTAGGCGTCAGAGGTCCAGGATTATTTATAATACCACCATTTATCTATTCTGTTGCGCGCATCATAGATGTTCGCATCATAACCTATGAGGTGAAGGCAACAAAGACACTAACAAAGGATAATATTCCCATAGATGTTACTGCGGCTATCGAACTGGAGGTGGAAGATCCTGAAAAGGCTGCAATTGACGTGCAAGACTACTGGAAAACGACAGAGTGGGCATCCATGGAAGCATTGAAGAGTACAATCGGAAGCAATGATCTGAGACCTCTATTAAGTGAAACCGATAAGATTGCCTTGGAATTAAAAACAGAGATTGATTCACAAGCAAAAGACTACGGTGTAAATGTACGAGCAGTAAGAATCACTGATGTTGGTACACCTCCATCGCTGATAGAGGAACTTGCTGTAATTGCACGGGCAGAGCGTGCTGCAAAGGCTAAAAAGATTCAGGCACTTGCCGAGAAAAATGTGGCTGAGTCACTTGCTGAAGCTACAAGAACTCTTTCTACGCAAACAGGAGCAATGGAACTCAGGCAGATTCAGGCTATCCTTGATATTTCGAAAGAAGAGAGTAGTATGGTAATTATATATCCTTTAAAAAGTATGATGGGTCAACAGATTGCCGCTGCTACGGCTGGAACTCATACGATGAACAAAACTCCCGTTACAATTTCCCCCTCGAGTGAAGGAGATCAGGTCCCTACTAAATAAACGACGATATCATTGACGAAACGGAATTTCTTGGTGATTGTAAACTCTGAGAGTGGAACTTTGTATTTCCAGTTGTCCTTTTTGAATTCTTGACAATATCTCGTAATTTTGCTATAGTTATTTTATGGATAAGCTTCTTATAATTTTCCTTTTAATTGCGGGATATTTAGTTGGTTCGATTCCTTTTGCTGCGATAATATCCAGAATGAAAGGTGTTGATATACGAAATGTAGGTTCAAAAAATCCAGGCGCAGCGAATGTTTTTCGTGCGGTTGGCAAACCCTATGGGATAATTGTATGGATTCTTGATATGTGTAAGAGCCTTGTTGTCATGTTTATTTCCGATAGGATTTTCCATGTTCAGCTTTTCATAATTTTCCTTGTTGGGATTGCAGCGGTTGCAGGACATTGTTGGTCGATTTTTATGAGATTTAGAGGAGGTAAGGGTGTAGCAACAAGCGGGGGCGTCTTTTTATATCTTTTACCGTGGGCTTTCCCTATTGTATTAATTGCATATTTCCTAATTCAAAAAAAGGCGCGTTCAATTCCGGTTGTTGTATCAGGATTTTTTATTTCGCTTTCGTTAATTTTCCTGATTTACCGTTACGAATGGAAATGGCTGGCTCCAGGAATGGCAATTTTTCTTGTTTTAGCGGGTATTGCAAATATGGAAGCTATTAAGGAAATGCGAAGATTAGCAATGAGAGAAAAGGCAAAGTAGCCTCAGGCTTGTCTGCGAAAACAAAAGCAGAATAATCGATGTAAACGCTAAAACGATTTAAACGAAATGAATCTGCGTAATCATATATAGAATAAGGAGCTGTAATGAAAGTCTGGGCAAGGAAAGCATTTAGAATTGGGGTAGGTTCGCTATTTCCCATTATCTACTATTTTTCACCAACAAGGCTTTTTCCTTTGTGTTTTCTTCTATATTTTTCAGGGATAATAACTGTTCTGGAAATTTTAAGAAGGATTGCACCCGGTTCATACAAAGTTATGAAAGAACATTCGAAAGGAATTCTTAAAGAAGAACCTGGTTTTCTTCTTGGAACAACAAATTTTCTAATAGCTAATCTGTTTTGCATAATATTTTTTCCCAAGAGCATTGCAATCATTTCCCTATTATTCCTAACATTCGGTGATGCTGTGGCAGCACTTGTAGGAAAGAAATATGGGCGGATTAGATTCTTCCATGGGAAATCTATTGCCGGGAGTGCTTCGTTTTTTATAATCTGTTTCATCATCGGTCTAATTGCAATGCTTATTCCCTGTATCCACATTGGTTTCTTTGTAATGCTCATAGGTGCATTGACTGCAACAGTAGTTGAGTTTCTGCCTATTCCGCTTGATGATAATCTAACAGTTGCTCCTATTGCCTGCATTGTAATGCAAGTTCTATCAAGGTTTATTTAGGAATTTTCATAAAGATAGTAAGATGATAATGAAAAGGTTTTTACCCATTATAATCGTTTGTGCGGTGTTTTCTACAGCACTACAAGCACTTGCATATCCAAAGAGAAACCAGGCAATTGCATTCAAGAAAGGTATTTACTTAAATGCTTTCAGGGCTGGAGACAAGAAATACATGAAAAGAATATTAACTAAGTTCGATGGATTGATAAATACGCTTGTTATTGATGTTAAGGATTCTCATGGGAAATTGAGCTATAATTCAAAATTGAAAATCGTGAGAAAGATTGGTTCTCAGGGAAATCTTGTCAAAAACCTGGAACATTATATTGCAGGTCTGAAGTCGGATGGGTACTATTTGATAGCAAGAATAGCAGTTTTCAGAGACCCTGTGTTTGCGCGTTACAAAGCAAGAAAATACGGCGTTAAAATCAAAGGGACAAAAAAACTATTCAGAGACGAGAATGGTTTCGTCTGGGTTGACCCTTTCAGCAAGGATGCATGGAACTACAACACTCAAATTGCAGAAGAGGTTGCAGAAGCGGGTTTCGATGAAATCCAATTCGACTATGTTAGATTCCCTTCATCTGACGGTAGTTCTTCTCCTTATTTTCCCTTTCAGAAAAACAGACCTAAAGAAGAAGCAATACATTCTTTTTTGTTATTTGCACATAATGTGCTGGAGAAACAGGGAATAAACATATCCATTGCAACTTTCGGATACACCGCCTGGCACAATAGACTGCCAAGGGAAGGTCAACATCTTTACCGAATTGGCAGCGAAGTTGATGTAATAAGCCCTATGTTATATCCTTCTCATTTTGCGGATGATTTCCTAAGTAACAACGTTAAAGAGGAAAGAACCTATAATATAGTATTTCAGAACCTTCAAAGGGCAAAAGTTTTTTTAAGACATTCAAATTGTAAGCTTCTTCCTTATATTCAGGGCTTCAATTGGAAAATATCCAAGCTTGGCAAAAACTACATAGGTGTTCAGATGAAAGCGTGTGAAGATGCCGGTGTTTCAGGATGGATTGTATGGAATGCAAAAGGAGAGTATGATGATACGTACGAAGCCTTGATTAATCACAGTATAAGAATAATAGCCCCAGATACCAATCTTAAAATCAATGAAATTGTTAGTTTAAGAGAAAAAAATGAGAAAAAACATAAAAAACCTGACCTTAGAGGAATTAAAGCGATTTTACATATCTAAAGAGATAGAACCTTACCGTTCCGATCAGATTTTCCACTGGATATGGGTCAAGGATAAGTCGGACTTTAAAGAGATAACCTCCCTGTCAAAAACAGCAAGGTTGAAATTCGATACTTTCTGTGAGATACCTATTCTTAAAACCATCAAAAAATTGACCTCAAAAGATAGAACAGTTAAGTTTCTATTTGGACTTCACGATAGAAAACGAATCGAAAGCGTCTACATACCTACCAAAAAGAGAAAAACAGTATGTATTTCGACTCAGGTTGGATGTGCGCTTAACTGCTCTTTCTGTATGACAGGCAAGACGGGATTTAAGCGGAATCTTGCTGCATGGGAAATTGTCGACCAGGTCAGAAGGATACAGTCAGAGATGGGGAAGAGGTTAACAAATGTGGTTCTTATGGGAATGGGTGAACCATTACTCAACTATAATAATGTAATGAAGGGTGTAAAAATCCTCAACAGCGATATGGGAATGAACATAGGAGCAAGGAAGATTACTATATCAACCGCTGGAATTGTTCCTGGAATAAGAGCTCTTGGCAAGGAGCCATTACAGGTGAAACTCGCTGTTTCATTGAATGCAGCAACGGATAAGAAAAGAGACAGATTGATGCCTATCAACAGGAGGTATAACCTTAATACATTATTTAAGGCTCTTGAATTCTATTACGAGAAAAAGAAAAAAAGAATAACATTCGAATATGTGCTCATAAAAGGTGTAAATGATTCTATTACTGATGCAAAGGCATTAGCTGCAATAACTCAGCATATTCCCTGCAAGATAAATATTATTCCATTGAATTCGATAGGCAGCAGTTCATACAGGAGTCCCGATATGGAAAAGGTGAAGAAATTCATAGAATTTCTGTATCCCATCGCACAGGCGGTAACTCTAAGACAGAGTAGGGGAAATGATATTCATGGGGCCTGCGGTCAACTACGCTCAAAAAGATGACAGTTTAAGAGTAATCGCCGGAATGCAGAAATTGTAGTAACAGAACCAGTTACAAAAGAGAAAACTATGAAAAAATGTATAAAGGAGTTTATCAATGGCAAAAGATATTGGTAGCAGTATTTTTTCTAAACTCATAGCTGTCTGTTGTTTTGTACTTTCTCTAAATGTGTTTCTATTCTCTTCATCGAATACAGCAAGAATGGGAGCACAAATAGGAGTTGGAACCGTGGGTGCTGCCGCGGGTTTTATGGTAGGAACTGCGAATGCTTGTTGCTTGGGTTGCGTTTCGTCAGTCGGTAATCCTCATCTTAAGGACCTAAAGTTTATTTCAGGAACAATGACAACTGGTGGGCTTTTCGGTACCGTTATTGGTGGAACTGCAGGTGTTTATCTAATGGGAAATTTAATGCTGGACAGTGATAAGAGCATAGAGAATCCCTGGCAGACATTTGGCGGAACAATTGCAGTTGGTTTTGCATCCTGTGCTGCTGGATACATACTTGATTTTACTATGCACAAAATAAGAGGAGAAGATAGCGTTAGACCAGGCAGTTTCTATCTTGTAGGTCTAATGCTATCACCAATTGCCGAAACCTTTGCATACCATCAGTTTGCAGATGAGAAACAAAAAACTCCACCGATAATTTTTCAAATTGCAGTAAGTTTTTGAAAACACAGCGCGACAGATATTCAGTCTTCGAAACGGGCGCTGACCCTAATTTTAGACTTTTTGTCTCGAAAAAAGGTATTAATTTCCCAATTTCCATTTTCGTAATTTCGGCTTTTTGGTTGTATTAATTCTGCAATTTCTCAATTTCTTGGTTTCGGATTTTTCCCCTTGACTTTATCTCTATTTTTTACTATTATTTCCTTGGTGAGATGGAAGATTATAAAGTCAAAATAAATATTGGGCAGGTTATTTGTCCATCGGATGATATAAAAAGGTGATAATGGTAAGAAGGAAGAATTTGTTTTTTGATACTGCGGAAGGTATGCTAAAACTATATCATATATACCATATTATTATAGTTATATGCAAACTTGTTCATATATACAGAGATGAACTATATTAAACAGGAGGTGAAGATATGAAGTTTACCCTAACAGATTATATTAACTCGGCTTTGGCATGTGCTGAATATGACAAATTAGAAGATGGCTCATTTGTGGGACGAGTCCCAAAATGTAAAGGAGTAATTTCCTTTGCGAAATCCTTACGGGAATGTGAGGATGAATTAAGGTCAACATTAGAGGACTGGATTCTTGTAGGGATTAAATTAGGACATCATCTCCCAGTAATTAATGAAATAAACCTCAACAGGAAACCGTCTCGTGAGTCAATGGTTACCATGTAAACGAAGGGATTTCATTCGTAAGTTACATACGCTTGGATTTAATGGTCCTTTTATTGGTAGAAGACATCATTTTATGGTATACAAAGAGCACCGTCTTGCTATTCCATCAAACCGTGAATACTCTATACCACAACTAAAGATGATGATTCAAGAAGTCGGATCTATTCTTGACCGTAAAATTGCAACTGATGAATGGAATAATATTAAATAAAATTTTATAATCACATTCTGATACATATTAAAGTTTCTTTGACCAATCAAGAGGTTTTAATTTCTAATTTTCCAATTTCTCAATTTCATGATTTCGGATTTTTTTATAGTCGACCTGTTCCTATTCCCAGAGAGAATTAAACTTTATCCTTGAATTTTCGACATTTCTGTGTTAATATATGGATGCTAATGAAAAACAAAGAGGAACCTTCGGTTGTCGCAATAGTTCCAAGAAAAAAAGACTGGAAAATTCTGCAGAAGGAACATTGACAAAATTAGAGTGAATAAAGATTATTACTATCAGGAGGTGCAAAATGAAGAAAAGTGTTTTAATTCTAACTTTATTTCTTCTTCTATTTTCTGGCTGCAAAAAGGATGGGTTGGAAAATCCTCCTTCAGAACCCGGGAATTTTACACTGAAAGTTGATAACGACACCTGGTTGTACTGTGACATATATCTGCAATCGCAGTATGTCGGGACTGTTGATGCATATATGACAGCAACTATGGGGAGTTTCCAGCGGAGCGAGAGCACATATGTTAAGGCGATGTTCGGAGACAGCATCATAGATTCTATAATGGTAAATACGATGGACACAGATACATTCGGGTTTAACATTTTATCGCCGACATTCCAGCTAACTGTAAACAACCAACAAATTTCATACGGCAGCTATAAGTGGTACATCGATTATGATATTCTTGTGAATGGAGCTTCCGTTGGCAAGTGGAACGATTATTTAGGTGAATTCAAGCAAAGCGAAAATACAGGATTGTGGGCTAAGGCAGGACGCTTTCCCGATGTTCAGTCAGTGGTAGATACAAGGGGTTACAGCAATTATACCTGGAACATACAGGTTCCGATGTTTACACTTTATATTGACTGTGATTTTGCTGGAGCAGGTAGCCTTCTTGTAGACAATAAATGGAATATAGGTAATTATGATTCTTTTAAGATAACAAATATGGGTGCTTTACCTCAATCTGACAGCACACATCTCGTTGCATATCCATTTGATTCACTGTATTCACCTATCGCAGTTATTGTCAATACAGATGGAATATCTTCCTACACATGGCATCTGGTGCAGTAAGAAGAAACTTCAGAAAAGGAGAGAGATGGAAAAACAAAGATTAACCGTTTGCTTTGCGGATTTGACCAATTTTAGACTGCTTGTTGAAACTGCTGGTATTGAAAGAACATACGAATACTTGCAGGAGGCATTTAAGATTGCCGGTGATAAAATCATACAATATGGTGGAACAATACGTAAATACATAGGAGATACAATCCTTTTCACATTTGATGAGCCAGGTAATACTGTTAAATCTGCAAATGAAATTGCCGGTTATATCAAGGAAGTCGGGGAGATATCGCTGCGCTTCAACATAGGAATTGCAGCTGGTGAAGTTCTGCTCGTAAAACTCGGACATCCTTCATTTCTTGTTGAAGATATTCTTGGAAGAACAGTGAACGAAGCTGAAATGAATGTTAAGAAGGCGCGTAAGAGTGAATCAGGCGTTGCCTATTGCAAAGAAACCGAACAATTACTTGAAAAATAGGGGAGAGGAGAAAACACATGAAACCTAAAAGACTCATAACGCTAATTTTAGGTATATTGCTTGTTCTATTGGGCATAGTGGGCATCATAAAAGCACCAAATCCGGGGTCAGTTATTCCTATCCTTGTAGGAATTGGTCTCGCGTTTCTCAGTTGGAGGCAAAGTCGAATAGGGTTGATTGTTTTTGGTCATACCTGCATAGTCCTTGGATGTTTCCTTATAACCTGGGGTATATATCTAGTTCCCTATTCAAAACCCATAATGTCACATATTTTCGGTCGTCCTCTCTTCTGGGGGTTTTTCTCGCTTTTTGGAGGAATCTGCGCCAATTATCACGGTTTCTGCAAGTGTATTAGAGTAAAGTCAAACTGATTGAGACTAAGTATCTTCTATACATACAGTTAGTGGGCTAATACGGGCGTAAATGGTGAAGAAGTGGTGGCGTTACCGCAGAAATAAAGGAGGATGAAATGAGCAATATTGACAAAATTGGAGATGTCCTCGGGAAATTATATGATAGATATATAATGCGGGACCTTGCACACGCTTTTGCGGGTGCTTTCATTTTGGTCGTAGTTGCATATTCTTTTGATCAACACCTAGTTTTCTTCTGTTTTATTTCTAAAAAACTCCTGAATTTCATTATTTTTCTATTCTTTTCATATTTCATAGGGTTAGTTTTGGTGGAAATTCCGGCATCCATTTACAAAAAAAAATGGTCTAGAATTATGAAAAGTGACCACAATACAGACTTTCCAAAAATAATGAAGGCAATTGAAGATAAATATGGATTCGACCCTTTAAGACTAATCGAAAGATTTGAATACCTAAGGCGTATTGGATCTTCTGTTTGCGCAACTGCTTCCATTAGTTTAATTATTATTATATCGAAATGGATATTTTGTTGTTATGGAAACAAAGATATTTCTGTGGTAGTAGGAATCATTTTTGTAATCATCTCAAGTCTTCGTCTATTTCAGAGAATGCATTCTCGAATAGAAGATGCCAAGTCCTATTATATTAATCAATTAGAGAAAAATAAGGAACCCTCCCGTAACAATTAGGGGAAGGAGAAACCATTGTTAGTGCAAATGCACAGTTTATTAAAGTGTAATCGAGTAGTTGACATAATATATCTTATCGGACGTTGTATATATTTCAATTTATTTCCAATTAAGATCTGGCAAAACTTCTTAGCATAACGGTTCATTAAGTTTTCGCACTCAAATACCATGGGCACCGTCCCCAAATGTTCGATTACTTCAACAATATTAGTTTCTTTGTGCTAGCAAACCCGTTTGTTATT
Organism: uncultured bacterium; assembly: GCA_964392665.1. Taxonomy (GTDB): domain Bacteria; phylum Hydrothermota; class E44-bin80; order E44-bin80; family E44-bin80; genus CAYMQB01. Next base: position 248 of record CAYMQB010000029.1, on the reverse strand, counting down.
AATTGGTAGAAGTATTGGCCACTTGAAACCTTATTTCCGTTTTCATCTTTGCCATCCCAGATAACCACATATCTTCCAGATGATTTTTTGTTATCAACAAGCGTCCTGACAACTTCACCCAGTGGATTATATATCCTTAACTGCACCTGTGATGCATTTGAAATGGAGTACTCAATGCTTGTTTGATTAATCGATGTCGAGGTTCAGAGGAATTCCCCAATTGGGGTCAGGATAATTCCCCAGTTAGG
>CAYMQB010000028.1:0-37237 GCA_964392665.1 uncultured bacterium | reverse complement strand
CAGTCATTACGAGAAAGTGTGGTGTTTCACCTTTTTCAAGCAATTTTGCTCTCTGAAGCACTCCGAATCTATGTTGTTCATCGACTACTACTAAACCCAGGTGTTTGAACTTTACTACTTCCTCTATTAGAGCATGCGTTCCAAATATGAGGTTAATCTCCCCTTTTTCAAGCGATGTATATAATATTTCTTTTTCACTTTTCTTTACGCTGCCTATGAGCAAATCAGTCTTTATCCCCAAAGATTCAAGTTTTTTTCCGACGCCGAGATAGTGCTGTTCGGCAAGTATCTCGGTTGGAGCCATCATTGCAACTTGATAATCACTCTCTATAATGAGGAGAGATGCAATAATTGCAACGACAGTTTTCCCGGAACCCACATCTCCCTGTAGCATTCTGTGCATCGGTTTTCCGGAAAGGAAATCTTCTCTTATTTGTTTTATGACTTTTTTCTGGGCACCGGTTAGTTTGTAAGGAAGTAGTTTCGCAAATTTGTGTGCAAGTTCGCCCTGTTTGTCGATTCTAACATTCGTTTTCCTTATTTTCAGTCGCTTTTTTCTGACAGCAAGCAAAAGTTCGAGGTAAAATAGTTCCTCGAATTTTAGTCTTTTTTTTGCTTTGCCAATATCTTTAAAGCTCTCTGGTCGGTGGATTTTGCCGATAGCATCTCTGAGCGTAAGAAGTTTTTCTTCGTTTATTAAACTCTCGGGCAGTGTCTCTTTCACATCATCGAGATATAGATTGATAGCATTGTCAATAATCCTTCTGATTCGCTTATGGGATATTCCCTCCGTAAGTGGATAAAACGGCACAATCCTTCCTGTATGGAGTGGATTTGACTCTTCATCTTTTATTATTTCGAAATCGGGATGAACCATTTGTTTTCCTTCGTAGAAGGTAACTTCTCCACTTGCCATTATTGTATCACCCTTCTTTATAGCATTTTTGAGGTAAGGTTGTTTGAACCATTTGAGGAATATAAGACCCTCTGCTTCATCCTGTATGAGTGCTGTCTGAATTTCGATTCTTTTTCTCGTCCTTCTTGATTCGAATGAGAGCACCTCCCCTACTATATTGGCTCTTTCTCCGAATTGAATATTCTCAATCTTTGAGATAGTGGAGCGATCTATATAGAGTCTTGGGATATGGAAAAATACATCATTAATTTCCGTTATGGCGAGCTTCCTGAGGATTTTCTCCCAATGGGGACCGACACCTTTTAAGTATTTTACAGGTTTGTTCAAAGGGCTATTCTTCGTCATAATAGAACGGAGATTTGTATGAGAATTGTTAATTTCGTGTTTTTCACTTGACCAAATGTTGATTTACTGTTAATATGCCCTCGCTGGAGAGGTGTCCGAGTTGGTCGAAGGAGCACGATCGGAAATCGTGTATCGTGAGAAATCGCGATCGTGGGTTCAAATCCCACCCTCTCCGTATTTTTGTAGAAGACCATTTAGTCACGGTTTGTTCAAAGTTGAAGAATTTTACAATCGAAATGGCAATATCAGTTGCTGCACTGTGGTTGCTATGTTTTTTTGAAAGTATCAGAAATGCCCATCATTGTCAATAAAAATGTATTGACAAAGTATTGAATTCGCATATACTGCCTATGATTATGAAAAACATAATGTTTGTGGTAATTGTTTTCTTCGTTATTTTCTCCTGCGGTGCTGGAGGTGATTATAAGGATAATATCCAGGATACTACGAAAGAAAACTATGTTAGAGCGGCAGAGAAAACGGAAGATAGCATCAAAATCAGTGTTTCTGCTGTCGGGGACATTATGATGGGTTCTGATTTTCCGAATCCCATACTGCCGCCGGAATGTGGAAAATACCTTTTTGATGATGTTAAAGACGAATTAAAGGCTGATATTGTCTTCGGGAATCTTGAAGGTCCACTCTGCAAGGGTGGTTATACCAGCAAGAACATAAAAAGTGGAAGGTCTTATGCTTTCAGGACACCCCCGGGATTTGCTGCAAGTCTTGCAAGCGCGGGTTTCAACTGCATGAGTCTTGCCAATAATCATGCCAGGGATTTTGGGAGCAAAGGAGTGAAATCAACTATGAATGTTCTCGACAGTTTCAATATCGAGCATTCCGGACCTGTCGGGGATATCGGGTATCTGGATGTCGACGGAATATCTGTGGGCTTAATTGCTTTCTCCACATATAGCAGTACGTATAATATACTCAACAAAAAACAAGCATCTTCGGTTATAAGTGCTCTAAGTGATAGTTTTGACATACTTATTGTTTCGTTTCATGGAGGTAGCGAGGGAACAAAGGCGCTTCATACGCATAACACGTTTGAATATCTTTACGGAGAACCCAGGGGCAATGTGATTGAATTTGCACATAAGGCAGTTGAAAATGGTGCAGATCTAATTTTGGGTCACGGACCACATGTGCCAAGAGCTCTCGAGATTTATAAAGGTAGACTGATCGCATACAGTCTTGGGAATTTTTGTGTCTATGGGAGATTTGGTCTTGCTGGAGCAACAGGGGAGAGCCTCATTTTGAAAATCTCTTTATTGGAGGATGGTAGTTTCCTCGAAGGAAGGCTCATTCCTATCAGAGTAAAAAGACCTGGCATACCCTATATCGATGAAGATAAATACGCGTTGAATCTAATTCGTAATTTGTCCCGGGAAGATTTTCCTTCTTCGACACCGGAGATTGACGATGAAGGCAATATAAGAGTTAAGAAGATGGAAGAGATAGAGGATGCAGGACTCGAATAGATTTCAACTTATAGGCGGAGAAGTTTTTCTTCCGGATAAAAGAATTATCAGAAGAAACATTTTGGTTGACGGAGAGATAATAAAGGAAATATACACGGGTTCCAATAAATATAATAATGTGCAGACTGTTGATGTCGAAGGCAAAATGATAGTTCCGGGTTTTATAGATTCACATACGCATTTGCTGCAAAAAGGGATTGAGATTATGAGACCCAATTTAGACTCGGCTGAGAGTGCAGAGGATGTGCTGGAAATATTGAGACAGGCATTAAAGAACTACGAAAAAGGTGAGGTACTCATAGCAAGTAATTTCGATGAGAGCAGTTGGACGACTAAAAAGATTCCCGAAAGGAAGGCACTTGATGGGATTGCACCTAATAATCCTGTTGTAATTCGCAGAATTTGTGGTCACCTCGCAGTGGCGAATACACTGGCACTCAGGGAAATTTCCAGTGAATGGAACGGCGTAAACAGAAGAACGGGTATAATGAAAGAGGATGTTCCTTTGAATATATCGAAGATATTTTCGCCTTCCGAAATGGAAATACGAGAAGGTCTCAGTAAAGCGGTAGAACTTGCAAATAGCCTTGGAATAACTTCAATAAATGAGATTGCAAAACAGGACCATTTGGCATATTATGAACAGCTGGGGGATAAAGGGGGAATGACCTTGAATATTAGACTATACATAGTTGTTTCCGATATTTCTTATGTTAAAAAAACTGGTTTCGATTTCGGAACAAGTTTTTTTGGAGGTATAAAAATTTTTGCGGATGGTTCCATTGGTGCTCGAACAGCGGCAAACAGCTTTTCTTACAAGGATGATCCAAGTAATAGAGGGATACTTATTCTTACAAAGGACGATTTAAGTGAAATTGTGAAGAAATCGAATGATGATGGAATTCAAATTGTCATACATGCGATAGGGAATAGGGCAATAAGGGAAGTAATAGGTGTCTTCGAAGAGCAGGTCGGTAATTGCAGCCTTCTAAGACATAGAATAGAACACTGCGAACTGATCGATGAAAAAGATGTTTCGAAACTTAAAAAACTCGGTGTCATTGCTTCGATGCAGCCGAATTTCATATATCTCTGGTCACAATCTGGTGGTATGTATGAAGAAGCACTGGGGAAGAGGTATGAAACGAATAATCCGATTAGCCTTCTTCTGAAAAATGGAATTACAGTGGCTTTTGGTTCGGATTGTATGCCACTGTCTCCTCTCATAGGAATTGAAGGAGTTGTTAAGGCACCGTTTGATTGTCAAAGACTTACTTTAGAAGACAGTATCTATTGTTACACTCATAACAGCGCCTATGCAGGTTTCTCGCTGGACAGAGAGGGAGAAATCAAGGAAGGAAAAGAAGCAAATCTTGTAGTATTGGACAGGATTGCCGAGAATATATTTTCCGTTTACTTCAAAGGCAGACGTGTATTCTCTGCTTAAGTTGCGAACTTCTCCTTTAAAGTGATATAACTCAAATACTCTTCAAGATTTCTCTGGTTTCCTACATATATTTTGTCGCTTTCTACGACGATAAGTTTGGCTTTTAGCAAATTCTCAATTATCGATTTTGTTTTCTCTACAGTCGTCCCAACGAGGTCAGCGAAACTTTCGTAGGAAAAGGAAAAGTTAACGAGAGTACCTTTATCTGTTTGCGTTCCTTCTCTTGCTTTTGTTAGAAGCATTGCAATAAGTCTCTTTTCTTCGTTTTTTATGAGCAGGTATTTAATCTGTTCATCTGTCTCCCTCAATCTTCTTATAAGAGTATGAAGAACATACTCAATAAGAGGATTTTCTCTGACCTGATTCATAAAAACTTCTCTGTCGAAGATCACAAGTTCGCTTGGTTCAATTGCTGTTGCAGTTGCTGATCTTGGGCTTCCATCGATCACGGACATTTCTCCGAAGAAATCGCCTTCCTTCAGCACGGCGAGAGTTTTTTCTATCTCCCCGGAAGGTTTGGAAATCCTTATTTTTCCGGATTTAATTAGGTACATCTCATCACCTGCATCTCCGTCTTTAAAAAGAATTTCCCCTGTATTAAGTTGTTTTTCATAGGCACTTTTTTCTTCTTCACCCATTTTGCCTCCTTTGAGGTTTAAGAATCCGATTCTAAGAAGCGGATTCGTTAGTCATTTTTTACCAAGATTCCAATATATTTCTCAGAATCTTTTCGGAAAATTTTTTCGCAACTCTGTCTATTCCATCTTCTTCGACTTCCGTTTCGGGATAGTAAGTCGCCCACTCTGTAAAGGCTCTATTCTTAAATAGCTCCTCTTCCGAATCCCTTTTCTCGAGCAAAACGTCTGCTGAAATGCTAATCTTGTACTCTTTCACATTTTCTGACTCATCATATGAGTAAGGCGTTCTTTCAAATGTTTTTATTGTTATCAACAGAATTGCATCGGACGCTTTCTCAGCCGCAACTTTGAGCCTGTTGTCCTCGATGAAAGCATTAGTTACAGATTCAGTGAATGTTTCTTCAAGCCCATATCTTAGTGACTCGTTATTAAAAACAGGAATTGAGATGCTCTTTATTCCGCTTGTAACACCCGAGAAACTGTAGGTGCAACATGAATAAGAGACCAGGAATGAAGCTACAAGTAAAAGAAAAAAATACCTCATAGTTACGTGACATCCTTTCCTGCCATTACGCAGATATTGCTATGCGATACTATCAAAACTTGGCAAAATTGTCAAGTGTTTTTTCAAAATCGGCGTTAAGCATAGAATGTGACATTTTTCTTGACAGAATAGACGGGAAATGGTATATTTTGCATGTTGTATAGAAAGCCGGAGGGAAAACTATGCGAACAATAATTGTGCTGTGTTTGTTGGTCGTCATATCCGTTGTTATTGATTGCGGAAGACGGAAAAATCCTTTAGAACCAGAATTCGTCAATCTTATCGAACCAGGAGTGGACCAGGTGGTCGTTGTCACGAAGCCTAGTTTCTCCTGGGATAGAGTCACTTATGCATACAGGTATGAACTGCAGATAGACAACCTGAATACATTTTATTCACCAATAATAGATGATTCAAGTATTACATCCAATTCTTATATTTCGTCTATTTCCTTGAGCGACAGAGACTACTGGTGGCGTGTCAGAACAAGGCAGAAGTACTCGGGTTGGGAAGTTTGGTCAGAGGTCCGAAAATTCACCGTTGCCGTGGGAAAACCGGTTCCTCTCTCTCCCGTGAATGATACGGTTGATTCAAATCAGCCTACATTTACCTGGAACGCTATTCCAAACGCATTAAAATATGAGATACAGGTGGATAACCATAATACATTTTACTCGCCGATTATTGATGATTCAATGATTACAGGGCCCAGTTATGTACCGGACACAGTAATTATTGATGGGGATTATCACTGGAGAGTCAGGGTTGAAATGGATGATAACGAATGGAGCGACTGGTCAGTTATCGCTAGTTTCTCGATAGATACAAATCCTTTCAGAATTGTGGCTTCTTTTCCAACTAAGGGATTTGCCAGGGATGTTGTAGTGCGAGATGATACTGCTTATGTTGCTCAGGGAGAGGGAGGGTTTGTAATAATAGACATAACGGATGAAGAGAATCCTTTCTTTGTAGGAGAATGTAGTGCCAAGGGAAATGCACAAGCAATTGCCATTAGGGATTCTTTTGCCTATCTTGCAGTGGGAAAGGACGGAGTTTCTACAATTCTTTTCGGTGATCCAGAGAATCCCGTACATCAAAGTTTAGCCGCGGGTGGTGACGACAATGCCGTGGACATCGTATACTATTCTCCGGAGGACGATACTATGTCCTATCTTTTTGCTGCAGAAAACGATGAGGGTATGTGGATTTTAGAGATTTATCCAGGTTATCCAGGTAATCCATTACCTTTTATTATATTCGATATTCCAGGATACGAAAATGGTCTATTTCTTGATTCTACCTATCTTTATGTTGGATGTGGTGAGTTGGGGCTCGCTATTGTAGATGTAAGTAAGATAACAATGCCCAACATTATCGGTACATGTGATACGAGAGGATATGCGAAAGGTCTTTTTGTCAAGGATACGCTTGTTTATCTCACAGACGGGAGTCAGGGGCTCGACATAATAAATGCAGCAGACAAAAGTATACCAAATTTAGTTGGTAATTTTGATACGGAAGATGACGCAAAGTCTGTTTTTATGAAGGGAGATACAGCATTTGTTGCAGATGAAAATAAGGGTATGGTTGTTTTAGATGTTTCTGACCCATTATCACCCCGATATCTTGGAGGCGTAGAAACTGAATATGCAGATGCTATCTGGGTTGAAGACGACTATGCGGTTATTGCGGACAGGTATGAAGGAATCGTTATCGTAAAATGGGATGTAGCGAAATAATGGGAAAAAGATTTTCTATCTTATATATTTTTCTGCTTTTACCATTGAGTCTAAGTGGTTTTAAATCGGAAAAGGCTGAAATAACAGTTCTGTCTTCAACGTTGTCCGAAACTGTTCTCGAGATTAAATGTCCGTCCCTGCTCGAAGAAAAGGATGGCATTTATAAGATGGGAGAACTCGAGGTTCTGGAAAGGGAAGATTTTCCTGACCTGCCTTATATTACGGGAATTATTGGTGTTTCGGATAAAGGTTCATTCAAAGGTTATGTAGAGGCAATCGATGAATATTCCATAACTATCGATAATTCAATGCAATTTACAGATTACGAATATCCTGAAAACCAACTTTCTCTCGATACTCCTCAAATCCTCAGAGATTATAGAATCGTGCGATTTCAATTTTTCCCGATTCGGTATATTCCTAAAACAGGTGAAATAAGGGTAACGAAGAATGCGAGAATTCGTATAAGAAGAACTACATTAAACGGCGTAAATGAGAAGCAATTTCATAGAAAAAGTATCTCGAGTGCCTTCTATGATATCTATAAAAACTCGTTCCTAAACTATGGCTCCATTGAGCGATATTCTTCGGATTCTGTTCTTTATGTTGTTATTACACCGGATACTTACTATGATGCTCTGCTTCCATTTACGGAATGGAAGGAAGAAACGGGTATTATTACAAAGATGGTCAAATTCTCCGAGATATCAGCAAATCCGACGCAGTATGATATAAGGAATTATATGCTTGCTGCATATACGACCTGGCCTCATCCACCGGATTACTTCCTCGCAGTTGGCGATGCAGGCGTATTCCCTGTAATGTATACAAATGGTTACGCAAATGACAACTTTTATGTTGCACTGGATAGTATTAATGATATTTTCCCTGATATATTGGGAGGAAGGCTTTCCATAAATAATGAATTTGAACTCAATACGGTGATAAACAAAGTAATAAACTACGAAAAATCTCCCTATATGGCAGAAACCACCTGGTACAAAAAAGCTATAATGATAGCATCCGACGAGTATCCTTCACAAGCGGAAACTAAGCGGTGGGTGCGGGACAGGTTTATCGAAGCGGGTTATACATACGTAGATTCACTATATGCTGAGAATTATTCCAGTTCTTATCAGCTGAGAAACGATATAACCAATGCGGTTAATGAAGGCAGAGGATTTCTCAATTACAGAGGACCAGGTTGGGATTCATATTGGTATTCTCCCTATATTGGCACGATATTTGATGTTAGTAATATCCAGGTTCTTAATAATGGTAGAAAAGTTCCCGTCGTAACCAGCTGCGGATGTGGTGTTGCTAAATTCGATGTTTATACTTGTTTCGGTGAGCAGTGGCTCAGGAATGGGACTCCAACATCAGAGAAGGGTGCTGTCAGTTTCTTTGGACCTACCTACATTACGCATACCAAGCACAACAACAAACTCGACAAAGGTATATACAAGGGTATCTTCCAGGAAGGGCTTACCTCTTTTGGTGAAGCTACCGTTCGTGGAAAGATCTATATGTATGAAATTTGCGGAATGAGCGATACAACTATAAAAGAGATGAACGAGTATCTTATACTCGGAGATCCAACGTTACTGATGAGAACTGATGTCCCCGAATCGATTGTCGTGTCGCATGATTCGCTTGTTCCAATAGGAGAAAGTGTTCTCTGGGTGTTGGTTAGAGACAAGCATGGTCCGGTTACAAATGCTTTCGTTTGCGCTAAGATGGATACGGCAATGCACTCGGGAGGTCGTACAGATTCTACGGGCGCTGTTGGGCTTACCATCTTTGTTACGACAGTGGATACTATTTTCATATCTGTGGTTTCACAGAATCATTTTCCATATTACGGGCACTGTCTTGTGAATGCAAATGGTCCCTGGCCTGGTTACAACAAACACTATGTCGATGATGATACACTGGGGACAAGTTATGGCAACAATGACGGAATTCCCAATGAGGGAGAGAAGATAGAACTTCCTGTTATTCTTAAAAACTATGGAAACCAGGCTGTTAACGGGATTTTCGCTATAGTGTCTTCGGATGATAATTGGATTGGAATAACAGATAGCATCGAACAATTCGGAAACATTCCGGCAGGTGATAGCGTAATATCGCAGGATGATTACGACTTGACAGTTTCTCCATCTACACCCGATAATCACATAGTTCTGCTTAGATTGGATGTGCATGATTCAAACGATTCAGTATGGGTTTCTCATTTTGAGATAACTATATCAACGCCTGTTTTGAGTTTGCTTTCGTTCACAGTGGATGATTCCGGGATGGCAAATGCCAATGGGATACTGGATCCCGGTGAAATCGGCAAGCTTTACTGTCGATTAAAGAATAAGGGTTCGGCAAAAGCAAGCGGTGTTTCTGCAAAACTCAGAACCCTTAATCAGTATGTTGAATGCATCGATTCTACATCCACATATGGAGATTTGCTTCCGGGTGAGGAAAGCGAAGGAACATCGTTTACGGTAGAAGTAGATTCTCTTACTCCGACAGGAACAGATGCAAATATGAGATTGATATTTTCTTCGAGCGAGGGCTATACAGATAGCACGGAATTTATCATCAAGATTGGAATTGGAGGAGATTTTTTCATCTGGGATGCAGACGAAAATCTCTCAAGCGGTGTAAAGATAAAAACGGCACTCGAGGCTGCCGGATACATAGGTGATTACTCTACGAATATTGGTGATTATCTCGAAATTCTGAAGGCTTTCAAAGCGGTATTCATTTGCCTTGGCGTTTATCCCAGTAACTACGTTCTTTCAAATGGGCAAATTGTTGATTCACTATGCTCTTTCTTGAATTCAGGAGGGCGCATTTATATGGAAGGTGCGGATACCTGGAAATATGATTCTCCAACGAACCTTCACCCTTATTTCAAAATACTGGGCATCGAAGACGGCTCAAACGATACCTATACAATTAACGGTGTAAGCGGGACTTTCACTAATCAGATGAGTTTTACATACGCGGGAGACAATAATTGGATGGACCATCTTGGAATAACCGGAGGGAGTTTTGTCGTTTTTAACAATGTATCTCCTCCGTATATAAACGGTATTGCATATGACGGTGGAGGCTATAAAACTGTGGGAACTTCTTTCGAATTTGGCGGTCTGGCTGACGGTTCTCCTCCTTCAACAAAGCAGATTCTTGCAGATTCAATTATGAGGTTTTTTGGTATCACCGGAATCCACGAAAAGGTTGAACATCCAGGTTATCCGTCAGTTCTGTCTTTGTCTAAGAGTTATCCAAATCCATTTTCAAGAAAAACCACATTCACATACAGCGTTCCGTTGCTTGAGGGTGAAAAAACAACCGTGAAGAAAAAAATTGTTCTTGCAATTTATGATATTGCAGGAAGGCAGGTTAGAATCCTGTTTAGTGGAAGAATGAATCCCGGAGTATTCAAACTAAGTTGGGATGGAAAGAATAATTTCGGTAAAAAGGTTAGTTATGGAATATATTTTGCCAGGCTTTCAATTGAAAATGAGGAAGCAAGTAGAACGCAAAAACTTGTTTTCTTAAGATAGTTGCTTGAATAAGGTTTTTATTGCTTCATTTACGGAATCTCTTACTTTGTTCAGATCCTTGAATGCTTTTTTCTGTTTCGGTTCAAGGGTTTCGAAATCTATCGAATCGTTTGCCGCAACGGTTAAGCGGTAGATATTTCTGACATTCTTCAGATAGTTAAAACCTTTTCCAATGGTATCTATTTCGTTCGAGTGGTATGGTTCAAGCTTTTTTAAGGTGTCGAATATTTTTTCATTTATGGGTTCTTTGATTTCATATTTTGCCTTGTAAATGAGTATGAACATCTCGATATCTCTCAGGCCTCCAGTCCCTTCCTTAATATCGTTAGAAAACATTTTTTCTTTCCTATTCTGCTTCTGTCTCGAGTTAATCTCAGCAATCATATCGTTTATGTATTTTTCCTTCTCCTTAAATATATATGGATAGATAATTCTTCTGTAAAAGCTTTTCCTAAATTTCTCGCTACCAACAACCATCCTTGAGCCCAGGATTTGGGATTTATCTATGAATACATATTCGGTATCTTTCTTGAAAAGTGTCTCTAATTCATCTACAAGAACAACGTAGTTGCCGAAATGATCTGCAAATCTGTAATGTGGGATGGTTCCCCTTCTTGTTATTTCGTAGTTCATTAATGCAAGAACACGCATTGAGAGCTTTCGGATTTTTTCATCTTTCGAATCCAATAGAACGATAAGGTCATAATCATCATTGAAGGCTTGTTCCCTTGCATGTCCACCTGCAGCAAATATGGCAAGGAAATCTCCGGTGAATACTTTGCTCCCAAATTGAGTCTCTATTTCCTCTTTACAGGTATCAAAAAGCATATTTACATAGTTGTCACAGAACTCGCTGAAAGATGCATTGATATGTTCGACGGATACTCCACTAATCGTTTCGAGGGCTAATCGGAGGAATTCGATATCGTAGTAATCGCCCAATGCCTTTTTTCGCGCCCTGAAGCCTTTGAGATTCTTAACTTCACCGAGGATACCTCTGCCTATTTCTTCGAGTTTTTGGGGCTCCTTAAAGAGTTTAATACACTGCGGAAATATGTCGACAGCTCTATCCATAAATCTTCTAAAGTAGGCACTGGTTTTTAAAAAAACTTCGGTGAGGAAACGAACTCTGTCCCTTTCTTGCAAAAATTCTCTATCCAAGAATTTGTCTGACAGGTAGGATCTAAAACGTTTCAAATCACCCTTATTGAGTAATGAAAGGTATTGGTAGATTAGTTCACCGTAACACATAAAAATCGTTGTAAGTCTTTTTGTAACTTGCGAAGAATTTTTCATCGAGTCAAGAAACATCTTATTAAACAGATTAAAAAGCGTTTTATTGGATGGGTCGGATGTTTCTACTATTATAAGTAGTTTTATCAGGGAGTAAAGATCATAATTTACCCAGTCAATGTATCGCTGCAGGACAGAAAGTTTTTGTTTTCTTGACAGTGATTTCAAATCTTCAGTAAATCGGCGAAGAAGCATTTTATCGGATTTAAGTGTATCTAGGATATCTTCCCAGTAAGTAGTGCCTTTAAAAAATCTCAAATTTTTCACAAAAGCCATTGCGAGATTCTTATCCCTGGATTTTATTTTTTTCTGTAATTCGAAGATATTGAAAAATATGCTTTCGGTCCTCAAGTGGTCTTCTATATCTGTAATCAAACCAGGCACAACACCCCTTATTTTGTTGATATATTCATAATAATGCACAAAAAGGTGGTCTGGAGATCTTAAAGCTCCGATATCCTTGTATCCAAGGAATTGTGCAACATTTGCTATATTGCTATAGACACCGGGTTCTTTTAACCATATTTCTTCTTCCTGTACAACAAGGAGCTGGTATAGATATCTAAAAATTTCCAGGAATGAAAGTGCTCTTTCGAGTTCCCAGTAGTGGTCACATCTTGCGGGATTTTTCTCTTTTAGTTCTTTGATTATGTCCCAGTTATTGGTTTGGTGGATATTATATAGAGTTTTTTTCGCAGCAAGAATTCCCTTTATAACCCTTAAACCGTCGTTTTTTGGATGGATTTTGGTTTTTCCAAGAGGACGTATGATGAGAGATTTGACTTCGCCAAGAATTCCTCTTAGGAAACCCTCATTGTATGTGTTATTGCTTGCTTTCTTGAAAAAATATCTACTTGATATTTGTTCTGAGAATTTTGCAAAAAGTTTCCCCGAGCCTATTATTCTTTTTGCACCCAGTATTTCTGAAATAATTATGAAATCTCTTATTTGTTTATCAAGAACTTTTCTGTACTCAGGGATGGAAGCTGAATAGCTATGTTCAATTATGTGTTCGGATAGATGGAAGTGAATGTTACACGCAAACCTTAGCATTTCTTTTGCAATTCTGCTAATTGCCAGATTAAGATACTGCCTATTCGGGGAACCATCGTCGACGATACCAACATCTATGTCGTCCTGATCAGATTTAGTTCCCACACTGGCGATGAAAAATTCCAGGGATTTATTTTCGGGTAAAAAAATTTCAAGCAGGTTGGAAATATAAGTTGCCGTTAATGTTCTAAAACTGTTTCCAATGTTTCTCATAAAGTCTTTATATATACTAAGTTCATTGGCGCTGGATACAAGTTTGAGAACACTTATTGACGAAAGGTTCATATGAAGATATTGTAGACCATAATAACAACCTAGAAGATTCAGTTTCTCATTGTTTGTGATACCGGATTTTAGCACAATGGACATTTCACTTTTAATATCATCTGCGATATGCCAAAGATGCACCTGCTCAACTTGCCCTATTTCTTCGAGTTTCTTTTTCAGTGTATCGAGATAAGTCTCAATGGCAAGGATATATTTCTTATTATGATTACCCAATATTCTTGAATCGTCTTTCAGTATTTCGAGTGGTTTTCTCATTATAGACTTCTAATCCTTTTGTAGATATTGTTTGGGAGTGTTGTATCGGAATAGCCGAGTTCGTCCTTTATTTCAATAAGACGGATGAGGTTTTGCTTAAGCATGTCTCTATTATTTGTGTCCATTGAAGTTGCTTTTATTTTCTCCCAGAACCAATCTTTTTTTCCGAAATTATGCAGCATATACAAACAGTGCCTGATATCAACTCCCAAGTCATCTTTTTGGTCTAATTGTTTCTGCATTCTTGGAAAGACCATTTTCTCTATGAAAATATCTGTGAAATCGGCAAGTAATAGTTCAATTCGGTAATCTCTGTTTTCAAATTGCACCATTTCTGTATGAAAAGGATGGTTTTTTCTTTTCAGTGGGTTATAAAAGTCGAACAACCCGCCTTTTATAATATAGTCTACATTGAACCAGGTTTTATCAAAAGACCATAGTGTGTGTATACTGCCAATATTTTTGTTCTGAACGATTTCGTTTTCCATCTGCACGATTCTTAGATTTTCTGTTTTTTTACCTGCGATAAAATCCAAAATAGCGTTCGCATTTTTAAAGAGAAGATCGACATCCCAGAGAACCTTATAGCCTCTTATGGCACCTTGCATGAGAAGGCTCATTGCACCAATGATAACAAATTGTGGGTTGTCCGTGTTCAAGAGGCGTGAAAGTTCCTGGAGAATTAGGACAAGGTTTTTTCTTCTTTTGCCATCGATGTAGGAAAGCCAGTGTTCGTGTTTATTTATTGTTTTCAAAATTGTTATAAGTTGGTGCTCAGTAATATATGTTTATTCTCTGATTGCTTTTATGAAACTTTCTGATTTGGATTCCAGGAGAGCGTAGCTCACTCGCCATAAAAAAACTACTCATTTTTTGCTCTTCTCCGCAAATGCTTAGATCAAAAATTTAGTCTAAATAATGCGGTACGATTAATAACTGGAAAATTATAGCATAGGGAGATTTTTCTGTCAAGTTAGAAAAGCAAATTCTTCTTACTGTTTTGAGAGCATTTCGAAGTTTGTGTCACCTATTCTGTTCCGACCAGGGATTTTATATACTGAATTCTCTCGTATACTTCCGGGTCTTTACTTTCCATCTGGCTCAATTTTCCTCGAAAGTCATCCAGGGTTTGAAAGGAATGTTTTGCCATCCAACTTCTGATGTCTTCCAGTATCACACCAATTTGCTTCAAACCATTCAAGTATAGGGTAGAACATAGTTGAGCGACTTTTGCACCTGCCAATATTTGCTTAATAACGCCCGAAGCATCGTGTATCCCTGTAGCAGCCGCAAGGTCACAATCCAGCTTTCCTGAGAGTAAAGCAATCCATCTTAAGGATTGTCCCATTTCTTCCGGAGAACTAAAATTGTATCCAGGCGAAATTGCAAGTTTTTCAATATCGATATTGGGTTGATAGAATCGATTGAAAAGCACAAGAGCTGAAACATCGTGCTTGCTTAATTGGTTCGCCATATGAGCCATTGAAGTAAAGTACGGTCCTATCTTTACAGCTATTGGAATATCTATGCTGGCGTCTACTTCTTCAATTATTTCTAAATAGAGATGTTCTATTGCCCTCGCTTGTTTTAGAGGGTTGCTCGGCATCATAGCGATATTCAGTTCAATTGCATCCGCACCTGCATCAACTATTCGTTTTACATAGTTTATCCACCATTTGGGTGATATGCAGTTTAGACTTGCAATTACCGGAATTGACAGTGCTTCCTTTGTTTGGCTGACAAAATGCAGATAATCTGTTGGTCCCAGTTCCATCCCCATTTGCCTGACATAGTCAAATGCTTCAGGGTGCCAGTAAGGAAGTATGTATTGTTCTACATCCTTGACCTCGACATTTATTTGTTCCTCAAACAATGATTTGAGGACAACTGCTCCTGCTCCTGCATCGGCGCAACGTTTCACGCCATCAAGACTCTTTGTTAGACTGCTGCTGGCAACAATCAATGGATTGCTTAATACGAAACCCATATACTTAGTTCTAATATCAACCATAAGAAACTCCTTTCAATGAGTTTGGAAATATTTGGTCAATTTCCAACGAGTTTTTTTCGTCTTCAATTTTGCTATTGCATCTTAGTATCAATAGTTACAAGATTTCTTCCGTTTGCTTTACTCTTATACATCAAAGTATCTACTCTTTTGATTAGAGAACGCAGCGTATCATTCCGCCTTGCAAGTGTTGCACCTATTGAGATTGTAACAGAAATTCTTACATCTCCCGTGCTAAGGTTCGATTGGGAGACAAGTAGTCGAAGTTTTTCCGCAATCGAGAGGAGTTGTTTCTCGTTTACATTTAGAAGTAATCCAAGAAACTCATCGCCACCCCATCGACCCATGATATCAAACGACCGTAAATTGTTCGAGAGCGTTTTCCCAATCATTTTCAGAATCATATCTCCAATATCGTGACCATAGTTATCGTTGACTTTTTTGAAATAATCTATGTCCCCAAATACAATTCCGAACGTCCATCCATACCTTTTCATCTCCTGCAACAGAGTATGGAGATTTATCTCGATGAATTTTCTTGTTCCAATTCCTGTTGTTGGATCTAACATTGCAAGCCTTGTGAGTTCGTCCATCTTTTCACGCACGGAAACTTTCATCGAATTGTCAGTGAAGATTTCTACGGCTCCGATTAATTCACTTCTGGCGTTTCTTAGGGGTATTGCTCTAATTATAACGGGTATCCTTTGACCTTTTTTATGGAGAAGGAATAGCTCTGATTCATATAATTTATCGGTATTAATGCTAATTAATAGAGGGCAAGTTTCTGTTTCGCATATATTAGTTCCATTTTCGTTCATAGTGCATAAAATGCCTTCCCAGCAGTGTTTGCCAAGGACATCGGAAACAGAGTACTGCGTAATTTTTTCTGCACCCTTATTCCAGAATATAATTCTTCTATCGAGATCTGTGACAAGCACACCCTCCGTTATGTTATTCAGGATATCTATGTGGTTTTTGTTATTCAGGAAGTTTTTTAATTCAATTGTTTTATTTTTTTCGTTCATAGTTCTTTTAAACATTCAAAATCAAGAATCTTTCGTTGAAATGATTCTTTATTTATAATTAATATAACATTAAAGTGATTATTTGTCAACTAAAAATGTTAACGTCGAAAAAAATATCTTTAGCATGTGCAATGTCATTTATTTTTGCCTATCGATCACTTTGGTTAAGTCTTTTGCAAAGGCGAAGATACTGAAAATGCCTCCTGTATGGATGAAAATGACCTTTCTATATTTTCTCTTTTTCAGGTGACATAACATTCCGTAAAATGTCTTACCTGTGTAAACAGGATCCAGAATGATTCCCAGTCTTGCAACATTATATATAGTTCTCAATTCAGCAGGATAGGGAATGGCATAACCTTCTCCGATGAAACCGTCTATCAAGTTCATTTCTTCCTTATAAACATCTGTATTTAGATGGTAAGCGTCGATTGTCGAGTGACAGATTTTCAGTATTTCTTTGTTGAAATATTCAGTAGTATCAGAGACAAGTATTCCATTGATGTCTATATTCAGCTTCAGCAATTTCTTACCCAGAAGTAGGCCAGCATAGGTTCCCCCTGAACCTACCGCGCAGTAAACTGCTTGGATTTTCTCCTTTTTTATGTAATCCTTCATTTCCTTCATACAGTCAATGTAACCTAATACTCCAACTGCGTTGGAGCCACCCACCGGAATGACATAAGTTTTTTTCCCTTTTTTGACCAATTTGCGAGCTAACTCCTTCATAACCTCGTTTCGACGTTTGTATTGTGTGGGCGTAATGTAATGGACTGTTGAGCCTAACAATCTATCAATGAGAAGATTTGCGGTATAGATTCTTTTCGGTTTTCTGTGAGAACAAAGGAGCAGATGGCAATCAAATCCAAAGTAGTTTGCAAATGCAGCTGTTGCTCTTGCATGATTCGATTGGATACCTCCTGAAGTAATGAGTGTATCACACTTCTTATTTTTTGCATCTGCTATTAAGTACTCGAGTTTTCGTGCCTTATTACCAGAAATTAGCAATCCAGTCAAATCATCACGCTTGATGAAGATTTGCGTATGGGTTTTTAATCCACGGAGTTTTTCTATTGGAGTTTTTCTTATAATTTTTTTAGGCTTTAATATTGTCATTTCTATTCTCCTATTAATCATTTTCTTTCATATTATTTTTTCGCTAACTACTGTCAGCGGATTTTGTTAAATGCCACATCTTGCAAATTTGGAATTTTCTATGCACTTTTCATTTCATCGATCCTTTCCTTATATCGGGCATTATGTATTTTTTTATATAGTTTGTGATACATTTTGATCGCTGCTATCCTGTGAGATTTCTTTCCTGTCATCTTAAGAAGTTCGTAATGGAGAGCTGCAATCTGTGCGCTTTTTAAGTTCGAGTTTAGCATATTTTTCATTTGTTCTATGGCAGTTTTCCTATTTTTCTTCCCGAGGATTTTAGTTTCCAGAATCTTGCATTCAAAAATGATATCCTTCCGACTTAACTCCTTTGCCAATCGCAAAGCTTCATTGTTTAAGGTGCGTGACTCCTTAATCCTATTTAGAATGAGCAGGAGGTCGGCTTTATGATGCAGGTCTTTACATAGCGCAGCCTTTAGCTGCAAATCTCTTCCAAGCAAGATAGCTTGATTGTAATATTTTTCTGATTTTTTATGGTTTTTCAGGATTTTGTAAAGGTCGCCCATATTACCAGCAACAATAGTGATACCGCGTTTACTACTTAATTCTTCAGCAATTTTTAAGGCTGTTGAAAAGAATTCAATACTTTTCTCATAGTTACCTTTTTTGAGAAGTGCTATTCCAGCGAAATTCTTGGCGTAGATGATGCCCTGTCTATTTCCTAATTCTTCTGAAATTGTCGTTGTTTTCTTAAAATATTCCAATGCTTGTTCATAATTGCCATGATTTATGCAAACAATCCCAATAGAGAGCAGAGCGAAGCTGATTCGGAATTTGTCTCCTAATTCTTCTGCGACCTTGAGTAGTCTCTGGTAGCATTTCATGGCTTTTTTATATTTTCCCATTGAAAAATAGACATTTCCTAAACTTCCCAGGGCAATCTCGATACTATTTTTATCATTCAAGTTCTTGGAAATGTTCAAAAATCTTTGATGGCACTCCAGTGCCTTCGTGTGGTTTCCGCGGTCACAATAAATTGCTCCCAGGTCGTCCAGAGCCCTTCCAATCTCCCTTTCGTCTCCCATTTCTTCAGCAATATTCAATTGCTTCCTAAAACATTTCATAGCTTCTACATAATTGTTCTGGTAATAGAATACATATCCCATTACACCTATTGCTTTTTGGATGCCATATCTATCGTGCAATCTTAAATAGATTTCACGCGCATCATACGATAGTGAAAAAGCCTCTTTGTAAGCACTTTTTTGCCAAAGCAAGTTTGCAAGGTTGTACTTGCAATCAGCAATTAGTTTTTCATTTTTTATTTTATTTGCCAACTTCACATTTTTGCGAAATATTGATTCAGTCTCATCCCATCTTCCAATCAATTGGAGCACATCACCCTTCTTCATATTAATTTTTGTCTCTAAACACTGTTCAATTTCTTTAAGCTTCCATGTAGGTAAGTAATACTCCTTATTGAAATGCCAATTTAACCAAAATGAGCTATCGTTCATTGTCTCGATATTAACATACAAGATTTACGTTTTATCATTAAAACTGAGACTAAAAGTAGTCTGGAACTGGTTAGTTGATGGATATTTAAGGAAAGTTGTCTATTTCCCTTTTTTTATTTGATCTCTTGCGCCTTTTTTATTCCAGCAAGAAATGCCTTTTTATTCATTTCTTCCGTTCCTTTTGGAACTCTCGACAAGATTG
Source organism: uncultured bacterium (assembly GCA_964392665.1). GTDB lineage: Bacteria > Hydrothermota > E44-bin80 > E44-bin80 > E44-bin80 > CAYMQB01. The sequence continues at coordinate 17,801 of CAYMQB010000028.1, read as the reverse complement.
CGGATTCAACAGCTTTACGGGATACTATACCAGATAACTCCGTTACAAGTCCGAGTGCTACGATGTTAGCGGTGAGTTGTTTGCCGGTTTCTGCAATGGCAATGTCGACTATGGGGATCTTGTAAACTGTGAATTTGCCTTTAGGGATTTCGCTTACGAGTTTTGAATCTACAAGCAGTATTCCGTCTTGTTTCAAATCCTTATAGTAAATATTGCAGGATTCTTGTGTAAGTGCAACGAGAAGGTCAATATTTTGTGCTTTTGGAAAAATAATTTCTTCGTCAGAAATAATCACTTCTGAACGAGATGCACCACCGCGTGCTTCAGGTCCGTAAGACTGACTCTGCGTTGCATTTTTCCCGTCGTATATTACCGCAGCTTCGGCTAGAACCTTTCCTGCCAGTATTAAACCCTGTCCTCCAGAGCCGCTCAGTCTGATTTCATATTTCTTTGACATTTACCCTCCTTGACTACTTCTCTCTCGTAGTATTCTACGAATTCGTCACGTGCAGAATCCTCAAAAATGCCTATTATAACTTTGCCTGCGAGTTCCTCTTCACTCATTTTTTCTACCTTTTTTTGTGTAACTGAAATGGACTTCAACCACTCGATGTTACTGAAAGCATCTGAACCCAACTTGTTTTTTCTTCCAAAGCTTGTTGGGCACATAGTCAGTGCTTCAATAAAGGAGAATCCCTTTTTCGAGAGAGCCTTGTAAATTAACGTATCGAGAGCCGGTACGTGATATTCTGTTCCACGAGCCACAAAAACCGCCCCTGCTGATTTCGCCAATTTACACAGGTCAAAAGCAGGTTCGGCGTTGCCGTAAGGGGAAGTTGTCGAAAAGAAACCCCGGGGAGTAGTTGGTGATTTTTGACCACCCGTCATTCCGTATATTGCATTGTTAAATACAATTGCAGTAATGTTAATATTTCGTCTTGCCGCATGGATGAGATGGTTACCTCCAATGGCAGCACAGTCACCATCACCCATAACTGCTATTACATTGAGTTCTGGTCTTGCAAATTTAATTCCTGTTGCAAATGCAAGTGCCCGCCCATGTGTTGTGTGAAGTGTGCAAAAATCCACATATCCTGGTATCCTTCCTGCGCATCCAATCCCAGAAACCATAACTGTATTATTTTTCTGCCAACCGGTTCTGTGAATTGCCCTAAGGATGGAGGCAAGAATGATACCATGTCCACAACCTGGGCACCATACGGAAGGAAATTTATCCATTCTTAAGTAATTTCTTGCAGTTTCAGTGTTCACTCTAGCTCCTTTGCTCTTAGAAAAATCTCCGAAGGACTGATAATCATTCCATCCGCCCTGCCGATTGAATAAACCTCACATCTCCCTTTTACAGCACTTTTCACCATTGGTTTAAGCTGTCCCAAATTCATTTCAGCTACGAAAATCGACTTTAAGTTTCCCGATATTTCGAATATCTCTTTTACTGCAAAAGGCCAGATTGTGATTAGTCTGAAGAGACCGAGTTTTATGCCTTCCTCACGTGCAAGAAGGACTGCTTCTTTCGCAGCACGTGCGGTAGCACCGTAAGAAACAACAGCGACATCTGCATCTTCCATCATAAAACTGTCCGTTTTAACTATTTTATCTCTGTTGTAAAGAATTTTATTACTGAGTCTATCTATTAAAGAGTGCACTGTTTCTGTGTTGTCTGTTGGAAATCCAGTTTCATCATGAGTTAAACCTGTTATGTGATATCTATATCCGCTTCCAAAATCGGCAATAGGGGGGATCAAACCGGTAGATTCGTCGTAGGGATTATACTGTTCAGGCGGAACGGCAGGTTTCTTCCTATTAACTATTGTTAATGACTTATCGTCAGGTATGACTAATTTCTCTCTAAGGTGTGCTATCACTTCGTCTGATAGGAAAATTACGGGGGTTCTGAATTCTTCAGCAAGATTGAATGCTTCTATTATGAGAGTGTAGCATTCTTGTATACTTGAGGGGGAAACTGCAATTATTTCATGGTCTCCGTGAGTTCCCCACCTTGCTTGCATCACATCACCCTGGGAGGGAAGTGTTGGCAGTCCTGTTGATGGGCCTCCTCTCTGGACATTTACTATTACACATGGGATTTCACCCATTAGCGCAAATCCAATATGTTCCTGCATAAGAGAAAATCCCGGACCGCTTGTTGCTGTCATTGTTTTCAAACCTGTTATGGATGCACCAATGATTGCGGCAATACTTCCAATTTCATCTTCCATCTGAATGAACTTACCTCCGATTTTTGGAAGTTCAGCCGAGAGTACTTCAGCAATTTCGGAAGATGGTGTTATTGGATACCCACCAAAAAAACAACATCCTCCTCTAATTGCTCCATAAGCAATCGCCTCATTGCCTGAAACCATCAATTCTTTCATATTATAGACTCACTCTTCTTTGTATTGTTTAACACCTTCATTAAAAAGGTCATCACCGTAAATATCATTTGCCACAATACAGGGAAAATTCTCGACTTCAAGTCTTCTTACTGCTTCGGAACGCAGGTCTTCATAGGCAATTATCTCTGCCTTTTTAATGGATTTAGCAATAAGTGCTGCGGCGCCACCCACAGCCGCAAGGTATACAGCCTTATTTTTTACCATTGAATCGATAACTTTTTGAGAGCGGGACCCCTTGCCTATAGTTGCCTTAAGACCAACATCAAGAAGATCTGGCGTATAAGGATCCATTCTATAACTTGTAGTGGGACCGGCAGAACCTATTGCGTGACCAGGTTTTGCCGGAGCAGGACCTACGAAATATATGACAGCACCTTTAACATCGAAAGGTAGGGGTTTTCGTTCTTTTAGAAGCTCCACAAGCTTCTTATGCGCTGCATCCCTCGCTGTATAGATTATTCCTGAAAGAAAAACCTTATCTCCTATTTTGAGAGGTTCCAGGTCTTTATCCGTTAAAGGCGTTTTTAATTTGTAAACTTCTGCCATTTTTCCTCCTTTTTTTCTTATTGGTTATTTATTATTCATCATACTGAATTATCCAAAGGGTTTATACCGTTTAACGTAGATGAATCATATCCTTTATCCTTGTTGTCATAGCGTTACTTCTTTGTGTCTTGCGACATGGCAGTTCATATTCACTGCAACGGGCATTGATGCTATATGACAGGGCACATATTCAATGAAAACCTCGAGAGCAGTTGTTCTGCCTCCGAGTCCCATAGGTCCAATTCCAAGTTTGTTTATCCGTTCAAGTAGTTCGACCTCAACTTCTGCGAATTTAGGATTCGGATTACGTTCGCCGAAATTCCTGGTGAGCGATTTCTTCGCAAGTATCGCGGACATTTCGAAGTCTCCACCCAATCCTATTCCGACTATTACCGGAGGACAGGGGTTACCGCCAGATTTTCTGACGCGCTCTACCACGAAATTCTTCACGCCTTCGATGCCGTCGGCGGCTTTCATCATATTAACTTCGCTCATATTTTCGCTTCCACCACCCTTGGGAGCTGCAACTATGTGTATCGATTCTCCTGGCACTATTCGTGTATGGATGACAGCAGGTGTATTGTCACCTGTATTTTTCCTTTCTATTACAGGGTCCCCTACCAAAGATTTCCTCAAGTAGCCTTCAGTGTATCCCTGTTTCACGCCCTCATTTATTGCGTCTTCGTATCCCCCACCAACTATGTGTACTTCCTGCCCTAACTCTATGAAGAAAACGGCAACGCCCGTATCTTGACACATTGGCATTTGCTCTTCTCGTGATATTTTCTGGTTTTCCAGAATCATATTAAGAATTTCCTTTGCCGTCGGCGATGTTTCTTTATTTAAGGCTTCTTTGATAGCAGAGGCAACATCATCTCCGATGTAGTAGTTTGCATCCATCACGAGTTTTTTTACTTCCTCAGTTATTTTTGATGCTTCAATTTCTCTCAAAATGAACCTCCTTAGTTAGGAAAGTGGTTTATGTTTTCACCTTTTCCTTTACCTCATTGACAGCAATGGCAAAATCCGGGCATCTGTATTCGCACAAAAAACACCCGATACACTTTGATTCTTCTGTCACATGAACCTTAAAATCGTCACCCATGAAGAGAATTTCTACGGGACAATAATGCGTACACAGGGCACAACCCTTACACCATTTTTTATCGATTGTTATCTTGAATTTTTTTTTCATTTTACATTTTTTTCTTTAATAGGTTTATGATTTCTGCCGGTTCTCTTGCAACCGGAACATCCACTGATTCGAAGGCTTTTATCTTTTCTGCTGCAGTACCTGTACCGCCGGATACAATAGCGCCGGCATGTCCCATTCTTTTGCCGGGAGGTGCTGTTAGTCCTGCAATAAAAGCGACAACGGGCTTTGAAAACGATTTCTCAATATATATTGCCGCTTCTTCTTCGTCGCTTCCCCCTATTTCACCAACGAGAACGACTGCTTTTGTCTGTTCATCTTTCTCGAAAAGCTTCAGACAATCTATGAATTTCAAACCTATTATAGGATCACCACCAATACCTAAACAAGTTGACTCTCCAAGTTCGGAATTCGTTATGTGGCTCACTATTTCGTAAGTAAGCGTTCCGCTTCTCGAAACAACTCCAACAGAACCTTTTTTGAAAATTTGACCTGGTAGAATACCGACCTTGGTTTCTCCGGGAGAGATAATTCCTGGACTATTCGGACCGATAAGATCTGCACCTTTTTCATTCACAAAGGAAATAACCCTGACCATATCCAATGCTGGAATGCCCTCGGAGACCGTAACGATGAGTTTAATGCCAGCATCGGCAGCTTCGTTTATTGCATCAACAGCAAATTTGGCTGGAACAAAAAGAATCGACGTGTTTGCATTGGCTACTTCCACTGCCTCCTTAACTGTATTAAAAACAGGCACGCCTTCTATCTGTTGTCCTTTTTTCCCAGGTGTCACTCCCGCAACAATATTTGTTCCATATTCGAGCATTTTTTTTGTATGAAAAGAACCATCCCTTCCCGTTATTCCCTGTACAACCAATTTTGTTGATTTGTCAACTAAAATACTCACTTATCCTCCTATGTTTCCGCAGGATGCTGGTAAAAAGATTAAGCACTCTGTGGTTGCTTTTATATTATTTTTCATATTATATTTTGGCAATCTCAATGGATTTTTGTGCACCTTCTACCATTGATGAGGCAGGAATGAGTTTGGTTTTACTGAGTATTTTCCGTGCTTCTGCTTCATTTGTACCGGTTAGTCTGATGACAATCGGCAGATTGATATCTAATCTTGTAAGAGCTTGAACTATGCCGTTTGCGACATCGTCGCAGCGCGTTATTCCACCGAAGATATTAAAAAATATGGATTTTACATTTTTGTCGGAAATTAGAATGTTTAGTGCGTTCACGACTTTTTCAGGATTTGAACTACCTCCTATATCAAGAAAATTAGCAGGTTCACCACCGTATTTTTTGATAAGATCCATCGTTGCCATAGCCAATCCAGCTCCATTTACGACGCACCCTATGTTCCCATCTAGTTTTATATAAGAAAGCCCCTTGGATTTTGCATCAAGTTCTTTTTTTTCTCTTTCCGTTACATCACGCATCGCTTCGATATCAGGATGTCTCGATAGAGAATTATCATCGATATTGATTTTTGCATCGACTGCCCAGGTTTCTCCCTGTGTTGTAACAACGAAAGGATTTATTTCTGTTAGTGAAGAGTCCACAAACATAAATGCTTTATACAGTTTTAGTATAACATCTGTCGCCTTTCTTACCAACTTTATGTCATCATAAAGGTGCAGAGCAAGTTCTCTTGCTTGGTGAGGAAAAAGTCCGTAGATTGGGTCGATTACAAATTTATGTATCTTTTCAGGTGTTTCGCGAGCAACCTGTTCTATATCTATACCACCCGCGGCGCTAACCATAACAAGTGGTTTTTTGCTTTTTCTATCAACTATAAAACCTATATAGGCTTCGTCTTTTATATCGACAGCCCTGGTTACCAGCACTTTTTTTACTGTAAGACCTTTGATGTCCATCCCGAGTATATGTGACGCTGCTTGTTTAGCCTCTTCCGGTGTTTTTGCAAGTTTTACTCCTCCTGCTTTTCCCCTTCCCCCAACATGAACCTGTGCCTTAACAACAACGTTACACGCCAATTGCTTTGCAATTTGCTCCGCTTCTTCAGGGGTAGTTGCCACTTTTCCATCAGGTACGGGAATGCCGAATGTTTTGAAGACCTCTTTTGCCTGGTATTCGTGAATCTTCATCTCTTATACCTCCTCATCTTTTCCCTTATCTTTCCTTTCCCTTAATGGGACACGATTAAAGAGAGTTTGTTTCTTAATATAAGAAAAGATTCACAATGTCAAGCAAAAAATGTGGAAACAAAAAGTAACCTATCCTGCTTTTTATTTCCTCAATTTCACAAGCTTTACGGGCTTGCAGCGTTCAAATATCAAGAAATACAGCGAGTGAAGGAATTTGGATAGACTGATAATTGCTAATTGAGAATTATTTGCTTGATTGTTGAAACATTTCTTACTATATTTCGTAATAGGAGATAAAGGGAGGTATTATGCAGTTTTTATTGATTTGTTTTTTAACGATGATAGGAAGTAGTAGTGATAAAGTTATTGAGGCAAGATTTACGGATACACCGCCTCGGATTGATGGTATAATAGAGGAAGTATGGCAGACAGCAGACTCGGCGTATGATTTTGTACAGCATTCTCCTTATGAGAAGAGCGAACCGACGGAAAAAACCATTGTTTATTTATTGCAGGACGAAGAAAACCTTTATATTGCATATCGATGTTACGCTGAGACGAACAAACCGATCGCGTGCTTAACGGCAGATGAAGATCATATCATCATAGGGATTGATCCTTTTGGGAGCAAAAGCCAGGCTTATTTTTTTACTGTGTACGCTAGTGGAATTCGTCAAGATGGTTTGGTTTATGACGATGGAAGAACTATGGACCACTCATGGGAGGGTGTGTGGTATCGAGGTGTCAGGCTCTACGATGACCATACCGACTATGAAATAAAGATCCCATTCAAGTCAATACGGTATAAAAAAGACCTCAAAGAGTGGGGTATTCAATTTCACCGGTACTGTGCAGCAAACCGTGAGACCGCTTTCTGGACAGAAATACCGCTACATGAAGACCCTATGGTCTCGAAGTATGGAAGCTTGAAAGGCATTAATCCCCGGTCGACGGGATACTACTTTGAATTATATCCAGAGGGATTTGTACGGAATGATAGACATGGAGAATTTGAGGATACTACAAAACTTAGCGGCAGTGTAAATTTCAAGTGGGACATTACACCACAAACAACTATCAATGCTACGGTTTTTCCTGATTTTGCTCAGATTGAATCAGATCCTTTTGTACTTAACCTTTCTCGGTATCCAACCTATCTTCGAGAACAAAGACCATTCTTTCTCGAAGGTATGGATATTTTCCGAATGCCCGATTTTGGTGACGAACGGGGATTCTATGATAAGCTCGACATTTTTTATACAAGACGTGTGGGAAAATCACTCAACGCTGAAGTTGTGCCCATAATCGGTGGATTGAAAGCAACACATAAAACCGAGAAATGGAATTTTGGTATTTTGGGTGCATATACCGATTCGGATTCAGCTCACTCGGAACCAGAAAGGTCATTCGGTGTTTTTCGAGTGAAACGAAAAATCCTTAAAAACTCAGGTATTGGAATGCTATTTAGTGGAACAGCAGTCAATAAGGATTCCTTCAATTATGCACTTGGGTTTGATGGTGTGTTCAGAAGTGGATTTAACCAGGTGATTATGCAAGCAGCGATAAGTCAGAGGAACGATAAGAGTGGGTGGGCAGTTTCTACGGGATACCTTGGCATGGTCAAGAACTTTCTTATTCTATCTGCTGCTGAAGTTGTTAACGATTCGTTCGACGTATCGGATATCGGATTTGTACCATGGGCTGGATTGAAAAAGTTGAATCTTACCATGGGTCCATATAGGACATATAAAAAGAGTTTCTTAAAGACCTTATTCTATGGACCAAGTTTTATTGTAGTGATGGAACCAGGAGAAGAGGAGGCGTCACTTCTGGGGGGTGTCACGTTTAATCCCAATTTTCGGAATAATTGGGGTTTCAATATTGAGGGTTATGTGGGAAAAGCCCACGAAGCCGATACAAATTATACGTATCGGTCGATTAATCTCAGCTCGTGGGGAAATATCCTTGGACAATATTTAAACTTCGGTGGGGACTATGAATACAAATACAATTATCGAAGAAACTATTTAGCAAATAGTCTTTCCTCATGGTTTCGGATTGGATACACTATTATTGATAACATTGCTCTCTCGATAAATGGTAACGAATGGTTTGAATGGGATACAACAGGTAATCTCTTAGCGATTACTTCGACGGCAATGCCAAGAGTGGATGTTAGATTTAATGCCGACATCATGTTGAGCATTTTTGATCAGATGGTTTTTGATACCCCGGAAACCGAATGGGGGGAGACGAATCTTATATCAAACCGTCTTGGTGCTCTCTTCTCCTGGAATTTTAAACCGAAGAGCTGGATATATATAGCAGTGAATGATTACAATATTGAGGATGAAAACGGACAGATGGAAGTCTTCAATAGAGTAGCTGCGGTCAAGGCAAAATATCTTTTGTATTTCTAACTAGCAAAAAAGGGGGACAGGCACCTTTTTCTCATCTAAAAATCCCGAACTTCATCCCTCCGGAAACAAAGAAATATATGTCCGTATCACTATCATGGTTTGAGACGCTCATTATCATGAGTCCCGGTTCTACAAAGAAAGACTTACCTGCATCCATATAGAAGTCAAACCCCGCTCCCCCTTTCAAAGTCAGAATACTTCCACTGTGTGAAACAAATCCAAGACCAACGTGCGCATATGGGTTCATTCCTTGCCTCTCTAAGTAAAAAAGGGCATCTAATGTTGGATATAGAAAATTGTAATTCAGAAAGAATGTCGTGCCACCATTAGTATGTATATCAACGACACTAAACCTGAATCCAAGGTTTCTTGTCGGGTTGATTATTACATCCGCTCCAAAATCCATTTCAACATCGCTTCCAAAAAGAAAGCTCGCTTTAGGTGCTATCTCCATCAGTGATTTTCTCCCACGTCTCAAAACTGTCGCATTCATAGATGAAATAGCAACCAGTAAAACAAGAGAGATAATTGTGAGAAATCTTTTCATTTCTCAACCTCCTTTTTAAGGATTAAACATCCGATTACAATAATTGCTGAAATGGTCCACCACACAGAATCTTTCCTGATATAATTCCGTAAACTACTCATCCGTTTTCGTTTCTTCTCTATACCAGATAAGCACGCGAAAGTCAAGATTAAATTGCCAGGGGTCAGGTCTTCACATTGACATTCATTCAAAGCAAAAAGATTATGTTTATGTAACCATCCGGGGTCACGCTAAAAACTGAAATTTAAGTCCTATTTCGACCGATTAAGGTCAAAAACAACCTACCACTTCAGGGTAGCACCCGCGAAGAAATAGTTGATCCATGTAAAACTATACACTGCCTCAACGTCTGATCCGCCTTCAAGTACGCGATAGCCCAATTTCAGTGCCGCATTTTTACCCAGATCACCTTGTATTGCCAGCGATACATCCTCTGCCCTGCCCTGCGGAGCTGCAAGCGCATCTCCGTCAAGCACAAGCGCTAAAGGCTCAAGAAAATACCAAGTTAGGTTGAATTTTATCAACGGGACAAAACCAAGATCGGTCTTCTCCGATGTATGGGTCGAATCGGCGATACTGATCAATGCATCCCGTATCTTGGCGGTCAAGCCCACGCCAAAATAAAAATTATCTGAAAGATAACGGAAATACTGGTATGTTAACCGGTAGGAATTGAATTTATATACAGAATTCAAAGTCACCCCGGGATCAAAGGAAACACCTTCAAAAACGACCTCGCGGTCGATATTTCCGCTCGCTTCCAGTCTGAGCGGTGCAATAAGCACTGAAACCATATGGTTCTGGTTAAAATAGTAAGAAAGCCGACCCCGAATAAAAAAGCTCGGATCAGTTGTAAGCTCATCAGATAAAGATATCATGGTACCGGTACTTTTCGGGATCTGAACATCACTGTAACTCAAAAGTACTACTCCTGATTCAATATCTAATTCAAATCCTTTTGTTGGATAAGGATATATTACACTTACCAAAAATAATAGGAACAATATGCTTAGTTTACATTTCATGATATCCTCCTCATCTCCTTTAGTCCGGGGACAGGTCTCAACATTTGCCATTCATTCAAAGCAACAAGATTATGCTTATTATTTGATAATTTCAAATTCTGTCTCTCTTTTGTTCTATCAGATTCTCCTCTTGCATGACTCAGGATTCAATTCTATTTCGGTTTTCATTGTACCTCATTATACAAAAATCCTATAATGATGTCAAGGACAAAAACAAAAGGACAAGAACAAAAGGGGTCAGGTCTTAACATTTAACATTCATTCAAAGCAACAAGATTATGTTTATCATTTGATAATTTCAAATTCTGCCTCCCTTTTGTTCTATCAGTTTCTGCTTCAGCAAATGCAGGAACCGATAAAAAATGGGGAGCTGTCCCTAATTTCAATTTCGAGAAGTAGGAATTTAAAGAAGAGGATAGAGTTTGCAAGTTTACCCCGTGAAATAGCAAAATATCCTGATCACAATCTTATTTCACAGGGTTTACATCCTCCGTCCCCGCCCATCAATTCCCTAAATCCCGTTTTTCGCTTTCTGAATTTACTGTGATTACAGAGAGGTAACAAAGGATTGAAAAGGATTTGTCAAGAAATTTGAAGGAGTGACGTGCTAAATCTTATTTCTTAGCCTGGCACCAAATTCCCCAAGACAATGAACTAATCACAAAACCTTATTTTGCCTGCATTTGTCTTTTTAGCATGGCCGCAGACGGCAGTTCAGGATGAATTAATCAAACTGAACGAAGCCCTTGACGGACTCATAAGCCACATCTGCGACCATGCCATATTCCTACTCATTATATCATAAAAAAGGTAACTGATATATCTCATTTTTTGATTATAGACCCCTATTCCTTTCCTGCCCTATTCCTCTCCTTTGATTAAAAGCAAGAGAAAAACAAAAAAGCTTTTAATTGCAAAAGTCCTGCCAAGTCCTATCGACTATCGCCTTTTTCAATCTAAATTCCAAATTCCAGCCTGATCCCGCTACTCATCGAGCAATCCCTTTTCCATAATTCTATAGAATGGAATGAAGTGAACTTTGCATGAATTTACCTTAATAGTTTTGTTTAATTTCATATTTACTATTATAGATTTCTTGGGATTGTAATGATTTATAAAACTCCTCAATGACCTGGGTACTTTTGGTTGTTGTAATCTACTGAATTTTACTTCAATGGGAATAAGACATCCAGCCATATCAACAACAAAATCAACTTCTGCTTTATTTTTACTTCTCCAGAAACGGATCTTTGAAGAAGTCATCCGAAACATCTCTTCCAGAATATTAAAAATGAAGTTCTGAAAGATAAAACCTTTCTCTTGAAGATTATTAAGGGTGTTAATAGCAAAATTCCTCAGACCAAGGTCATAAAAATAAAAAATTGGAGATTTTGTAATCTCTTTACGAGTATTTCGATAATAGGGGAGTACTTTATGGAGAATAAAAGTTTTTTCTAAATACCAAATGTAGTGTTTCAAAGTCATATGTGAAATACACAGGATGGAAGATAACTCAGAAAAATTTGTTAATCTTCCGATTTGTGATGAGATAATTTTTACTAACTCTCTGAAGCTTTCGGTTTTTTTGACATTCAGAAGATAAGAAATATCACGCTCGATATAACTTTGATAAATCTCGTTAAGTAGTTTAAATTTCTCAGAGGTTTTATCTTCCAGAACTACACGAGGGTAACCACCGAACTGCATATATTCCTCTAAAAGAAGATAACTTTTGTTATCCTCAATTGAAAAAAAATCTAATAATTTTTCTTCATATCTGTAATCAGTTTTGTGGTTGATAAATTCTTCAAAGGACAGTGTGGAAAGTTTAAAAAGCCTTTTTCTTCCGATAAGCGATTCCTGAATTTTTTCTTTTAATTCAACACTTCCGGAGCCGGAAGTAATGAATTTATATGGGGTATTCATATCATAAATACCCTTCAAAAAAACACCCGCATTCTCTTTCCTTTGAATTTCATCTATAAACACAAATCCCTTTCTAACACCTAATTCCAATTTAATCTTTTTTAATAAATGTTCTTGAGAAGAAAAGAATTTTTTATCGGATTCTATATCCATATTAAGGAAAAGAGTGTCTTCTCCATTTTTCTCCAGATAATCTTTCAACATAAGCATTAGAGTTGTTTTGCCAGCCTGCCTTGGTCCGACAATAAAACTTATTTCTTTTTTTGAAAGATGCTCTTTTAATTCAGGGAATATGCTTCTTTTAATCATACTTTAATATAAACCAGGTATTTATAAAAGTCAAGTACAAAATTTCTCGGGTTAAATAGTTTTTTCTCCAATTTACCATTTTTTCAGTTTAACCATGTAATATTTCATTTTCAAAGAAAAATAGAAACGGTCTATTCACTTATCTTATATTTGAAAATTTAAGAAGGATAATTTAATTTGCGAAAAAAGTACATAAGGTCAAGCACCGTCACCATTTTTTTCCCATTTTTCATTTTTTTGCAAGGAAACTTGTCACAAAGTCACGCCCCGTTCCCAATAAGTTAATCTATATAAAAGGTGAACATTGTCTTGCTTATTTCAGAACCAAAACGATGACGGAGTAGGATGTGAGGTAGTGGGTAGGGGTGCTTCAACAAAAGCGAACGCCTGCCCCCACTATTCCTCTCCTTTGATTAAAAACAGGAGAAAAACATAAAAGGTTTTAATTGGGAAAGTGTTGACATGTCCTATTGACTATCGCCTTTTTCAATCTAAATTCCAAATTCCAGACTGACCCCGTTAGTTCTCATAATTTTTAATTTTCTGAATTTTCTGGAGAGATAACTCTCAGAGAATGTGAAATGTGAAAGCCAACTTACTCACACCCTAAATCTTATATCTTAGCCTGGCACGATTTCACATGCGATTTCATGATTTCATTTTAGCATTTTGAGCAACTTGACAAGAATCTTTTTTTTCTTGACTTTTTCTACATTAACAATTATAATAATACCATAAGTACAAATTAAGATAGGAGGTATACTATGAAAGGCTCAAGCATATTTGTGGCAATATTCCTTTCATTAATCTTCATATCACCAATATCCGGTTTAATAATTTTCGAAAGATGGTATGGTGAAAGTGAAGGAGATTTGGGTTATTCTGTAATACAGACTCTTGATGGTGGATATGCAGTTGCTGGAGTTACAGGTTCATGGGGTGCTCAAAATTCTGATGTGCTTCTCCTAAAGACGGATTCACTCGGTGATATCGAATGGGTTAAGACATATGGAGGACCTTTATCTGAAGATGGTTGCTGTGTTTCACAAACCTCAGATGGTGGATATATCTTAACAGGAATGACAGGATCTTATGGTGCTGGTTCTGCAGATGTTATTTTAATAAAAACTGATTTCCTTGGTAATACTCTCTGGACAAAAACCTTTGGAGGACCCTACTGGGATGATGGTCATTCTGCAATTCAAACATCTGATGAAGGATATATTATAGCGGGAAAAACAGAATCGTTCGGTGCAGGATCCGCCGATATCTACATAATAAAAACTGATTCTCTCGGAAATCCCACTTGGACAAAAACCTTTGGAGGAACTGAATTTGATAGAGCTTATGATATATTAGAAGTTTCCGAAGGAAAATACATAATTTCAGGAATTACCGCTTCCTGGGGTGCAGGATCTTTTGATGTATGGCTATTGAAAATCGATTTTAATGGAGATATCATATGGGAAAAGACTTATGGGGGTGCAGATGATGATTGGGGTTGGTCAGTTGCTCAGACATATGATGGTGGCTATATCATTGGTGGTCAAACACACTCCTTCACTTATAATCATGATATTTATGTCGTTAAAGTAGATTCTCTTGGAAATCTCAATTGGACTAAACACTATGACTTCGGAAGGTTTGATGATGGACATTCTATTGCACAGTCTAACGACGGAGGATATATTATTACTGGATCAAGAGAGTCACCTGGGCCATCCCAACATAACATCTGCCTTATGAAAATAGATGCTCGCGGTGGAATTATTTGGACAAAATCCTTTGGTGGAAATGATTATGAAAGAGGTTATTCTGTTATTCAAACGAGAGACGGAGGTTATGCAACTGTAGGTGAAACTTCCTCTTTTGGTGCAGGATACTTCGACGTTTATTTCATAAAAACAGACAAATTCGGCCTAGTAGGAGTTGAGAAAAAATGGGGAGTCAATAATCCATCTGAAGTAATCAAAGTATACCCAAATCCATTCAATCACACACTAAATATTAGAGGTAGTTATGAAGTGAAAGTTTATGATGTTTCTGGAAAATTTATTGATGAAGTTCAGCACACATGGAATGGTAAAGATAGTAAAGGTAATATTGTTCCTCCAGGCATCTACTTCCTCAAATTCAACGACAAGCCTGTTGGGAAAGTGGTGAAGGTGAGGTAAAAAATCATAATGAAAGAAGGATGATTCTATGAAATACCTTTCGTTTGGTTTAGTGTTTCTTCTCTTGCTTGAGATTACTCTTTTTAGCATTGCAAAAGCGGAAGAGCATGAGAAGGTATTCATAATAAGTGAGAAAGTAGGAGAGGTGATAGATGTCCAGGAAAGGATACGGTATGCACTGTTCCCTCAAATTAAAGGCTTCAAATCTGCTGTTTTTCTAAAGCTCAGCGATGGTAACTTTGTTGCAGAAGTAACCTACGAAAAAAATGGAGATGAGAAAACGACCAGAATTTCACAAAGCACGATCGAAATCATATCACTCATAGATTATATTGAAAAAGCATCGGAAGGTAAAATTCGCTCCATTTCTTTGGCAGGTGAAGCAAAAACTGGGGGTAAATTGGTAAGTGTATCCGGAAAAGTTGGTGCATCAATTGACAAAAGTGAGAGCAGTGAATATGGAATATTTATAAACATCCCGAATTTTGAATGCGCGACATTTTATCGGATGGGAAAAGATGGTTATGTAATACAGATTCAATCGACAACCGATACACTCTTTTCAGTTGTTTCGGATGCTGCAGTTGTATCAATATTAAAGGATTATGTTAAAAGATATAAGTCGGTCAAAGCGAACCGTGCATCATTTGAAAGAAAATGGTCTATAATTGCCTATGATGAGCAAGGTATACCAATTACTGAGAATGAAATATTAGGCAAAAAAGGGTCTTGTTGCACCCTGGGTTGTACTTTAGGAGGTGGTGCTGCAGCAGGTTTTCTCGTGGCTTTTGGTGAAGCAATCTCTTATATGGACAGGTCGGAGGAGCCAAGCCTTGTTCCCGTATTTGTTGGGGCTATTTTGGGGGGAGCAATTGGTTATTTAAAAGGTAGTATGTTTGACAGAAATATGATTAATAAACCCAGAATTATCGAACAAATAAGAAAATCACGAGCGCCAAAATAAGAAGGCAAAACCAGGTCAGTTATGCAAATGAAACGTGCTCGGTGCTTGAATCTGTGAAAAGGGGGACACCGACCATTTTCTTGGTTTCTTTACCCTTCAACTTTCTGCTTCAGTAACGATTTTAGACTTCACTCAGGTCAGGCAACCGCAGAATCACATTTTTTCATTGACAAAGTAATTAATTTCCGTCAATATTACTTTAATAAATTTAATTCTGGTGTATGGGGTCGGTGCACTTCGTTCTAACTCAGCATCTTCGACCCTTCAATAAAATATTCAGGATCGTTGACGCTTCAACATAAATCCTCAGGTAGTCTGATTGCAAACTTGCAAGAGTTATCGCCCTTCAGTATGGATTTTTCGATTTCTATCGTTACTGGTTTTCCAATAGTCTCTTCCCACTGCTGTTTATACCATCCTGCTCCACAATAGCAAAATGCGTATGGCATACCGCCATCTAAATGCTCTCGTATGAGGGGGCAAAAACAGTATACTTTTTTCTTCTCTAATTCGGTCTTTGCATTTTTGTATCCTTCGGGATCCCGGGGATTCTTAGATGAATAGATAACCTTACCCTTACGTAGAGGTCGCTTACCCCAGCCAGGGTCTTTACCCATAAAGTCAATAACTGCATCAATGGCTTCCATCGCATCCCCTGTTTTTGAAACCTCTTCATCATAAACTTGTTTAATCTTCCCAATCTGACTTCTGGGGAAAATATGTGCGCAACCTGATAGTATTTTATACATTTCCTCTTCACCGGCTATATCCTGCAGTTTTTCTAAGAATCTCTTTACCTGGTTAAAGCGTTCTTCCACTGTGGAATGTACGCTCAGGTCGTTTATTGCTTGCATTAGTTTTTGTTCTTCTTTTTCCCCAAGGGCTTTCCGCAAATTTTCAGCAAGCAACTCTTCCCATTTATGGATGATGAATTGTATTTCAGTAACACCACCTTCCACTGCATCAAAATCAAGGTAAATTTCCCGGCAAAACTCATCCGAGATAAGCCCATGTTGATATGCGTAGCCATAAAGCTTTTTATAACTTTCTCCCAGCTTCTCCCGTGGTCCTCTGTGGATTAAGGATAGAACTTCCATTTTTGGAATAACTCTTGTTTTGATTGTATCATTTTTAAATACTTTAGATACTGGAAAACCTGCTTCAACATCAAAGCCTTCTTTGAAACTGGTAATGAATCGAAAAATACAAAAGCCCGGACCTATAATGTATTCTCCGGGAATATGTTCTTTCAACTTGTCAAGCGCTTTTTTTATCTCTTTCCGATGTTTTAAGTTGAAACAAGAAGTTGCAACCATTGTATCTTTAAATTTCCTATATTCAATTTTCTGTTTTTTCTCTGTCATTAGTTAACCTCCCTATATCTAAACGTTTAGTTTTATGGTTTACCGTTTTTTTCTCATATCATACTTTCTCAGTGGGTGTCAAGAATTATATTAAAAAAATTATCACTTGACAGGTTACAGGTTATAATAAAACGATGACAAAATCCTTTAAGCATAAACGACTGACGTTGTACTTTGGAGTTGGGAATAGAATATGAATGTCTATTCGCAATGACATCTTTGTTAAGGCAAGATGCCTCGTCTATGTCCAGTTACAGCAAATAGCAGGTTTGGAGAAAGAAACAAAAAAAAGGTAGCGTAAATTGGAACTTTCTAATTGATCATTAGCAATTGTCTGGTTTCTTCATATTCCCCTGCATTAAATTTCAGTAAGTAAACTCCACTTGTGACTTTTTCACCCGCATTATTTCTTCCATCCCAAGACACACGAATTGGAAATTGGAAATTAGAAATTGGGAAATTTCTGATGCAGCGTCCTGTTACATCATAGATTATTAATGAAATATCTTCGCTTTTCCATCTGTCATCTTCAATCATTAATTTTATTTCAACCTTATCCCTGAATGGATTGGGATAGATATCACATAAGGTTGAACCAGAAAGAAAGTCAGAACTTTGATCTTCGGAAATACCAGTAGTGGAAACATACTTTGCGGTAAAATAATCACAATCGCCACCTATATCAGAAACCCCGGTTACGATGATGTTATTTGCATTATCTACTGCGACACCATAAGCCCAATCATCATCACCATTGTCTATTGTATCTTGCCAGAGAATTGTACCATTGGAATCATACTTCACGGTAAAATAATCACAATCAACACCTATTTCAG
>CAYMQB010000027.1:0-37287 GCA_964392665.1 uncultured bacterium | reverse complement strand
AAGACCTAAGACCTAAGACCTAAGACCTAAGACCGAAGCCCCTTAAAAACTAAATTTCGAGAATCTAAATTGGAAAGTGAGATTGCTTCGGCAGAAATTATGCACAAAGACTCGCAATGACAACGTTGATATAGATACCTGCTTCCGCAGGTATGACAACAATGACAACGTTGATATAGATACCTGCTTCCGCAGGTATGACAACACTGACAACGTTGATATAGATACCTGCTTGCGCAGGTATGACAACAGTGACAACTCTTGAAATTCTTAAGGGATAATTATTGAAGGATTACTCAGAATGACACGAAAGCAAAAGATTATATTACCCTTTCATCAGCGTCTTGTTTGTAAAGTTCAGAACCTTCCAAAAATGACTTCATATAGAATATAAACTCCTCAATTGAAGGTAGTGCGTTGGCTACGGATTTTATATCGATTTTTTGAGTTTTAGACATTGTTAATATTTGTTTCAGGTAAGGAACGGCTTTCCCGGGAATTATTTTTGTTTCTCCGAGTTTCACAAAAACATCGCTGGCATTGACTGGTGCTTCCAGCAAAACATTATTAAAGACTTTTCCCTCATTGATAGAAATAAAATCTTTTCCAATGTCTGTTATCACAAAAGAGATTCCGGAAACAAGATATTTAACTCTATTCATATAGTAGTCGCTTACATTTTCTGTTGTTTTCTTCGTAGCTTCCTTTAAGTCACTAAATTTCTCGGATAGCAACTTTAATCTGTCAACCAAAACCTTATTATGCATTTTTAGATATTTTAATTGTTAATAGCTTTCAAACACTTCATATATGTATATGAAAGACTAAAATTTGTCAAGAAAAAAGTTATGAAAATTAGGAATAGCAGAATTTCGACAATAAATGTAGCTTTTTCACTTCTAAAGGCTTTCTTGAAATTCGGCTGTACACCGCTTTTTTTCCTGTATGGACGGAAATTTGTAAAAAAAGATGGCACTTTCTCCACGTACTTCTTGTGTTCGTCGCCAAAAGTCTGTCTTAAAAAATGTTCTTCAAACTTTATTATAAAAGAATATTGAAGAGCGAAAAGAAGTATATAGCCTACAATATACCAGGGGAAAAATGAATTGGCAGAAATGACGACGCCCAACGAAATAAGAAAGTTACCGACGTATATAGGATTTCTGACATATGCATAAGGACCATTTGTAACAAGCATCTTTGACTGAACATTTTTCGAACGTGTCGTTAATCCTGTGTATGCAACACTAATGAAGCGAATTGACTCGCCTGCGAAAGAGAAAATGAACCCCAAAATTATTGATGATAGAGTGGGTTTGGCAAGAAAAATCAGGGTAATAATTACCGGGACTGGTGTTAAACTTCTGTAGCGGTAGAAAAATTTGCCGACTTTCACACTTTATCTTTAAATGGAGAATTATGCAGGATATTCTTACCTATGCTCATTAAACCTTTGCTCTATTACATCTTTTCTATCTACTATCTTTCGAACTATTTTGTTTGCAACCGAAAGTGCCTTCTTTGCTTCAAGGGCAGTTACTTTAGGAGCCGTTTTGTTTCTGATGCTTTCAACAAATGATTGCAACTCTAACTTCAAAGGTTCTGCATCAGTAATATCAATTTCCTCTCTTGAAATAAAAGGAGTTTCATCTTTGAATTCTCGTTTGTAGTATTCTGCCGAATGGTTAAGATAGTCAATAGAGATATAGGAATCTGTTTGGAAAAACCTAATTTTACGCATCTTTTCTCTTGATACCCTTGAGGTGGTAAAGTTAGCGATTGTTCCATTTTCGAATTCTATTCGGGCGTTTGCAATGTCGAATTCTTTGCTCAGGACCGGAACCCCCACAGCCTCTATTCTCTTGATAACGCTGTTAACGCAGGATAGAACAATGTCGATATCATGAACCATCAGATCGTAGATTACAGGCACATCAACTCCTCTGTTCTTAAATGGTGCAAGTCTGTGTGCTTCAATAAAAAGCGGAGATTTTACCAAAGGCAGCGAAGCGATTATTGCGGGATTAAATCTTTCGATATGACCAATCTGGAGCAGCAATTTCTCTTTGTTCGCAATTTCGATGAGTTTCTCTGCTTGTGAAACGCTTTCCGCTATAGGTTTTTCCAATAGAAGATGTTTCCCCTTAAAAAGGACGTCTTGTGCAACTTCGTAATGAAACGGGGTGGGGACGGCAACGCTAACTGCATCGACCTTGGCGAGAAGATCACTTCTATCTTTGTAAAAGTTTGTTTGATATTTTTTCGCTATCTCTTTACCCTGTGCAATAGAAATATCACATACTCCCACCAGGTTAACTTCCGGGAGTTCTTTGAATATCCTTGCATGGTGTTGTCCGAGATATCCTACGCCGATAACTCCGAGAGATAGTTCAGACATTATTTTTCCCGCTATTTTGTTTCATTTGTCATCCCGCTTTAATTGCTTAGCAAAATTATACTTTTCCTTTTGAAAGCTCTGTTTTTGTTTTTTCAAAAACAAGTTTGGTATCTTTGCTGTTTACAAGTATCGTATCACCTCTTTTGTATTTTTCTGTGAGAATTTCTTCGGCAAGAGGATCTTCCAATAGTCTCTGAATTGCACGTCGGAGTGGTCTTGCACCGAAATTAGGATCAAAACCACTTTCTACCAACATCTCCTTTGCTTCCTTGGTAAGTTGAATATCGAATCCTCTTTCTTTAATTCTGGCTTTGACCTTTTCAAACATTATGTCGACGATGGAAAGCATTTGTTTTTTATCTAATGCATGGAAAACAACAATCTCATCTACCCTGTTCAGGAATTCCGGGTTAAATTTTCGGTTCACCTCGTCGAGCAATCTTCTTTTCATATTTTCGTAATCTCTTCCCTGTTCGGTTCTGTGAAATCCAAGGCTTGTCCCCTGTTTTATCTCCTTAGACCCGATGTTTGAGGTTATTATCAGAACCGCATTCTTGAAGTTTACTTTCCTTCCAAAACTGTCGGTCAGCTGTCCATCTTCGAGGATCTGAAGCAGTAAGTTGAAAATATCGGGGTGGGCTTTTTCGATTTCATCGAGTAATACTACGGAGTAAGGACGTCTTCGAACTTTTTCGGTTAACTGACCACCTTCGTTATAGCCAACATAACCAGGTGGTGCTCCCACAAGTCTTGACACTGAGAATTTCTCCATATACTCGCTCATATCCACCCTCACAAGTGCATCTTCGCTGTCGAACAAAAACTCTGCAAGGGTTTTCGCAAGTTCCGTTTTGCCTACCCCTGTAGGACCAAGGAAGATAAAAGAGCCTATAGGTCGTTTAGGGTCTTTAAGCCCCGTTCTTCCTCTCCTGATTGCTTTTGAAATAACTGCCAATGCTTCGTCCTGACCCACAACCCTTTTTCTTAATTCATCTTCCATTCTTAAGAGTTTTATTTGTTCTTTTTCTTCGAGTTTGAAAAGCGGAATTCCTGTCCACATAGATATAACCTGCCGTATATCCTCGGGAGTTACCATAATTTCCTTGGAGTTTACCTCTTTCTCCCATCTTTTTCTTACTTCACCTATTTCTGATTCGAGTTTATCCTGTTTATCTCTAAGCATAGCTGCTTTTTCGTAATCCTGTTCTTTTACCGCATCTCGTTTGCTCTGTTCCAGTTCTTCCATCTTTCCCTCAAGTCTGTTGATATCAGGTGCAGACGGGAAGTTTGCGAGTTTAACCCTTGCACCAGCTTCGTCGATAATATCTATTGCTTTATCCGGCAGAAAACGGTCGGTAATATACCTTTCCGAGAAGGTTGCAGCAGCAACGACTGATTCATCCGCGTATTTTATACCATGATGTTCTTCATAACGATGTTTTAATC
The DNA here is from genome assembly GCA_964392665.1 of uncultured bacterium. Classification (GTDB taxonomy): domain Bacteria; phylum Hydrothermota; class E44-bin80; order E44-bin80; family E44-bin80; genus CAYMQB01. The sequence continues at coordinate 33,443 of CAYMQB010000027.1, read as the reverse complement.
CTTCCAATATTTCAATTGTATCCTCAACGGAAGGTGGGCTTATCATTATCGGTTGAAATCTTCTTTCCAGTGCACCTTCTTTTTCGATGTATTTCCTGTATTCTTCCATCGTTGTGGCACCTATGCACTGTAGTTCACCCCTTGCAAGTGCTGGTTTCAACATATTCGATGCATCTATGGCTCCTTCTGCAGCACCAGCGCCAACAATTGTGTGAAGTTCGTCTATAAACAGCATTATCTTGTTCGAACTTCTTATTTCATTGAGGATTGCTTTCAGTCTTTCTTCGAATTGACCCCTGTATTTCGTTCCTGCAACAACAGATGCAAGGTCGAGACTCAAAAGCTGTTTTCCCCAGAGGATTTCAGGAACACTTCTCTTTATGATTTTCTGAGCAAGTCCCTCTGCTATGGCTGTTTTGCCTACACCTGGTTCTCCTATAAGCACGGGATTGTTTTTCTTCCTTCTTGAAAGCACCTGTATTACACGCTCTATCTCTTTTTCTCTTCCTATTATTGGGTCGAGTTTGTTGTCCGTTGCTAGATTCGTCAGATTTCGGCAGAAATAATCGAGTGCAGGAGTTTTTGATTTTTTGTCTTTCGGGTCATATACAGTTGGTGGAAATCCGCCAAGTAATTTTAGTATCTCGGATTTGGCAATATCGTAAGAAACGCCGTACTCGGAAAGTATTCTTGCGGATGAAGTGTCTCGTTTTCTGAGTAGTCCCAACAATATGTGTTCTGTACCAACATGTTTGTGCTCGAATTTTTTTGCTTCGTCTATAGCAAGGCTGATAACGTGTCTCGCATTCTGTCCGAGTGGTATCTCGCCTGAAGCCAGTCCGCCCACTTCCCCTTCACTGATTAATTTCTGAAGCGACCTGGAAATTTTATCCAGGTTTACACCAAGATTTGTAAGCACCATAACAGCAACACCTTCACCCTCTTTTATAAGAGCAAGAAGGATATGTTCGGTGCTTACACTATCATTTCCGTTTGAGGCAGCCTCTTGTCTTGCTATATACAGCAGTTTTCTTACTCTTTCTGTAAATCTTTCATCCATTATCTTGTCCCTGTTTATCGAAACCCATTATTTCTTTTACGAGCAGAGCTCTTTTGGTGTCTCTCTCGTAGTTATCCATTTCCTTATTGTAAAAAAGCTGTAGATGAGCAGGTTGTAGATATATGAGTAACTTGTTTAACTGTTTTAGTGTAACATCTCTTATTATTCCCAAACCAACGCCAAGACGAACTGCGGAAGATAAATTTATCACCTCGTCGGAGGACAACAGATGAGCATATTTGAGAACCCCATAAGCTCTCCATATTTTGTCTTCGACCTGAGATTTGGCGTTTTTCATAAGAACCTCTCTTACACTTCTTTCTCTTTCGACAATTTCTTTTATAATTTCAGTGACCAGAGAGATAATATTCTCCTCTTTTCTACCCAGAGAAGCGCTGCTCGAAAGTTGGAAGAAATTGCCTTTTACTTCACTTCCTTCCCCAAAAAGACCTCGCACAGCGATTTTTGTCTCGCTAAGTTTCTTTATAGTTTTATCTATATCCCTTGTCAAAACAAGTGCTGGTAGGTGAATGAGCGCTGATGCTCTCAGACCTGTGCCCATGTTCGTTGGACAAGATGTAAGATAACCGAATTCACTATCAAAAGCGTACTCGGTTGTTAAGCTAAGATCATCGTCAATAATGTTGATGTAGTCGTATACTTCGAAGAGCTGTAATCCTCCTGCAAATCCTTGAATCCTCATATGGTCTTCCTCGTTAATCATCACGGATATCTTCTCATCCTTATCTATTACCACTCCACTCGAATCAGATTCCTGTAAAAGCTTATTGTTAATCAGGTGTCTTTCGACCAGAAATTCCTTTTGAAGTGCAGAAAGGGTTTTCATAAAAAACAAATAACCGTCGGTGAAAAGATTAATTTCCAGCAAATTGTCCTTCAGCTCTTTGAGAATTTCCCCTTTTTCCTTGTCCTTTGCGCAGATAGTAAATTTATGATTCTGTAAGTTTCTTGCAAGCCTTATTCTTGAGGAGAAAACAATTTCAGCATAGGGACCTTTGGGGTCAATCCATTGGCTCGGTTTTTCTACCATTCTTTCGATCTGTTTATTTGTAATCATTTTTCTTCGATTTTCAAGGAAAGGGTTTTTATTCTGTCTCTTAATTCTGCGGCAAGTTCGTATTTTTCTTTTTTTATTGCAACATCGAGGTCTTTTTTAACTTCCCGTATTCTCTTTTTCAGAAAAAGCGTTCGCTTATCGTGAATGGGAACTTTTCCCTTGTGTTTTTCGATTCCATGTATTTCTTTTGCGATTTTTCTTATATAAGAGCGAAAAGCATCATAGCATTTTGGGCAACCAAATTTCGCTTTGTTTTCTACATCATATAATTTCCAGCCACAAAATGGACATTCTGCAGTTAATGGAACTTTTGCATCTATTTTCTTTTCTTTGCTTTTCGCAGGAGAATTGACAAGATTACTGAATCCTTTTTTTCTGGCACATTTCTCGCAGATGTGAAATTCCACCTTTTCACCATTTATTACTTTTGTATACTTGATTCTCCCTTCTTCATTTCCACATATTTCACACTTCATTTTTATTTCCTTTGAGTTTTCCATCTTCAATTCTGATCTTGTTCTCAAACCTTTCAGCAATTCCTTCATTGTGTGTGACAACTATAAGAGTAATGTCCCTGTTTTTGTGTAGAGAAAATAGAAGGGAAAGCAGCAAATCGCTGTTTTGTCGGTCAAGGTTACCGGTAGGTTCATCAGCGAATATGATTGACGGTTTGTTTACAAGGGCTCTTGCAACTGCAACTCTTTGTTTTTCACCGCCTGATAGTTCATTGGGTTTGTGACCAAGGCGGTTTTTTAATCCTACTCCTTCAAGAAGAGAGGCAGCGGATTGTCTTGCGCTTTTTAATGTTAGTCCATTTATAACTGCAGGCATCATTACATTTTCCAGGGCTGTAAATTCAGGAAGCAAGTGATGAGATTGGAATACAAATCCTATTCTCTGATTTCTAATTTTTGCAAGGTCGGTATCCGAAAATTCGTAAAGGTTATTGTTTTCAAGAATAACATCTCCCTGTGTTGGCTTGTCAAGACCTCCGAGAATGTGAAGTAATGTGCTTTTTCCAGCTCCCGATGGCCCAGCAATCGTATATATAGAACCTTTATGAATTGTAAGATTAATACCTTTAAGAACTTCAAGTTCTTTTTTCCCGGTTCTGAAAATCCTTTTTATTGCTTTGCCCTGTAGTAAAATTCCATCGGTATTAACCATTTATTTCTCCTTCTTACTCATACCTTATTGCCTTTACAGGGTCCATTTTTGCAGCCTTCATTGCAGGATAGAGAGTTGCCACAAATGAAATAGCAATAGCGGCAACTATCACTAATGCAAAATCGAGTAATTCCATGTGAACGGGCAAGGTGTCAATGAAATACACATCGCTTGGGAGCGAGATAAAATGATATTTTGATAGGAGAAATGAAACAGTATATCCAGCAGCAAGTCCAAGAAATGTTCCGATCGTTCCAATGATAAGTCCTTCATAGATGAATATCCTCATAATTTGTTTACTCGATGCCCCCATTGACTTGAGAATTCCAATATCTTTGGTTTTGCGAATTACTATCATTATGAGACTTCCAATGATATTGAATGCGGCAACTATTATTATGAGAGTAAGGATAATAAACATTGTTGTTTTCTCGAGTTTTAGAGCAGCAAAGAGACTTCTGTTCATCTTCATCCAGTTGTTTGCTCTGTAAGGAAACCTCAATTTTTTTTCTATCTGTGTTCCTATTTCAGGTGCTTTGTATATATCGTCTACCTTTACTTCGATTCCCGTAACAGAATTTTCCATTCCCACAAGTTTTTGTGCGCTTTCAAGCGAGACATAAGCAAGAGAAGCATCGTATTCATACATTCCTGCATCGAATATTCCGACCACTTCGAACTTCTTAAATTTTGGTATATAACCCATTGGTGTTGGCGTGAAATTTGCAGTAGAAAAAATAGTCAATTCATCCCCTGTATGAACTCTGAGATTATCTGCCAGGATTGAACCAATTACAATTCCAGGAAGGGTTCGTCCCTTAAGCTCAAAATCTCCATATATGATTCTTTTTTCTATGTCGCTTACACTTGAAAGCAAGTTTTCATCAACGCCGCGTAACACTATTCCATCCACATAGGTGTCATTGTTTATCATTACTTTTGTGTAGATGAAAGGGGAAGCACCTATTACATGGGGTGAATTATTGATCGTGTCGAGTACCTTATTGAAATCTGCTATAGGTTCGTTAAAATACTTTAGGATTGCTATGTGTGAATTTGTGCCAAGTATTTTATCCCTCAAGTCTTTTTGGAATCCATTCATTACAGAAAGCACAATGATAATCGTTGCAACACCAATAAATACACCACCAATGGAAATTAGTGTGATAATCGTCTGAAATACTGTGGTTCTTTTTGCCTTAAGGTATCTCCGAGCAATAAAGTATTCGAATTTCATTGTTTAGCTTTGAGTTGCGGAAAGATAATGACTTCTCTAATAGATGGGCTGTTCGTCAGGAGCATTACCAGTCTGTCTATTCCAAGACCCAAACCACCTGTAGGAGGCATACCATATTCCATCGCTTCAAGAAAGTCTTCATCCAACTGCTGCGTTTCATTATCTCCCATTTTTTTCATTTTTTGCTGGTTTTCGAATCTTTGTCTCTGGTCAAATGGGTCGTTAAGTTCACTGAATGCGTTTCCAATTTCCATTCCACCGACAAAGGGTTCGAATCTCTCCACGAATTCTGGATTCAGTCTGTGTTTTTTTGCAAGAGGTGAAATGTCCAGAGGATAATCGACAACAAATGTAGGTTGGATCAATCTTGGTTGCACCAGTTCACTGAAAAGTTCATCGAGAATCTTTCCTTTTGATGCATTCTCATCTATGTCGATCCCGTGTTCCTTTGCGAAAGAATAGATTTCATCTCGGGTGGAGCTCGAAAGGTCCTCATTTGTGAAGGATTCAATACCTTCATAGAAGTTAAGTCTTCTCCATGGAATCGAAAGATCAATCTCGTTTTCTTGAAACCTAATCTTAGAGTCGTCAAGAATAGACTTGCATATTCCCGTAACAATATACTCTGTTAGTTCCATCATATCTGTATAGTCAGCGTATGCCTGATAAGCTTCCATCATAGTGAACTCTGGATTATGCTGTCTATCGATTCCTTCATTCCTGAAGTCTTTGCAGATTTCATAAACCCTCTCTATACCTCCTATTATTAGTCTCTTTAGATAAAGCTCATCGGAGATTCTAAGGAAGTAATCCCTATCCAGTACATTGTAATGAGTCTTAAATGGTTGTGCAAAAGCACCGCCGTATAAGGGCTGTAAAACAGGTGTCTCAACTTCGATAAATTCTCTATTGTTAAGTAGTTCACGCATTTTTCCGATAATCTTTGCTCTTGTAACAATTATTTCCTTTGCATTCTTGTTCATTATGAGGTCTAAGTATCGTTTCCTGTATCTTATTTCTTTATCCTGCAAACCATGCCATTTCTCCGGCAGGGGAAGAAGTGACTTGGAAAGAAATTCGAAATTCTTAACCAGAATAGTTATCTCTCCTGTACCTGTTTTGAATATTTCGCCACTGACACCCAAAAAATCTCCTATATCAATGAGACCAACTACTTCGAACTGTTTCTCTTCGAGTTTGTCTTTTCGGAAGTAGACCTGCATTTTCCCTGTTGTATCTTCGATATCTGCAAATACTGTTTTTCCGTGACCTCTTTTTGCCATAATTCTACCGGATATCAAAACTGTATCGTTGTCCATCATCTCATCGATACTATTTCTGATTTTGCTTATCTTGTGAGTGCGGGTAAATTTGTATGGATAGGGATTTACTCCGAGTGTTTTTAGCTTCTCGAGTTTTTCTATCCTTATTTTCTTCTGGTCAAGCATCTCCTTTTCTTTTTCCACGCTCATTTCCTCCGCTTAAAGAATTTTTCGCATTCATTATAATCGCAAAATAGAGATTTGTCAAGATTTTTCCCTTGACTTTTTTGAGTTTGTCTGCTATATAGAGGAAAAATCCAGTAAGAATTTGATAAATGTTCTGCTGGATTTAATAACTAAATGCTTACAATAAAGTCAAGGAGGTCTAGTGTCATTAAGAATTGGTATTAATGGATTTGGACGAATAGGAAGGTTGGTTTTCAGGATTGGAAAAAAGAATCCTGACTTCGATTTCGTTGCAGTTAACGATATTACGGATGCAGAAAGACTTGCATATCTTCTGAAATACGATTCGACGCACGGTGTTCTTGACGAGGATGTCAAGGTAGAGACAGATAGCATTGTTGTAGCAGGCGATAAATTCAAGGTACTCTCGGTTCGAAATCCCAACGAAATACCTTGGAAAGACCTTGGCGTCGATATTGTTGTGGAAGCAGTCGGTATATTCAGAAGTAGAGAAAAGGCAGCAATGCATCTCGATGCAGGCGCAAAAAAGGTTATTCTTACAGCTCCAGGCAAGGGTGAACCACCTGATTTCACATGTGTTCTTGGAATAAATGAGAAAGAATATGACCCCGAAAATCATAATGTGATTTCCAATGCTTCGTGCACCACTAATTGTTTTGCACCAATGGTAAAACTGCTCAACGATAACTTTGGCATAAAAAATGGTTTTATGACCACTGTTCACGCATACACCAACGACCAGCGTTTAATAGATACTCCACATAAGGCAATGAGGAGAGGTAGAGCGGCAGCACACTCCATTATCCCAACAACTACAGGTGCTGCCAAAGCAATTGCTATTGTTATGCCTGAACTCGCAGGAAAACTTGACGCTATTGCCTTAAGAGTTCCTGTGATTGACGCTTCACTCGTGGATTTTGTGTGCAACCTGGAAAGAAAGGCGAGCGTAGAGGAAATCAACAAAGTATTTAAGGACGCTTCTTCCGGAGCTTTTAAGGGATTTGTTCAGTATTGCGAAGACCCGCTCGTATCAGTTGATATTATTGGAAATCCTTACTCATTGATTTTTGATTCACTCGAAACGAAAATACTGGGGGAGAAATTCGTTAAGCTTCTCGGGTGGTATGACAATGAATGGGGATATGCCAGCAGGATAGTTGACCTTGTGAAATATGTGGGAGAAAAATTGTAATGAACCTCAACAAATTGAAGATTACCGACACTAAACTGAAGAATAAAAGGATTTTCACGAGATTAGATCTTAATGTGCCTCTTGATGATGAATGTAATATTGCAGATGACTACAGGATTGTATCCGCTCTTCCGACGATAAAATATATACTGAAAAATGGAGGAAGACCTATTATTGCATCACATTTAGGAAGACCTAAAGGTACTGTTGTGCCGAAACTCTCATTGAAACCAGTTCAGAAGAGGTTAGGCGATCTTCTTTCGACGGAAGTGTTTTTTGCGAAAAATATAGTTGGCGACGATGTTATCAAGATAAGCAAAAACCTGAAAGATGGGCAAATTCTCCTGCTTGAAAATCTCAGGTTCAATCCAGGAGAGAAGAAAAACGAGCCTGAATTCAGTAAACAATTATCTCTTTTAGGAGACAAATATGTAAATGATGCTTTTGGAACCGCTCATAGAGCGCATTCTTCCGTTTCTGGTATAACCAAATTTTATAAAGAGCGAGCAATGGGTTTTTTAATGGAGAAAGAGATAAAATGGCTTAGTTATGCTTCCAAGAATCCAGAGAAACCTTTTATAGCTGTTCTTGGTGGGGCAAAGATCAAGGGAAAGATAGATGTGATAATGAATCTGGTTCCAAAGGTAGATACCATTCTTATAGGTGGAGCAATGGCATTCACATTTCTACTAGCACAGGGTGCAAAAGTGGGAAGTTCTCTTATCGATATCGAGAAACTACCCGAGGCTAATGCGATATTGAAGTATGCCATCGAGAAAAAAACCAATTTTGTTTTGCCAAACGATTTTGTTGTAGGTACTGAATTTTCTAATGACGCTAAAACTAAGACAGTTGAGAAGAATGAGATTGAAGAAGGATGGATGGGGCTTGACATAGGTTCTTTGACCATAAAGATTTTTTCCCAGGCAATCTTGAGTGCAAAAACCATTTTCTGGAATGGCCCATTAGGTGTTTTTGAAATGGAGAAGTTCAGAAAGGGGACTATGGATATTGCCAATGTAATTTCGCAGGTAACCAACAAAGGAGCAATTACTGTTGTGGGTGGTGGCGATAGTGTTGCCGCAGTAAAAATGGCTGGACTTGAGAAATCTTTTACTCACATTTCGACGGGAGGCGGTGCTTCTCTCGAGTTTATGGCTGAAAAGGAACTTCCAGGTATAGTTGCCCTTACCGATGAGGAATTATTATGAGAAAATTCATGATTGCAGGAAACTGGAAGATGAACAAGGAAAATGATGAAGCAATTGACCTTACGGCAGAACTTGTTAAGAATGTTAACGATATCAAAAATGTTGATATAGTAATTTGTCCTCCTTTTACGGCTCTTTTCCCTGTTAATAAGATTATTAAAAGCACCATAATAGAACTTGGCGCACAGAATATGTTTTACGAGGAGAAAGGTGCTTTTACAGGTGAAATATCAGGGAATTTCCTTGTATCCTGTGGGTGTAAATATGTAATAATAGGACATTCTGAAAGACGAAAGTACTTCGGTGAAAGTGATAATGATATAAACAAAAAAATAAAGAGGGCAGTTGAGGTAGGATTAATCCCGATTTTATGTGTCGGAGAAACATTGGAACAAAGAGAAGCAGGACACACAGAAGAAGTGGTCAGGGGAGAAATTATTGGAGCCATGGAAAATCAGGTAAACAAAGAAAAGATTATCTTTGCATACGAACCTATATGGGCGATAGGAACGGGAAAAACGGCTCAACCTGCGGATGCAAATAGCATACATAAGCTTATTAGAGGTGTTTTAGAAGCGGATTTTGAAATGAACGGGGACAACATCCGAATATTATATGGAGGGAGCGTTAAGCCTTCAAATGCCGAAATACTACTGCAGCAATCCGACATTGATGGTTCACTTGTCGGAGGTGCAAGCCTTGATGCGAAAGGTTTTGCCGATATAATCAAGATCGCAGCAGGTGAATCTTAGGAGGAGAAATGTTCGCAATATTTTTACCGGTACATATACTAATTTCAATTCTTCTGATTGTTGTTGTACTTATGCAGCAGGCAAAAGGTGCAGGATTATCACCAGTTTTTGGAGCCGGACAGAGCGTTTTTGGTGCGAAGGGTGCCACGCCCTTTCTTTCGAAACTAACTGCGGTATTAGCTATTCTTTTTATGGTTTCATCAATAGTCCTTGCCGTGTCGCCGAAGTACAGAGCAAGAGGTGGGGGGATCGAGGATGAGTTGAAGAAAGACCTTATTCCAATACAGCCAGCACCGGAAGCTCCTGAACAAGGGTCGGATATTCCCGCTCCGTCTACAGAGGGAGAATGAAACAATTCAGCAAAAGTCAAAAAAATAATGTTTGTTTTTGAGTTGTGATTTATTGCAATAAGGAGTGCACATGAAAGCAGTAATAGAAACAGGTGGGTTTCAATATACAGTTCAGGAAACAGAGAAGATTAAAATCCCAAAAATTGATGCTAAAGTAGGTGATAAGATAAAATTCGATAAGATTCTTGCCATAGTAGATGGCAAAAAATCTGAATTTGGCAAACCATATTTGAAGGGATATGCTGTTGAAGGTGAAATTCTTTCACAGGGAAGACATCCAAAGGTTATCATTTTCAAGTTTAAGAGAAGAAAGGATTACAAAAGAAAGAAAGGACATCGTCAGCATTTTAGTGAGATACTAATAAGGAAGATAATGTTGAAAAGCCATAAAAAAACTGAACAAACTAAAGAAACTAAAAAAACATAAGATATGAGACATAAGACCGAAGACCTTAAAATACGAAATTACCAAACAAACCAAACAAACCAAACAAACCAAATAAACCAGAAGATGAGAGGTAAATAATGGCGCACAAGAAAGGTGTGGGTTCCTCGAGAAATGGAAGGGACAGTAAACCCAAGTTTCTGGGTGTCAAAAGATTCTCAGGGCAGGTCGTAAACGCTGGCAGTATTATTGTAAGACAGAGAGGGACGAAAATACATCCCGGGAGAAATGTTGGTAGAGGGAAAGACGATACGCTCTTTGCACTTATTACAGGTATAGTGAAATTCGAACGATTAGGCAAGAGTAAAAAAAGGGTTAGTGTCTACTCCGAGAACTAATCCCCTCCTCCCCAGAAAGCATTAATCACAGATTCTTTTTTACAATTTGCTATTCAACCGCGGAGACACAGAAATTATATTTGTTTCAAGGTTTGAAACAATCCAACCAACCGAGCAGTTCCCTCTATCTCTTATTACTTAGCATAATGAGTTTTTTTGTTATCTTTTGTTTTTTGTCTTTATAAGTAAGAAAAAATATCCCGCTTGCCAATCTCTTGCCATTATTATCACTACCATCCCAGGATACTACAGAAACCGGAAATTTGAAATTAGAAATCGGGAAATTCTTAACTACTCGACCACTTACATCACAAATGAAAAGGGAGATTGAGGGTTTGGAAATTTCATAGTTTCCGTTTTCTATTTTCGTGTTTTCTGAAATTCGTATTCTTATTTCTACTTTTTCAGAGCAGGGATTCGGATATATACTTAGGGAGAGTTCAGGTGAGATTTTCCTCTCCTCTTTTTCAATTCCTGTTTCTATGCCAAACCAGTTGAGAACTCGCTGTAAAATAGTTTTACGTGATGCAAAAGTTCCTGTTTTGTTAATTGCTTCGAACCCGAACCCGAAGAGTACTGTCTTGTATGATGTAGCATCGTATCTAACAGCAGCTGCTCCACCGGCGAGATAATTGAATGACGAATCTGCACCAGAAAGCGGTGTGACAATCTCCTGGGAATACTGATTGTTTGGAATGCCACCTACTATGTAAAGATTTAGTCCCTGTCCGACTGGGTCTCCGTCAACACCCAGAAGTATGCTTGCATTTGTATTTGACACGAAAGTCGAATGAACATAGTTGGTCAAAAGATTGGAACCCGTGAGTTCTTCTGCGATATTCTGACCTGTCAGAAAAAGATTACCCCCTCCATCAAGAAAACTTGTCAAACTATCCTGCTCCTCAGCCGAGATGGTGTTTGAATCAGTATCTCCGCTGAACCATATAATTGTCCTGGTTTCAAAGTTATTAAGTGCGTTGAATGGTGGTAGTCCTTGTTTGGAAACTTCCCAGAGAACGTTGCTTACACCAAGAGAATCGAGGTTTTCGGAATAGAAGATACTGTAATTTGCATTTTCATCTCTATTAACCAAAAGGAGTATTGCGGGTTCTATAAGAAAATCGAAACCAATGGTTGTATCCGGAGTGACCAAAGCACTATTTCTTCTTGTGACAGGATATGGAATGTCAGGTTGGACCTTAATGCTAAAAACGGTATCAAAAAGCATTACGCTGTATGTCCCGGTGAGACTGTCTGTCACGGCACTCGCATAGAAATTTTCTCCGGAATCACCTTTGATCGTGAAAAAGAGATTTGCGTTAATAGGATTACCACTTGTTTTGTCTTTGACAATGCCATTGACGGCGCGAGCAGGATTTATTCTGAACGTTGCTTTTGAAGTATCGTTTGCTGTTCTTTTGTCTTGTGAGAGCTGAGTAAAAGCGTAAAAAGAAAATACACCTGTATCAGGAGGAATCCATTGTGTATGGAATGTGAATGTGTCGACCACCCCCATTCCAAGTGAAATAGAATAATTAAAATTGAATGGGGAAGATATGAGAACTGGTACACCAGTTAGCCCATTGAATCCATAGTTGGCGCACAGCAGTTTTACATCGATTGTGTCAAAAGGTAAGAAAACCTGTTTTTTTGTTGGTGAAATAATCTGCATTACTCCCGCATCGTAGTTTCCAATGGAGTCCATTAAACCCTGGAAACCCATAAAAACCATATACGAAGAAACCCAGCTGTGGTCACCATTCTGTGAATCACCCTTTGTGGGAGGAACACCCCCATCGTTATCCCTATCCTGAACAAGGAGGCTGTCCGTAAGAGAGTGATGAAAAGCATTGTAATGGTGTTTCTTCATTATGCGTCCAGCGAAATTATAGGCATTTGCATACCATACATTCCAGGAGTTGTTCCACTGCCCCGAAATGGCAATGTATTTCATTAAAGGAATGTAAGTATAGAGCCATTCTCGTCCCCTCATTGAATCTTCTTCGAAGAGAGACCTTTCTATTCCCCAGACTGCCGTTCCCCCGGACATAGCCCATATTTCGTCATTTAGATTTTGCACCGGATTTACTTCGAGCCAGGAAATAACCCCTTCGCCATAAACAAGACCAGTGTCAATACACTCGGGAATATTGTTCTTCTTTCCGTACTGGTAGAGCATACCGGCGGCAAGTGATGTCGTCTTCGGGTGAAGCCTTTCATAGTATCCCCCTACACCGGTGAAAGGTAAAGGATGATTAAACATATAACCTATGCAACTATCCGCATAATTTATAAAACTTGAGTCACCCGTTACCTCTCTATATTTCCCCTCGGCAAAAAGGGCCAGTCCACAGTTCCAGACTCTGTAATAATCGCTCTCTGTTCCCTCTTCATTGTATGCAGGATGAGCAAGCACGTAAATCCAGGCTCTTCTTATATTTTTGTCGTAAGTTGTATCTCCTGTAAGTTCCCTGTATCTTGACCAGACCCATATTGCTTCTTGGGTATTATCCGTTTCGATAATGTTCATTGCGTTTTCACCTTCTATCATTCCGCCAAAATCCGGTGATGCAGAGTCGGAAACCTGTAAACCTTTTATGAATGCACAGGTCTCAAAAAATTGATGAATGTAACTCCACCTTTTCCATTCAGGACCTGGTTGAGGTATCTGGTCAGGGAAGATAGATTCTTTTTTGGCTCCGAGTTCTGCTTTGATAAAATCTTCTGTTTCCCATAAAGGTAAAGAGGTTAGGTTTTGAAAAGAAAGCAGAACACCAAGAACAAAGAGTACTTTTCTCATCGGTTTTCTCCTTGTAAGATATATACCTCCTTTTGAATTTTTAGCATATTAGCAGATGTCTTAAAGTTTTGCAAGGAAAAAAGAGAAATTTCACTTGCACTTTGTAAGATTGTGTGGTAAAATCTTTCAAAATTGGAGGTGAAATGAAGAAGATTATTATTTTGCTGAGTACGATTATTCTAGTTCCCTATCTTTTTGCATATGAGTTATATAAACCTGCTGGGTTGGAAAAGATAGAGAAAAATCTCGGTCTTCATATGGGTCGTATGAGTGAAAACGACGAGGTAAATATTTGGGTCTTTTTTACGGATAAAGGCTTCTTTACAGAGAATAAATATGAGGAGAACATTGCTAAATTTAGAAATCATCTCAGCGCTCGGAGAAGAAAAAGAAGAGAGAAAATGATAGGTAAAAATATTGCCGATTTCAGTGATTTAGGGGTTGTTAAGGATTATGTGCAAAGGATAGTGGAAACAGGTGCCAAAAAGAGAAAAATATCGAACTGGCTGAATGCCGCCAGTTTTACCGCAACAAAGCAAGAACTAGAAGAAATAGAATATATGCCATTTGTTCGGAAAATGAAAATGGTCGAAACGTTCTACCTTGAACCCGAGGTAGATAAGCAAAAAGGTGTGAAGAAGATGCAAAAAGAGGAAGGTTTTGAATTCCATTACGGAAGTTCAAAAAGCCAGAATTCTCTTATTGGAATCGATGAAGCCCACAATCACGGTTACTTTGGCGAAGGTGTCAGGATAGGGATGCTCGATGACGGATTCATAATGGATACAACGAAGTTCGAGGCTTTTTCGCATGTTAGCAGGAACATCATCGACACCTGGGATTTCATAAACGATACTTCTTATGTTGGTCGTCAATTAGGGGAAGACGCTGACCAGTGTAAACATGGAACATCGATGTTGTCCATAATTGCTGGTTTTAAGGATAATGAACTTATAGGTCCTGCATTCAATGCGGAGTTTGCTCTTGCTAAAACGGAGCAAAGAGGAGCCGAAATAAAACAGGAAGAGGATAATTGGGTTGCTGGTGCTGAGTGGGCAGATTCCTGTGGTTCTGACAAAGGTGGGGTGGATATTATATCGAGTTCCCTTGGATATAAATTCTTCGATGATACAATTGGATATTCTTATGAAGATATGAATGGTGATTCGACGGTTATTACGCGTGCTGCGGATCTGGCAGCAAGTAAAGGTATTGTTGTTGTAACTGCAATGGGAAATATTAGTTCTGGATTTGGTACTCAAACAGCGAGACCCGGTACCTGCATTGTTGCACCGGCGGATGCAGACAGTATTATTTCCGTTGGAGCGGTTGATTCCAATTACACTTCAGGAAAATGGGAATGGGCATGGGTATGGATTGACAGTGTCGGTTATGGTGCAGCGATAGGCCCGACCGCCGACGGAAGAATAAAGCCCGAGGTCTGCGCCTCCTGGGGTGGTTATCACATAAATCCCGATTATGACCCTGAAGCACCGGATACTGCCGAAGAACAGCCTTACTACACGGGTTTCGGAACTTCGGTTTCCACCGCCCTTATTGCAGGTGGATGCGCACTAATCCTGCAAGCACATCCGGATTGGTCTGCTATGAAGGTAAGGGATGTGCTTCTCCAGACTGCAAGCCAGTCAAGTTCACCGGATACGCTTCTTGGATGGGGTATAGCAGATATATGGGATGCAATGAATAACGAGCCACTCATTCCTCCAGCATTTGAAGAGGATGAACTATCACCTCCGTATCCAAATCCATTTAATCTGCAAAATCAGAGTCAGGTTGTTATCCCTTACAACATTATGAATCAAGGGCTTGGCGGAAGGATTTTTATCTATACTGTTTCTGGAAAGAAGATTAGAGAAATCGACCTTGGTTCGCTTCTTGTTCCGGGACGCTACGAAACACCTGCAGAAGGAGCAGCAACCTGGGATGGAAAGGACAGCAACGG
The DNA here is from genome assembly GCA_964392665.1 of uncultured bacterium. Lineage (GTDB taxonomy): Bacteria > Hydrothermota > E44-bin80 > E44-bin80 > E44-bin80 > CAYMQB01. The sequence goes on along the minus strand of CAYMQB010000027.1, from coordinate 18,381 downwards.
GGAGTTCGTTGATGCGGGGATTTACCTTGTTCTTTTGAGAACAGGTTATACAAGCTCTACGAGAAAGATTGCAGTTGTCAGATAGATATACTTTTGATGTGAAAAGCGAAAAAAATATTGACAAGCAAACTGAAATATGATAAAAAACATAAAAAGGTAAAAAGGAGGTTTTATGTCTAATCATAGAGTAGTGGGCTTTTTGTTCTTTATTATACTTATACCTTTTTCTCTTCTTGCGGAGAAGATTGCAGTGGTTGATTTCAAAGGTATTGGAGTTGATGCATCGCTTGTAGAAGCAGCAATAACTTTGCTCAGAGGCGATATATCTTCTTACAAGAATATCGAGGTCATCGAGAAGGAACAGATGGAGAAGATGCTTGGTAAGGTTGTTAAATGTGAGAATAAGGAAAGTGCTGCGGAGATAGGTTTCAAGTTAGGAGCTGAGAAAGTTGTTTATGGAACAATCTCAAAATTGGGTGAGAAGTATGTCATTTCGGCAAATGTTGTTAAAGTAATCTCCCATAATATCGTTTTTTCTGACAGGGTTACAGCAACAAATGCCGAGGACCTTGATATCGCATCAAAAAGGCTTGCAAAGTCAATCGCAACAGGAAAAAAGGTGGAAAAAACTGGCGAGATAGGCAAGATAACGGAGGAAGAGACGAAAGAGCCAAGAAGAAAAAAGAGTTTCTATACCGTAGGCGGAAAGTTTGGTATGGGTATGCCACTTTGGAATACATACGGTGGAGCAAGTGCCTTGATGGGAGGCAGCGTTCTCTACTGGTATGAAACACCCAAGTTCATTGTTGAAGCCAGTATGGGTGAGTGTTTTACCCCATTTACAGGTTCACTCGGTGAATATGATACTACCGGGAGCGATACTTCGGTTCATGCAGTCGAAGCAACCTTAGCTCAGTTATCTATCCTGTACCTTTTCTCAAAGGAGGACTTTTGCCCTTATGCTGGAGGAGGTATTGGAATGAAGTATTTAGGTGTCTACAGAGAGACAGGATATTTCGCCGATTATGCTGAGACAGGATTTGGAATGGCATTGAATTTGAATGCTGGACTCGTAGGCTTCAGAACATACGATTTCAGGATTCTCCTCGATGTGCAGTATTCACTGAATATGGCTAATGTGGGCAAAGAATTTGGTGGTCCACACCATTCCATAGGAATTTCCTTCGGTTTTACTTACAGAAAACAGATGGGTGGTGGGGGTTGTGGAGGCGGAGGTTGTGGTGGAGGTGGCTGTCTGTAAAATTATGGAATAGGACAGAAATTAGATTGTATAGTAAAATGAACCCCACAGTATTTGAGCAATGTTGTGGGGTTTTAGTATAACAAGATTATTAACTTTTAAACATGGAGGGAACGTTGAAAAAGGTGTTTTTGGTTCTTTTATTGATTCCTCTTCTTATTTGTGCATGCAGGGACGACTATCCGTCAGAGAAGTTGGAAGAAAGCGAAAGTAAGGATATTGATCGAGGGGCATTGGATAAAAGAAATGAAATGAGCGGGGCGTTTGCAGCTACCGCGGGAGAACGTGAATTTGAAGGACAATTCGAAGAAAAGGTTATAAGAACGGGGTATGTTTCCATTAAATCTGGGAAGGTGAAGGAAGCTTATGAGAAAACGCTTTTGCTTGTCAAGAAGTATGAAGGCATAGTTGTGAATTCCAATATGTCAAGCTATGAAACCAGCGAGGGAGCTAAGTTTGAAATCAAGGTTGAACCTGAGAAATTTCTCCCGTTGCTTGATGAATTGAAAACCGTGGGGAAGATTGAATCGGAGAACATCAGCGAAGAAGATGTAACCGAAGAATTTTATGATGTTGAAGCGAGACTTAGCAATGCCAGAAAGGTTCAAGATAGACTATTCGATTTGCTAAAGAAGGCATATAGGGTAGAAGACATACTGAAAGTTGAAAGAGAAATTGAAAGGATTGGAGAGAAGATTGAAACTCTTGAAGGAAGAATAAAATATTTGAATAGCAGAACGGATTATGCACGAATCACAGTCAATATATACAATCAGAAAATTTCAGTAATAGAAGGAACGGGTATTAAGAAAGGTTTCATAAGGTCATTTAAATTAGCTTTACAATTTTTCTTCGGAATTATATGGTTTATTATCATTCTTATTCCACTAATAATTTTAATTATTGTTCTATGGTTAATAATACTATGGACAATTAGAAGGAAGAGGAGAAGAAGATAAGACCTTATTTCGATAGTATTCTTCTTTACTGTATGCTTGAGGAAATCAAATCTCTGGTTGGGCATAAGGTAAAACGAATAGGCAAAGATAAAGCAGGAGATATCTATATCGATTTTTATTCCAATATTCTCTTTGCTTCTTCTCACCCCATATTTTGCAGAATATGTTTTTTGTCTGACAAAAAGAAAAAGGCTTTGGTTAAACACCCATTTGAGGATTTTCTAAAGTACCATAAGGTCATTGAGATACAGCAGATTGGTCTTGATAGAATATTTTATATTGGTTTTTCAAAGCACAAGTATAACATTCAATACTATCTTGTTTTCGAAATCACAGGTCCATCGTCGAATATTTACTTGCTTGACAGCGTAAAACGTATAGTGTTCCAGCTTAAGTCAAGAGCAAAAAAAAGAATTGGAGAGACCTATTGCCTGACTCACAAACAAGATATTACAGCAAAGAAAGCCCTAAAAACTATATCGGAAGCGGGATCACCAGTCGCAGTGCTGGAACAACGTTTCAGGAAATTGCCACCATGGATAAAACAAATGGAAGAGATGGGAGGTAAAAGTGAAATCGCGGAATTCCTATCAAAGGTAGTAAACAAAGCGGAAGCTTACATCGTCTTCAAAAACGACAATCCCATTTTTATTTCGCCCGTTAAAAGTTTCGATTCTTCCAGAAGGGAAAAAAGCTTCAGTGATGCAGTTAGCCAATACTATAAACATTTGATAGCGGAAGAGAAGAGGGAACAATTAAGCAGAAAAATATGCAACGAGATAAAAGCGAAAAAAAACATTCTAAAAAAGCTGTCGGAAGAGTTTGAAAATGTCAGAGCGAGTGGAGAATTTAAAATAAGGGGCGAATTAATACTCGTTAATCTTGGGAAAATCAAGAGGGGTGAAAGCTTGTTGAAATTGAAGGATCCATATAAGGAAACAGGAATTATTGAGATTAAGATGGATCCAAAAAAATCCGCAGTCAAAAATGCAGATGAGTATTTCAAAAGATACAGAAAAGCACAGAGAAGTCAGAAGGTTATTAAAAAAAGGGAGCAGGTAATTAAGAAAGAAATCAGGGAATCCGAAGAATTGATGCAAGAAATAGCGAATTTCGATGTTAGCAAATTAATTGAATTCGAAGAAAGATACTCTTTTGGAGAGCATGGAAAGCGGAGAAAGGTCGGGATAAAAAAGGAGTTCAGGACTTTCCACACAAAGACAGGAAAGACAGTTCTTGTTGGACGAAACAAAATAGAAAACGAAAGATTGACTTTTAAGGTTGCAAAAGGGAAAGATATATTTTTCCATGTAAGAGAATCTCCAGGCAGTCATACCATACTCGTGAACGATGGAAAACTTACAAAAACAGATATTGAAGAAACAGCGGGAATTGCTGCACATTTCAGCAAGGCAAAGCACTCAAAAATTGTTCCTGTTAGTTACACGGAAAGAAAATATGTGAGAAAATCAAAAAAACTTGGACCTGGGAAGGTATTATTGATTAGAGAAAAGACTATTTTTGTTGAACCTTCTATACCATAGGGACATTTTCTTCGTTTAGAAAACCTCTTGACACTCCCAATTTTTTGTGCTATTTGATATTGATGTATGGATAAAATTGTTAAGATCGAACAGGCAGTAGAAATAAGGAAAAATCTCGAATTACATAATAAGACTGTTGTTTTTACCAATGGTTGTTTCGATATTATCCACAGGGGACACATTGTATATCTGAAGGAAGCGAAATCGCTTGGCGATGTTCTTTTTGTTGCTGTCAATTCTGATTCTTCGACTTGCAAAATAAAGGGGAAGGAAAGACCCATAGTGTCGCTTGAGGATCGGCTTTTTATCCTTTCGAATTTCGTATTTGTGGATTATCTCATTGCTTTTGACGAGGAGACTCCGCTGAACTTGATAGGGCGAATTATTCCAGACATTCTTGTAAAGGGTGACGATTATGCTCAGAATGAAATCGTAGGGTCTGACATTGTCAAAAAAAGAGGCGGAAAGGTAATTACAATACCATACGTTTTGGGAAAAAGCTCGAGTAACATAATCGAGAAAATAGTAAATATATACTGTAAAGATAATGATTAATATACTCGTTGTCGAAGACAAGGAAAGTTTCAGGGAGTATATAAGGGAAACACTGAAACTTGTCGGTTTCCAGGTTTTCGAGGCAGGAGAAGAAAAGGGAGCAATCGAGACGTTTAATGAGAAAAACATAGATGTTGTGCTTCTCGACTTAAGACTCCCTGGAAAAGATGGTATTGCAATTGCAAAAGAGATCAAGAGAATCGACAGCACGATTCCCATTATTATCATAACTGCTTATGGAACAATTGATAATGCCGTGAAGGCAATGAAACTTGGTGTTTATGATTTCGTAGAAAAGCCCATTGAGCCTGACAGATTGGTACATCTGGTTAACAGGGCATGGAAAGAGCAAAGACTTTTGAGAGAGAACATAATCCTCAAGGAAGAATTAAGCAAGAATTACGGGTTCTCGAACATTATAGGAAAGAGTAAAGAGATTAAGGAGGTAGCAAAACTTGCACAGAAAGTTGCAAAAAGCGATACAGCAGTGCTTATCACAGGCGAAAGTGGAACCGGAAAGGAACTCTTCGCACGGGCAATTCATGGTATGAGTGCAAGAAAGAAAGGTTCTTTTGCTGCGATCAACTGTGCCGCAATTCCTTCGGAACTTCTGGAGAATGAGCTCTTTGGGTCAGAAAAAGGGGCGTTCACAGGGGCAGTTAAACGAAAAATCGGAAAGGTTGAACTAGCGAGTTCGGGAACACTTTTCTTTGACGAGGTAGGGAGCATACCACTTCATTTGCAGTCGAAATTCCTGAGATTCATCCAGGAGAAAACATTTACAAGATTAGGCGGTGACGAAACGATCGAAGTAGACGTGAGATTGATAGCAGCATCAAATAAAGACTTGAAATCGGAAATAAGAAGAGGAAATTTTCGTGAAGATCTTTATTACAGATTAAGTGTTTTCCCTATCGAGCTTCCACCTTTGAGAAGGAGGAAAGAAGATATTCTCCTTCTTGTAGAACACTTCGTAAGCAAGTTTGCCGCTGAATTAAGAAAGAGGAAGATGGAACTTGCACCGAAGACAAAACGATTGTTAGAAAATTATCTGTGGCCTGGAAATATCAGGGAACTTGAAAACATTATCGAGAGAGCCGTCATATTAACGGAAGGAAACATCATAAATCCCGTTGATATTGGCATAAAGGAATCTATGAAAGGTATCGAGAAAGAGATAGAGATAACAGAGGATATGAGTCTGAAAGAAGCGAGCAAAGTTGGTCAAGAGATTGCGGAGAAAAAGCTAATTCGTTCGGTTCTACTAAAGACAAGCGGAAACAAATCTCAAGCAGCAATAATACTTGGTATAAGTTATAAAACGCTTCTTGAAAGAATAAAAGGGTTCAATATTTGATGCAAGTCAAAGTATATAAATTCGGGGGAGCAAGTCTCCGCGATAAATCAAAAATAATGTTAGCAGTTTCTGCTTGTGTTTCCGAAGTAAAATCCGGAACGAAGATAGTGTGTGTCGTTTCTGCAATGGGCAGCACGACGGATCAACTTTTTTCGCTAATTCAGAACCTTGACCCTGAAACGACAGTTGATAAATCCATGGAAATCCTTGGAATGGGTGAGATGATTTCTGCCAGAATTCTGAACTATATGCTAAAGATTGCGGAGGTAAGATCGATGATACTGGAACCGGGTGCAAAAAAATGGCCACTTATTTTAAAAACTGACGGTTCGCTTAACCGAAGTCAAACGAAAAGTAGGATAGAAAGGAATTTCCCAGGATTTTTTCGAGATTTCGATTGTATAGTTGTTCCAGGATTCATAGCAGTTAAGAAAAGCGGAGAATGGGGTACACTGGGAAGAGGAGGAAGTGACACAACTGCCTTTGTTCTTGGAAAGTATTTAAAGGCGGTCGAAGTAGTAATGGTAAAAGATGTGGATGGAATATATGCCGTCGATCCATCCATTTTTCCAAAGGCAAAGCATTTGAGATTAATTAGTGCCGATAGTCTTTCGACTATGTCATCGTTTGGAGCGAACGTTATTCATTCGGATGCTCTTTCGTATAAGAAAAAGGGACAGAAGGCAAAAATTGTGCATCATTCATTTGGCAATCTTGAATATGAAGGCACTGTTATAGATGGTAAGGTTGGGAGGAAGCTTTTTCTACTGGACCAGGAACTTTCATTAATAAGCATATGCAAAAAAGACATAACAGGTAATAGAAAACTTATAAAAAAACTAACCTGTATGGTATTAGAAACAAGCAATGTATTCGGGACCACTCTGGGCATTGAATATTTAGGTTTTTATGTTCCCGATGAGAAATCTCAGAAAGTTATTAAAAAACTTGCTAATGTTTCAAAAAAATTTGGGTTAAGCATTATTGAAACGAAAAATGTAGCCCTATTGATTATGAAAAGAGAGTCACCGGTTAATCTCCCCGGTATGATAAACTATCTGCTTTCACCTCTTGCGAAGAAGCATTTAAATGTAGTTGAGGTCATTTCCATAGGAAGAGAAATACTTCTTTTCATTAGGTGGAAGGATAGAATAAAAGCAATGCAAGCGTTAAGGAGAGGAGGAAAGAGGAAAGTGTAGGAGGGATTTCCCAATGAGCAAGAGAAGAGCTAATAGTTGGCAGTTTCCAAATTATAATTCTATCTGTGTAAACAGGCAAAATATTCGTACCAGGAGGTAGATATGTTTACAGGTTCAATTGTTGCACTCGTCACGCCATTTAATGATGCATGTATCAACTATAAAACACTGGAGAGATTATTTGAACACCATAAGAAAGGCGGAACAGATGCTATCTTGCTTGCCGGGACTACGGGGGAATCACCAACGTTGAGTTATAAAGAAAAGCTTGAACTGTTCTCCTTCGGGAAAGAAAATACCGACATTCCGATAATTGCCGGGACAGGAAATTACAATACAAAAGAAACAATAGAATTAACAAAAAAGTCCGAAGAAATTGGAGTAGATGCAGCACTTGTTATAACACCCTATTATAACAAACCGACACAAAAAGGGCTTTATGAGCATTTTGAAAAAGTTGCAGAAAACACGAAGTTACCTATCGTTATTTATAATGTACCTGGTAGAACAGGGGTTTCCATTTCTCCGGATGTGGTTGCAAAACTTTCTAAGATTTCCAACGTCGTTGGAATCAAGGAAGCAAGCGGTTCTCTCAAGCAGTGTTTTGAAATAGAGAGAAAGACGGACGATGATTTTGTTCTTCTTTCCGGCGATGACGCATTGACTTTGCCCATTATGTCCTGCGGAGGCAAAGGAGTTATCTCAGTAACTGCTAATATTGTTCCTAAAATGGTAAAACAAATGGTTAATAGTTTTCTTAAAGGTAACTTCACCGAAGCAAAGGAAATACATTACAAGCTCCTGTCTTTGACAGATGCAATGTTTATTGAGACAAACCCAATACCTGTTAAGACTGCTCTCAGACTTATGGGTTTTGATGTAGGTTCCTTAAGACTGCCACTTGTTGAACCAAGTGAAAATTCACTCGAGATTATAAGGTCCGAGCTCAAGACAATAGGAGCGCTTTAAGATGGTCAGGATAATAGTTTCAGGAATTCATGGAAGAATGGGTAAAGAAATAATATCGGTTGCACAAGCGCTTAAGGATATCAAGATCGTCGCTGGTTATGATAAGACAAGAGGAGATATTTTTGTTCCTGTTGTATACGATGTAGAAAAACTGCAAAATAAATTCGATGTTATTATTGATTTTTCCTCGCCCGAGGCAACAATGAAGGTGTTGAATTTCGCTGTAAAAAATTCAAAACCTATAGTCATTGGGACTACAGCGTTTAGTGACCGCCAAAACAAAGAGATAATGAGGTTATCGAAAAAAATACCCATTTTTAGAGCATCTAATATGTCAATGGGTATTAATATTGTTATGGAAGTTCTCAAGAATCTCCCGGATATAGTTTATAAGAACTTTGATGTTGAAATAGTAGAAGCACACCATAGCCGGAAAAAGGATAGTCCAAGCGGCACTGCAAAAGCAATCGCGCAGTTAATAGGTGAAAAAGTGGGCAAAAGGAAATTTCTCTACGGAAGAAAAGGAAGGGAACTAAAGCGAAAGAAGGGCGATATTGGTTTACATTCACTCAGAGGAGGAACCGTTGTAGGAACACACACAACCTACTTTCTGGGAAATGATGAGTCTATCGAGATTACCCATAGAGCCAGTTCAAGAAATATTTTTGCATATGGAGCGCTGATAGCTGCTAAGTGGATTTTCAGGAAAAAGCCGGGCTTTTATTCGATGAAAGACCTACTTTTATAGCTGTAGATTTTAGGCTTAGTAGATGTAAGATGTAGGTGCGTTATTACTGAAAAAGGAGAAAACGTTGAAATACAAAGAAATTGCACATCTTATAGGAACGAGTAAGAAAAAAACACCGGCAAAACTTTTTTTAAGAGGAGAATTAAGAAGCAAAGATTTCTCCCATTATGGATTTCAATACTATGGAGAAGGTAAGTTTTGGATTTTAATAGGAGAATTTGTCTCTATAGACAGGTGGTTTAAGAAGAATAAGAAAAGAATTAAGGCGTTTCACTGGGAGATTACTGCGAGAAATAGTGCATTACCACTTGCTAATTTGACGAGGTTTGATGCAAGAATAGAGCCTGGTGCGGTTGTAAGAAAGGGTGTGAAAATTGGGAAAGGCTGCGTTATAATGATGGGAGCAGTAATAAATATCGGTGCCGTTATCGGCGAGAAGACAATGGTTGATATGAATGTTGTGGTTGGAGCACGTGCAAAAATTGGGAAAAGATGTCACATAGGTGCTGGTTCAGTGATTGCAGGTGTTCTTGAACCACCCTCTGAAAGGGCTGTAATCGTTGGAGATAGAGCTCTCGTTGGAGCGAACGCAGTTATTCTTGAAGGTGTAAGGATTGGTAAAGGGAGTGTTGTAGCAGCAGGTGCTGTTGTCATAAAGAATGTTCCTGCAGGTGTTGTAGTTGCCGGTGTTCCTGCAAGGGTAATAAAGAGAGCAAGTGATATAAAGGATAGTTCTAAAACGAAAATACTCGAAGAGTTACGCGGATGATGTGAGTTCTGTCATTCTGAGTAATCTTTCCCATATCATATCAGCCCTGGAAGAATCTGGTAACCAAGAACCCACTTTGTGAAGAAACAATTTCTATTGTTCAGCCCAACCCTACGACCCTAATCGTCCTTGTACGAATGGAGAAGTTTACAAGTTTACATCCTCCGTCCCCGAATTCGGAATTCTGAAAAAATCGCAAAACCTGCGGTAGCACCTGCAAGGTCGGCAAGCCAGTCGAGGATTGAAGGATTCCGTGAGGGGATTAGATACTGATGAAGTTCATCGAAGGAGGGAAACAGGAGAATGACGGAAGCGACAGTCAATACCGCAAGTGTTGACCGTCTGTTCTTTATCTTCCATACGAATGTAATTGAATAACCCCAGAGAAAATAGACAATAAAATGTGCAATCTTGTCAAGGAAATGAATTTTCGTTTGTGGCTGTGGAATCCTTGGAATAGATGTAAGTGTAAGAATAATCAGCGTAACAACTACAACGGGCAACCAGGGATTTCTCTTCATCACTCGAGCAGGATTTTTGCTATTGCCCTGCTATCTCTTGCTTCTAAAATATCCTCTCTTATAGAACCTTGATTAAGAAGAATTGAAATGGACGAAACAAGGTTGACATATTCCTCGTTTCCTGACTCGGGATTTAAGATAATGATGAATATGTTTATTCTTTCCCTGTCAAAAACCTCTTCTTCAATACCTTGTTTTTTTATTCCAACAGCGATAGAAATGTCCCGCTTTGAATCCATATGTAATCTCACGATAACAACACCTTTGCCCATATATGAATCGATAAGTTTATCCCTCTTTATCACAGATTTGAGGATGAAGTTTTTATCCTGTATTTCTTTTCCTTTTTCAAGCAGAGCGAGTAACTCGCTGTAGATTTCTTCTCTTGTGTTACCTTTGAGAGAAGAAATGATGTTCTCGGTCTTCAGATATTTCTTCAATATATCCATAGGTCTATTCATATAACAGCATTACGAATTTGTCAATATATTTTATGAGTTTGGGAAATGGATATTATGTATGGTGTTCTACAGGTCGTCCAGCCATCCGGCGGTCTTATTCACGGGTTTCATAAATATTTTGCCAAGATTTTTAGGGTTTTTCGCCTGATGATACTTGAATATGAAGTAATTGTCTTTAATGCCTATGATTTCTATTTTACCGGTGCGATGGGACATTATAAATTTGAATCTCTTGCTGTGACCATTGAGTTCTTTTTTTGCATCCTCTATAATATGATATCCTCTGAGGAGTGGAACCTGATAAAGTAATTTTACCCTTTTAACCGGTCGACACTGAAAAACGTAATATGGACCGACACCAATACTAACAAGGTTATTCTGGAGTTCAGATATTGTTTCGGGATTATCGTTAACTCCTCTCAAAAGAACTGTCTGATTGTTTACGATAGTGCCAGCTTTAAGTAATTTGTCTATACACATCGTAGATTCTTTTGTTATTTCCTTACTATGATTAAACTGGGTTACAATATATATTCTCTTATCTTTTCTGGAATAGTGCCTGAACATATCCAGAAGTGTTCTATCTTCGATTATTCTTGTTGGGAAAACTACGGGAATTTTCGTTCCAAATCTTATAAACCGAATGTGTTCAATGGGAGTGAGTTTCTCAAGAAAATTCTCCAGGATCCTCGTAGAGAGAATAAGTGGATCTCCGCCACTTATCAGAATGTTATTTATTTCTTTGTGTTCTTTAATATATTTCAATGCATCACCAAACCGTTTCAGAGTCTCTTCGGTAGGAATACCAAGAAGGCGTTTTCTAAAACAATACCTACAGTATGATGCACACTTATTGGTTGTCAGGATAAGAGCAGTTTGAGAATATTTATGTTGGAATCCTGGCATTTTAGTGTTTTCCATTTCACCACTTGTATCATAGGAACCTTGAAGATTGAGTTCCGATAGTTGAGGTATTATCATTCGTTTGATCGGATCATTATTAAACGATTTTCTATCCTGCATTAGCGACGCGTAATATTTGGTAATGCTCATTGGGTGTTTTTCCGTAATTTTTTGTATTTTTTTGCACTCTCGAGCAGTTAAACGTGTGTATTGTTTCAGTTGCTCTACAGTAGAGATGTTGTTCCGCAGCTCATTTCTCCAGGACATTTATTTCACTTCCTTCCGTAGGTTTGCCTAAAAATATATAAGAAAGTCGGTTTTGAAGCAATAATTGGAAAGAAAATTTATCTTCTTCTACAACTACTTACTTCGGTGCTAAAAGCTGTATCTGCAGGCGATGGCAAACAATATAACCAAACTCTTTTTACATCAATTATTATAATATAGTTTCCACAGAATGTCAAGTGCTCATGGAAGGGTTTTTTGCAAAACGTAAATTTTGTTAAATTAGATTAGTGGGAGTTCGAGATTTCTCTTGACTTTAAGCAGATTTGCTTTTATAAAAATATTAATGAAACTAAAATACATAACACAGAAAAATTCGAAAGAAAAAGTCAAACAATGGACAAAAGAGTTGCAACCACTGAAAGATAGACATAGTGATTTTGTGTTCGAATCCAAAAACTCTGCACTCCTTGTTATTGATATGCAAAAATATTTTATTGATGAAGATGCCGATGCATTTATACCGGTTGGAAGATTCGTTCTTCTTCAGGTTAAAAAACTTGTTGAAGGCTATTCTGAGAAAGGGTTTCCCGTAATTTTCACAAGATACGGAGTTGAAAGGGAAAATGCGGGAGATATGATGCGGAAATGGTGGGGAGAAGTACTTTTAACGGATAATCCGCAGAGTCTGATAGTGGAAGAACTGGATACTGGTAAAGGTACGGTTATAGTTAAGCCAGCGTACAGTGCTTTTTTCGAAACGAATCTGGAAGAAATACTGAGAACTAAAAGTGTAAAACAACTTCTTATAACGGGTGTTATGACTCATCTATGTTGCGAGACTACCGCACGTGATGCATTCCAAAGGGGTTATGAGGTGTATTTTGTAATTGATGGAACAGGTACATATAATGAAGAGATTCACAAATCAAGTCTCCGGAATCTTGCAGGTGGTTTTGCAGTTCCGGTAACGACGGAGGAGATCCTTAAAAAATGCTGAAAGAATACTGAAACAAGTTCAGCATGACATTGTTCAGCACAAGGTTCAGGGCAAGCTTTAATCCTCTCCCTTCGAGGGAGAGAAAAAGTAAGGAGTAGATAGTTAGTTAATATGAAATTGCTTCGCATATGCGGAGCAAGCCCCGTGTAATAGAAAAATGTTTTGTGCATAATGGTATTACACAGGGCAAGAAGAAGAACTCGTAATGACACCCTTCTTTTTGTTCAATGGTTTTACAACACAAGTGACTGAATATTTACGAATGGAGAAGAAAATGAATGATAAGGAGTTTATGCGAATTGCAATTGAGAAAGCACGCGAAGGAATTAAGAATGGTCAGAGTCCTTTTGGTGCCTGCATTGTTAAAGACGACGAAGTAGTTGATACTGCAAACAATACCGTTTGGGAGAAGATGGACATAACGGCACATGCGGAGGTTAATGCAATAAGAAATGCCTGTGAAAAGTTAAATACAATAGACCTTTCGGGGTGCACAATTTACTCGACAACAGAACCCTGCCCTATGTGTTTCTCGGCAATTTACTGGGCGCGAATTTCAAAGATAGTTTTTGGCTCAACCATAAGGGATTCAAGAAAGTTCGGATTTAACGAGATGGCAATCTCAAATGAGAAGATGAAATCGTTGACCGGGAACAAAATCGAGATAAAGCATGATTTCTTGAACGATGAATGCAAAAAGCTTTTCGAAGAATGGATGCTTTGCAAGGAAAGGAAAACATACTGATTGAAGCATGTCTTAAAGACTTGAATTACAAGGGAAATCAGGATGCAGAAACAAGATAAAATGAAGAACATAGTAAGTCTATTGGAAAAACGTGGTCTGCTACAATTGAAAGAAATAGATGCTCAATTGGAAAGAATAGTTATGCAGGAAATCAGATACCTTAAGAAAAACAAGGAAATGGGAGAAGAAACTGGTTATCTTTACATGGTGAAAATTGCCATAGACAACTTTTCCAAAGCACAGGAGTATGGTGAGGGAATTGTTGAGGATATGTTTTTGGAATTTGCTACCTTACTTAGAGGAAGGTTGGTAAAACGAGAAGACACTGCATATTTTGATTCAAACCTTATAGACTATTATATTTTATCTATCACAAAGAATCCTGATGATATAGTGCATTTTGCATCAAGAATCTTGAAGGAAATATCCAATTATCTGTTTAAGTGTATTGCAAGAAATGAACTGGAAAAGCAAAGAAAACAATTAGAGCCTTTGATAAAAACGGATGTGAAGCAAGAAATCATAAAAAGGATGGAACACATAAAAAATGAATATGTTAAATTAACCCCTTCGGAAGAAAGAGAAATGATGAGAATCGTAAGACCGAGAGCGGAGAAGGAAAAGGAAAAAGCAGACGAAATGTTCAAGGACATCGTAAATGCGATGCAAAGAGATAAATATGAAGAAGTTTTCTCAAAATATGCAGACCTGATAACATATTTTAGGTTAGATGTTAACGGTGGTATAGGGATACCAAGTGACATTAGGGCTGACGAAGAGTTTTACGAAAAGCTCCAGGAGAAAGGATTTTTCAAGGAAATTCTTAGTACAGTTATGGGTTCTGCCGGAAAGGCGTGTGGATATGCACAGGAAAAGGGTGGTAACTGCATATTTAGAGCATTAAAAGGTATAAAAATTGATGGAGAATATCCCTGTGTTGAAATTAAATAGGGATGGTTAACTGGGTAATCCTTGCGGTTACCTGAAGCAAAAGGGCAGATACCCCTCTAACGGGGTATCTGCCCTTACAATAAATTATTAGAAAATTACGAGTTTTCCAGTTGTGTTTTTATATCTCGACTGCAGTTTATAGAAGTATATGCCTTTGCGTAGTGGTTTGAATGATAACTCGTATCTACCTGATGAATGGATCCCTGAAGTCGGTTCACAAACTATTCTTCCAGTGATATCATAGATTCTCAGTGTGATGCTGCTTTTATCAGGAATGCTGAGTTTGAATGTTGCCTTCCCTTTTACAAGCGTGCTAACTTTGAAATCAAATCTATTGGGTATCTCAAATGTTTCTTCCACACCAAGCATATTTGCAATGAAGGAATAGAAGTTTGCGGGTGCACCAGCAGGGTCAGTTGAAGCATTGGTTGCAACATCAAGCGCTCTAATGTAATACCGCACCGTATCGTTCGAATTTGCAACGGTGGGTATTGTATCCGTGAACCAATCAGCGGATGAATGCATAACAGACATTACCCAGCTGGGGTCTTCATCTCGCCTGTAGTAAAGAGCGACTGAGTCAAGCCCTGAGAGATTATCAGTTACCTTGGTCGTTATCTCGAACGGACCTGGATAGCCTGTATCTGTCCACACAACTGTTGAATCGATTATTGGTGGTGTGGCATCAACGCCGAATGTTTCAGCGGATGCGTAAGGACCCTGGTTACCGGCAAGGTCATAAGCCATGACATGCCAGTAATAGAATGCTTCGCTCAGAACCTTTGTGGTCGATGTTCCCGTGAGTGTATCGATAACAAGTGGTGAAGTAAATGCCGCATTCGTATCGACCTGGATGATGTAACGAACAGGCGATAGTGGCACTGCTCCTTTATCACTGCCAAAAATGTGTTCGAATGTTACGGCAGTCCACTGGAAGTCAACCGAGGTATTGGTTAGCCATATACCGCCTACAGGTGATGTCAGTGATGGTGCATTTGGTGATTGTGTATCGACCTCGAACTGCCAGGTGGTAGAGAATGCACCTTCGTTGGTTGCAACATCGACTGCCTTTACATGCCAGTAGTATGTGGTATCAGGCAATACTGCGGCATATGTGGTTCCTGCCGTTGTTGTTTCGAATAAACCTTGAGTGAATCCACTGTCAAGTGCATACTGTATTACATAATGGTCGACGCCGCTAACGTTATCACTTGCCTTATGCCATACGAAGTTGACGGAGCTGTTGTTGAGATAGACATTGTCTGCAGGTGTAATGAGATTGACCGTTGTCGGTGGTGTGGCATCAACGCCGAATGTTTCAGCGGATGCGTAAGGACCCTGGTTACCGGCAAGGTCATAAGCCATGACATGCCAGTAATAGAATGCTTCGCTCAGAACCTTTGTGGTCGATGTTCCCGTGAGTGTATCGATAACAAGTGGTGAAGTAAATGCCGCATTCGTATCGACCTGGATGATGTAACGAATTGGTGCGGAAAGCACCTGGGATTTATCTCCAGCACTGGTAAAGGGATTTTTATTACCTGTACCAAGTTCTACATTTGCTATATCAAGTTTTCTGGCAGAAGTTAGTTCAGGGACTTCGCCAATACCAATATCAGTTACAACAGTCCATTGGAAGTCAACCGAGGTATTGGTTAGCCATATACCGCCTACGGGTGATGTCAGTGATGGTGCATTTGGTGATTGTGTATCGACCTCGAACTGCCAGGTGGTAGAGAATGCACCTTCGTTGGTTGCAACATCGACTGCCTTTACATGCCAGTAGTATGTGGTATCAGGCAATACTGCGGCATATGTGGTTCCTGCCGTTGTTGTTTCGAATAAACCTTGAGTGAATCCACTGTCAAGTGCATACTGTATTACATAATGGTCGACGCCGCTAACGTTATCACTTGCCTTATGCCATACGAAGTTGACGGAGCTGTTGTTGAGATAGACATTGTCTGCAGGTGTAATGAGATTGACCGTTGTTGGTGGTGTTACATCAATCACAACGGTCCAGGTCTGGTTTGAGTTCCGTCCGTTATTTGCACTGTCATATGCAACAATATACCAGTCATTGTAACCTTCGGTCAAATCATAATCAGAAGTCCAGGTGGTATCTGTTCCAGTATGTCTCAATATACCTTCGATGTAGACTCTGTAATCCCTGAGTCCACTACCTGCATCGATTGTTGATTCCCAGATAAAGGTTGGTCTTGAGATATTGAAGAGCGTTGAGTCCGGTGGTGATAATAGGCTGAATGGTAGAGGTGGAGTTGTTTCGGATGTCGTAAGGTTGCCGACTTCCCAGTTGACTAATGCCGGTTCTGTTGGAGCATCCGTGCCTTTTCTGTAGAAGAGACCAATGAGTCGGAGGTCACTGTATGTAACTGTATCGAGTGCAGAAATGTCTACAAAATCATTTGCCAGCGTAGTGAAGAAACCAATCGCATTACCGGGCAAGTCCCCATCGGGTATCAATTGCCATATTGCACCGTTGTAATACTCCAATTGTATTCCTATGGAATCCTGTCCATCAGCTTTCTGCCAGTATGTTTTACCCCAATTTGAACGTGCATAAGTAGTTGAAAGTTCGTTGAAAGTCACTCTTGTTCCTGTTAATGTACCCGTATCGTTTGAAAGGGAATAGGAATAGGTAAGGAGCACATTGTCACAAGCGGCGGCATAACCCCAGTGAGAAGACGAGGTTTCATCGTGATACATCCATTCGAATTGAACAGAATCTGCAGGGAAATAGGGGGTTAAGTCAATGGTTGCTGTTCCAGTTACGCTTGATGTATATGTTACAATCGTATTCCAGGCGCCCCAACTTCCGTTGAAAAACTTCGCTTTGACTTCATAAGTTTCTCCATTTTCCCACATCCTGAAACCATAGCCATATTGAATTTGCAGGCCCTCGGCTGCTGGAGGAATATACATAGCAGGAGATATTAATTCCTCATTGAGGTTAATGACACCATTGCCTGCATCATCATCTGAATAGTATGCATACTGTGTGCCAAAATTCGGCGGTTCGTATGAACCAAGGTCTCCTGTCGTTCCCACTATCCACTGGAATCCATCCGAGTTTCCATCTATGACAGTCCAAGTTGGCGGTAATCCGGATTCGAAATCTTCTTGAAAGATTGTATCCACGACTGTCTGACCCGCTGCAACGAGGAGTACACTGTCTCCCTGTATTACCGTACCATTGAAAGTATTAAAATTGAATTGTGCAGAGGTGTTCTGGAACCAGCTGCAAGTGTTTGCAGGAAGAACAGTTCCAATAGTGAACGATCTCTTTGTATTATACTGTGTCCATATACCCGAACCTCCCGGGTCGGTGCATTTAACTTTCCACCAGTAAGTTCCTCCGTCTGTAAGAGAAGAGGAAAATGTGAAATCGACGATATTTCCACTCGGATATAACGGTGTTGTCGAACTGTCGGGACTTACGAATGAAGGGTCTGTGTCCCATAAAACTCGATACTCAAGATTATCACCCTGAGGGTCATTAGAATAGAAACTGAGTGTTGGTTGTGTATCCGGTAATCTTCCAAAATCAAGCGCTTTGATGATTGTTGGTACATCAGGCATCCCAGCATCAAGCACAATTGCATATCCTTCATAAGGATAGTGATTCTGTGCAGTTACGGTTACCCACATAGTATCATTAGGAATACTTGCTGTAACACTAATAGAAACATCTCCGCTTGCGTTTGTTGTTCCTGTTGCATAGAGTCCTGTATCAGTCTTCCCCTGCAGGCAAACCAGAGCATTCTGAATTGGTGTTACATTGTCATTTTCCTTTACATTTACGAAAAATGCGGTTGTGCCCATTGGTATCGTAGCATTGTGTGTTACAACCATTGTTACCGGGATGTCCGTCCAGAGAGGAATCTCAGGATCACCAAAAAGAGTGTTTTCGTATAGACACCATCGGGTCATATCATACTGCTGTCCTGAATCCGCATAGAAAACCCAGGCATCCTTTGCAAGACCGTGCGCATCTCCAAGGTGGTATATATTGTTCTGGAATATGTTTGCATAAAAAGTCGTGTCCAGACGCTCTGAAGGACCTGGAACATATCCTCCCACATAAGCACCCCATCCGTAACGGGAATTGAACATAGTCGCAAGAAGCCCACCACCAACACGGTTTACGAGATGTTCTGCAAAACAGTCCTGTCCTGAAGAGACAAGGTCCCAAC
>CAYMQB010000026.1:0-38322 GCA_964392665.1 uncultured bacterium | reverse complement strand
TGTTATATGATGTATGCTTTTCTTTTTGTCTCGCCTTAGCGAGACCACTTTTCTGTAATTAACAAATTTTATTTTTGTCTTGGCGTAGGGGCAGAGGGGCTGGGGGTGAATGCCCCGAAGCCAAGACTCCTTAATTT
This sequence comes from uncultured bacterium, assembly GCA_964392665.1. Classification (GTDB taxonomy): domain Bacteria; phylum Hydrothermota; class E44-bin80; order E44-bin80; family E44-bin80; genus CAYMQB01. The sequence continues at coordinate 38,185 of CAYMQB010000026.1, read as the reverse complement.
ATGTATAGATAGTTGTTAAAATATTATTAATTTTATTAATGTATTGTTGATCTTCCTGTTTTTCAATAACTGATTGTTTATATAAAACATAGTAATTTAAAATTTCTTTTTTGATTTCTTTGTCAAGTAATGTTAAATCAAGCATCATGCCTTTATTAATATCATTTGGCTCAAATTTTTTAAGACCATTGCCATATTCTCTTCTATTGTCTTCGAAAATTTGTTTCGCTGTATCAGTTAATAGATAAGCGAACAATAAATCGATATCTAAAGCCTGAAATAATGAATCTTGAGTTGGATAGATGCAGTGAAAAGTTGTTAAATTTGAAATATTTGCCTCATTTCTAATAAATTTTAATCCATTACGATTAAAAACAGAAACCCAAATAGGTGCTGGTGGTCTTTTTTCAAGAGAATACCACGGTGTCCTTTTCGATGTGAGAAATTTTTTATGAATTTCTTTTTCTTCTCCAAGTTTTATATATTCCTCAACTTTTTCATCATGTTTATCTTTAGCATTAAAAAGAAATATGTCTTCATCAGAATGAATCATTTTTTTAAAATTTTCTTCTGTGAAAAATGGATTTTTAATTTGTGCAGATTTTGTTATACAGGGTAATAAATTGTCTATTGGAATATTAAATTTTTCTGCTTTTGATTTATTGAATGTAAAATATTCATTAGCACCAGTTGCAATACCACGCATTACTTTGCCAAATTTAGAAAAGGGTACAATGTTTTTGTATTTATTTGAATTTTGTTTTTGATAATAAGTCCTCCATTTTATATCGGGATTCAATGTAATAAAATTTATTGAATCTTGATCAACAAAATTTGGATAATTTTGAATAAGTTCTTTTGTCGCATCTAAGTCATCTAAGGTCGATACATTACTAAATTTAACCGCTTTGTCATTCTTATCATTAGCAAATAACAATATTGATGCTGTTGTTAAAGCATCATCAAATACATTTTCCTCAAAATTGATTACAATAATATGTCGTAATAATTTATTTTTTATCAAATATGCTTTTACTAATTTACCATAGTCAGAGTTTAGAAATTCTGAAGGGATAATATATGCAGCTCTGCCATTATTATTTAACTGATTGATTGATTTGAGCAAAAAAAGAGCATATAAATTTGTAAAACCATTTAATCGTAAAGATAACCGCTTCTCCATTTCATCTAAAATGCCTTTATTGTCGTAATCATGAAATTTAAAATAGGGTGGATTACATATAATGCCATCGTATTTATTATTCCAGTCATTATACATGTAATCCCCTAAGAGAAGATTAACCGAATTGTTTTGAGAAAATATGGTTTTTGCCTCTTCAAAAATTTTAGGATCGATTTCAAACCCTTTGATATTTAAATTGTTTTTATAGCCAAGCAGTGTTCTTGAAAAAATGCCCAAACCAAAAGCTGGTTCTAATACAGATTTAAGGTCTTTGTTTTTAAGTAACCACTGTGCCATCAAGTCTGCTATTTTTGCAGGTGTGAAAAATTGAGCATATTTTTTTCTATGCTCTAATGAAGTAGTGCTTGAATACAAATTTTCAAAATTATTATCTTTCATGTTTTATCAAAGCAAATTAAAATTCTTTTTCGCTTATCCCGAGTATTTGTCTAAGATTTTCGATGTCTAAATATGCTGTTCCACCATTAAATGTAACATAAAAAAGTAATCTCCCACGATCCATTTCTTTGCGAACACTTTTATGCTCTGGCTCATCAATTTTGTATGCAATCTGAATTCCAGATTTTGAATTGATTTTTATGGTTGTTTTATTTTGATTTTTTGTATCTTTTTCAACAGAAAAAATAACTCCTTCATTATCTGGATTGGATATTATCGAAAGAATTTGCTCAAATGAAATACCATAAACCTTATCAAAAAATACCTGAAAATAAAAATGTGGAACATCAAATGTCTCTATCCACTTGAAAACGACTTTTATATCTTCAACTTTTGGAGTAATTGAAAGATAATCTCTTTTTTGAATCTCTTTTATGGCGTGTTTTAATTTTTTGAATAATTGGTTTAATTCTAATAATCTATCGCTTGAGCTCCAGCCAGGGACTTTAAAATCAACTGCTCCTAAAGACTCTTCGGTTATCCCTTCAATAACCGGCAAATATTTTCTTCTTGCAGGGTGTCCTAATTCTTCTATAAATTCTGTTAATATCTTTTCTTTTGTTTGCAGAGCAATTTCAGTAAATTTAGTCGTTCTTTCTTGCATGGCATTTTCATAGCGATCAATCAAAAAAGCACTTGAACGCACCTCAATTCCTGCTATAGCCTTTTTAACATAGTTTGTTATTTCGCTATGTGAAATTTTACTTATATCAAAGCCTAAAGTATCATCAAAATCTTCTTTTTTAAAAATTAACAAATCAGGTCTTTTTCCTATCGTATCTAATTCGTTTTGAAATTCTTGATAAAATGTATCGAAACCTTCTTCCCCAGCAACTAAATCGTCTGATTTACCATATTTAACAGCAATAAAATTTTTCGATGTTTCATTAAATGCCCTTATAATCAAATTTTCAGCCCAATCGCCTTGCTCTTTGTTTGTAATAAAATTAGATGAAGCTTGTGTTGGGGTTCGTGCTGGGTCTCGTGGGATAGAAAAATCCACAAGACTTGCAGGTACATTTTTAGTTAGTTCGGTAATTTTTTTAGTGTATGTCATACTTTTATATTATAGTTAAATAAAATTATAAATAAAACCGTTTTCTGGAGCGTAGCGGAAGAAAACACCTTATACCCCCCCTCTTAAAAAAATAAAAATAAAATTTGTTCATTATAGAAAAGTGTTAGGCGTTAGCCGTAAAAAGAAAAGCATATTTCATATAACGATTGTGTATATTCTATTGTGCTTATACCGCCAAAATAGAAGGATAAGCACAATTGTTTATATTTCTCTTTTATCATTTTACTTTCTATCCACTTTAAAAAAAATCATCAACAGGATTTTTAATTTTATCTATTGCTCTTTTGGAAACATGAGTATAAATTTCCGTAGTTTTTGAACTATTATGACCCAATAATTCTTGGATATATCGCAAATCCGTCCCTTGTTCAAGCAAATGTGTTGCAAAACTATGACGCAACATATGAGGAGTAACATTTTTCACAATTCCTGCTTTTAATGCTGCTTTTTTTAATATATTTGCCACACTTGTTGCAGAATATTTTCCACCTTTTTGTCCTTCGAAAAGATATTTTTTAGGTTTATATTTTTTATAATATTGCCTTAGTAGTTGAAGTAAATTACCTGATAACAAAGAGATTCTATCTTTTCTTCCTTTTGCACTGTTTATATTTATAACCATTCGAGCCGAATTAATATCCGAAATTCTAAGATTTAGCAACTCACTTCTCCTTAGTCCTGCTGAATATATCAACATTAAAATACACTTGTGTTTTATGTTGTTACATGAATTCAGAATATTTTTTACTTCATTTTTACTTAATACTTTTGGTAGTTTATGTTCTTTGTTAGGACGGTGAAGTTCGTAATATTGTTTTTCTCTACCAAGCACTTTTTCGTAATAAAATTTAATAGCATTTATTCGTTGGTTTTGTTGACTGATAGAAATATTTTTTGATTTTATCATCTCTAAAATATATACGTTTATTTGATTTGTTGTTACATCCTCTAATTTTTCATTATTATAATAAGCACAATAGTCTTTGAAATAATTGCAATATGTTTTTATTGTGTTTTTGCTATACCTTTTTTGAATTAGTTGATTTTTATATTTTTCTATAATTTCATTCATTGCCATTCTCTTTTATGTAGAACATAACATTCGGTGTACTAATGAAAACAGCAAATGCTGCTTTCCATAACTACCTAATATTATGTGCTTATTATTGGTTAACTGCCTACTAATAAATACATTACACATTATTTCCTCCCTTTTAGTTTCTTACATTATGTTGCTCAAAATAGCAACCTGATCTCATAGTAAAATAGAAGACAATGTTGGCACGAAAATTTTGTTTGAACTCATTTTAGAATTCTCTCAATTCACTTAATGAATTATTCTAATGTTAAAAGTGTATTCTGTCAAGCATTTTTTAAAAAGAGATAACAAAATTTCTAAGAATGTATGCTCTATTGTCTGAATCACAATTGGGTTTTTATTTATCAATACTTAAAACCACGCAAAAACGAAGTTGTGCTATGATTCTTCGAAAACCGTATTTATCTACCTCCAATAACCAACAACAGGCGAGGTATCCTGCCTCGCCTGTTGTTTGATGAAACTCCGAAATCACTTATGATTTTTTTCTTCTTTAAGGAGTTTGTCAAAGTAAGCTCGGATAAAGTCTTTGTATTCCAAAGGATATTTTTCCTTGAGTTCCTTAAGTATGTCTTTTTTTATTCCTTTTTTCTCTCCGGGATTTTTCGGTAAGGGTAAAGGATTTCTACGCTCATATTCACCTGGTCTTTCTGCAACCCTCTTTTTGCTGAACTCCCTTTTATGAATCGAACGCTGAGCGTCCAGCATCCTTGATAGTATCCTCTCCTGCCTTTCAACAAGCTCCCTATTTGCATTATAGCCACCCAGTTTTTTAGCAACCTCCCTCATCTCTTCTGCTATCTTACTCAAATCTCCGAGTATATTCCCTCCCTCTTTTTCAACTCCCTCTCCAACCTGGTTTAGTCTTTCAGCAAGGGAACCTTGAAGTTCCGATAGACTTTGAAGCTGCCTTCTCGTTTCGTCAGGAACCGAGCCTGAAGAAAGGTCCAAAGGAATTAAGGACTGTGTTCCTTGATTTACCTGCATCTGTCCACTTGACAGGGACTGCAGCTTCTGCATTAGTTGCGCCATACTGCCTCCACCGCTGCTGGGCATATTCTGTTTGCTTTCTATCAATGTAAGTGCTACGTTGTTCAATGTTTGCATCGTACTCCTGGCATAGCGCGACGCAAGAGTAATATTGTTTCTTTCGATATTTCCCATCGAAGATACGATATTAGAGACTCCTCTCATCAGTTCATCGTCAACAATAGGTGGAATGAACGGGTCCTTGGATTTCAACTCCTCTACATTTTCAAGTGTCCTTTCGATTCCAGATTTTATAGCCGCCGAATGTGAAAGCAATTCATCGGTATTATTTTTTCGTTCTTGAATTTGTTTCTTCACTTTCTCCGTTTTTACGGACAAAAGGATTACATCGTCAATGATTGAGTTCAGCATTCTTGTGACTTCCTCGCTTCTCTCACCCATCATACTGGACAGACCTTCCGATAACATGCTGGACATTTTCGAAAGAGAGCTTTGAACCTTTTCCCCGGAAGAGATTGAACTTTGTTTATTGCCCTGGTCCATTGCCTTCTGTGTTTTCTCCAGGTCTTCAGAAACTTGAGCCGCCATCTCCCTGGCGTTTTCCAGAGCGCTCTTAGAAATGGAATCACCCTTGCCAAGTTCTGTCGCAAGTTCCTGCATCTCTTTTTCCAAATCGCTGAGTTTTTCCGCAATATTTTTCTCCATTTCTTTCATATCTCTCAGTTTTTCCTGCTGCTTTCCCTTCATTTCTTTGTTGACTTCTTCTTGCTCTCCTTCCAGTTTCTTTGCCGCTTCAACAATCCTTTTATATCTTTCCTCCTGTTCGATCCTTTTCAGCATTTCAACGGTTCTTTCAAGTGCTTTTTTTATCTCTTCCTGGGAAGCCAGCATCCTCTGCATCGATTCAAGCATCGCCTTACGGTCAAGATTCTCAATCGACTTTTTTAATTTGTCTATGCTCTTTCTTATCTCTTCGGTTTCGATCTCCTTCATCAGTCGTTCTATTTCCTTCAATTTCTCTTTTATTTCCGGATTGCTAAGAAACGCGTCATTGATTTTCTCTGCAATCTTCTGCATATTTTTTCTTGTTTCCTCAACTCTTTCTACGAGTTCTTTTTCCTTCTTTAATATCTCAAGTGCCTTTTTCTTTTCTTCCCAGCTTAATTTCTTTGTTTTCTTTAGCGATTTCTCAAGTTTAAGAAGCCCTTGTTTTACTTTTTCCATCTCATAGGACTCCGTTTCAAACGCTTCCTGTGCCCGCTCACCTTCACTCGCAATCTCCTTGTAAATATCCGTCGCAGTGGGAAATCTTATCTCGTATGTTTTGCTCTTAGTCATTTTAGGACCGGAGACAATATCATTGTCATAAACAAGCACGTAATATCTCAATGAATCTCCCGGAAAAATAGAAATACTCAGCAAGTCCCAGCCATATTCAATCGTCGCATCCCTATCTCCGAGATTCTTTGCTATCTGCATGGTATGTTTTTCTTTTTCCTTCTCCCACACGAGTTGAACTTTTGATATTCCGTAATCATCTCTAACATCCATGACCAGTTTCAAAACCAATTCCTGTGGAAGATTGATATTCTCTCCGGGACTCGATATTTCTATGGACGGATATTCATCAGAAAGAGTGAAAATGTGGAACAAAGGTTTATCTGCATTCTTAAGCCCTCGATTACTAACAAGATTTAAGGTGAACGATTTGGAAGTATCTACCTCAAAATCTCCTTCGAAGCTTTTTCCAATGGCTTGTAGTTTGGAAATCGCGGAATCACTAAACATCAGGGTCGCCTTTTTCAGTGAATCGTTACTAATTCCCGAAATTTCAATTTCTGTCCCTTTTAATGCATACAGGTCGAAGTCACTGGTTACGAAATCTTTCTCTTCGGTATATGGTGGATAATGAAGTGTGAATTTTATATCTTTGATATTTGGAAGTTCGACAACATCGATTCTGTATTCCGGCGAAAATGTATCCGAAAACTCAACACAGTAGGAAAAAGAACTTGTTACATTTTCAACCTCGGTCTCGAAACGACTGCCTCCTTTCTCTTTCAGAAATCTCACGTTATCTTGTATAACAATCCTTGGGCTGGTTACCCTACCTTCAAACGATTCAAGCCTAATAGTTATACTTTTACCTTTCTCGACATAGCCATTCCCTGGAAATACGAAAAAGCTGGGAGCTACAAAGCTTTTCTCAAAAAGAAACCTTGTGAACAAAGACATCGAAGGATCAGGAAAAATGGTGAAGAGCAGCAGGATGAGGATTATAAGTGAATACAAAATTCTTATTATTTTCTTATGCACATCCGCAATAATGGGATTTTTAGGTAACCTATGGAAAATTTCGGTTGTATCCTGAAGATTGGCATTTACAAGAGAGGAGGAGAATAAAGGATCATCAGGTGAACATTCGAGAGAAGTAAAAAGCCTTCCCTTTAACACAGGAAAAATTGTCTCGATGAAATCTGTAAACACACTAACCTTCCACACCCTTTTAACATTCTTAATGAGGGGAAAAACAAAAAAAACAGGGATTATGTAAAAGAGAACTCTCAGAAAAATTCGCCAGGGTCTGGTAAGATAGACTACACTGTCAAATCCTATTAGAAGAATGAGGGAAAAAAACCAGCAAGTGAAAATTAGGAAAAAGTAAAGAACTATATGGGAAGTTAGCTTTCTATTTCTTAGATTCCGAACAAACTTTAAAAGCGTGGCATATCGATATTCGAATTTTTCATTCTTCATCAGTTTCTCATTTAAGTTTCTCAACCTTCGGAATCTCAAATTTAATGGTGAAAGGTTTTATCTTCTTAATTCTTTTCCATATGTTCAGTGGAACTTTCGAGAAGATATCAACAACCTGCGGGTCAAATTGCGTCCCGGAACACCTCTGTATCTCCTTACGTGCATCTTCGAATGAAACAGCCTTCTTGTAAGGTCTTTTTGATGTCATTGAATCAAGTGCATCTACAACGCTGAATATCCTTGCATATAAAGGGATGTTTGTTCCTTTTTTTCCATATGGATAACCGCTTCCATTCCACCATTCATGATGGAAAAGAATAATATCATTCGAGTTCTTTACAAACTCTATTTCTTTCACTATTATGTATCCTATTTCGGGGTGCTTTTTAATCTCATTCCATTCCTCAGGGGTAAGACTTGAGGGTTTCAACAAAATACTATCAGCAACACCTATCTTCCCAATATCGTGAAGTATACCACCCCAGTATATGTAGCGTAATGCAGTTTTTGAGATATCGAATCTTTTTGCAAGCTCGACAGCAAAAAGTGCAACTCTTAAGGAGTGATACTGGGTTTCTCTCTCTCTAAAGTCAAGGGCGGATATAAGCGATTTAAGTGTTTCATCATAGCTTCTTTCGAGCTTACTTAAAACCGTATGCATTTCTGTAAACAATCGGGCGTTTTCTATCACAACACCTAATTGATTTGCAAAAGTGGTAAAAAGATTAAGGGTCGAAGAGTCGAAAATATCTTCCTCTGGAGATTGCATTGAAAGAACACCAATAACCCTATTTTTAAATTTGATGGGTACACCAAGATAAGAAAGCATGTTCAAACCATCTAAAATCGGCTTTACAGGATATTTTTTCCTTTCCCGCTGGAGGTTTCCTATTAGTATCGGTTGGTCGTTATTCAATATCCAACCCGTATATCCTTTTAGTTCGTCCAGACTAAACACTTCCTGTTTCTTCTTTTTCCCTTCCTCATAATTTACTGCAAATCTTACGGTATTATCTCGCTTATTAAGCAAAGCAACATAAAAGGTCCCTGCTTTCGTAAACTCCCTTGTGCTTATGTACATCTTATCGAGAAGTTCATCTATGTTTCTTGAGGATGAAAGCTCGATACCTATCTCATATAGACTCGACAGTTCAGAAATTCTATATCTCAAGTCAGAATATAACTTAGCATTATCAAGCGATGAGGCAATGTGTTCAGATATTGTTTCCATTGCAACAATGTCCCATTCACTGAAAGCGTCCTGCGTTCTCGATTGAAGTGCAAGAACCCCGAGCACGCTATCTCCAGAAAGGATAGGGATATCCAATTCGGATAGAGCGGTTTCCTCTTTTGGCAATTCTGAGATAAAAACCTTGTTTTCCTTCGTATTGTTCACAAGCACGCTTTTTTTCGTTCTAACACACTGACCAAATAAACCGTTTTTTATGTTTTGATGGAATTCCTGGATTTCATAAGGAAGACCTGCGTAACCTTTTAGAATTACATTTTCACCTTTTTCATCCAGAAGAAAAAGCAATGTGTGGTCATAGTAGAAGTTACCCTGGATGACTTCACACAGTTTCCTGCATAGAGCATTAATATCGTACGTTTTCCCAGTCTCTTTCATTACTCTGTTTATAAGTTCCAACTGCAAAGTTCTTTCCTTAAATTCCTGATAAAGCCTTGCATTTTCAATTGCTATTGCCATCTCGTTCGCAAATGCGGTTAATATTTCAACATCCTGGCTTTTATAGGCATTCAAGTCATTACTCTCGAAGTTCAAAACACCTATAACTTTTCCCTTTACAGCAAGAGGTACGGCAATTTCAGATTTAATTTCCTTAAGTTTCTCTATATATCCCTTGTGCTTTTTAACATCAGGAACCATAATGGCTTTCCCTGTTTTGGCAACAGAGCCGGTAATACCCTCTCCTACTTTGATTCTTATTTGCTTGTGACTGTATCTGCCAGGAACTTTCCTTGCAACAATTGTCAATTCATCACTCTCTTTATCTATAAGCATTATGTATGACGAATATGAGGGGATTATAGATGGAATCCCGTCGAGAACCTTTTTGTAGAGAAGCTCTAGATCCAAAATCGCAACGATCGACCGATTGAGTTCGAGAAGTGTCTTTATTTTCCTGTTCGAAAAATTCATCTTTTCGAAAAGCATCGTATTCTCTATAATGACACCTAACTGCATGCTGGCATTTTCAATATAATTTATACTGTCCCTGGAAAACCTTCTTTTTTTCCTGGATATAACAGTTAGAACACCTTTTACTTCCTCTTCAATGACCAGTGGAACGCAAATTAAAGAGCGAGCTTTAAAAGAATCCGCTGCCTTACTAAAAATTCTCTTGTCGCTTCCCACATCCTCTATTATAATTGTCCTTCCCGTTTTCACAACTTTATCTGCTATAGACATTCCAATCATCATCTTACGTAAATCCTTCGAAAATTTTCCTACAGTTCCCACAGAGCTTTTCACCACAAGCTCTTCTTTTTCTATCAGTTCAACAAGTCCTGCATCCATAGCCAGTATAGAAATTAAATTCTCGAGAAAAACCTTCATAACACTTCTCAATTTCATGTTATGAAAAGGAAGCGTTGCTATCTCATTGTAAGCATAAAGAATGCTTACAGTTTTTTCAAGATTTTGCTTTAATTTTACCTGCTCAATTGCAATGGTTGCCAAATTTGCGAAACATTCCGCTATAACCTTTTCCTCCGGAGTAAATTCCTTTGGTCTTCCGACAATATCCAGAAACAAGAAGCCCAGAACCTTTTTTTCCGTACCAATTAATGGTACGGTAAGGGATGACCGGAAATCGTACTTTTTCACAAATTCCTTCGGTATTGCCTTTTGCTTTTTAACATCCACCACCATAACAGGTTTTTTTGTCTCAAAAGCTTCGAGCGCCGTTTTGCTGAAGGAAAGAGGCACTTTGATTTTTTCGATATTACGTTCGTCCATACCATATCCCGATTCTCCATGCAAAGTCATATCCTCGTAGTCGATTCCGAAGATTGAAGCGATATCTACGGACAGAAGAGAAACTGCTTCTTTGGCTATCCTTTTGAAGACTTCCTTTCTATTTTTTGCCTTGAAAAGATACTTCTCAACATTTACCAATTTTTTCAGAACCTTTGTATCCATTTCCTTCATTCGATCATACTTTTCCCGTTACCGCATCAGTTACATAGGGTTTCCATTAATCTCTGTAGATGCAAAAAAAGACCTTCTACCCAGAAAATGCATTTGCCATTTTTAAGATAGACTATCGATGGTAATTCTCTAATTCTCCATTTCTTTCTACATATGTCCTCTGGAATGGTGTGGATATCTCCATTTTCTATTCCCATTTCTTCCAGGAAATCTATTGCCACTTTATTGCTGCTACTCGAGACAAAAAAGAACGACTTTCCGTTAAAACCATTTATAGCATCCTTCGCATTTTTAAGAGTAGACCTGGAAGCTTCACTCTCCGTGTCAAATACAACAATCAACACTTTATTTTCGTTTAGTTCTTTATTATCGATTCCAAAATCACTAAGGTCGAATCTCTTGAATTCTCTTACCAATAGATCACCAGATTTTACATCTACAGGAATGCCTTTTTTTACGACGATCTTTGCTGTATCCTTTGTAGGTATCACTTTTTTTATCCTGACATATGTATCACCAAACCCATTTCTCCAACCGTTAATACAATATGAAGGCTCATCTTTAAGAGTTAGAATGATTTTCCCCCCCACTGTGTCAACAGGTGCGTCAAGCCTTTTGGGATATTCCGAGAAATTCGTTATACTGAAATCATAGTAATATCGCTGTTTCTCTGTGACATCCTTACCATCCTTAACGAACTTTAATGATAGCCAAACCTTGTCCTGTTCTTCTTCCCTGAATAAACTCCTCTCTTTCCATCCCTTATTCCAGTATTCTACTGCATCGTAACTCCATTTTATGCGCGCAGGAATCCCAATGCTTCTCAAAATTCCAGCAATGAGTATGTATCTTTCGCTTTCTGTTCCCCTTTTTGTTCTCAAAACATCTTCTGCATTCTTCTGACTACCAAAATATCCTCGTTTTTCAACTTTCGCTATATTGCTCGTCACCCAGTTAAAGACAGCATCCGCGATGTGAGCGGTGTTACCTTTTCGGAAGTTCCAAAACTCTGATTGAACACAAATTCTCCATTTCGCAATATGCTCAAACAAAATTCTGTCGGACAATAGATAATTCTTCACAATAGAATCTGCAATTTCCTCTCGTAGTAATCTCTTTGATTTCCCCACACATAACAATTCTTCAGTAAGCCCACCTGTGTTTATAGAAACAATATCCTTTGGGGGAAGTGCGTCAAAATAATCAACAAAAATACCTTTCAAAGAATCCGGTAATTCCTTGTAATACCCAAGAAGATGCTTCGCTCTCCCTTTAGCATTATAAAATACCTTTACAAGTTTCGCGTCCCTTGTGTTAAGCGCAGATGCAAGGCAACTATCCACTATGTTTATCCTGCAGAAATGTTGTTGTTGCAATAATTTCAGCGAATCTTTATTGGGCTCGTACTTTGATTTTCTCTTCTGCTCAAAAAATCTTTTTGTGTATAACCAGAAAGATGTATCTGGAAATTCCTTCTCCGAAATATCTATCTTTACGGTGTCGGATGCTCTCGATATAGGTTTCCATATTTTGTATCCTATTAACGAATCCCTGAAAGCATATACAAAAAGGTCTGTTTGCCCGACGATATATTTCGTAAAACCGTCACTGTCTGTCCTTTTTAGTCCGACCGGAGCGAGGGATGCGTAGTTGTATACACAAATGGAAACCGAAACACTTTCGGCAGGTTCATTGTCCTCTTTTACCTGAATTACAAGCTCAGTCACATCTGTGTAGTTACCTGTTACATTAACTATTGTGACATCATTTTCCTTTTTGTATATAGGTTCGTAGTCTGCATCCATTTCTCCGTAAACAACAGCCTTTATTATCGCTGCTCTGTTAGACGGACCCGCAAACCAGGCATTATCCAGATCCGTTAGTTCACCACCGCCAAATGCATACCATTTTCCATCCACCCAAACTTCAACCCAGGCGTGATTGCTGTTTGTAAAGGGCCACCAGGGCGTATAAACATCCCTGGCTGGAATACAAACCGTTCTCAAAGCTTTTACACAAAGAATAGCCATCTCTTCGCATCTTCCAATTCCCCTGTCAATAGTGACAATTGCGTTCTGGTCCCACCTGGCAGTGGGTTCATATTTCATCTTTGTATATACCCATGCATTCACCTTCAAAACAGCTTCTCGCATATTTCCAATATCTTCTATCAATTCAAAAAGCGTATCTGCATAAACTTGCGCAAAATTCTCTAACGGTTCCTGGCTTACACGGTGAGGAAGAATGTAAAAGTAAAAAAGATTATCGCCTATTTCGTCTTTCCACAGAACTCTATTTAAGTTCTTATGCAAAGTTTTTAAATAAGATAGGAAATCGGTAGAATTAAGATTAACCAGGTCAACATCCGGCATACTTGTTAGAAGAAATTCTGCCCAATCCCTCAAACCTTCTTTTTTTGCCTGCTCAACAGACTCCCTAACCTCCATCCCATTTTCACCGGCTCTCGCAATCACTCGTTCTAGATCGAATGCTTTGCTATTGAGAACAAAACCGAGAATAACCAGGAGAATTAGCATCACCCTTTTCATAATGTAATTATAGGGAAGATTTATATGAAATGCAAGTAAAAAACAAACATCTTTTGCTTATATTCTGTGTAGGAGAGACGTCCCGGTCTTGGTAAATTTGGCATTACAAATTCTAATTCTTCTTCAAAACAGGTCCGTTTCGGAATCTTATTTTTTTATCCCTCTACCCATTTCTCAATCAAGTGGCAAAAATGCCACGGTTTTTCTCAAGCGTTTTTTCAGTTTATCTCTTGGAATAACTGCTTTTAGGATTTTTCTTTTTATCTTTTCTCTCTCGCTCTTTTTAAGTTCGGGTGTATAGGTTACTGTATAATGAATCGTGCCGACACACCTGCCCCATATAAGCTTCTTGTGCTCTTCTCTTGCAAGAAATTCTCGCAGATTACTCGCCTCTCCAACCTCCACAACAAACCATTTATCCCTTCCTGATGACCATAGAACATAAACACCTGGTAGGCACAACAAATTTTCCGGCTTCATCGTAATCCTTGTAAATCCGTAGCCCCATTTTCTGAAATCATATTCGAAATTATGTAACCTTCTCTTTTTTTTTATCATCTCTTTATTTTTTAAGACTTATCCCACTTTTTCACATTCACGAGAAATGCGCCGAAGTCAAAATAAAATCACAAAGCGGGACATTTTTGCCACCATTTTTTTGCCGTCAATCTTAAAATTTATACTTTTTACTTACAGGCGACAAAAATGCCACGCTTTGAATTTATCCTTTCTCACATTTATACTAAAGACAACCTAAGTCTCTTCAAAAGAAGTCCTTTATCTATCCCTGACCCGGCAGTATTGGCGGTGGTGCTGGATCGTCATCCCCTGGAATGGGGTCGGCAAAGACAGATGAACCTAAAGAAACCAAAAATGCAAGCGAGAAAAACACGAGAAGAAACTTTTTGAAGAAATTCATACTACCTCCTTTTTTCTTACCAATATATATATGCATTTTTTGTGCCACTTCAAAACGTTCTTTCTTAAGTTTTCATATATATATACTTATAGGTAATCCTGGGGAATTCAGGCGAAACCTTTATCAAGAAAAGCGGGACATTTTTGCCCCGCTTTTTGGACCATTTTCATAAACTATTATAATAAGTAACTTACGTGTGGCAAAAATGCCCCGCTTTAGAAAAGTGAAATATTTGGTAGGTAAACTTTGGAAAGAAGCTTAGGATTTCTTCAGGTTTCTGTAGATGGTTTTCTTATCGGTTTTGAGTATGCGTGCTGCTTTTGTGATGTTTCCATTTGTGAAACTCAGGGCTTTCCTTATATATTCGCTTTCCGTTTGGTGTTTCATATCCTTAAGCGGCAAAAATGGAGGCTTCATTCTGGAGATGTTTTCGGAAAGATATTCTTTCGATATCAAACTCTTACCGCAGAAAAAGACACATCTTGCAACTTCGTTGATAAGTTCCCTTATATTGCCTCGCCAGTTATAGCGAATGAAAAGTTTCTGAACCTCTTTGGTTATGCCTTTAATGTTCTTCGAATACTTTCTGTTATATATCTGAATGTAATAATCAACGAGTAAAGGTATGTCCTCTTTGCGTTTCCTTAAAGGTGGTAAAGATAAAACGAATTTACTCAACCTGTAGTACAGGTCTTCGCTGAATTTACCTTTTTTTACAAGTTTATACAAATCCCTGTTGGATGCCACTATTATTCTCGCATCTATCTTTCTGTAATTCGTAGCACCAATCCTTCTCACCTCCTGGGTATCAAGAAAACGCAGCAGTCTTGATTGAAGGGATTCCGATGCGTTTGCGACCTCATCGATAAAAATCGTCCCTTCTTTTGC
The DNA here is from genome assembly GCA_964392665.1 of uncultured bacterium. Classification (GTDB taxonomy): domain Bacteria; phylum Hydrothermota; class E44-bin80; order E44-bin80; family E44-bin80; genus CAYMQB01. The sequence goes on along the minus strand of CAYMQB010000026.1, from coordinate 23,091 downwards.
AGCCTCGAATTGTCCCATTTTATCTTCCGTTGCTCCTGTGAAAGCTCCTTTTTTGTGCCCGAAAAGCTCGGATTCAAGCAGTGATGCCGAGATTGCGGAGCAATCTACCACAAGAAAACTGTTCTCTTTTCTCTTACCAAAAGAATGGATAGTGCGGGCAACGAGCTCCTTGCCCGTTCCTGTTTCGCCAAGTATTAACACGGGAACATCGGTTTCCGCAAACCTTTCTATATTATCGAATACCCTCTGCATTTCTTCTGATTTTCCAATAATCTCAAAGGGTCCGAATCTGGTTCTCATTGTTTTTTTCAGTATGGATGTCTGTTGTTTCATCCTGTCATAGTCCAGGGCTTTGCTCAAACTATCTGCAAGAAGCGTTGAAAGGGATGAGAAAAATCTTTCCTCTTCCCTTGAGAACAGCATCGGGCTCTTTCTGCTGTCAAGATAAAGTGCTCCGAGAACCCTATCATCATCCACAACGGGTATACAGAGGATTGAGCGAATTTTATTAATCCTCACGCTTTCATAGACATCGAAATCTCTATCGTTCACAGCATCATAGGCAATTAGTGGCTTTCTTGTTTCTGCAACCCTTTTTATCACATTTCTTGAAAATTCCTTCGCATCATCGATTGTTGAACTGTCCATATCCTCGCTTGCAGCTGCAAGTTCACCCGTATCATCATCCAGCGAGAGGAAAAGCCCTCTTTCCGCGCCTGTAATGGACTTTGCCATAGAAATAAATGCATCCTTCAGTTTTTCCGGATTGTTAATGTGTTCTATAAGACCGCAGAATTCGCCAACTATCTTCTCTGCATTACTCCCGTCTGCCAAATGAGTATTCAATTCAATCGTTCTCTCGTATGCATCCGTTAGTGCATTCGTAACATCCTGCAAAAAAACCTTTGCCCCCATTTCCTGAAATCTGTCTCTTGCTTGTTTCAATAAAGATATGGATTCCGTTAATAATTTCTTATTACCGGTTTTTAGAGCATACTCACACATAATCCTTCCTAAAAATCCAAGAATCCTGGTGTGGATAAATCCCTGGTTTTTTTTCGTTCTTTCAAGCAAATTTTCCAGCTTTTTTCTTAAACCTGCAGAATACAACCTTTGTTTGATTATCAACTTCGTAAACTCAACCTCTTCGGCAAACAAGAGCATTCCTGTCTTCTGCATAATCTCTTCCGCTTTGCAGGCTGAATCAAATGCCTGCTTCTGCCTGTCAATCCTTAAAAGACACAGAGATTTGTAAAGAAGACCTGGAATCTGATACTCCGGCACATTCACTTCTTCGATAGAGTCTTCTAATTTGCTTAAATAAGAGATACCTGCCTTGAATTCTGCTGCAACATATCTTTTTATTCCCTGCAATAAATCAATGTGGAATATATCTTTTCTGTTTCTTAAATTCTTTTTTAGCGACAGCGCTCTTTTCGAAAGTACTTCGAGCTTTGCACTATTCCCTTGAAAAGCAAAGATAATAGCCATTTTTACCGTGTTATTCAGGTCCAGAACTTTATCGGCAATTTTTCTCGCAATCCTTTGCGATTTATCGAACCAATCGATAGCATATCGCCATTCGCCTTTTCGTGACAGTATCCTGGCATAGAGATTGAAAAGAAAAAACATCTCTGTCAGACTCCCGGTCTTCTTTGCCTCATCCAATGCTTCTATGTATGTTTTTTTACTTTCCTCGATATTTCCTGTCGAGAACAGGCTCCTTGACAGATTCGTAAGAATATTCAACCTCCTGGGAATGTCTCCTGCCTTATCGAGCAGGTTCGATACTTTTTTATAATACCCTATTGCTTCTTCATAGTTCCGCCTAATTTGCGCCAGACGTGCAAGGGTACTAATTCCAAGAATCAGATAGTATCTATTCTTGTATTTCTCTCCTATCTCGCTCACCTTGTTCGCATAGATTCGTGCCTGCTTGAAATCGCCTGTTTCCTGCTTTAATAGACAAAGATTGTAGTAAAGTTTCCCAGGAAGAACCTTTTTCTTCAAGCCTTTGCCTGATAATTTCAGCGACTTTTCATATAATTTTTCTGTCTTTTTATAATCCCTTTTGGAATAATAGAACCATCCAAGATCGGTTGTTACTTCAAACCTTGTATCGAGCGATAATTTTTCTTTGAGAAGACCTTTAAGAATTCTGTCCGTTCCTTCATACTTCGAGAAATACATTTTTGTGACAGCATATCGATGCAGAACTTCACACCTATCCTTTTTTGCTTTCGAATTCTTCAATAGGTTTTTATAGAACTTGATAACCTTATTAATTGCACCTGAATGCACATACATATTACCTATCGCAAGAACAAGCTTTCTGTTTTTCTTGAACAAAGAATGAATATTTTCCAATTTCTTGAGTTTTTCGAACGTATCTATGGCATCTTCCGAATTTTTCGTTTCAAGAGCCTTTTTCAATAATCTTTTCAAATACAAAACCGCATTTTCGGTCCGCGCAATATATGAATGAACAGCCTTCTGATGCAAAACATAAGATGTTTCCTTTTGTGACTCGAGGAATCTCAAAACCTTTTTGTGCAGTCGCAATCTTTCAGGCTTTTTTATACCCTTGTATATAATATTTTTTACCATCCTGTGTGTAAAATCGATATTACCGTCTTCTGATACGCTTATGAATTGCTTTAATGCATACATCTCGAGCGTGCTCGCTGTCTCCGATTCCATCAGTGTCGATAAACTTAAAAGATATTTAAAAGGCATCGAATCGCCAAAAACGGATAGGATTTTCAGTATTTCCTGTTCTTTTCTTGAAATTCTCCTTAACCTTTCGGTCACGAACACTTCGATGCTTTCCGGAACAGAAACTTTCTTAATTTCTTCCACGTTGTAGATAAGCCTACTGAACTCCTTTTTAAGCACTCCCTTTGCCAGAATCTCTCCAAGCAATTCTTCGACAAAGAAAGGATTCCCTGTGGTTTTTTCAAAAAGGTAATTGCAAAGACTTTCCAAATTTTCTGTGACACCGAGCATATTTTTTACAAAAAGCACGATTTCTCTTTTATTCAATCCCCCGAGTTTCTCTTTACTGATGTTGTCGTAGATTTGAATTATGTCGCTCAAATCCCTGGGTATACTCTCGGTAGCTGCAACAAGAAGAACTGGCATCTTTTCGAATGCAACCGAAATGTAGAGGAAAAAGTCGAACATTGTTTTGTCCGTCAAATCAACATCATCGATCAGCAAAACTGAAATTCTTTCCGAGAAAAGATTGCCCATTCTATTCGTTATTTCTTCGAAGAATCGATACTTTTCGTTCCCGGATAAGGAATATTTACCTTCTCTTAGGTTCTGTCTTATATCATCTACATTTTCTCCGGATTGCTCAAGAAATTCTAAGAACCAATCAAAATCGAACTTCCCTTTGTTCGTAATCCTGATATACTGCACATTCTTACCGTCCAAAAACACACGGTGCTGAATCTCTTTTAGTAGTCTCGTTTTTCCCGTACCTGTAACTCCCTGAACAAGATGGATTTGACCTTCCCCTTTGGAAACCTTCCTCATAATAGTTTCCATCTCGGTAATGATTTCCTCCCTACCTACAAAGTCACTGAACAATAGTTTTTCTATTACCCTTTCTTCCCTGGAATGTTTGCCCTTTTTCTTGATGATTTCAACTATACTTTCGAAGTTAGAAAATCTATTAACACGTCGTTTATCCGTCATTTTCATTACCAAATCAGACACGAAATCCGGTATACCCTTTCTCCTTTTTACTGGTGCCAGGTTTTTTGATAACACGGAGCTAATGATTTCCGACGCTTTCTTTTGCGTAAATATTTCTTTCCCCAGCAAACTTTCGTATACTATGATACCCATAGAATAAATATCCGTTCGTACATCGGGTTTTTCGCCTTTTAGTATTTCCGGTGCAATATACTGAAGAGTGCCTCCTACTTCATCCGTAATAATGCTCTTGCGATTTTGTGCAAATCCAAAATCAACGAGTTTTAGCACACCTTTTTTTGAGACGATTATATGACCCGGCTTCAAGTCACAATGAATATAGCCCCGTTTGTGGACAAATTCAAGAACGCCGATTGCCTTTAGGAAAATCTCAATGAACTCCGAATACCCGTTCTTTAAGAAATAACTATTGAAAGGAATTCCGTCGATATACTCCATCGTAAAATAGAGCCTCCTGTTGCCATCCGTATTATCCACAGCAATATCATAAACTTCGACGATATTTGGATGAGAAAGAGTGTGCAGTATGTAATACTCTTTCTTAAACTGACCAATTAAATCGGCTTCATAGTTTTTTAACAACTTCAGTGCAACAATGCTATTGTTTTTTTCGTCTCGAACCTTGTAAATTATGTTTTCGCCTGTTTCGGAAATTTTATCGATGACCTTGTAATTTTTGCCAATTTTCATATCAACAAACCTATCCTAAAATCCGATAAAAGTCAAGACTTTTTTAAAAAAAGCGTGGCATTTTTGCCACAGTAATGGACATTCTGAATTACGCTATGGCGTTAACTGTGAAACAATCCAACACCGAGATGCTGAAATGAATTCAACATGACATCTTTTTCTCTGTTGGGAAAGACTGTGCCAAAAACCCTATTTTAGGTAGGCGCAGGCTTTAGCCTGCGAATATAACTCTTTGCATAACAACAACTCACGCAACCTAAAGGTTGCGGCTACCATGGGAAATTCACATTTTTCCACAGTCCTAGGAAGCCACTTCTACATAGTAGAAACCAATACTTAATCCATTTGTTTTCTTAAGAATGTAGGAATCTCCAAGTCATCTATCGAAATCGTATTGAGTTTTCCTTTATCTATAATAATCCTTTCTTCTTTTTTCCTGTTCCTCAAGAATGCCGGAATATCTCTGTATTCTGCAGAGTCGATATTTTTTAACTCCTCGAGGTCGACCTGTGGCGTCTCTTCTTCAGTCGGTGCTCCTATACCTGTTGCAAATACTGTTATGTTTACACTATTGGTTTCTCCTCTTACAAGACCGAAGTACACATCGGCATTTTCCCCTGCCGCCTTCTGAATAACCGAAACTGCTTCGTTTGCTTCGAGCAATGTAAGGTCGTCTCCACCCGTGACGTTTATAATAACACCCTTTGCTCCTTCAATCGAGACATCTTCGAGAAGTGGACAACTAATGGCTTCCTGTGCAGCATCTATAGCTTTGTTTTCTCCAACACCACTCCCTATTCCCATAATTGCATCTCCTCTGTAACTCACAACTGTCTTGATGTCAGCGAAATCAAGATTTATTACGCCGGGCTGAATAATTAATTCCGATATTCCCTTTACGGCTTTTAGTAGAACGCTATCCGCCATCTTGAACGCTTCAAAAGTGGAGGTTTGCTTGCTCACGACAGAAAGCAATTTTTGATTGGGAATCACAATTAAAGTATCGACTGCTCTTTTAAGTTCAGTAATACCAGTTTCCGCCTGTTCACTCCTTCTATTTCCTTCAAAACTAAATGGCTTCGTGACAACTGCAACCGTTAGGATATTCATCTCTTTTGCAATTGCTGCAACAATCGGAGATGCTCCTGTCCCTGTTCCTCCACCCATACCTGCTGTAACAAAAATCATCTGTGCATCCTGAAACTTGGCTCTAATTTTTTCAATATCCTCCTGAGCTGCCTTCTGTCCTATCTCAGGTTCTCCGCCAGAACCAAGACCTTTGGTAAGTTTCGCACCGATCTGCATCTTTGTTGTTGCCTTTGACTTTGCAAGAGCTTGAAGGTCTGTGTTGACCGAAATAAAATCGACTCCATCTAAACCTTCGCAGATCATCCTATCGACCGCATTTCCACCTCCACCTCCAACCCCAATTACCTTAATTTTGGGAATAGCTCCTTTTTCCTCTACCAGCTCAAACATCATGCCTCCTTTTTTTTGTTACCCAAGTTCCTAACTCCACTTTCTTTTCGATTCCCACAATCCTACGACAAATTTACTCATTCTAAACTGATTTAAACCAGTTAACAATCTTCTTGATGATTTTGTCGAAGAATCCAGCACGCTTCTCGAACAATCCTGCATTATCACCGTGTTTATATCCGTACAAAATCAAACCTATTCCTGCAGCAAATACCGGGTCCGATACTGCATCAGTCAATCCAACGAAACCTTTTGGAACTCCCACCTTAACAGGAAGGTCGAAAATCCTTTCTGCAAGCTGATCCATCCCCTCCATTTTCGCTGCTCCTCCTGTAAGGACAATTCCTGCTGTCAGGCGGTCGTCGTATCCACTTCTTTTTATTTCTCTTTCTACCAAACTGAAAATCTCTTCGACTCTTGGTTCGATAATAGATGCCAGTATCTGTCTCGAAACTTCTCTCTTTTTCCTTCCTCCAACACCAGGCACTTCCATCATCTCATTTGTATCGACCAGCGAAGCAAGTGCAACACCATAGCGTTTCTTAATTTCCTCTGCCTGTGCTCTTGGTGTCCTGAGACCTATAGCGATATCATTTGTAATATTCACTCCGCCCAAGCCAACAACAGAAGTGTGTCTGATGCTCCCTTCGAAGAATATTGCAAAATCGCTTGTGCCACCTCCAACATCCATAAGGCAAACTCCTAACTCTTTCTCCTCACCATCCAAGACTGCAAAACTCGATGCATAAGGTTGAAGCACAATATCCCGAACAGATAGATTTGCTCTTTCGATGGATTTAATTATGTTCTGCACAGCAGTGATAGCTGCAGTTACTATGTGAACCTCAGCCTCGAGTCGTACACCTGCCATTCCGACCGGTTCCTTTATACCCGTCTGGTCATCAACGGTATAATCTTGCGGTAAAACATGAATTATCTTCCTGTCCATAGGAATTGTAACTGCCTTTGCCTGTTCTATTACTCGTCGGATGTCTTCAGCGGATATGCCCTCTTCGGTTCTTGATACTGCAATGACTCCTCTCGAATTGAAACTCTTGATGTGGTCTCCTGCTATACCAACGACAACATTGTTGACCTTTACGCCTGCCATAAGTTCTGCTTCTCCCACTGCCTGTCTAATTCCCTGAACCGTTTTATCAAGATTAACCACAACCCCCCTCCTCAAACCATATGAGGGCGTCGTTCCAACTCCCACAATGTTGATTTCATCTTTGTCATTAACTTCAGCTATGCAAGCGGAGATTTTGGTTGTACCAAGGTCAAGACCCGTAATTAAATCTTCTTTACTCATTATGCACCGCCTTTTTCAAAAATTATCTGGTTACGAAACCTCATATCGCAAGACTTATATCCTGCCCTTCTCTCTTCGTCTATAATCTTGAACAATTTGATAGATAAGAACTGCTTATCTAATTTACCGGACCAGAGAAACAGAGATTCTCTGCGTCCAATTATAATCTTGAATCCATCCACCTTGATTAGAGTCATATCGTTACTCATAAAACAAATTTCCATCTTTCTCGAACCGAAAACTTCCTTGATTTTTTGTATCCTGGCGACGTAAGGTAGCAAACTCTTTTCACTGTCAAAATGGAGCAATGGCAAAGAATCAAATCCAGAAACAAATGGAATGATTTTCCCATCGGAACACAGAAGAGATGGTTCGGGATTTCTAACAATGGCAATTGGCATCCTCTCGTGGATTGCTAAAGTTAATGTTCCAAATGGACCCTGAATAAGCGAAGCATCCTCAATCCAGACATTCTCTCTGAGTTTTTCCAGAATTTTCCTTCTTTCGGTTGTTTTTAAAACACAACCTTGGTTGAGACCGGAATTTCTTAAAATATCATACGAAGTTAGAATATTCGTTCCTTCCACATTGATTTTCTTCACATATATCTGTTCTTTACTCCGCTTTAACCACATTAATGCAAAACAAAAAACTATGAAAAACATAACCATCGCAATCAGCAATATCCTTGCTTTTTTACTTTTTTTAATTCTTGTATTTCTCTTATACTTCTTACCCCTCTTCGACAAACTCCACCTCCAATTCGAGTTCAAAACCTTCCGCTTGTCTAACCTTGTTCCTGATTTTATCAATCAGTCTCTTAACATCAGAAGAACTTGCATTATTCCTATTAACAATGAAATTGGCATGCTTCAATGATACCTCGGCATCTCCAACATTCATTCCTCTCATGCCGAGTCTATCGATAATCTCTCCTGCGAACGCATTATCCGGATTCTTAAAGACCGACCCGGCGCTTAAGAATTCAAGTGGCTGTTTTTCCTCTCTTTTTTTCTTAACATCCTCAATCCTTTCTAAAACTTCGGATTTATCCATCCTTTCAAATTTAAATTCTGCTCCGGTAACGATGTCACCTTTTTTGAAAGGACTTTTTCTGTAAGAGAAATTCAACCTTTCTGTCCGTTCTTCTCCACTCCTACTTATATACATTACTCTGTTTATACAGTCTTTAACTTCTGTCTCAAAGGCTCCGGCATTCATCCAGACTGCGCCCCCAACTGTTCCTGGTATACCAGCAAGATTTTCAAGGCAGGATAAACCGTATTCTGCTGATTTAAGGATCAGTTTTAGTAGGTCAATCCCACTGCCAACTCTTATCAGGTCATCTTCGATTTTTATCTCATCAAAACATTTCCTTGTTGTAATCACAACTCCTCTGTAGCCTCTATCGTCGAAAATTATATTTGTCCCGTTTCCCATTATAAAATACTTTACATCCTTCTCCTTCAGGAAATTGACAAGCCATTTCAATTCCAATGAATTATCGGGCGCTACGAATACCTGTGCTGGACCTCCTATCTTAATGGAAGTGTGATTTTTTAACATTTCATTTTTTAATGCCACTCCCTTTAGATTTTTTCTTATTTTTTCATAAATAGGCATCTTTAAGTATTTTTCCTCCCTTAACTCGTACGAATTTTTCTCCCACCTTATATATATCCCCAGCTCCAATTGTAATAACCAGGTCACCCTTTTTTGTATTTTTCTTAAGATAAGGAACAATTGCGTTCTTATCCTTGATATAAGTTACGCTTCTATGGCCATGGTCCTTGATCGCTTCGAAGATAAGTTTCCCGGTTACACCAGGGACAGGTTGCTCTCTCGATGGATATATATCCGTAATAATAACCTTGTCGGCTTCGTTGAATGATGTTGCAAATCTACTCTTAAGTTTGACCGTCCTTGAAAAAAGGTGAGGCTGAAATACCGCAATAATTCTCCCAGCCCATCCGTGTCTTGCCGAATCAAGTGTTACTTCGATCTCCGTTGGATGGTGAGCATAATCATCGACTACCCATATACCACCCATCTTTCCTTTTACTTCGAATCTTCTTCTAACACCATGAAAATTACTTAGGCTTTTATTTATTGTATCCATGTCTACATCCAGCTCAAGACACATAGCAATGGCAGCCAAAGCATTTACTATATTATGTCTTCCTGGAACCATTAGCTCCATTCTTGCAAGTTCTTTACCCTCGTTCACAACAGTAAACTTCGAATGGAAATTATCGATTTCAACATCAATAACCGATATTTGAGCTTGTCTTGAAAAACCGTAAGTTATGGTCCTTCTATCTATTTTTGGAATTACCGACTGCACATTTGCTTCATCAAGACAGAGCACAACACAACCGTAGAATGGCACTTTCTGAGCAAACTCAAGAAAAGTGCTCTTTATTTCCGATATATTGGAATAATTATCCAGATGTTCCTCATCGATAGTTGTCACAATGGCAAAGGTGGGAAATAGTTTCAGAAAAGACTTGTCGCTTTCGTCCGCCTCGCACACGATGTACTCCCCTTTCCCCAGTTTTGCATTTGTATCAAGACTTCTCAATCTTCCTCCGACTACAATAGTTGGGTCCAATCCGGCATTAGTCAGGATGAGACCAATCATAGAGGTAACTGTTGTTTTGCCATGTGTTCCTGCGACTGCAATAGCCTTCTTCATCCTCATTAGTTCAGCAAGCATTTCTGCTCTTCCGACTACAGGAATCTTCAAATCCTTCGCCCTCAGAAGTTCGATATTATCCGTTCTGACTGCAGATGAATACACAACTACATCTGCGCCGAGCACGTTGAGAGCATTGTGCTCCTTTTTAATTCTTACACCTAAGGATTTCAATCTTTTTACGGTATTAGAAGATGCAATATCCGAACCGGTAACTTCAAAACCCAAGTTCAAAAGAACCTCTGCAATCCCACTCATACCTATACCACCTATGCCAACAAAATGTATCCTCTTAACATTCCTGAACATCCCGACCTCCACTTCTTAAAAGTCGAACGATATGATAGGCAATTTTTTTCGCAGCATCCTGTTTGCAGGATGCAATCGCAGCCATATGCATCTTCTGCAGTCTCTCTCTATCGGAAAACAGAGAAGATATAAGATCGAAGATCCTGTCGCAAGAAAGCGCCATATCCAATAACACAACCGACGCTCCCCTCTTTTCCAGCCTACGAGCATTCTCTTCCTGATGACCTCCTGTTGCAAACGGGTAAGGAATCAAAACCGATGGAATTCCTTTTGCTGTTATCTCAGCCGTGGCAAGAGCACCTGCTCTCGAGAAAACAAGATCACTGGCAGAATAAGCGAGATTCATCTTTTCGATGAAGGGTTTTATTACAACATCTGATTTCACACCACCGAGTGCCTTATCGACCCATTCGTAATCGGTTGTTCCGGTTTGAAAGATGAATTGCTTTCCTGTGAAGGAATATGCCTTCAGAACTTCAATGAAAACACTATTTATAGACCTTGCTCCGTGACTGCCACCAAGTATTAAAATGGTTTTCTTACTTCTGCTCAAGCCAAAGTAATCCATTGCCTCGCTTCGAGTCCCTGTAAAAACAGAATCCCTTAATGGATTACCTGACACATACAAGCTTTTCGATTTCAAGTATGATAATGCCTTCTTATGTGCTATATGTACTTCGGTGACATATCTGGAAAGCAAGCGAGTTGTAAATCCAGGATAACTATCCTGCTCACTAATTACCGTGGGCAAACCTAAAAGAATCCCACAGAAAAGAGGAACAAATGAAGCATAACCACCAGTTCCAACTATCAGAGCAGGTTTCCTAAATATCATGATAAACAGGAATTGGCATATGCTTAACACAAGAAACATTGGAAAAACAATCTTCCCGAAAACGCTTTTCCCAAGTAATCCTTTTGTTACTATTGCAATAAATTCAGCTCCCTCTTTCATTAATATCTCTTTGTCCTGCCTTTTCTTTGTCACGATAAACAGTATTTCCTTATCTCTGTCAAGTTTCTTTATCTCACGGGCGATTGCGATACCAGGGAAGAGATGCCCCCCTGTTCCACCCGCTGCTATAATAATCAGCATTTTGTTCCTTCCTACCATTTATTGAAATATTCAGGAGAATTCCCACTGCGACAAAGTTTGCGAGTAATGAACTCCCTCCAAAACTAACAAAAGGTAACGGCAATCCCGATGTGGGGAGAATTCCAATAACAATTCCTATATGAAGTAGAGCAATAACGAATATGTTGACACTCAGAGCAAATCCAAGAAGTTTCCCAAATTCATCTTTTGCACCTTTTGAAATTTTCCATCCCAAGATGAACAAAAATAGGAACAAGCCAAGAATCAGAGCTGCCCTCATAAAACCAAGTTCTTCGGCAATAATTGCAAAAATGAAATCCGAATACGGCATCGGCAGGAAGAGCAGTTTTGCTCTTCCTGCTCCAAGTCCAACACCCCAAAAACCCCCAGAGCCAATACCTATCAGCGACTGTTGAATCTGATATGGAGGTTTACCGCGCAAAAGATCAAGGAACATACCCAGTCTTTCCGCAATATAATGAAAATGAAAAATCTTAACAACAAGAGGGATAAATAACAGCAAAATCAAGAGACATAATATGATGTGTTTTGTCTTTACTCCTCCAACAAAGAGCAAAAGCCCTGAAACTAACAACACGGAAAGAGCTGAGCTCAGATTCGGTTGCTTTAGAATGAGTAAAGTATAGACAATGACAACTGCAAAAAGAGGTAGAAATCCGTGAACAAAATCTTCTTTTTTTCGTTCTTTTGAACTTAAAGAACTTGCAAGGTATATGAACAGGAAAAGCCTTGCAAAATCTACTGGCATGAAACTCCTGTTCAGTACAATTATCCACCTTCTTGCCCCATTTATTTCCGTTCCCCAGATAAGGACATATATTAATAAACAGAAACCAATAATCAAAAATATCTTAGCGAATTTCTTAAGAACAGAGTAATTCATTACTGCAGTTATGAGAAATACGATAATCCCAATGATAATTGGTATGAGTTGTCTTTTCAAAAAAATAGATGTACTCTTCAATTTCGTTATTTCAAGAGCATAAAAGGAGGAAGAACTATATACCATTACAATTCCTAAAGAAACAAGAGAAAGCACCGTTAGAAGAAACAATATCTCGATTTCCTTCACATTTGACCTAATCATTGTTTAGCCTTTCCACGCTTTCCTTAAAACAATTTCCTCTGTCTGCAAAATCACGGAACATGTCAAAACTTGAACCACCGGGAGAAAATAAAATAGTATCCCCTTTGGATGCTTTACTGTAAGCAACTCCTGTTGCTTCTTTCATAGTCTCCGCCATTTCGAAGTTCTTATATCCTTCTTGCTCAAGATATTCTGCAAGTTTGTGAGAACTTTCTCCCATTAAAACTACAAACTTTGCTTTAAGAATCGGGTCTATCATTTCTTTCAGCTGTAGATTTTTGTTTCTTCCGCCGCAGATGAGAACAAACGACGTCTTTACACTTTCCACACTCCTAGCGAATGCAACGGGATTGGTGCACATCGAGTTGTTCACAAACCTGATACCATTTATTTCCCGCACGAATTCGAGTCTGTGAGGAAAACCAGCAAAGCTCTTCACAGTTTCCTTCAATGAACCGTAATCACAACCTGAAAGTATGCTGGCTGTCGATGCTGCAAGCACATTCTCAAGATTGTGTATCCCTGGTAAACGAATATCATCCTTTGAAAAAAGTAAATTTCTATCTTCGTCTTTTTTGTAAAACACCTTTCCGCCGGAAATAAAAGAACCTTTTTCTATCGCCTGTCTCGTACTAAAAAAATACACACTGGACTTCACATATGCTCCTGTTTCTCTTGTCACTTCTTGATCGAAATTCAGAACACAGAAATCATTTTCATCCTGGTTCGTGAACAATCTTCTCTTTAGAGAAACATAGGTTATTAAATCTTTATGTCTATCCAGGTGATCGGGTGAAATATTAGTTAGTATACCAATAAATGGTTTGAAAAGTTCAATGGTTTCAAGTTGAAATGTGCTTACTTCCGCCACAATTGTAGAATCCATCGGGGCTTCCAGAACAACTTGAGAAAGCGGAACACCCGGTGATATATTTCCTCCAAGTAAAACATTAAAACCGCAGTTTGAGAGCATTTCTTTTATGAGTGCGCAGGTTGTCGTTTTTCCATTCGTACCAGTAACGGCAATCAATTTCCCTTTATAACACTGGTAGGCTAACTCAATTTCCCCCAGTATTCTAATTTCTCTTTTTCTCGCTTCCCTTAACTCTGGGCTATCCTGTGGAATTCCAGGACTTACAATAATCATATCGGAGTCGAAAATTCTATCGCTGTGCCTTCCGCATTCACATTCAAATAGTCCTTCAGGAATCGATGGATTCCCGGAATCACTTCCAAATACCTTTGCTCCTTTTGAAAGAAGTAGCTTACTTGCAGCAATACCACTTCTTCCCAAACCTAAAACCGTCACTTTCTTTCCCTGCAACTTAATCATATCATTTTGTTCGCTTTTTACACTATCTTATCTTAAGAGTGCTCAAACCGATAAGCGCCAATAGAATTCCAATAATCCAGAATCTTACTACTATCTTTTCCTCAGACCATCCCGCCTTTTCAAAATGATGGTGAAGCGGTGCCATCCTGAAAAGTCTTTTACCTTTCGTCATCTTGAAATACCCTACCTGCAAGATTACAGAAACAACTTCTATAAGAAAGACTCCTCCAAGCAATATCAGTAGAATTTCCTGCTTAATGAGCACCGCAATTACTGCAATAATCCCCCCGAGTGTAAGTGAGCCGCTGTCACCCATAAAAACCTGAGCCGGATGTGCATTAAACCACAAAAAACCAAGTGCAGCTCCAGCAACCGAAATACAAAGAACCGTGAGTTCTCCGCTACCAGTTATATAAAGCACATTAAGGTATTCGCTAATTTTGACATTTCCGGTTATGTACGTTAGAATCGCATAACCCACTGCTGTTACAACCATAAGTCCGGTGGCAAGACCATCCAATCCGTCGGTAATATTAACGGCGTTAGAAGTGCCAACAATGACGAATATGATAAAAACTGTATAAAACCAGCCAAGATTGAGAAAAGTGTTTTTAAGAAAAAGCAAGCTGGTCATATTTTCGTATCCTACTATCTGCGGTTTAATCGTGAGTGCAATTCCTAATATGAGTCCGAGTGCCAACTGTCCAAGAATTTTCGTTTTTGCACTTAATCCCACACTCTTTTTGATTTTCAGGATATCATCAACAATTCCAATTACACCCAGCCAAACCAAAGAGAAAATTGTGATTAGCACAAACCTGTTACTAAGGTCTGCCCACAACAGTATCGATATCAAGATACTCGTGAGTATTATAAGTCCACCCATCGTGGGTGTTCCCTTTTTTGCTTTATGCACATTCTCCAGATAAGGTCTTAGGTTATCCCTCATACCGATTTTACAAAGCCAGCGTGTTATAAAAGGACCCAGAATAAAACAAAGCAAAACCGAAGTAACTGCAGCATAACTTGCACGAAAAGTGATATATCTAAAAACATTAAGTACCGTAAAATGCTCTTTCAGCGGAGCCAACAAAAGATACAGCATCTTATTTGCTTCCCCTTAAGTATTTGACTAAAAAGTTTGTAGTAATGTCAAGTCGATTCCTGTGGGAACCCTTGATAAGAACAATGTCACCCTTTCTAACCGTATTTATAAGTTTTTCCGTCAATTCTACCCTCTTTTTGAAATGTTTAATAATCCCCTCGAAGCCAAGATCCTTCAATGTTCTAACAATATTGACACATAGAGGTCCATAGAGAAAAACAATGTCAAAATTCTTTTCAATCAACTTTCGACCAACCGCAGAGTGAAATTCTCTGGCTCGTTTTCCCAATTCAAGCATATCGCCAAGGCAAGCGATCTTTCTTTTTGCTTGACATCCTGCAACGACTGAAATAGCAGCATTCATCGAATCCGGATTTGCATTATAGCTGTCATCGTAAATTGTAATACCATGGATTACGATCCTATTTAGTCTGAGCGGTTCACCACGAAATGTCCTCAACCTTTTTCTCATTGTGCGTGTATTTAATCCCAATAAGCTTGCAGTGGAAATTGCAGCAAGTGCATTGTAAATATTGAATCTTCCTGGTAACTTTAGTTGAAAATCTCCCGCACCATTGACATAAAAACTTGAACCCGTTTTACCAATTTTAATATTTCCAGCTGTAAAATCTGCTTCATTTTCAATTCCGAATGTAATGACTTCAGGTCTCGCTCCTTTTCTCATCTTCGTAGTATATGGGTCATCTGCATTAAGAATAGCCGCATTGTCTTTCTTGAGAAATGCAAGCAGCTCTGCCTTGGCTTTTGCCACATTCTTGACAGAACCAAGAAACTCAAGATGTCCCCTGCCCACATTTGTGATAATTCCAAGCTCCGGGGAAGCGATATGTGCAAGTCTCCTTATTTCTCCTTTGTGATTCATTGCCATCTCAAGAATTGCAATCTCTGTTTTTTCATCTATCTGGAGAGTGGAGAGTGGAAGTCCAATCATATTATTGTAATTCTTCATACTCTCTGAACATCTGAATGTATCTCTCAGCAGATGATTAATTATTCTTCTTGTGGTTGTTTTACCTCCTGTGCCGGTAATCCCCAAACATTTCACACTGAATCGCTTCCGCCATTTTCTCGCTAACTCACCGAGAGCAAACAAAGTATCTCTGACTTTAATCGTTCTACCCTCATACGCGCCCAAATTCCTGTCAACAATTACGTAAGATGCACCTTTGCCAAGTGCATCTTTAACGAATTCAATACCATCGTAGTTTTCACCCTTAAGTGCGAAAAATACCTCACCTTTTCTCACAGTCCTTGAATCTATCGAAATTCCAGTAATTAACCTTTTCTTTGATTTTGATTGCCCATTCACGGCATCCAACAGAAACCCAAACCTTAAATTTTTCACCTTCATAAATTTCCTTCTCGTAAGCTCAGAATGCAAGATTCAATAACTTCTCTATCACTGAAATGGAATCGTTTTCCTCCTATTTCCTGATATGTTTCATGCCCCTTCCCTGCCACTATGACGGTATCACCTTTCTGTGCAATCCTCAAAGAATTCTCTATTGCTTTTTTTCTATCGACCTCTACACTAACTTTGCTACTATTTACTCCTTCGATAATCTGCTCAATGATCGCCCGAGGATTCTCTCCCCTTGGATTATCTGAAGTAACTATTATCTCGTCACAAAGAGTAGAAGCAACTTTGCCCATTTGCTTTCTTTTCCCTTTATCCCTATCACCACCCGCTCCAAAAACACATATTAATCTACCCTTCGCTATTTCCTTTTCTGCAGAACATAGCCTATATAGCGCATCTGGTGTATGTGCATAGTCTAAAATACATTCGAAACCTAAACCCGTTTCTATCCTATCTCCCCGTCCTTCCACTCCCTTAAACGAACTTATGCCATCTTTGATAATATTATTGTCTATCCCCATCTTGAGTGATAAAGCAAAAGCCGGTAAAATATTGTATGCATTGTATCGCCCTCTCAAAGGCGATGTAATTGCAAACTCCGTATCTTCATATATAATCGATAGTTCAAGGCCGTCTTCAGTCACACTTCCTACTTTACCCTCGAAATCCGCCCTTTCATCAATACCAAAAGTATAAGTTTCAGAAGTTGCCTTCTGCACGAATTTTTCTCCATACACATCATCTACATTGATAAACGCAATCTTTTCTTTTTTCAAATTATGGAAAAATCTCAACTTCGTATTCAAATAATCAGAAAAAGTCTTATGAAAATTAAGATGGTCTCTCGAAATATTTGTGAAAACCGCAAAATCGAAATCAATATCCTCGATACGACCCATTTTGATGCCGTGAGAAGAAACTTCCATAATGCAAATGTCGATTCCTTTATCTACCATTTTGCGCATAGCCTTTTGTAACCAGAGAGATTCCGGTGTCGTGTTCGCAACATCAGTCTTTTCATCCTCCAGGAAACATCCAACCGTACTAATAACAGCAACCTTTTTGCCGGCTTTTCTCAGGATGTTTCGCAGAAGCATAGCTGTTGTGGTCTTACCATTCGTGCCCGTTATACCTATGATGGCTAACTTCTCCGAAGGAAATCCAAAAAAATGAGCAGAAACCTTTGAAAGTGCCCTTCTCGAACTTCTCACCTTTATTGCAGGTATACCAAACTCCACAGCATCGGTCTCCATAACAACTGAACTAGCTCCTCTGTTTATTGCATCTTTGATGTATCTGTGACCGTCCGTACTCTCCCCTTTAATTGCAAAGAACAAACCCCCTTCTTTGACTTCTCTCGAATCATAAAAAAGATGTTCTATCTCTTTTTCCTTATAGTTGGTCACCAAAATTGGATTCACAATTTCAATTATTTTTGACAATTTCATCTGATTCCGCCTTCAAACTCTTTACATAGAGAGAATTAAAAATCTTATTGCTGTACTCATCAAGGCAAACTATCCTCTGAGTAATCTTTCGGAAAAGAGGAGCTGCAACATATCCACCCCAATGGGGTCCTTTAGGTTCATCGATAAAAACACCTATTAAAATTTGGGGATCTCTTGCAGGTAAATAGCCTATAAAAGATGCAATATATTCATCTTTCCCATAACCTATAATTGGCTTACTCTTTTCAGCGGTGCCTGTCTTTCCAGCGATTTCAATTCCATCAACCCTGGCGTATTTTCCAGTTCCACAGTTTACAACACCGATTAGAATATCATTTAGTGTCCGCGCCGTTTCTTTTCTCATTACTCGTCTTATGACAACCGGACTGGAAGTGTACACATTTTCACCATTATCGTTTACGATACATTTTACCAGTGAGGGTTTTAGCAATACACCTCCGTTTGCTATTGCACTGTAGGCATTTACAATCTGCATCGCCGTTACGGATAAACCTTGACCGAATGACATCGTAGCAAACTTTAATGGTGTCCAGCGACCCGGTTTTCCGATATTACCTTTTTCCTCGCCCGGAAGCTTTACTTTTGTTGGCGAACCAAAACCAAAAGCCCTTGAGTAGCAATAGAATCTCTTCCTTCCAATCTTCTCTGCAATCTTTATTGCTGCAACATTACTCGAATGTTCAATGAACTGAACGAAGGTCAGCGATCCGTGTTTCTCGGCATCCGTGATCTTAACTTTTCCAACCTTTATAATCCCTTTCCCATCCTCCACTATCTCATCAAGTTTGAAAAGCTTTTCATTTATTGCAGCCGTTGCCGTTACAATTTTGAAAGTTGAACCTGGTTCAAACAACTCGGAAATCGCACGATTTATCCATAGCCCCTTATCGTAATTTAAAGGTTTATTGGGATTGTAGTCAGGAAAGTTTACAAGAGCGAGAACTTCTCCTGTTCTGGGATTCATTACAATGACAATAGCTCTTTTTGCAGATGTGGTTTTCATCACTTTCTCGAGTTCGGAAAGAACAATCGACTGTATGTCGACATCAACCGTTAACACAATGTCTTTTCCAGCCTTTGCACTTTCCCTGGGAAGAGCAGGATGGGGATAAAGCAAACCTCCCGGTGTTTTCTGTAAGTAAGCCCAGCCAGGTTTTCCAGCCAAGAGTGAGTCGAACTCGAATTCAATCCCTTCCAAACCAGTGTATTCCGTTCCCACAAAACCAACCAGTGATGAACAGAGCCTACCGTACGGATAGAATCTCTTCTTATCTTGAAGGAATTCAATTCCTTCGATTTCCTTAATTTGCTTTGGAATCGAACTTTCTATATTCTTTTTAATGTAAAAGAACTTTTTACTCTTCAAGTCCCCGTAGAGCTCTGCAAACTTACCTAAACCTACTTCAGACAGAAGTTTAGCGGTTTTTCTTTTTTCTTTTACCTTTCGAGGTAGTGCTATAAGTGTTTTTGTCTTAATGTTCGTTGCAATAATCTTTCCAAACCGGTCAAAAATTCTTCCTCGCTCAGGATAGACGATTATTTTCTCAACATTTTGCTTCTTGGATTTCCTTGAATAGTAACTTTTCTTAAATAGTTGAATATAGCCAAGCCTTAGAAAGAAAAAAAACCACACGCCGAGAAGTAAAAAAACAACAACATTGGTTTTTATTACTTTCTCTTTCATTCCGATACTTGAATTCTTAAGTTATTTCCCATTATGTTTTTTAAATTTATTCATTAGTTTTCTATTACATACTTGATCTCTTTGCTGCTTGGATATCTCATATTCAGTTGTTCTTTAGCAATTTTCTCGATCCTTAATACAGATGTTAAGTTTAAGTATTCCAACCGCAATTTGCGAACCCTGCTCATGGTTTTCTCCATTTTTTTCTCTTTTTTGGATAGAACAAGCGTCAACTGAAATGCAGTTGCTCTTTCCCAGACATAGAATAGTGCAAGCAACACAATGATAGAGAAAAGAAGAACAACTACCAATATCCTTTTAATCATTTTCCTCTTCCCAATCTTCATCACCTTCTAATCCTTTAATCCCTTTTGCTTCTAATTCCTCTTCCAAATGCTTAAGCTTTTTAATCACTCTAAGTCTCGCACTTCGTGAACGCCTATTCTTTATCCTTTCGGCTTTGGATGGTCTTGCGCACCTTGGGTTAATAATTGTAAGGTATCCTGCTTTCTTCAGCGTTCTGAAAAAATTCTTCGCAATCCTATCTTCGAGAGAATGGTAACTGATTAATGCAATCCTTCCATCGACTGCCAACAGTTTGAAAGCCTTAAACAAAGCAATTTTGAGATTTTCGAGTTCATCATTCACCGTTATGCGAATTGCCTGAAAAACCCTTGCTAACGTCTTGTGCGCTGCCCTTCTTGGAATATTTCTTCGGACAAAATCACTGAGATCCACGGTTGTTTCAAAAGGTTTCTTCTTGACCTGTTCTGCAATCACCCGGGAAAGTCTTCTCGACCACTTTTCCTCTCCTAACTTCGTTAAAACATCCAAAAGCCTCTCCTGTGAAAATGTATTTATTACCTGTTCTGCCGTGATTTTCTGAACAGCATCGAATCTCATGTCAAGCGGACCTTCCTCCCTGAAACTGAAACCTCTTCCCGCATTATCAAGCTGATAAGATGACATACCCAGATCGAATAGAATTCCGGAAACCGCTGGTAACTTTAACGGTTCGATAAGTTCATCAATGTTCTCATATCCGCCACTGATAAATTTCACTCTATCGCCAAACTCACTTAATCTGTGTTTTGCAACCTCAAGGCTTTTCTTATCTTTATCTATTCCAATCAAAATGGTGTCTTCCGGAGTTTTCGAGAGAATCTCCATTGAATGTCCTCCGGTACCTACAGTACAATCGATATACACTTTTCCCCCACCATCTAATAATGCGTCAATACTCTCACTTAGTAGAACGGGAGTATGAATACTCTCCATTTTTCCTCCAGGTTAATGAGTGTTCTTTCCGCAGAGCGTCAATTGCACTTTTTTCCGAGGGATATAAACTCAAAAGAAATGGCCATCCCCCTACCAATAAGATATCAATCAAATAGGCTTTCTTGGCAACAAATTTAACTTCACCATCGCTGTCCTGTATTTTCTCTTTTAAATTTATGAGCCTGTCAACATCTTTGTAATGCAGGTGTTTAACCTTCGAAAAATTGATAACAAATAGATTTGCACCTTCCCTCAATTCCTTATCGACCATTTGCGTAATCCCTAAAATATCTTCTTTTTCAAGAAATCCAGAAACTGACAGCGTTGTTACATCATCTTCCGAGAATTTTCTAAAAGGTCTGAATCTTGTTCTTGAAGTAAATAACTGTTTCTTATTTTGAACAACTTTACAATTTTCTGAACCCATTATATCTCCAGACTTTCGAGAATTTCATCTTTGATGTTCTCCATACCTTCGAACTCTTTTCTATGGATTTCAGGATTCCATATCTCAATTCTATCAAGAACTCCGGCAATAACAACTTCCTTTTCTATTTTAGCATAGTCCAGCAAATGTTGCGGTATTTTTATTCTTCCCTGAGTATCAACCTCCACTTCCTCTTTATTCTCCAGAAAATATCTAACAACGAATCTATTCTTCTTCTTGCTCTGAGGCAGAGCAAGTAACTTATCTTCAAAACCCTTCCACACCTTTAGCGAATAGATCGATAAACACCTATCAAAACCCCTTGTAACAGCAACGATTCTCTTCCCTTTATTGATTATCCTTTTTCTTAGTTTTGATGGAATAAATATTCTACCTTTATGGTCAACTGAATGTGAATGACGTCCGCTAAGACTCAAATTGGCTCCTTCCATTTCACCACTTTTCACCACTTTTCACCACTTTATAGGAAAAATACTATTTTGTCAAGGAAAAAATGCGTTTTTTCAAAAAAACTTAAGGAGTATCTTAATGAAACTCTCGCCTTATACTGAGTAAAGTTAAGGTTAAAGTTTACCTTGAGGTTTGTGAGATTTTAACCAATCCAACCAACCAAACACATTATTAGCCACGGTTTCTGCACAGTTAAACATCAATTCAAAGTTTCCCCAATCCTACCAAGACAAATCAACAGGGATTGAAAGAGAATACAAGAGATAATAAAAAAATTGTAACCACAGATTACACTGATTCAGACAGATAAGCCTTCAATTCAAGGTTTTAGCAAAGAAAACCAATTCAATTCTTCTCTTTCCGTCTTCAGCGTTTGGATGGTCAATATCGTTGAGAATGTTTGAACATTGTAAAACAATATATAGTAATTCAGTAATTGAGTAATTAGTAACTTCGTTTAGACCGTTTAGAGCGCTGAGATCGTTAATATCGCTTGGTTCGTTGGCGTGGTTTAAATATACCGTTGCGAAACAACCAATCACCGTTCATCAAAGATGAACTCATACCGTTCTGAGCAAAGCGAAGAATCAATTTCCGTTCCGAAGGAACAATCCTTTACCATTCCAACGGAACAATTTTTTCTGTCTTCTGCCTTCTGTCCTCTGCCTTCTGCCTTCTGTCATCTGTCTTTGACCCTCTTGACTCTCTCGACTCCATAAACCCTATTGACCCTTTTCGTTTCAATCTTTGCCTGCCACGTTAGCCGCTGAAAACAGCTTTCTCGGAGTTTTATGGAATTTTCTTTAGGTCTTATTAGCTTCTATTTCAAGACCTGACCCCAATGGGTTTCCCAATCTATAAAAAATAATGGTCGCTCCCCCCTAACAGGAGTTGCCTGTTTGTTAGGTATAGTGGTTAGGGCACACTTAACAAACGTTGTGTAAATATAATGAATAATTACAGTTTTGTCAAGAAAAAAACTGAGGTGAAAAATGACTGATAAAGAAAAGGCAAAGAAGGCACAGGAAGCACGAAGTAAGAAATACAAGATAGCCGTTAAAGAGGGTGGGCATATTATAAAACCTGCAGAATACGCAAATCTTACTGACGCAGAGTTTGCCGATCCTGTGAATTATAGATATCCAATCGATGAACAGCATATCAGAGGGGCAATAACCTACTGGGCAAAGCCAAAGAATCAAGAGCAGTATACGGCTGCGGAAAAGAAGATTATCTCGGATAGGATTGAGAAAGCGAAAAAGAAATTTGAAATTGGTGATTATAAGAAGGCGAAAGATTATTTTATCGGAAAGTCAGTAGAAGTTGAGGGTTCAGATGAAATACAAGTATCAAAGCTTGGTGTTTTCTACCATCAGATATATGGAAGGTTTGAAGTTACAAGGCAAGATGTGGATGACATGTGTTTCAATCCTTGTTTTTATGGAACTTGCTTTAGAACTCAATCTTTCCCCATCTTTTGACCTTTCCTGATATGTTTCAATCCTTGTTTTTATGGAACTTGCTTTAGAAC
>CAYMQB010000025.1:0-39535 GCA_964392665.1 uncultured bacterium | reverse complement strand
AGGTAGCTAAAAAATCTCATTTTTTACTTGACATTTTACATGGGAAGTTCAGACTAATAAATAAGAGATAAATTTTGAGAGATGTAGGGAGATATGATAAGATACCAAAATGGCAAGGAAAATGGAGTATAGAATATCCTGGAGCATTGTATCATGTTATCACAAGAGGTAACAGGAAAGAACCAATATTTTTTGATAATTCGGATAGGGGAAGTTTTTTGGACAAGTTAGTAGAATATAAAGTGCGATATAATTTTATAGTATACGCCTATAGTTTGATGGAGAATCATGTTCACTTTCTGATAGAAACAAGTCAGGTTCCTTTAGAGAATAAACCAACGGAAAAGGAATTCTATAAATATATTGGGAAGCTGAGATGGAAATGAGAAGTTTAGGCAGTCTATTTCTTATTTCTTAGTCTGACTCCGGGGTTTTACGGGTTTTTATTGCATCTCCTTGAAACAGAAATCTTTTGATTTTTCTTGTTGTCGTTTTGGGAAATTCTTCTTCCCTTATGGAAAAAGATTTCACTCTTTTATAATCGGCAAGGTCTTTACAATGTTTCGCTATCTCCTCTGTAAAAAATCCCTCCACCCATTTTCCTGTTTGTTCAATCCCCTTTTGTTCTGTGAATCTGTCAAGTTCCTCCCAATTTGGGTATATAATTGCGTGAACTTCTTCTCTTTTTGTTGTCGAATTAATTCTTCCAATCACCAACACTTCTTCAATGAAATCACTTGTAAGAAGTTCACCCTCAATCTCTTCGGGATAAATATTTTTTCCGGCATGCGAAACAATTACGCTTTTTTTCCGTCCCGTCACATAGAAATAATTATCATCATCTGTCCTGCCATAATCACCGGTGTAAAGCCAACCACCTCTCTTAACCTTATTTGTTTCTTCCTCATCCCTGTAGTAGCCCTTCATAACTATTGGACCTTTAACCGTAATCTCCCCGATACCCATCTTATCGGGATCTGCAATTCTAACTTCTATTCCAGGGATTGGCGGGCCAATTGAAACAGGTTTGACTTTGTTTAAGGGATTTACATTCGTCACAGGTGATGTCTCTGTCAAACCATACCCTTGAATAATCTTAAATCCCAGCTCCTTAAATCCCTTTGAAACCCACAAGGGCAATGCGGCTCCACCTGCAACGAGCAATCGTAACGAGCCAAGTCCTGCTTTGTTTCTCACACTACTAAAAAGTGTATGTCCTACATCCACCTTGAACAGCTTTTTCAATCCACGAACTATTGCAAGATTTGTCCCAACTAATACTCTGATAATTCCTTTTTGTTCAGAAATTCCCTTATGCAAACCTTTGAGCATTTTTTCGAAAAGCAACGGAACTCCAAGCAAGATTGTCGCTACAGAGTCCTCTATATCTTCAATAATTTCCCTCGATTTAAGACTGCGTGCGTATGTTATCATAGCACCCTTGTAGAAAGGAAGAATAAAACCAGCTGTAGCTTCAAATGTGTGATGTAAAGGAAGAACGGACATAAAATTGTCACCCTCGATAACCTTGATTACTTTGCTGGATGCTATTGCATCGAACATAACATTCCTTTGAGTTAACATAACCCCTTTTGATTTTCCGGTTGTTCCAGATGTAAAGATGATGGCCAGTAAATCATCAATACCTTTTTCACTATCCTCGGGAACAAATGAACCTTTACTCAAAAGCTCTTGCCCTTTCTTAATAAAGTCATCCATCACAACAAATTCTTTCGAATAGGATTTTCCCATAAGTATTATTGTTTCGGGCAATCCCATGTTTTCCCTGCACTCCTGTAGAACAGGAAGATACTTCTTGCTTGAGAAAACGACTTTCGTCCCGGATAAGTTTAAAATGTGCCCAATTTCCTTATGCTTAAGTTGCGGGTCAATGGGGACAATGGTTCCTCCTGCATAAACAATCGATAAATAACTTATGGGCCACTCAGGTCGATTCTCACTAATAACACCAGCTCTCTCACCTTTTCGAACTCCAATGGATATAAGTGCTGTCGCTATTGACCTTACCATCTCGTAAACTTTTTTGTAAGTGAATGTCTCAAAAATGCCATCTCTCCTCATCTGGAAAGTAATCCTTTCACCGTACTTTTCGGCATTTCTCCTCACTAATTCAGGGAACGTGATTAATTCCGCAGATATTTCATCTTTTTCATTCATCGCAAGTTCCTTTCTTCTTACATTTTTTCGTTACCCTTTTAATATTGTGTTAAGAATCTGTAATGAAACTTCCTTCACATTTATGTCGATTTTAAGTGAAGGTCCAACGCACGATGGACACCCACCAATGCAGGGGCAGTTAACAATCTCATCCTTAGCCTTTTTAAGCGGTTCCGGATGAATACCGAAAAGTTCGTATGCAAAACCCACACCACCAGGATAATTCTCGTATACAAACACTGTTGGAGAGAAGAGTCTTTTCTTGAGTTCATCCATCATTTCTGCATCCTTCTTCCTTAACTCGCCTTCACTTGACCATACACCCTCCCTATCCCCAATATGAACACCGATATCCATTCTTGAACAAAGCAAAAAAAGAGGGGCAATATTCCCAATAATATGAGCAATTCCATATAGACCGTAAATTATTGCTTCATCACTGAATCCCAGATCCTCGAGTTTTTCCTTGTTTAGAGTAAACCAATAACAGGTTGTATGCATTTCGTTTTCTGGAAGATTAACATCTCCAAAACCGATATTTTCAAATGTCGTGAGTTTTACCTTTTTATATCCCACAACCCTTTTTGTTACGCTAACCTCTCCCCAGCTCGCTTCAATTTTTGTGTCAAAATCGTTGATAACTTTGACCTTTGTATATTCGATCGCATCGGTATAGTAGTTTACCGAAACTTTTCTAACATAAGCCTTGCGTTCCTTGAAATCCAAATTATCAACGTGGAATTGTTCTCCACCGTGAATGTAAATTGCCCTATCGTGTAATAACATCGGTGCAGATGAATAATCCACTTCGCCAATGCTCTGTGCCTTACCCTCACTTCTATCAACTACGACAAAATTATCGCTGGGAATATTCCTCAAACCGAAAGTGTCAGCAGGATATGAGTCTTCGGTCCAGAACCATTGTCCCTCACTTTTGTAAAGAACACCCTTTTCTTCCAGGTAAGAGAGTAGTTCCTCGAGCGGTTCTTCACCAAAATGCTCGCCATCACGGAACGGGAGTTCAAATGCTGCGCATTTTATGTGGGCAAGAAGAATTAGAAGATTATCTGGATTTATCAGTCCTTTTTCGGGAGATTTTCCAAAAATATAATTGTGGTGATTTACAAGGAATTGGTCGATGGGTGACGAACTTGCAACAAGTATTGCTATAGAGGATTTTTCTTTTCTGCCCGCTCTTCCGGCTTGCTGCCAGGTGCTGGCAATTGAGCCAGGATAACCTGCAATAACAGCAGCATCAAGAGAACCAATGTCAATTCCAAGTTCAAGGGCATTCGTGCTAACAACAACTCTTGCTTCCCCAGTTCTTAAGTCTTTCTCGATTTCCCTTCTTTCATTCGGCAGGTATCCTCCTCTGTATCCTCTTATTTTTCCCAACATTTTTGGATTTCTCTCATACTTCTCCCTCAGGCGGGATGTTAATATCTCAACATTGAGCCTGCTTCTTGCAAAAAGAATTATCTGAATATTTTCATCCAGCAACTTCTCTGTGGCAAACTGCGCTTCCTGAATGTAATTTTTTCTTATTCCCAGCGCTCTGTCAACCACTGGAGGATTCCACAGAACAAAAAACTTTTTTCCCTGGGGAGCACCGCTTTCATCTATCAACTCGACCTTCTCTTCCGTTAGTCTTTCTGCGAGTTCTTTTGGATTTGCAATGGTCGCCGAAGAGAGGATAAACAGGGGCTCAGAACCATAATGCTTCGAAACTCTTTTAAGCCTTCTGATGACATTGGCAACATTGCTGCCAAAAACCCCTCTATAATTGTGTAACTCGTCTATTACAACGAATTTTAAGTTAAAAAACAAACTACTCCATTTAGTATGATGAGGTAGTATTGCCTTGTGAAGCATATCGGGATTCGAAAGAACAATTTTCGACTTTTCTCTAATCGTCTTCCGAATATCTTTAGGTGTATCGCCATCATAGGTAAAAGAATTAATATTTTCCTCTTTCAAACTTTCAAGCATATTACCAAGACTTTCAAGTTGGTCATATGAAAGTGCTTTCGTCGGAAAAAGGTACAAGGCTCGTGTGCTTTCATTCTTAAGTATTGAATTAATGACAGGGATATTATAACACAAAGTTTTTCCCGATGCAGTTGGTGTAGCAATTACTATGTTTTTCCCCTGTTTTAGTAACGAATATGCTTTGATTTGGTGGCTGTACAACTCTTCTATCCCGGATTTCCTTAAAACTTTGACAAGTTTCTCATCCAGGTCGGATGGAAAATCACTAAATTCGGGTTTCTTTTCTCTAATTATTTCAATATGAGACACCCGTTTCTGCAGTTTCGGGTCATTTGACAAAATATTCACAAAACTGTCTATTTCAGTGTATTTTCCCATATTCATTACTTATGTTGATGTTTCTTTTGGCATTAGCCTTACCATAAAAACATTATATCAAAAAGAACATCTATGTCAAGATATTTTTCCAGAGTGATTTCCTCTCTCTCATTGTTTCTCCCGCCCAGTGTCAAGCACGGGATAAACTCCAGCGGAAATTCACCGTAGATACCTGCTTTCGCAGGTATGACAATCTTTGTAACAATAACCATGAATAACAATTGGGGGTTACATGAGAATTTTTAAGGGTATTGCTTCACATATAAAGGAGCGTCAATCGACGCTCCTCCGATTAGATACTTATCCTTTTACCTCAATTTCAACCGGCTTTGCTACAGTCTCCACTTCAGGCTCATAGTATTTATAGACTTTCGACGTCGGTGTTTTTGCCTTAATAGGGAATTTCGCCTTGAGATTATACGAGAAGCTAAGAGGATGTCCGGAATCTATTCTTTCAATGTAAAGTATTATCTGTCTTGCTGTTATGTTGTATTTCTTAATATCCTTTCCAACTAACTTCTTAAGGTCTTCCGTCTGTACAGAGAATCCGGGGGGGATACCAAGATCAACGATTACCATATTAGCAGATTCCATAATGTTGTTTTTGACATTTACATCACAGGTGACAATGTCGTTCTGCTCGAGTTCGGTTTTGTCATACTTGACATCTATCGAAAGAATGTCGCTTTTCCTTTCAGGCTTAACAATTCCCCATGGCATATAGTATCTGGATGCAATTTCATACATAGGACTTCCTTTGCCAGAAATTGTAACTGTCACATCGTTATTGCCTTTTCTCGTTTCGCCAGACAGGTCAACAAGGAACATAAGGTCGGCATTATTCTTATTCAGCTTAATGGATTCTGAAGGTTTTCCGTTTACATAAATCTTGACGGTTGCATTGACATTTTCCGTACTTCCTTTAAGGGATGCCAACAAGCATTTAAGAGCAAGAAAAGTTGCCTGCGTGGAACCCCATGTGGAACCTGGGTACTTCGATTTCACAAGATAGGATATCGCCTTGTTAGTAATATTTGGATGTTGGTTATATTTTATCAGCGCATAGGTTGCAAGTGCTGTTGCTTCTATGTCTGCTCCCTTTCCCTTTGCATAGGTAAACGTTGGTATTCCGGATTCCCAGTAAATAACATCTTTCTCCTCTGTCTTTTTGTTAATAAGCTGTTTGATTATTCTCTGGGTAGTTTTGCCTTCCGCATCATAAGAAACAAAAGCATTTGCGCATATCGATAGTATGTAAGCATCCTCATCCTTGCCAAGATTGTCCTCGATATACCGAGCAGCCTTTTCTAATTCTTTGCCCTTGTATCCTGTTTCTGAAAGCGACCATAAAATGTAAGCAGTAGGCAGTGTTCGATTTTTGATAATCCTGCGCCAGGTATCCATATGGCAGTAATTTTCATCCGGCGACCAAGAACCATCTTTATTCTGCTGGTTAATAAGCCATCTCTGCGTTCTTGTGACTATGTTGGGGTCTGTTTCAAAGACTTTGCCCATATCGTAAAATTCCATAAGCCCGTATGCACTAAGGAGTCTGTTTGCTGGAGCATTTCCGAACCACTCGAAACCTCCACCCTGCACTTCATAGGAAACCAATCTCTGATAACCAACGTTTATATATTGCTCTGCCTTCATTTCAATCTCGGGGGTAATTTTTTTTATCCCCCTCAGATAATCCAGCACCAGAATATTGGGATATGTTACCGACGAAGTCTGCTCAAAGCAGCCATATGGCATTCCCAACATAGATTCCATACCTTCGACCACCTGACTAAGCATACCTGGAAAGAGCCTTACGAAAATCTTTCCGGAACCATCAACCGATTTTTCAGGAATGTAAACCGTATGCGTAACCTTTCCTGCAAGTCTATCGCTCACAACTTCTTCGAATTTCTTGCCATCCGGCACAATCTCTATGTCTCTTTTGATTGCATCACTCATCTCATTACCTATTGCCTTTACGGTGAAACTGTGTTTTCCAATTTGCTTTGCACGCAATCTGAAGTAAATGACCGAAACCTCATTTTCCTTGAGAGAAATCGACTTCTCCCCGCTATCGAGAAGTTCAAACCATTCCTCCTGCTTAAGGGTCAGTTTTATTTGCTGCACACCCTTAATGTAATTATATAGAGCAACGGGCACAGAAACAACATCGTTTTGCGTTAATGCCACAGGAAGATCGATATCAGCAAAGAAATCCTGAAATACCTTCATTCCTTTTGTGCTGCTTCCCAGTTGTCCCAGTATTGAAGATGCTGTGGTTGTTATTCTCCATTCCGTTATGGAATCGGGCCATTTAAGGGGAAGAGTTGCGACCCCTTGCTTATTTGTGATTAGCGCAGGTTCAAAAATAAATGTCTCAGGGAAATATTCCCTTACCCTCGGTTCCTTGCTTCCTCCTGCTTTACCAGCGGAGATTTCCGGTTTGGTCGCATCGGCGCTTGCTGAAGCAGGTAAAGCCGCTTTTTTTGCGAATACCTCTCCACGACCTCCGGCAACTTCCATTTCGTCAAGCATAAACCCTTCCTTGTTCCATCCCCAACTCCTTCGATACATTTCTGTATTAATATCATCTCCCGTATCTTTCTTTTTATCCGGTCCATAACTCAAAATACCAAAATAAGAAAGGTCATTACCACTCGTTACTACTTCATAAGGAGTATCCCAGGGGTCTACTATATCTTTCTCTGTTGCAAAACCCTTTCTGACAAGTATTTCCAATCCTTCCTTTTTATCTGGATAACGCTTCTCTTCGTTATAAAATTTATAAACAACATTCCGAACTTTCGAAAGATCGTTCCAAATCCTCGACGAATACATATTGTGTATATTGCTATCTAACTCTTTTGTATTATCCTTTCGTACATTGAAAGGTGAAAGTTCTGAAAGAGAAGCAAAGAGAACCTTCGCAGCTTTTTCCTTTCTCTTTTCCACTTCTATCTTGGTATCTATCCTTACTATCTCTCTTGGGGAAAGGTAGTGTATCTCATATTTCGGCTCCATTAGTTCTTTTTCAAGGGTAAAATAGACCTTTTCAAGTCCCGGTTGCATTTCACTCAAGGCAAAAACACTTTCATCCACAATGCTTATACCCAGAGCAGATATCACTCTATGTCCCTTTACATCTTTTACATAAAACTTCAATGTTCCATCTTCACCGGGTTTATAAATCCTCTTATCGGGAACAATAGAAATAGAGAGATCATTGGCAGGATTCACGTATACAACCTTTGTATCCCTCATTATCTCTTCTCCCCCTGCAACAGTATATGAATGCAACCAGATGCTCCCACTAACATCCGCAGAAAGAGGCAATGCAATCCTGCCGACACCTTTTCTGATTTCCACCGTCTTTGTCAGAATGGTTTGTTTATCCCTGATAATGTCAAGGTAAACAACACCTTTCTTTTTCGTGGAGAAAATTGTAAGTTTCATTGTTTGACCAACCTTGTAAAGTCCCCTGTCCGTTCTCAGCAAAATGTGCGAAAGTTTACTATCGTAAGAGAAATATACGCTGCTCTCACCAGTAGCACCCTTCTCATCTGTCGCCTGCGCATTCAGGTTAATGCCATCTTGCTTTTCTGGTGTTATCTTCATTTCCACAATTCCCGAATCATCCGTTCTCCCTTTCAGGTTAAGTTTATCGCTCTTTAAAGTAACTTCTGTTTTTGCAGGAGTCCCATTTGCATAGGTTGTCATTACAAAAAGAGTATTCTCAAGCCCGGGAACAAGTTTTCCGCTTTCGGGTATAAGCACAATATTGATATCATTTTTCGCAACGATTCTCTTGTCAATCAATTTCTCTTTGTGTTCAGCCTTATCCGTAACTTCCACATCGACCTTTATGAAAGCTTTCCCCTGTTCAAGCGGAGTCCCAACGAAATGGCCAGGTAATTTGACATCAAAATGATAATTTCCGTTACTGTCAGTTTCGCCTTTAATTTCCTGAAATGCTTCAAATCCAACATCGAATTTACTCAATGTTATCTTCACTCTTCCGTTACTTACCGGTTTTCCAAAGAAGTATTTTACTTTTAAGTCTCCCGAAAATTCGTCTTTTGGCAGGTAGTAATCTTTGTTCGTCTTTAGTGTTATTTTGAATTTTGGGAGAACATACCTTTTAATGTTTACAGTCTTTTCGACATTTGCATTTTCAATTTCCGCCTTTATTCTGTAATTTCCCATATTGATCTCGTTAGCCAACTGAAAATCAACAGAAGCAATACCGAATTTGTCCGTATCCATTGATTTCTTGAAAACCTTGTTACCTTTTGAGTCCTCAACGGAAACAATTATGGGAAGTCCCGAAGCGGCTTTCAGCGAAGGTTTTTTGAGAGTCAAACTTCTTATGTGAATCACCTGCCCTGGCTGGTAAACAGGCTTATCTGTCACAAGATAAATGTTGTAAATCTTTTTCAGCGAAATACCATATTCTAACTTCTCGTTACCAATAGATGACTCTGCTGAAATCTCTAATTTTGCATTATCACCCTTTATTTCCGGAATCGTGAAAATTGCGTCGACACTGCCAAGCGCACTTGTTCTCGCTGCGAAAAGCCTTTTCGACAATTCACCTGTCTTCATAGCAATTTTAACAAGCACCCCTTTAAGTGGCTGCCTACCCTTGTAGTTCAACACCGCAACTCTCAGAGACGCTTTGCTTCCGCTCAATAGACTATTTTGCCCCAAAACAATTAGCTCGAGTCTATCCATCAACTGTGAAAATGCGATTACATGAGATTCCTTCTTTTTCTTGCTTTCGAATGTTATTCTCAATCTATCCGAAAAAAGCTCATCCTTTGTAATTTCCGTCTCGAACTCAAATATATTGCTGATCGTTCTTCTAAAAAATCGAATACTCCTGTCTTCTGACAGCAACACATTGTCATTTGCATCTATTACCTCTGCCGTAATCGTTCCGCTCAGGCTTGCCCACATCTTTTTGGAAATGGAAATCCTAATTTTCAATACCCCTTTCTGCAATTCTGCTGTTGAGTGGGCGTCATTAAAAATCAAAAGGGGTTTTTCTTCGACCCCAAAAACCGACATGCATAAGATAAACATAATAACTGCTGCAAAAAGAACCCGTTTCATAAAACCTCCTTTGTTTTTTCAATATGATATACATAGTAAGCAGGAATTTATTCCATAGTTAATCTATACAAGAAAAAACAAAAAAAGCAAGAAAAAAATCCCTTTCTTTCTTTTTCCCTTGACTTATACTTTTTTTCAGTATATAAATGTTGTTTGAAGATGAATGTTTAGTGAACGTTCTCCAATAGTAGATTACTAAACAAATGAAAGCAGTGCATATTATTGTTTCTGGTCTTGTTCAGGGAGTGGGTTTTAGATACTTCATC
The DNA here is from genome assembly GCA_964392665.1 of uncultured bacterium. Lineage (GTDB taxonomy): Bacteria > Hydrothermota > E44-bin80 > E44-bin80 > E44-bin80 > CAYMQB01. The sequence continues at coordinate 29,612 of CAYMQB010000025.1, read as the reverse complement.
GTAAGAAAAGCACGTTTACTTGAACTTGGTGGTTTTGTAAGAAATAGATATGAGGGTGATGTCGAAATAGTTGCGGAAGGTGAACAGGGAATGCTCAACCAATTTATAGAAGAAGTCAAGATTGGTCCGATATCAAGCGATATAAGAGAAGTGAAGGTTAAATGGCTCGAAGCCACAGAAGGTTTTAAGGAATTCGACGTCAAATTCTGAAATAAAAATATCGGGGAATCGGATTCTATCTTTGTTCTCTGAATACTCTATGGCTTTGTGCTTCTAATTTAACGGGGCGTAGCGCAGTCCGGTAGCGCGCTTGGTTCGGGACCAAGAAGTCGGAGGTTCAAATCCTCTCGCCCCGACATCTTTGGGAAACGAAGTGTCGGAGAAACGGAGAAAGACAGACCACAGACATCAGACACAAGACCGGAGACTAGAGACCATAAAAGGCGAAATGACAACATTAGGAAAATAAACTAGAAAGATATTTCTTGCTTCTTGAAGAAAAACCTCTGTGCTCTCTGTGGTTAGTTTTTGACAGTAGCGCACATATGAAAGGGAGATAAAATGACGGGAGAAGAATTAAAAAAATACATTAGAAATGTTCCAGATTTTCCGAAAAAGGGAATAATTTTCAGAGATATAACAACATTGCTCTTAAAACCTCTTAGCTTCCACTCTTCAATTAATCTTTTTCTTGAAGAATTTAAGGATAAGCATTTTGATAAAATAGCCTCAATCGAAGCGAGAGGATTTGTGCTTGGTGGAGCGCTTGCAGAGACACTTGAAAAAGGTCTTATTCTAGTAAGAAAACCCGGTAAACTTCCTGCAGCGGTAGAAAAACAAAGTTACGAGCTCGAATACGGCTCAGATACCCTGGAAATCCACCGGGACGCAGTGAATAAGGATGAAAGAATCGTTGTCATAGACGATCTGCTGGCAACAGGAGGAACTGCCCTTTCTACCTGTCATCTTATTGAGCAACTGGGGGGCAAGGTCGTTTCTGTGGCTTTTTTGATCGAATTGTCATTTCTTAATGGTAGAGATAAACTAAGAGATTATCCGGTTGTTTCATTCGTTAAATATGCGAAAGAATAAATATCTTTGTAGTATTTTCAAGAAGCAATTTGCTTTTCGCTTGACTTTTTGAAATTTTTAGCATATAATAACAAACTGATGAGATTGAGAAAGGGGAAGATTATGGAAAAACCGGGACAACAAATAAATATCGAGATTGCAGATACCGAAGTTCAAGGTATTTATTCCAATTTTGCATTTTTAACTCATTCTCCTGCAGAATTCATAGTTGACTTTGCTCGTATCCTTCCGGGAATGAAAAAGGCAAAAGTGCATTCAAGAATTATTATGACCCCACAGCACGCCAAAATGCTTTTCAATGCTTTGGAAAGCAATATTAAGAAATACGAAGAACGTTTTGGAGAAATTAAAAATGTCACTCAAACTGGCAAGGAAATCGGTTTTAGAAAACCACAATGAAGTTGTAAAAAAACTCTTGACAAAACAGTCTTTTGTCTGGTATAAGTGTAACAACTTAATTGAGTTGTAATGAACAGAACACTTGGACTTTAAGGAAGGAAACAAATGGCCAAATCCAAGATACTTGTAGTTGACGATAATGCTTACCTTGTGGATATTTTAAGTTTTAGTCTTGAAATGGAAAACTACGAAGTGTTGAAAGCATACGATGGTGAAGAAGCTCTCAAAGCCATCTCTACGAATCTTCCCGATTTAATACTTGCAGATATTATGATGCCCAAAATGGATGGTTTCGAATTATGTAAAAAGACCAAGGAAAATCCAAAGACAAAAAACATACCTTTTCTGTTTCTCACGGCAAAAGGAAAACTGGACGATCAACTTAAGGGTTTCAGCCTTGGAGGAGATGACTACATAGTTAAACCTTTCAATCTTAATGACCTCCTCAAAAAGATAGCAAAAAGCATAGAACAATACAAGGATAATGGGATAGCGGTAAAAAAACTCCCTGTACAGGGCAGTATCGATGATTTTCCAGTTATAAAACTTATACAATATCAAAAAACGATCAAGAAAGCTTCGACGATTACCGTCACCACTTCAAACGATGTTGGAAAAATATACTTAAAATCCGGGAAAATTGTCAAGGCTGAAACGAGTCTGAGTAAGGACAAATCGGCTCTTGAATTAATTCTTTCCTGGAAACAAGGACAATTCACAACTGAGGACAGTATTCCAGAGAATATACCAGATGTTGAGATTCCACTGGAATAGACTTCGAACACAATCTAAAGAACCACATCCCAAAATAAACTCATAAGGATATGCTAAAACAGTTTGGAAAACGGAAAACTGACAATAACTCCAATGAAAAAAACCAAGCAATGGATTCGCTTCTGACGACTGAGCTTTTTCAACAACACGAACTGAACAAAAAGCTTCTTGAGGACTGGTTAGAAAGCGTTGTTAATAATTTTCAAGGAAATGAAGGAGCAGTTTTCCTTGATTCGGACAAAGAACTACTTTGCAAGGCTACTTATGGAACAACATCTTTTGTCGAAGGCAGAAGGATTTCCAAAAAGGAAGGTTTGGCTGGATGGCTTTTTCAAAGCTTAAAACCAGCTTTTCTTCCTTATGTAGAGAAAGACATTCGTTTTGATAAGAAAACAAATATCTTCGAGCCAATTCCAGACACTATAATTGCATCTCCGATTGTCTTTGCAGATAAAGTCTTCGGTATTATCCAGATAAACAGAAGAAAATCCGTTAAACCTTTCTCTGCAGGCGACGCAGAAAATCTTCTCAGCATTTCAAAAATATTCGGGCTCTATCTCTCCTATCTGAACCTCAGTCAAGCAAAGGAGAGAGAGCAAACGGCAGATTCTAGGATTGAGGAAAGATTACCCTTTTCATCTATATCAGAGAAAATACCCGTAGGTTTTTTCATCATAAACGATAATCTCAAAATTCTTTTTGCAAACAAATTCGCATTGGAATCTCTTGGTTTTAACAAGAATGACACACTTGGAAAAAAATGTTCCGATGTTATTCAATCAAACGACACCAAGGGAAATATAACGCTTCTCTCTGAAATACTAACAACATTCCCTGAAAAGAATTACTTCCAAAGTCCACTTCACCTCAACAGAAAAGATAGTCATGAAATAACGGTTGCATTTGGAGTTTCACCTTTTACTTACAAGGATAAAGAATTCGCAGTTCTGTACTTCACTAATCCTGCTGAATGGGAAATGGTTTATTCAAAAGAAGACGAGTTTATAACCAACGTAGCACACGAACTAAGAACGCCTCTTTTTGCAATTCTTGGAAGCCTGAGTATTCTCGAACAGGAACTTGATCGAATTGAAAACCTTGCACCAACAACAAGAAACTTTCTCAACATTATAAAAGAAGAAGGACAAAAGTTCACGAACATATTGAATGCGCTTCTCGATTTCGATGAAGTTAGTAAATGGAACATTGGATTAAAAAGAGAAGCAGTATCGATACTCGATTTGATAAACCAATTATCTCTCGGATTCAAGCAGAAAGCAAAGGAAAATAATGTCCTTTTTGAGGTAAACTTCCCGGATGAAGATATTAAAATTTCGGGTGATAAACTCGCACTTCAATATTCCTTTTCTCACATTATAGATAATGCGATAAAATTTAATAAACCCGGGGGCAAGGTTACAATTTCTACGGAAGGTATGATATTAAGGGATTCAAGCTGGAATTTCGAAATAGTAATCAAGGATACAGGTATTGGTATTCCTAAATCGGAAATTCCATACCTCTTCGGAAAATTCTACAGAGTAGAAAAAAAGATTCACACAATAAGTGGATTTGGACTTGGCTTAACGATTGTGAAAGATATAATAGAAATGCACGGAGGAAATATCTCTATCGAAAGCGAGTTGGACAAAGGTACGAAAGTTATTATACAGTTACCTACAATGGAAATATGATGAAGTCATTCATTCTCTTTCTGCTTTTTACTTCTTTTTCGACACTATCCAACTCCGAAACCCGTGAAGAAACTCTAAGCAGCATAGAAAAGAGATTTAACAACATAGCAAGTCTTTCGGCAGACTTTTCCGAGATGATTATACCAATGATGGGAGATACACAATTTTTTGCCGGAACAATAGATTTCTCAAGACCCCATAGTTTAAGAATGGAAATTACAACTCCAGAGCAAGAATTGATTGTCTATGATGGAAAAAATGCGTGTGTTTATCTACCAGACGAAAAGTACTGTATTATCTATAATGTCGAGACCGAAATGAGCATGAAGAAGCTGCCCGAGTATATTTTTGATCCTTTTAAAAGCCTCACTGTGGATTCTTTGAACACCGGTACGAAATTCATCCATCTTCATTTTTCAACGAAAGATACTAAGGATTTGTTCGACATTATAATACTAAAGATCTCGAAGGACAAATTACTTCCGCTTTCACTGATATTTCATGATAAAACAGGAAACAAAACAGTATACGACTTAACAAACATTCGAATAAATAGCGATAAAATCGTGGATTTTACTTTTACTCCACCACTTGATGTTGAAGTCATTGAAAAATAGAATCCGGTTTAACAAAAAGAATAATATAAGAACAAAAGGCAAATGGGAAGAGATAGAAATATAGCAAAATTGGCTAAATTAAAACCTATTCGAGAAATTGCAGCCAGCATTGGAATAAAGGATGAAGAACTGGAACTATATGGAAAATATAAAGCCAAAGTAGATTTAATGGCTCTTGAAAGACTTAAAAAGAAAAAAGATGGTAAACTAATTCTGGTCTCTGCAATTACACCAACCCCAGCAGGTGAAGGTAAGACAACAGTGGCAATTGGATTGTCTATGGGACTTGTGAGAATCGGCCATACGGCTATTGTAACTTTAAGAGAACCCTCTCTTGGACCTTTATTTGGCATGAAAGGTGGTGCAACCGGCGGAGGTAAATCTCAGGTTCTCCCTATGGAAGACATAAATTTGCACTTCACTGGAGACATTCATGCGATTACGTCTGCTCACAATCTTATATCTGCAACGGTTGACAATCATATTTTCAGAAGAAAAAAACCGGAGCTCGACCCGAGAAGAATACAATGGTCAAGGGTTATGGACATGAATGATAGGTCGTTAAGACATTTGATAATAGGTCTTGGAGGAAGGAAAAATGGTTTTCCAAGAGAAACATCGTTCAGCATTACAGCTTCATCTGAAATAATGGCAATTCTTTGTCTTTCTGAAACCTTTGATGAATTGAAACACAGAGTCTCTACCATTCTGATTGGTTTTACCTACGAAGGCGATCCAGTTTACCTGAAAGACCTTAAAATAGGTGGAGCAGTTTCCTCACTACTAAAACACGCGATCAAACCAAACCTTGTCCAGACAACGGATGGAACTGCAGCATTCGTTCACGGAGGTCCTTTTGCAAATATAGCTCAGGGAACCTGCTCGGTACAATCAATGGAATTGGCTCTAAAACTGAGCGAATTCGTGATAACAGAAGCAGGATTTGGCTTTGACCTTGGTGCAGAGAAATTCTTTGATATTGTTGCACAGAAATCCTATCTTAGTCCCAAAATCGTCGTCCTTGTTACAACAACAAGGGCACTGAAGATGCATGGAGGAAAGGACTTGAGAACAGTAGAAAAACCTGACCCTGGTGCCGTCAAAAAAGGTCTTTCAAACCTAAAAAAACATATCGAGAATATTCAGAAGTTCAAAGTTCCAGCAGTCATTGCAATTAATAAATTCAGCGACGACACCGAAGAAGAAATAAACATAATCAAAAAATACTCCAAGAAAGCAAATGTGCCCTGCGCATTAATCGAAGAATACGAGAAAGGTGGTGAAGGATCTAAAGAGCTTGCTCAAATTGTGGTTAAGTCAAGTAACAATAAGAGCAGATTTAAACCTCTTTATAGCCTTACCGTTAGTGTTGAAAAGAAAATCGAGAAGGTTTGCAAAGAGATTTATGGTTCAAAAGCAGTCGACTATACCAAAACAGCAAGACATGACTTGGAAATCATCAGAAAATTGGGTTTTGAAGACCTACCTGTTTGTATTGCAAAAACCCAAAAATCACTATCCGACAATCCTAAACTTCTTGGGAGACCAAAAGATTTTCTTATAACGGTGAAAAGAATAATAATATCTTCAGGGGCTGGTTTTCTGGTTCCTATTACGGGAAACATCCTCCTAATGCCTGGTTTACCGAAAGTCCCTGTTGCAGAAAAAGTGGACATCGATGAGAACGGAAATATCACAGGATTGTTTTGACAGCTGAGAAACATAACAAAAATGTTGTGAGATATCTCGCAGCAACTAATCAAAAAAGGGAGGAAAAATGAGAAAAACATTTTTAAGCGTATGTCTATTATTGCTTTTAGCCTCGTTAGTATTCGCTTCTCCAACAATAAGAGGAAACAGAGGAGTTTTAAGGGTTTTTGCAGCTGATGCAGAAATATATTCTACAAAAAGACCCACGCTCTTTTTTGGATTTTATCAAGGTTATGCTCAACAAAACGATATGAAAGAACTGGATTACAGCTTAAACTTGACAATGCTTGTTTTTGAGCGGTTCGAATTCTCTTATCTTATTCAAAACCTTAGTTCGGATTTTAGAAGTCAACCGCTATCCAACGAATTTAAGTTGAAAATAGTAACATTGAAAACGCCTTTCCTTAAGGTATCGCCAATTGGTTTGTTTGGATTTCCAATCGGTGGGAGTGGGGGTCAGACCACTCTTGGTGGTTATATAACTGCCACAGCGGACCTTGGAGCATCAAGGAAACTCATTCCACTGAGATTGCACGCAAATTCTGGCTATCTAAAATCGGGTGATAATGCAACTATTCCTATTTCGGGAGCAATCGTATACCCAACGAACTACGTCGATATCTTCCTTGAATCAGGAATCCCTGATGTAGACAACACGCAAAGAATAACTATCACACCTGGTATTAAAATCAAACTTTGGGGAATTCGTGTTACAACAGGACTGGATTTTTACACGGAAGGTGAACCAGAAAAGAAGTTCAACTTCATGTTCAGCTGGCTCGGACCATTTACTGGTACTCAATTAATTCCTCACATAGGTATTGGAAAAATAAGAGGATACGTGTATGACAATAAAACGAATGACCCGGTCGAAGCTGATATCTTCATCGAAGGTGATATAAACAGGAATTCTAAATCATCGAGTAAAGGAATATTTTCCGTTGATGAATTGCCTCCAGGGGAATACACTCTTATGGTAACTGCAGAAGGATACTTAAAAGAGATCCAGGAAACAGAAATCAAAAGAGGCAGGACAAACAAGATAGACGTAAGTCTAATCCCTGTTGAAAGCAGCTTCAGTGGAACTGTTATCGATTCGCAAACGAATGAACCTTTGAGCGCACACATTGCTATAATACCCCGTATTTTTCTTACATTCGATACAGATTCGACTACAGGTACATTCTATACAGAAATAGATAAAGGCTCGTACGAGGTTACAGTATCGAAAGAAGGTTATAAAGCATTGTGGGATTCCATAACAATTCTCCCTCAAAAAACAACAAAAAGGTTATACAAGCTGACAAAATTGGACAAATCAGGAAGATTTAATGGTTGGATCTTCGATTTTGATACGGAAAAACCTCTGTCTGCAGTTATTCGCCTTGACGATAGAACCTTTATATTGAACGACACTTTAACAGGAGAATTTGCTTCGATGCTAGAGGTAAGAGAGTATTTACTATCAATTCACAAGAACGAATACAGCCCCATAGAAGACACGATCGATGTCAAGCAGGACTCGACCATCGACAAAATCTACAAACTTCGAATGATAAGAGAAGTTCAAGAGGTTGAAAAGGAAGTTATCATCTCATTTAACGATGTCCTTTTCGATTTCGATAAGTACGACATTAAGAAAGAATTTCACGCAGAGTTAGACAGCCTCGCAACTATTCTGAGAAACTGCGACAAAAAGATAAAAATAAAACTTTCAGGTCATACGTGTAGCAAGGGAACGGATAATTACAATCTCGAACTATCCAGAAAAAGAGCTGAGTCTGTAAAAAGCTATTTGATCGATAAGAACGTAGCCGAAATCCACATTGAAGCTGAGTACTATGGAGAAGCCAAACCAAAACACGATAACACGCATGAAGAATCGAGGAAGAAAAACAGAAGGGTAGAAATTCGAAATTAACATGAGAGCCGAAGAAAAATTACTCAAACAGATTCCAATATTTGAGACGCTTAATGCCGTTTCCCTTAAAAAGTTAGCGAAAGTTTCCACAAAAGAACACTTCAAAAAGGGCACAAATATTATAAGGGAAGGAGAACTGGGAGATTCTCTCTATATTATTCTTGAAGGTGAAGTTGAAGTTGTAAAAGGAGTAAAGCGAGCGAAAAAGAGTTTTGCATTCCTTAAACCTTTTGATTTTTTCGGAGAAATGGCGATTTTGGAAAACAATCCTCGTTCGGCAACCGTTATTGCAAAAGAACATTCAGTTCTTTTGAAACTTTGCAAAACCGATTTCGAAAAACTGCTGGTCAAGCATTCACATATCTCTCTTGAAATTATGAAAACGATGAGTGCAAGAATACGTGAAACTGATTCCAGCATTATTATGGACTTGAAGAAAAAAAACAAGGAATTAAAAGAGGCTTATAGCAACCTAAAAACAGTACAGAATGAACTAATAAAGACAGAGAAACTAACAACGATTGGAAAGGTCGCCGGAGGAATAATCCATGATTTGAAAAACCCATTAAGTGTCGTTAAAGGTTATGCCCAGTATATAAAGCAGCGCAAAGGATTATCTGAACCGGTAATGCATGCGGCAACAACAATACTCCATGTTGTAAACATAATTCTTACTATGACTCAAGAAGTTCTTGAATTCTCGAAAGATGAATACAGATTGGAAAAACTCCCCATAAAAATCGACAAATTGATTCAAGAAATATCTGCAATATCGATAAAGGAACTCGAGGAAAACAAGGTTAAACTAACTCTTAACCTGAAAGCCAACTGCCAGTGTGAAATAGACCCTCAGAAAATGAGGAGAGTATTCTTCAACATAATATCGAATGCACAGGATGCAATGCTGGACGGTGGAAAACTCACTATATCCACTTTACTTAAAGATAAACGCGCTTTAATAAAATTCCACGACACCGGAATAGGAATAGATAAGGATAATCTGAAAAAAATCTTCGAACCTTTTTTCTCCAAAGGAAAGAGAAAAGGGATAGGACTCGGTATGTCCATAACAAAGAGAATTGTCGAAGAACACAATGGTGAAATCGATGTACAGAGTATAAAGGGGAAGGAAACGACCGTAACGGTATACTTGCCAGTTATTTGAATCGATTCAATGAAACCATAACAAACTGGGCATCTTGTCTTTCTGAGTGACCGGGAACCTGCGGTGGAGCATTCCATTGATTTCCAAATTTCACATATATGAATAACAATAACATTAAGCAAGTCTTAAAGATACTTTCATTAGAGAAAAAAAAATGGAAAGTCCCGATCGTTGGCAAGATACAGGACGAATTTAAGGATCCTTTCCCGGTTCTTATTTCCTGTATATTGAGTTTGCGAACCAGGGATAGCGTAACAGCAAGAGCTTCGAAAAACCTTTTTGCACTTGCCAATACTCCAAAAAAGATGCAGATGCTTTCACCTGAAAAAATAAGGAAGACCATATATCCTGTTGGCTTCTATAGGAAAAAGGCAAAGACAATTAAAACAATAAGCAAAATAATAATGAATGAGTATGATGGACTTGTTCCGGATGAAATCGATGAACTGCTGAAATTACCAGGTGTAGGAAGAAAGACCGCAAACCTGGTTGTGACTGTCGCTTATAATAAATCAGGTATTTGTGTTGATACGCACGTTCACAGAATCACAAATAGATGGGGCTATGTGAATACAAGGTCACCGTTCGAAACCGAAATGATGTTGAGACGAAAATTACCTAAGAATTACTGGATCAGCTTTAATGACCTTCTTGTTACTTTTGGACAAAATCAATGCAAACCTGTGTCTCCGAATTGCCGTATCTGTAAAATTTCAAAATACTGTGAATTTTACAAAAAAAACCTTGACAAGTCAAATGATTTCCTGTATAAATAAAAAATAAGGAAAGGAGGTGACTTTTTTAACATTAATCCTTAACAAATGGAGGTATTTTATGCTTAAGTACACATTTATTGTTGCATTAGTCTTGCTCTTTGCAGTAAGTTTTTCTTTTGCAGGAGAGATTCAGAATAATTCTTTTTCCCTCAGTCCGAATCCGTCGCTGTCAAAGGTTAAAGCAATCCCTCTAGGTTCACGCTACGACGACAGCTTGTATTTTGGAACACTCGTTGGCTACAATTCCATCGGTCTCACAAGTGCCGGGACATGGGAAGGAGCCATCAGAATGACTCCAGCGGAGCTCGGTGCGTATGCAGGATGGGAAATAGTAGCTATCAAATTTTACCATTACGATACAACTCCTCTGAACAACGTAATTAAGATTTATGACAACGGTTCCTCGACACAGCCGGGTGGCGTATTAACATCAGAAGCTTACACATCCAATGTACCAGAATGGGTTTATGTAGTTTTTACCGATTCTGTCTTGATAAGTGGTTCTGGCGATCTATGGGCATCTGTAGAGATATACCAGTCTGGTGGTGGTGTATTTCCTTTTGGTGTAGATGCGGGACCAGCGGTTGATGGAAAGGGAGACTGGGTAATGTTGAGTGGTAGCTGGAGTGAACTTCAGACTTATGGTCTGGATTACAACTGGCAGCTATGCGTATTCATAAATGCACCAGTTGGCATCAATGAGGACGAGAACTCAAAAACCTCGACTTACAACACTAAGATAGCACCAAATCCCATGAATGTAACTGGAACGATTTCCTATTCAGTTCCCAGGAAAACCGATGTCGCAATCAACATCTATGATATTAGTGGCAGACTTGTAAAAAATCTGTTCAACGATAATGTAAATGCAGGCTCTCATACAATTCTCTGGGATAGGAAAGACGCAAAAGGTGCCATAGTACCGCAGGGAGTTTATCTCTATAATTTCGTAACACCGGATTACAGCACAACAAGAACCATCACTGTTTTCTAAAAATTCGATACACTCTATTAAATGAAAAAGGAGACAGTTTACACTGTCTCCTTTTTCACTCAATCAACTTTATTACTTAAAGATTTCGGCTACTTTCCCAGAGACTTTCGAAATATAACTCCAATTCTCTCACAACATCCTCATCCTTAATCTCAACATTTACCTCGTTATTCTCTTCAAGGGCAGATTTGCTCCAGTTGGTTGAACCAACAAAAGCAATCCTATCATCAACAATAATAAGCTTCACATGGGTTGTAACGGATGGGGAATCGAATCGTACATCAATTCCTTTTGATTCAAGATAAACATATGTGGATTCGTTTGTTGCATTCAGACTACTGTTATAATCACTCCACTCAAGTATCACCTTTACATCTATCCCTTTCTCTTTTGCATCTATTAATTCTTCGTGCAATTGACTCACTCCATTTGTAGAATCATAAGGATAATATTTCATCATATACATAGCAATATGTATATAATCCTTTGATTCACCAAAAGAGGAAAAAAGAAAAGATGTATAGTCCCTATTTGCAACAACCGATACTGGTTTGTTACCATAAGGCGGTTGTAAGGGCTCATTTTTGTTACAAGCAAAAAAGAAAAATATTACAATAACTCCGCATAGAAATTTTCTCATTACAAATTCCCTGTTTTTTGTTTATTTGTACTACCAATTATTGAAACCTATTTATCTCAGGTTGGCTTTCTTGATTTCACCCATCCTGCGTTTCTCCCATTCCCCCATTCTTCTTACCATTCCGACCAGTGCCACTGTGTCCGAATCCCCCCATACCTCTATCTGTTTCCTTCAGCTCATCAGTTACCACAAAATTGACCCTTTCTACGCTTGAGAAAATCATCTGAGCAATCCGCATACCTTTTCTGACTTTAAATAATCTATCACTGTGGTTTACAAGCATTATCTTAATCTCACCTCTATAATCGGAATCAATGGTTCCAGGTGCATTCAAAACAGTTATACCATACTTCAATGCAATTCCACTTCTTGGTCTGATCTGTGCTTCGACACCATTGGGCATTTCCATTGCAATACCGGTATTTACAAGACAGAAGGTTTTTGCTGGAATGTCCTTGTTTACCACAGAAAAAACGTCTGCTCCACTACAGCCAGATGAAACATATAATGGAATCCTTGCTTCCGGGTGAATTTTCTTTATGCGAATTTTCGTGCTTTTCATCACACTACTTTAGTTTCCGTAAACCATATTAAATTAGTTTATTTAGTTCGTTTAGTTAGTTTGTCATTGCGAGTAAACCTTCATATTCACTCCCGAAGCAATCTCATTTAACTCTTTCGTAATTTAGTAATTAAGTAATTAGTAATTTCGTTTAGATGGTTTCGTTCGTTAATATCGTTTCCAGAACTTAAGTCGCTTTTCTTCTCTTACAGGCTAAGCCGCTTGTTGCACAGCACGAAGTGCGTTTGTTTCTCAGCGTATCTTTTAATTCACAGCATAGCGTATAATCCCCGTTACACCGATACTCCTACACTCCGTTTCGCTCCTCGCTCTTCTCTCATCCCTCTTCTGTCTTATGCCTTTTGTTTTTTGTATTCCTCAATCCCCAACCTTAGAATTCCTATGGCATCTCTTAAATCTTCCTCATTGAGGACAAATGCAATTCTTACTTCATCTTTCCCTTTACCTTTTGTTGCATAAAATCCATTTGCTGGAGCAACCATAGTTGTTTTCTTGTCTACATCGAAATCCGTTAGCATCCATCTTGTGAAATCCTCAGAATTATCGACCGGAAGTTTTGCAACGGTATAAAATGCACCTTCTGGTTTTTTGGCATAAACTCCTTCTATCTTGTTTAGTTCCTCGAATACGACATCCCTTCGTCTCTGGTATTCCTCTCTCATATCTTTCACGAACTGATTAATTGTCTCGAAACCGGCAATCGCACCATACTGTTCGATTGTAGGAGGACAAAGTCTCGCCTGTCCAAGTTTCAGAACATTTTGAATAAAATTCTTGTTCTTTGATACAAGAAATCCAATTCTTGCCCCGCAAGCACTAAACCTTTTGGATATACTATCCATTACTACTGCTCTATCCTGAACGCCATCAATATGAAGAACACTTATATGACTTTTACCATCAAAGGTGAACTCTCTGTATACCTCATCCGAAAGGATAAAAAGATTATACTGCCTTGCGATGGACGCTACCATTTCCATCTCTTCACGCGAGTAAACGGTTCCTGTTGGATTATTAGGGGAACAGACGACTATAGCCTTGCTTCGTTTCGTAATCTTGGATTCTATTTCATCTCGTGTCGGATAGCGAAAACCATTTAAAACGGTGGTTGATATCGGAACGATACTCACTCCAGCCATTTCCGCAAAACCATTGTAATTCGTATAAAACGGTTCAGGAACAAGAATTTCGTCTCCTACGTCGCAAGCAACCATATAGGCGAAAATAATCGCTTCACTTCCCCCTGTCGTAATAAACACATCGTCGGGTTCAATACTAATCTCATATCGGGTGAAATATTCAACTATGACCTTCCTTAATGCAACCAAACCTTGCGATGGTCCGTATGGAAGAACATCGGATGAGAAATTTCTTATTGCATCAAGTATCACCTTCGGAGTTTGTATATCCGGCTGTCCAATGTTCAAATGATAAATTTTCACTCCCCTTTTCTCTGCATCATCTGCATAAGGAGCAAGTTTTCTAATCGGAGATTCAGGCATTATCACCGCTCGATTAGATACCCTCATCCTATCAAAAATCATTTCCACTCCTTTTCATCCTCTCTTTTCTACCTTTAATTGTTTAGCTTTTATGTATTCCCAACGTAGATGAAAGAAATATTGTTCTGTTTGAGAACATTTCTTGAAACATCATTAACTTCGTCACTGCTTACCTTATCGATTTCAGAAATAATTTCATCTATAGTCAGTATTTTTCTTCTATATATTTCTCCTCTACCTAATCTAATCATTCGGCTAGACATGCTTTCTTGTCCAATCAACACTTTTGTCTTAAGCCTATCTTTCGCTTCTTCGATCTTTTTCTCCTTCAAACCGTATGCAGCTATCTTCCCGAATTCCTTTATGACCGTCATCTTAGCGTTTTCCATGTTTGCCGGGTCACAGGCTAAATATACTCCAAAGACTCCGGCATCCGAAAAAAAGTTTGCAAAAGAAAACACATCATAAGCAAGGGCTTTTTCTTCTCTCACCCTCTGGAAAAGTATAGAACTCATTCCATCGCCCATTATTGTATCAAGAATTAGCAGTGGATATCTTCTTGGATCATCCAAACCGAATGTCGGTTTTGCAATAATCAGATGAGCTTGAAACAACTCTCTTCGCTTAAATGTAGATGAAAAAGGTTTATAGTGCATTTTATGCCGAGTAAAAAGGGGTGCACATTTTGTTTCAGACTTTGGGAAGAATTTGCTAATCGAATTCACAAGTTTCCTATGCTCAAAATAGCCGCTTGCTGCAACGATCACTCTATCTGTCTTGTACCACCTCCTGAAGTATGAATTAGTTTTATCCCTGGTGAATTTCTTTACATCAGATTTTCTACCTAACACGGAGTTGCCAAGAGGATGCTTCAAGAATAATTTTTCAAATAGCAGGTCAAAGATGTGCTTTTGCGGTGAATCTTCGTTGTCCTTAATTTCTTCTGTAACAACACTGATTTCCTTTTTCAGTTCCTTTTCAGGGAAAAGGGGATTTGTTAGAAGATCACAGCTAATTTCCACTGCAGTATTAAGGTGAATACTCAATCCTCTCGAAAAGTAACAGGTTAGCTCCTTCGAAGTGAATGCGTCAAGTGTTCCACCTTTACTTTCAAGTGCTTCTGCTATTTCCTTGCAATTTCTTGTTTTGGTTCCCTTGAAAAGGTTGTGCTCAATAAAATGTGAAATACCCTTCTCGTTTTTTTGCTCGTTTCTTGAACCAACAACAACCCAGAAGCCTAACGAAAAAGAACGAACAGAATCAACTCTTTCGGTGACTATCGTGATTCCATTTTGCAGGCTGCTTCTTCTTATATTTGTCATTATTTCTCTTTTTTCTCTGAATTTCCTGTTCCTCCGAAGAAGAAGGTTCTATCATCGCTTTCCGAGACAAATTTATTCGACCTAAATCATCCACTTCCCTCACCAATACTTTAATCTCATCCCCCACTTTCACCTCGTCTTCAACCCTGGAAACCCTGTGATGTGCTAACTGAGATATATGCACTAAACCCTCTTTACCTGGCATAATTTCAACAAATGCACCGAAGTTGGTAATTCGTGTAACTTTCCCATCAAAGGTATTCCCGGCTTCAACCTCCTGAATTAAGGATTTTATCCTTCCCTCTGCATTCTCAACAGAATCCATCTTCGAACCAATAATGGAAACTTTGCCATCATCAGAAATTTCAATCTCGCAACCAGTTTCCTCGATAAGTTTCCTTATAACTCTGCCTCCCGGTCCAATAATCTCTCCGATTTTTTCTTTTGGAACAGTCATCACAATCACTTTAGGCGCATAATCGGATAGGGATGTCCTATGTTCTTTTAGGGTTTTATCCATTATGTCAAGTATATAATATCTACCTTGTTTCGCTCTTTCAAGCGCTTCAGATATTATGGTAGAATCCAAACCGCAAACTTTAGTGTCAAGCTGAATTGCAGTTATTCCAGCCCTTGTACCTGCAACTTTGAAATCCATGTCTCCGAAATGGTCTTCATCCCCTATTATGTCTGAAAGAATAACATATCCATCTTTTCCTTTCACCAAACCCACTGAAATTCCCGCAACTCCCGTCTTAATCGGTACCCCTGCATCCATCAATGCGAGAGAACTCCCGCAAACGCTTGCCATAGAAGAAGAACCATTCGACTCAAGTATATCGGAGACAATTCTTATTGTGTATGGAAACCGCTCCTCTATAGGAAGAACGGGCTCAATTGCCTTCTCGGCAAGTGCACCATGTCCAATTTCTCTTCTTCCAGGACCTCTCATCGGTCTTGCTTCACCCACACTGAAAGGCATAAAATTATAGTGCAGCATAAAGGATTTCACACTTTGCCCTTCCAGATCCTCCACCCTCTGCTGATCTGTTGTGGTTCCAAGAGAAACAGTGCACAGGCTCTGCGTTTCTCCTCTTGTAAATAGCGCTGAACCGTGAACCCTTGGCAAAATTCCAGCCTTGCAACCAATGGGACGAATATCTTCAGGACCTCGTCCATCCAATCTTGACTCACCTTTGATTATTTTTTCTCTTATGTCTTTCTTTCTATATTCGTCTATCAGGTCAATGATAGCCGTTTCGCTATCAGGAAACTCTTCCGACAAGGTTTCACAAATCGATTTCTGTAGGTTTGTGATCAATTCATTCCTCAATGCTTTAATTTTTATACCATTTATTCTGTTAATTTCGTTTCCCAGCAATCCAGCAATTCTGTCCTCAAATCCTTCCGCAAATGCAACCGGAGATACTATTCTTTTCTTCACACCAATTCTCTGTCTCAATCTCTCTTGAGCATCTATTATCTTTTTTGTAATGGGAATTGCAAGTTCAATCGCTTTCATTACGTCAACCTCATTTACCTCCATACACCCACCTTCGATCATAACTATCGAGTCTCCATTCGCAACGATAACAACATCCATTCTGCTGTCATTTAGCTGGGAGAAAGTTGGATTAATGATGAATTCTCCATTAACAAGTCCGATTCTTACTGCTCCAATTGGTCCATTAAATGGTATATCCGAAACTGTGAGCGCAGCACTGGCTCCTATTATTCCGAGTATGTCGCTATCGTTTTCCTGATCAGCCGACAAAACCATTGCAACTACCTGCGTTTCATTCACAAAACCATCTTCAAACAGTGGCCTGATAGGTCTGTCAATCATGCGTGACGAGAGAATTTCCTTTTCTCTTGGTCTTCCTTCTCTCTTGAAAAAACCACCGGGAATTTTCCCTGCAGCATATGTCCGTTCCATGTAATTGACCGTTAAGGGAAAAAAATCATTTTCCCTGCCTTCATCTTTTGAAGAAACTGCACTTACAAGTACAATCGTGTCTCCATACTGAACCATTACAGAACCATCTGCCTGTTTAGCGAACTCCCCAGTATTCAATCTAAGCTTTCTTCCACAAATTTCAATACTCTCACTATTTTCCATCGAACCTCCCACGGAATATTATATAACTCGAAAATTCACAAGACCCTATGCCCTCAATCCCAATTTCTTTATTAGAGTATGGTAACGTTCTTCGCCTTTACCCGAAAGGTATCTTAAAAGCTTGCGCCTTTTGCTTACAAGTAACAGAAGACCTCTTCTTGAATGTACATCTTTTCTGTGTGTCCTCAGGTGATTTGTAATATCCTTTATCCTTTCAGTGAGTAGTGCAATTTGCACCTCGGGAGAACCGCTATCCCTTTCGTGAATTCTGAAATCATTCACTATACTGCTTTTCTTCTCATTCTCAAGAGACATATTAACCTCCTTTATTCGTTACCACATTAGCCAATATATTCTTTGCAGTAACTTCATCATTCATGATTTGACTTTTCAGACTTTGTGTTGAGCTAAACTTCTTTTCATTTCTTATTCTTTCGAGCAATTTCACTTTGAGTTGCTTACCATAAATGTCATCCTCGAACCCCATAATATGAACTTCACAGGACAACTGAGTTCCTTTCGATAATGTAGGTCTTGTCCCAAGATAGAGCATTGCTCCGAAACTCTTATCATCTATTTCAGCTTTTGCAGCATACACACCATCTTTCGGCATAAGCTTCTTTTTTAGGTCGATTAGAAGATTCGCTGTCGGATAAGAGATGGTTCTTCCCACACCCCTTCCTTTGCTTACTCGCGCATTTATGGAATACTCTTTTCCCAGCATCTTATTGGCTTTCAATATATTTCCTTGTCCAACCAGCTTCCTTATTCTCGAACTGCTAACAACAGTTCCAAGAGACTCTATTTCTCCTATTTTTTTCAGCAAAATATTTTTATTCAAGCTGAATTTCTTGAGAATACGAAAATTCCCTTCACCATTCCTACCAAAATGGTGATTGTAACCTACCACTATACAGAAAGGTTTAAAATATTCCCACAATTTTTGCAGAAAATCAACGGGTTCGATTATTGAAAATCGCTTTGTGAAAGGGATAATACAAACACCATCAACTCCCGATTTTCTAAAAGCCTCTATCTTCTCATCCAGAGTCATAAGTAGCTTGAACCGATCATTACCAAAAAATTCTTTCGGCAAAGGTGCAAATGTAACTATAACACTTTTGCCACTATTCTCCCTTGACAACCTTACGAGTGTTTCGATTATTGCCTGATGACCTATGTGAACACCATCAAAACTTCCAATTGTTACGATATTTTTCCACCCACTGAATTTCTTATTTGAGAAACCATGGACTATTTTCATAAAACTTCGTAAACCTTTCTCGTACACAGATCACTTTCTTCCCGAAATGACGACTTTCCTAACACTTGCGAAACAGTTAGAATTCGACTTTCTATCAACTTTCTGTCTTTCAATTCCTCGAATGTTAATGAATCAACCAGAGTCCATTTACCTACACGATATCTTGTAAGTTCAAAAAGTGTCCCATAACTTGATAGGGTATACCCAATATCTCTTGCCAATGCTCTTATGTATGTTCCTTTTGAACATTCGATTTTTATTTTTAAAAAAGGATGCCTGTAATACAATATTCTCAAACTCCCGATTTCAATTTGTTTTTCCTGTAGGACAAATCCCTTGCCTTCTCTTGCAAGCTTATATGCCCGCCTACCTTGAACTTTGACTGCCGAAAACCTTGGTGGCACCTGTTTTATTTTTCCTATGAATCGATCAAGCACCCCGTCGAGTTTTTCGAATGAAACAGGTTTTATATCTTTACTCGATATTATTTTTCCCGATATATCATCCGTATCAGTTAATTTACCAAGTAGTATTTTGGCAATATATCCCTTCCCTAACTCCTGCAGGTATTTGATACTTTTCGTTGCCTTTCCAAGTGCAAGTATAAGTAAACCTCTTGCGTTTGGATCAAGAGTCCCTGAATGACCTATCTTCTTCTCTCCAGTAACTCTTCTTAATAATTTTACGATTTGAAAAGAAGTTGGACCCTTGGGCTTATTTGCGAGGAGTACACCTTCCATGTTAGAAACTATAAGAGAGAGAAAATCTGTAATTTGAAGTCTTGAATTCGTACAGTTTGTCATCAACACCGATATCAAACTTCAAATTCTTAAACTCTATTCCACCACCGTAAGTAAGACCTTGCCTGCTTCCTGCTAAATCGCTGAAGTAACCAATCCTACCTGTCAACAGATTGTAATACGTATATTCCATACCCGTGGATTTCCATGTATCCTTGTTTTCTTCCTTCAAGTTTCCGCTCCAATCCACGATAACTTTTGTCACATCTGCAAGAAAACTCAATCTGTTTATTTCGCTGTTGAATAATTTGTATGCCAATCCCAGGCGAAGCGTTCGTGGTAAAGGATCTTTCTCACCGCTCGATGCATATTGAATCGATGGACCTATATTCTGAAGAGCAGCGCCAAAATTAAGCCCTTTAAGAGGTGTATGATAAAGCATTGCAATGTCAACTGCCCAACTCATACCCGTTCCACCCCTCATATGCAGAATTCTTTCAACGATCTCCGGTGGAGCAAGAAAACTGTATATGAATTTTGCACCAACTCCAAGACCAAGATATTTGCTCATTTTCGTGGCATACGATAGAGAAAAACTAATATCGAAAGTTCTAAACCTGCCTATCGTTATTCCCTGGTCGTCAACAGCATCCGTTTCTCCGGTTGTAAGATAGATGACATTTCCACCAATAGTCCCCCAACCCTCAACAGGATTAACGAAAGATACAATATCATAATACATATCATCATACAACCCCGGAAGCCAGTTTGCATGCATTAAAGAAAAATCAGTCGAATTGATAAAAGCCATTCCACCCTGATTATAGTACGTTGCCAAAGCATCATCAGCTAATCCAACAAATGCCGCCCCCATTCCGTTAGGTCTTGCACCTGGATATATAGTGAGGAATATCGCTCCCGCTTCCGATGCGAAAGCGTTTAGGGGAATTTTCGACAATGTCAAAAGAGCCGAAATTAGCAGAACCACTATTATTATCTTTTTCATTTTACCTCCTTACTAATCTTCTTCGCACTCAAAAACTGAAAACATATAGAACAACAAATACAAATTAACACAAATTTTACAAGATTTTCTTTTTTACTTTTCGACTCTTTTTGCTCAAAAACTCTTCTATGTTAATCTTTTACAATCTCTGGGTTACACTTGTTCTTCATATTTAAATTCCCTCATAATGTTTTTAACTACCACATTCTTTTTACCTATTAATACCAATAAATTCGTGAAATGTCAAGTTAAAAAGCCATCTATCGTGCTATGGCGATTTTACCTTTATATTCGGCCTTTTTCAGATTACCGTATACTAATTCCTTTTCTACCGACTCGGCAATAATCTTGTAAAGATATACACCGTTTGCTATCCTATCTCCATCCAAATCTTTCCCATCCCATAAAATCCTATTAAAACCCGACTCACATGTCGTTTCCCTCTTATATATCATCTTCCCGCTAATTGTGTATATGGAGACGGAAACCATACTGCGGTGACTTAGATTGAATGTAAAATATGTATTTTTCCTAAAAGGATTTGGAAAATTGTAGACATTACTAAGGGTAAATTGTCCTATACTAACTACATCCAAATTGAGGATCTTATCTGCCCTATTCTTGAAATTGTCGTAACATGAAAACTCCAATTTAACCGTCTTCAGTGTAGAATCAAGGCTTAATGAATAATCAAATGAGCCTCTTGTTGAACTATTTATGTCGTAACAGAAATAATCGTTCAACTTCCTCAGATTCGTGTAATCACTATTAATTGCAAGAAAAATACACCTATCATCTCTACCGGTAATATCGATGCCGCTCTCGTCGAAAAGAACACCATTTATCTTTGCATCACTTGGAATCGACATACCATCGGAAAGAACTTTTCCTCTGTAATAAATGTCTATCCTTGGTGCAATTGTATCTAAAAGGAGCGTATCATCAAAACCGGTTATCAGAGAATCGAAATTTCCTCTTCCTTCCCTTGCATTATCCCAGATATACATGCTTATTCTTGCTGTACTGTCGAGTTCAAGGTCCGTAGGGATGAAAAACGAAATCGTATCCACATCTTTACTTGTAATGTCATAGATACCCTTAAATATCGAATTTCCTGGAAGATTATAACGAATAATGTAACTTGTTGTTGGAACTTCATGTGCCACTCGTTTTATTGCATTGTATGCAGAAACAAACACAAAACCGGTAAAATCTGGCTCGGTCGTTTGAATAAAAATATTTGTTGTTCTTCCTCCCATTAGGGTATCGCTGCTAATCGAAGCCTGAAAACCAATAGTGTCAGGGTAGATCGCAGTTGCAGGGTCACCAAATAACGCATATGTTTTACCAAAATTTGTATGCTTTTTTGATAAAAGGACACCATCTCCAATAGTCAGACTATGGTTACCCAAAATATTGAGTGCAAGTTCTCTGCCAAACGTAGTAATACTCGGGTAGCCCGATGTTCTGGTACAGGCGAGTGTGGAAATTGCGCCGCGTTTGCCTTTTTTCTGCAACAGGTCTGCGATACTTTCCTTTTCAACTCTATCGAAGTTTCCAACACTGCAGGATCCGAAATAAAAGAAAGATTCTCTATAATCATTTTCCAGTATTCCAATATCCGAAGGACTATAAAAAACAAGTTCATGGGCTAACTGTTCCAAATTACCATGACCCAGGTATGTTCCGAATAGAGCACCATTATTTATTGCATCTATAAGTGCCGCCCTTGCCTGAGGTTTGGTTCCAGGAGGTACCACACCAGGTTTACTACCAGGATACTCAGTTAGATAAACCTTGACCCTGTCAAACGATTTAGGGATAGAATCAGAAATTTCCTCGGTTCCAGCGACATGAAATTTATAAAGTCCATCGATACCTTTACTATCGAATTCATCGTCTGCAAGCAAAATGACCTTATTCCTCCAATCGCCGTGGTTACCCATTTCATATTTCTTAATTTTGTCAACCACATCCGCTGCTTCTTCTTCCGTTTTGACGGTTAATCTTCCAATGGGTATATCAGCTAACAGGTCACCTGTAAAATCAGCGAAGAAATCTTCATAACAGGGATTTTCGTTCATTAATGCCTGAAAATGCACATAATCATTGGTTTCGTGCACAGGTATGTAATTTTTGGGGATTGGATTATTGAACAAATTCTTGTAATCGTATGAACCTGCTCCCAAAAGCACAATATATCCGGGAGGTACCTGCCAGTACTTTGAAGCGTAGTAAAGAAAATTCCTTATTGCAACGGGGTCGTCTAAACCCCACCCGAAGTTGTCAAAAATTTCATCGATAACAACAAGTTTAACAACTGGATTTTGAACTCCCAATAGGTGTGTTTGTCTCCATTCCTTTAAGTCCAATGCCGCATAATAGAATTTCCTATGAGTAATGATTATGCAGTCTGCTCTGTCCTGCATTCTCAGTGAATATGGGTTCGCTTCCTTTATGTTATCAGGTGTTTTGAATGTTTTCGTTGCGATAAATTCCTTTTTCTCACTCTGTGGTATGAAAACCTGGAACTTTACGCTACCCGTGTTGTAGTCTGCACCTTCTATGCGTTTCACTTCAAAAGGTGAGGAAATTTCGAAAATTAATGGAGACTCCGTGAAACCGAAAATATTAAATTCATATGTCGTATCTGTCGGATCCGTTTCTTTTGTAGACAAAAACACATTGTTAGTTGTTGCCTTGAAGTTTTTGAAATACGACACCTCAAAATAGTCAAGATATATGTCGTCTCCTCCACCACTTTTATGAACCCGAAAAGTAATTTTGTTATCACCATTCAGGAGACTGGTCCCGCCACAGGTCCAGGTAAATGGGGAAGTGAAATTCTGTCCCGACCATGATGTGTCGCAGGTATACACATCATTCATTTTTACCTCTATACTGTGAGTAGAGGTTGTGGCTCCATACACTGCGCAGAAAATGTCAAAACTATCCGTATATAAATTCTCAACTGGGAATGAGTAATCTCGAGACATAGAATTTACAGTTAATGGAAGAATTATCTCTTCCCATACCCATCCAAATCCTGATTTAGCAGGACATAGTTTGTTTTCTTCGATATGTAATATTTGCTTGTAACATGAAGGAGCGAATGGCTCGCCAAAGGATGGAACCCCGTTAACTACCTCCATTCTCTTCCCTTCAGTTTCACCCCAGGATAACCAGTAAATATTCGTATCGGTATACGGATTGTAAAACAGCGGAACACTGCTGCTGACCGAACACCTGTTCCACCCGGAAAGAGAAAGCCCATAGAAAACCACAAAATCTTCCTCATCGAATATTCCGTCATTCTCACCATTCACATATATGGGTATTTGATACGGGATGGTATCATTCTCTCCGGGAAAATTCGTTGTGTCAAAACTTAATACGGCACTCCCTCCATTGAATATCTTGAACGTTCTAGGGTCTATATCATCTGGATTTATGTTATGCTCTTTTAGAAACTTGTAATCGATTTTATACATTCCGTCTTCTTTGATTTCCACCTTATACCACGGAGTATAATCCAAAGACATTCCTTTACCAACCTTCCCCGTTTCCCTCCATAATTTTGCATCTTCGTAGTTTACAAGCAAATTCTTGAATCTTGTTTCCCCTGGTTTTCCTATAAACCTTGCTCCTCCCTTCTCCCCTTTTCCCCGATTAAATTCAATACGAATCCTTAAAATATTATAGGAAACCAATTTACTCGTAACGGGATTGTATTGAAATGGATGGAAAACAAGTTTCATAACCCTTTGATGCAAAAAAACCTTGTCATACAATACTTTATAATCTTTGCCAGGGAAAAACGCATTTTTTTCATAAACTACCGGATCTTCCTCAATCTCAGACCCGGTCCACTGCTCGAGAAAAACCGGTAAGATGTGCACATTCTCTATTTCCTGCCTGCCCTGTTTCTCGACATAAATTCCTACATTCTTCGCATTCAAGGGAACTGCAACATAAATGTATTTGACTGGAAGAGCCGGTCTCGATATTTCGTTCATCATTCCCATTTCCAGTATTTCGATCTTGTCATAGTTTTTACCCTTTAATTTCAGTGAATTAATTTCAAAATCCGGTATTTTTATCTCAAATCTTAGACCATCTTCATTGGAACCGAACATTTTTGCCTTCTCGGCAAACAGTGAAGAAAATACTAAGATTATATACATGCAAGCGACTAACTTCTTCATCAAAACCTCACTTATCTGGTCTGTTTAGTTTATTTGTCTTTGAAAATCCACTCTTCTGCAGATTCCAAGTCCAATGCCCAGAACCTAACATCGATTGCCTGATAATCCTATTTTAACTTTTCTGCTTCGTCAATCAACATAACAGGTATGTCATCTTTTATGGGATACGCAAGTTTGCATTTCCTGCACAGAAGTTTCTGATTTTCCTGATCGTATTCGAGGTCACCTTTACATTTCGGGCAGGCAAGAATGTCAAGCAACTTCTTGTCCATCATTCCTCCTTCTTGTTCAACTTAAACATATAGTTTTTTGCTAACGGACCAAATTTCAACCTTGAAAATAAAAACATGGTTTCATACTTGTTCAGCCCTTTTGTCACTGTAATTCGATTCTCGACAATCCAGGAGTCTCTCACTCGAGTTATTAAAACTGCTTCGCCATCAATGATAATTACTGCCGGCTCATCTTTTTTTGCTTCAACAATCTTTGCCAGGCTATCCGCATTATCCTTTTTTACTTCTGCGTATATAGAAGCTTTCCCAAGCATGTCGTTTTTTAGCAGGAAAGAACCAAACATTTGATTCGAGAAAATCTTATTCAAAGCGATTATTGGCTTTGTCTCAATTCCTCTTTCGAAAAACAGTTTTGCATCCTTGCCATATTTTTGCTGAACAAGCAGAGTGTCTTGCTTCAGCAAATAAATAGCATCCCTGGGCCACTCTCCCAGGTAAACTTCTAATTCTCCCTTTTTCACTATCTCCTTGATAAGGGAATCTGTAATACTTAATGCCTGAACAAAGAGAATGACATTGCCATTGCTTTCCTTTTCTTCATTGTGATTTTCAAAATCAAAGAAAAACAAACGTTTCTTAATATTCCCTAAATCATAAGCCTTACAATCTATCCCTACAATCTCTAACTTATGAGAAGAAAAAGGAACGTTCAAGTTCGCAAATGTATTGAAATGACTCAATTTCATTTCCCAGTGTATCAATCTTCTTTCACTTTCAACTTTCACTCTGAGCGGCAGTTCGGAATCAATCGAGACCCAGATAAGACCTTTTGGTTTTGTTGCTTCAATTGGATCCAGTAAGTAAACATTCGGTTTGAAAGAGAAAAGGTAACTTGCCACACCATCAATTTTGTCGAACTTCACAAATTCGAAATTGCCAAAAGACAGAATTAGCTTAAGCTGTTCATAGGGATTTGGATATTCACCTTTTTCTTTGCTTTCCCATTTCTTTTTACCCTTGTTATAGCAGTAATCCTTTTCTTCCATAGAGTAAACATTGAGTTTCTCTGAAATATCACCGCTTTCCAAGGTTCCTTTCAGATATATCTTATTTGGAACCTCGACCTTACCAGAAAGTTTCACTTTCATTTTTGGCAATGGAGACAACTTGTCCCTTCCAAATTCCCAGGTGTAAGTAAATCCCAAAACCGAATCGATCCTTGCAACCGCCAGGGCAGCGGTTTTCTCATCAGGAATTTCATTCTTCTCAAATTTTATAGGATACTTTGTACAGCATAAACCTACAAAAATGAGAATACTAATAAATAAATATTGTCCTATTTTTCCCAAACTTTTATGATTCCGTTTCACAATTTTCTTTCTTAGAATAATTACTCAATTGCATTTTACATATGCTTCATGATTTTTACTGCAAACATTTATCCCTCTTTCTTTCATTACATAAACATAATAATTCAAATAAAATCAAAAGTCAAACAAAAAATGGCTTTTTAAACTACTAGAAATTGTATAAATCCGTAATGTGTTGTTCACTGTTAAATTTCTTGACAATTAAATTGGCGTATGCTATATTTCTACAGCCCTTGGCGGCGTAGCTCAGTAGGTTAGAGCAGCGGAATCATAATCCGCGTGTCAGGGGTTCGAATCCCTTCGCCGCCACTCTTTGAATAACTATCAACCGAAATCAATAAACAAAAAGGAGGCTAGGATGTTACTTTTTCTATTTTTTGTATTCATAATCGTCGGGCTAATTCTATTGGGAGCAAAAAAATCTGTGAAGAATTTGAATCCAATACTTTCACCTGCAGCTTTTGTGTTAGCCGTTATTTTCTTGCTTCTTTCTATGGTAAGAATGGTCGGTCCCGGACGGGTAGGAGTTCAAGTACTGTTCGGGAAGGTAAAGGAAAGAACACTCAATAGTGGTTTACACTTCGTAAATCCATTGATTTCACTTGAACATATGTCTGTTAGAACACAGGCTTACACTATGAGTATCAAAGCAGGCGAAGGGCAGATAAAAGGAGACGATGCCATCACGTCATTGACAGCAGAAGGACTAAGAGTTCAACTGGATGTAACTGTGTGGTACCACTTGGTACCTGATAATGCTGCGGAAGTATACAAAAATATAGGTCTTGACTATGTTGATAAAATTGTAAGACCTGCGATACGAACCGCCATAAGGAATGCAGCAGTAAAGTATAATGCTACGGATATTTACTCGGTTAAGAGAATGCAAGTAACGGATGATATCAAGAACGAATTAGACACCAATTTCACTCCAAAAGGTGTATTATGTGAAAAAGTCCTTCTAAGAAATGTTGAACTTCCAGCTAAGGTCAAGAATGCTATTGACGAAAAAATTGCGGCGGAACAGGACGCTCAGAAAATGAAGTTTGTCTTGCAGAAAGAAACTCAGGAGGCTGAGCGAAAAACCATAGAAGCTGCTGGAATATCGAAGGCAAACAAGGTTATTGCAAATTCGTTAACCAGCAGATACCTTCAATGGTACTATATCCAAACACTTGGAGGTCTTATTGACTCTCCCAACAATACAGTTATAGTTGCTCCCTTTGACCAGCAACTCACGCCACTTCTGAATTTGCCAGCAGGGAAGTAGCAGTAGGATGCAAGAGTAAAAAAGCACTGATGCCAGTGAATTTGATAAACGAAATTGACGCTCTAAACGCTTCTAACGAACCAAGCGAAGTTAAGCAATGCAAGAAGATATAGACAAATCACTCGAGATTATTAAAAGAGGGACAGCCGAAATAACACCTGTAGAAGAACTCATCGACAAACTTTCCGGAAAGCGAACACTCAGAATAAAGCTGGGCATCGATGCATCAGGACCCGATATTCATCTTGGTTTTGCAGTCGTACTGAGAAAACTAAGAGATTTTCAGGAGCTTGGTCATACCGCTGTGCTTATTGTTGGCGACTTTACGGGAAAGATAGGTGACCCTTCTGGTAGATCGAAAACAAGACCCCAACTTACAGACAAAGAAATAAGTAAAAACATGAAGAGTTATGCAAAACAGGTATTTATGATACTCAAAAAAGATAGAACGGAGTTCAGGTATAACAGTGAATGGCTTGCAAAGCTCACACCATCCCAAATAATCAAGCTTTCTTCCAGTATCACGGTCGCAAGAATGCTTGAAAGAGACGATTTTTCAAACAGGTACAAAAAACGGCAGCCCATATTCCTGCACGAATTCCTTTATCCAATTTTCCAGGCTTACGATTCGGTTGCAATTAAGGCTGACGTTGAAATTGGTGGAACGGACCAAACATTCAATTTTATGATAGCAAGAGAAATAATGAGAGAAATGGGTATGACTCCTCAAGTTGTTCTTACAATGCCTCTTCTCGTCGGGCTGGATGGAAAGATGAAGATGAGTAAGAGTTACGAAAACTACATAGGAATAACCGAATCACCAAGACAGATGTTTGGAAAGGCAATGTCGATTCCGGACTCTTTGATGGAAACCTATTTCGAACTTGTGCTTTCCTATGATAAAACCCAGATGATGAAACTAAGAAGACAATCGAAAGATGCAAATACGAATCCAAGGGACCAAAAATTCAGACTTGCAAAGGAGATCATCGAACTCTATTATGACAGAACTCAAGCAGAAACTTCGGCGAATGAATTCGAAGAAATTTTCAAGAGAAAGGGTTTGCCTGATGATATTCCGGAATTTAAATTAGCAGAAATACAACCCAAAATGTGGATTGTAAAACTGCTCACAACTACTAATATAGCGCAATCGAATGCCGAAGCAAGAAGATTAATCGAACAAGGAGGGGTGGAAATACAAGGTAAAAGAATAACGGATACAAATGCAGAGATTCCTCTTTCCGAATCCTTCTTGCTGAAAGTTGGAAAAAGAAGATTCTTGAAGGTGATTCCTAAACAATAGTAATGGAAAAACATAATGATAGAATACGAAGACCAAATCAAACCACAAGATTATCGCAGAAAACCTAATGTTGTTTTAAAAGAATCTAAAACCAAAAAGGAGGTTTTATGTTTTTAAGATTAGCTGCCTTTCTACTCGCCATTTTCCTTATTACCGCTGGATGTGGTGAGTCAAAGAAACAGGTAAAATCAGAGGAGAAAAATATTGTGGAGGACACAACAAAAACAAAAGAAAAAACCCCTCAAAAAATCACTGGTGACGAACTTGTAATTATCAAAATGAAAGATGGAGGAGAAATAGTCTCAAAATTCTACTATAAGGATGCACCAAAAACTGTGGAAAACTTCATAAAGTTGACACGCAAAGGCTTCTATGACGGCTTAACTTTCCATAGAATTATCCCCGGTTTCGTGGTTCAGGGAGGAGACCCTCTCGGAAATGGAACAGGGAATGCCGGTTACAATATCGATGCAGAATTCAACGACCACCAATTTAAGAAAGGCACACTTGGAATGGCTCGTAGTCAGGATCCCAACTCAGCAAGTTGCCAATTCTACATCTGTTTGACAAGAGAAAAATGCAAGCATCTCGATAAAAACTACACCGCTTTTGGTGAAGTCATCAAGGGTATGGATATAGTTGATAAAATCGCTAAGGCAAAGGTGGATGCAAGTGGTATGCCGGTAAAACCAATAGTTATGGAATCCGTGAAAATAGAAATGATAGAAAAGTAAACAAAACTGCACACTAACTGTAGGGGCAACCCTTACGGTTGCCCCTTTGTTTATTGTGAAAACAGCGCCAAACCTCAGCTTCGATTTGTCATTGCGAGTGTTTCAAATCCCCTCTAAAAAGAGGGGTCTATAATCAAAAAATGAGATATATTAGTTACCTTTTTTATGATATAATG
>CAYMQB010000024.1:0-40058 GCA_964392665.1 uncultured bacterium | reverse complement strand
TACAGGTGCATTCATGGAAGGGGTCCCCAAACCAGCCGCAGGGACAGGGGTTCATAGCAGCGATGAGCATAAATCTGCAGGGAAATGTAAGTGCAATTGCGGCACGCGATATAGTAACCTGTCCATCTTCAAGAGGCTGTCTCATTACTTCCAATACCCTTCTGTTAAATTCTGGAAGTTCGTCAAGAAACAATACACCATTGTGTGAAAGGCTTACCTCCCCAGGTTTTGGAGGTCTTCCTCCGCCAATAAGCCCAGCATCCGATATTGTATGATGTGGTGAACGGAACGGCCGTATGCCTATTAACGAAATATCCGGGTGCATGAGACCACACACGCTGTGGATTTTCGTTGTCTCCAGAGCTTCCTCAATACTGAGTTTCGGCAGAATGGTCGGCAGCCTTTTCGCAAGCATTGTTTTACCGGAACCCGGTGAACCTATCATAAGGACATTGTGCCCTCCTGCTGCTGCAACTTCGAGTGCTCTTTTCCCATGCGCCTGTCCTTTTACTTCCTGAAAATCCATTGCATAGTTGGAAACTTTGTTGAAGATATCATCTATATCGACGGTGCAAGGTTCTATTTGTAATTCGGCATTCAAGTAACGAACCGTTTCACTCAAATTTTTCACAGAAATTACTTCAACACTTTCAACTATTGCAGCCTCAGGAGCATTTTCTTCCGGAACAATGATTCTTCTCAAACCATTTTCCTTTATAGCAACGGTTATGGGAAGCACACCTTTTACAGGTCTTAAAGTTCCTAAAAGAGAAAGCTCTCCTAAAACAGCGGTTTCTTCAAGCATTCTTGGATTAATCTGACCTGTGGCTGCAAGTATACCAACCGCAATTGGAAGATCAAATGCTGCTCCTTCTTTTTGAACATCTGCGGGGGCAAGATTTATTGTAATCCTTCTCGGTGGAAAAGAAAAACCCATATTCTTAACGACAGTTTCCACTCTTTCTCGTGACTCTTTTACTGCTCCTTTTGGAAGACCTACAATACTAAAACTTGGTATTCCTCTTGAAACATCCGTTTCAACATCAACGATGTATGCATCTATTCCTAATACTGCGGAAGACCTAACTCTGGAAATCATATAAGTTCCCTTCTTTTTTACTTTTTGATTTTATTTGTCTCCTATATTTACTTTTAATGACCGTTCGTTCTGATAAATTTACTTCGCACAGTGGTCGGCATTATATGAATGATATAGAGAGATGTCAAGGGAAAAATTGGAGACTTTCCAGTATGTTATTTTTCTATTGCAATTTCAAAAAATCATAGTATATTAACATCCTATATAGTATGTCCTAATCTTAAGAGGAAGTAAAGATTTTTCATCGAGGGGGCAGACGTTCGGTTGTCTTTTAAAAAATGAAAGTGTCAAAGTGTCAACTTGACAGCAAACAAGCAAACATCAGCAAACAGTCTGATATTGTAAAGAGTGAGCGGAGTGCTCGTAATTTTCTTTTGTAATGGTGTTGCAGTTACAGAAAAAATATTGTTAAACCTTTTACTATGTTTTCCATCTAAGGATTTGAATGAGGTTTTAGTGCTTAAACAGATGACCTCATGTATATTGTTATCACTCGTGCAAGAATGAATCATTTCATATTCACTGTGGAAGGGATTATAGAATGAAACAGAGAATACTAAAACGCGGTTGTATGGTTCTTTTTATCATCACAGCTGCAGTTCCCATACGCTCTGCCTCCGAAATACTCTCCTTAGAGGATTGCATTTTCCTTGCGAAAAAGAACAACCTTGATATTATCCAGGCAAAAACATCCATAGAAAGAGCGGAAACAAGCATAATGGATGCTTATTCCGCATACTATCCTGATATCAGTATCTCCAGCAATTACAGTTATGGTGATGGTCAGACTGGAAGAGGAAATTATTCGAGCGGCATTGAGGCAAGGTATCAACTATTTAAGGGAGGTACCCGTGCAGGAATCAGAATCGCTCGAGCCAAGGTTGATGCAGTTGAAGAGAGCTACAGCATTGCTGAGAACAATGTTGTTTATGATGTAAAAAAGGCTTTTTTTCAAATTCTCCAGCAACAAGAACAGGCTTCACTCATAAAAAATATACTCGGAAGAAGAAAACAAGCACTTGCCATTATTAAACTTAGGTATAACGTGGGAAGAGAAAGCTTTCCTGCAGTGAAGGAAGCAGAGGCAAATCTATTTCGAGCAGAATACGACCAAATGAGGGCAGAAGAAGGACTTTCTCTTTCAAAAGTTACGCTGAATTTGCTGGTTAACAGACCAAAGAAGCAAGAATTAACCTTGATGTATGAAGAAAGAGATATTGAACTCCCACCTCTTGAGGAAATAATCGAATATGCAAAAAGTGAGAAACCCGAAATTCGTTTGCAGCTGTTCAACAAAAGTGTTATGGAAGCCCAAATCACACAAGCAAAGAGCAACTATCTGCCCTCACTGAGCCTTTCCTCATCATATGGTATAAGAGGAAACGAGTTCCTGGAGCAAGAGAGTAATTGGAGCGTAGGTGTTGGCATTTCAATGCCTATCTTCGATGGGTTTTCGACAAAAGCCAAAGTCACTGATGCAAAACTCGCACTCAAAGAGCAGGATACTAAAATCCAGAGTACAGAGCAGCAAATAGAGGAGGAGGTCGAACGGGCGTGGGTCGACTGGAAATTAGCCCGGAAAAATGTCGAGGTTGTGAAAAAAACATTGGAGGCAGTTCAGGAGATGTATCAACTAACGGCATTGCAGTATGAGCAAGGGCTGACTTCCTATTTTTTTCTACAGCAAAAAGAGGATGCGCTTACAAATGCGGAATATAATTATGTCAGCGCTCTTTACAATCTTCGAATGGCTATTGCAGCGACCGAAAAAGCGGGAGGCAGGAGGATATGATGAAAAAACTGTGGCTCATAGCAGGAATAGTCATAATTGGCATAACAATCTTCTTCCTTTGGAAGAGGAGTTCCAATTCGTCGGATCAAACGCACTTTACAAAATTTACCGTTGAGCGTGGTGACATAGAGGTTAAAGTCCTCTCGACAGGTACCATTGAACCATATACCAGAGTGGAGGTTAGTTCACCGGTCAGTGGGAGAATTGACCGCGTGGAGGTAGATGAAGGAGAGCTTGTGAAAAAGGGCGATATTCTAGCCTGGATTTCCAGTGAAGATAGAATAGCGGTTCTTGATGCTGCACGAGCCGAATTGGAAACAGCACAAAAGAGCGCAAACAAAGAAACAATGAGAGAAGCAAACATTACGTACGAGATCGCACAGAAAGCATATAAACCAGTACCGCTTAGCAATTCAATATCGGGTGAAGTTATAAATCGTTCCTGTCAACCCGGTCAAAATGTTTCTACGGCAAGCGTCCTCTTTGTTATCGCAGACAGACTTGTCGCCAGTGTCGAGGTGGATGAGGCGGACATTGGCAGAATAAAGGTGCGGCAAGGTGCCTGGATTGTGCTTGATGCATTCCCAGATGAGCGGATTGAAGCACGTGTAGCAAAAATTTCTCGCGAAGGGAAAATAATATCTGATGTGGTTTTTTACGATGTTATGGTCGAGACTCACAGTGTGCCCTCCTATTGGTCATCGGGAATGACAGCCAATGTTGAATTCCTTGTAGATAAGAAAGAAAATGTTCTTCTCATCCCCCGCAGTGCCCTTAGTGAAGCAGGTGAAAAAAAACTCGTCTTTATGATGGATGATGAACCTAAACCAAAAGAGATTCAGACCGGGATTACTGACGGAAAAGTGATTGAAATAATTCATGGTTTGCAAGAGGGGGACGAGATTCTATCCATTTCGAATAGCCAGGATAAGGATATCCTGAATCAGAGCGGGGAAAGAAGAAACCCAATGCCCATGATGAGGAGACCTCGATGATCGAAATTAAGAATCTTAGCAAAATCTACCTGATGGGCAAAGTAGATGTGCCTGCTTTGAAGGATGTTTCATTAAAAATTATGGACGGTGAGTTTGTTGCCATTATGGGACCATCAGGTTCTGGTAAGTCAACTCTCATGAACATTCTGGGGTGTCTTGACGTTCCTACTGGAGGTCAGTATTTCCTCGATGGCGTAGAGGTGAGCGAATTCTCCGATTCTGAACTCGCTGATATTCGAAATGAAAAATTGGGATTTGTCTTTCAAACCTTCAACTTGCTCCCTCGCTTATCGGCACTCAGCAATGTGGAGCTTCCCCTTATCTATGCTTGCAGACAGAAGAACAGAAGAGAATTGGCAATGCAGGCAATTCTTGCTGTCGATCTCGAAGATAGGGCATCCCATAGACCGCGAGAGTTGTCCGGAGGGCAACGACAGCGAGTTGCAATCGCTAGAGCATTGGTAAATAATCCTGCCATTATTCTTGCAGATGAACCAACGGGTAATCTCGATTCAAAATCAGGCGAAGAGATAATCTCAATCCTTACCGGTCTCAATAAAAAGGGTATTACACTCATTGTTGTAACACATGACCAGGACATTGCTTCTCATGCAAGAAGAATCATAAAGCTCAAGGACGGCAGAGTAGTGGAGGACAGATACACAAAAGATTCTGCAGTTGATGAAACATCGCACCAGTCCGAAACCCAAGAACAGAAGAAGAGAGCGGGATTTTCACTTGGCGAATTAAAGGAAAGCCTCAGTATGGCTTCGACTGCTATCTTTTCAAACAGGCTTCGGAGCTTTCTTACGATGCTCGGAATCATTGTCGGGGTAGCCTGTGTGATAGCAATGATAAGCATGGGCCAGGGGGCAGGTCTACAGATCACCGAAAGGATAAGTGAAATGGGTACGAATCTTCTGATGGTCTATCCTGGTTCCGCACAAAGAGGTCCGCCAAGACCGGGTGTAGGTATCACTTCACTCACCTTAGAGGACGCCCAGGCTATTGCGGAGCACTCTGAATCTGTTAACAAGATTGATGCATCGTTTTCAAAACACAGCCAGATTGTGTACGGGAATAGAAACACCAATACATCTGTAAAAGGCGTAACACCAAGTTTCCCGGAAGTGACGAATTTTCCTGTAGAGAGAGGTGTTTTTTTCACAGATGATGATAATAAATATATCCGCAAAGTTGCGGTTTTGGGCAAAACGGTAGCCGAAAATCTTTTTGAAGGCGCAGAGCCAATAGGAGAATATATAAAGATTAGACGCGCAAGCTTCCAGGTCATCGGAATAATGAGCGAAAAGGGAAGCAGTGGATGGCGGGATGAGGATGATGTTATCCTTGTTCCACTGAAGACAGCGCAGAAACGATTATTCGGAGTGAATTATGTATCACAAATAAACGTCGAGGTAAAATCCGAAGATGAAATGGAAAAAACTACTTCAGAAATCACGAGTCTTCTCCGCAAACGGCACAGAATCAGAGAGGGTGATGAAAACGATTTCAATGTTCGATCTCAAACGGAAATTCTTTCTATGATACAGGAAACGAGTCAAACATTCACCTTACTCCTGGGCGGTATTGCCATCGTTAGTCTTATTGTCGGCGGTATTGGTATTATGAATATAATGTTTGTTTCGGTTACGGAGCGTACACGGGAGATAGGCATTCGCAAAGCGATCGGTGCTAAAGAGCGGAACATCCTAAGTCAATTCCTTATCGAGGCAATTATTATGTCACTCAGTGGAGGTATGATTGGTATTATCATAGGCATATTGATTGGCAAGGTTATAAGTCAGTTTGGAGATTGGCCAACAGTGATCACAATGGAATCAGTATTACTCTCCTTCTCATTTGCGGTTGCCATAGGACTATTCTTTGGATTTTATCCGGCACGCAAAGCAGCAAAGCTAAATCCCATCGATGCTCTTAGATACGAGTAATATTGTATGCTAAAAATGGGTTCAGGCTTCAAGATACTATATAAATAGTTACTTAGCGCAGGATTTTAAATATCTTTCTTCCTTTCATCTTATAAGAATGAGGGAGATAGCGAGGATAAGAAAAATGACCGCAGTTGCGATTTTTAAGAGGAATGCTCTTCTTCGCATAAATGCGTAGAGTTTTTCACTTGACAATCCAATTATGAAGAACAAGAAGAGCAGGAATATGGGAAGGATAAAAGCAAGGTTATAAAAAACGAGAAACCACAGAGCCTTGAATCTCAGAGAAGCTATTCCCGATACGAAGAGAATGGTGGGTATGTAAATCTGTCCTGTACAGGAAAATTCAAGAAATGATATAACAACAGCAGAAATCAAGGCAGTTATTATGTAACTTCTCAATTTCGATTGCTTAATAATGGTTTTCTCGATTTTTCTCTTTATAGCCTTTGGAAGTTTCAGAATTGATTTTTCCGATTTTCCTTTTGCAAGCATCACTGCATCCGTCATACTAAAAGCAGCAAGGACGAATGAAATGGCAGCGACAATGTAGTAGAGGAAATGTCCCAGTGAAACGAAACATTTTATTCTTAGTATTTTGTGAAGGGAGATACCAATGAGGCAATAGACAACAAAAAGGACGGAGATAAAGGTAATACCTGTAACCATAATTTCTCGTTTTGTTCTGCCGACAATAGCCATAAACGAGAGGAAGAAAACAATCGTAGCAAAGGCACAGGGATTTACTCCATCTACCAGTCCTGCAAGGAATACAACGAGAGGACCAAATTTCTTGAATCTCTTAACGATTGTTGAGTTAACTTTTCCCTGGTATTCGCTAGCAACTTCCCACGGTGGAACGCTATTTTTATCCTTGCCCCCCGTTATGAGTAACTCCAAGTTCGCCTCTGTTATTTCATTTTCTATGAGGAAAGTGTCACAGGAAAATAACGTGGGTGTAATCAGGCGTTTATTTTCTGGCACATCGAAAGCTATAGACATTGCCTCCTGTATGCGCTGATGATTTCTATTCATTGTTGTGTATGTTCTTGTTTGCATAAAAGGATATTTCTGTTTGAGATAGTGCACTATCTTGGCAGTCCGGTCACAATCGATACAGCCAGGTTTTGTAAAGAAGGCAAGATATACTTTTTTCGTCCCTTCATTCATCAATACTTCATTAATGGTTACTTCTTCCCAGTGAGGCTTTTTTTCGCTCGCTCCTCTTCTAAGTATTGAATCAGGGAGGGGTGATTCGTTTGCTGCATTTCTTATAGCGGATAAACTTGGAATTATTTCATCACCATAAAAAAGCTCTTTGCCTGTCAAGATAACGGGGAAACTGCTGCTTCTTCTGTTATACATCTTCTCTGCGGTCAAAAGCAGTTCATAGTTGTCAATATTATCAATATTGCAGAAGCAAACCATACTGGAATCGAGAGACTCGAAAAAAGAGTCCGTAAGTATTCTGTAGCAATCTGCACAGTCCGGTGCATAGAAAACGATGATCTTAGAATGAAGGGAAAGGGCATTAAAAAGGAAGAATAAAACTATACAACTTATGATTTTTCTCATGGGATATTTATACCATTTTGGTAGGATTTTCGCTCAGAGCGACATCGGTCTCCCTTTCAGGTTAACCCTGTGTAATACCATTATGTAAAAACATTTTTCTATTACAGGGGGTAAAGCCTGCGATTATCACTGAAATAATAGAGACGAATTAGAATGTAATAGAGCCGGAAAGTCGCTGAGAATTATCCAGTTGCTCGTTTGTCAAAATCGCATAATCGATATCTATACCCTTATAAGAAATCCCCAATCCAGAGGATAATGATTTCCACTCGGAACCTATTCTCAGTGCGACGGTATTTTTGAACCAGTATTCCATTCCCCAGAATATGTCTGCATTGATACTCTTATAAGAAAGTTGAGATGTTGCCAGTCTATGGTCAGCTCTTAATTCTGTATCCACTGAGAAATTGACCCGGGATTGGGTAATGAAGAAAAAGTTTGCAATAACGGTAACTCCGGTTCTCATCTTCGGATAAATGTATTCCTTTTGTCCTGTATTCCAGAGTAGAAAGGAGCCTGTCACATCTTTGAAATTTACACCGAGTCTTATTCTCTGAGCAGGGATGTAAACGACACCGAAATCGATTCCCAATCCATTTGCACTATATTCTGCAAAAGACTTTCTTAAGAACTTAACATTAAATCCGAGAAATAGATTTTCATTTTTCCTTACTGCAGCATTCAGGTAAAACGCAAACTCATTGTCATTGAACATGGTTAGTTTGCTGTAATCGATTTCATCTTCATCGGGAATGCTATCATTGTTTGTATCTTCCCATGCGTTTCTCGTATCCCAAATATCCGGGATGTTAAGAAAAAGAATTCCTAAGGATAGTGATTTATCCTTGGATATACCTGGTAATGTGAATGTTAAGCCATCATAAGTCATAAGGTTTTCATAATGTATAGAATGCATAAAGAATGCAGTTTTCTTCTCTATTTGTGCAGCTCCGGCTGGATTCCAGTAGAAAGATGTGGCATCATTAGCCAGTGAGGTGAAAGCACCACCCATACCATATGACCTGGCTCCAAGACCAAGATTCAGAAATTCCTCAGCATATTTGGCAAGTGGAAGAAGTGATTGTGGGATAAGCAGCAGAAGTATTACAGAGAATCCAAGAGAATTAATGAGATTTCTATTATTTGTTCTTTGCTTCATTTATTATATTGTGGTGTAGTTCTGTTATGTTTGGATTTTTACTTAGATGAATCCAAGACAACCCTTCTTCACTTTTTTCTGTATATCTTCTTTTATCTCTTTTTTCTTTTCCTCAATGAAATTCTTTATGTAGGCACTTGCTCTACCTTTAAGTGCTTTTACCTCTTTTTCTGAAAGTTTCCTTATGTCAGGAATTCCTTCTCTGCCGACAGCAAATTTAAGTTTATCTTTTAACAAGTACGTTTTTGCTCCCTGGGCAAGGGATTTTGCATATAACTGACCCGAGAGCAGGTTAAAGGAGGATTCCTGTGTTTTACCTACAGTTGCCTCGAATACAGTTCCCCTTACCGTTGCTACTGCTGTCGGTGTGCGAACTTCGAAAGTTTCTCCTTTTTTTAGTTTCTGAACCTTGCAGATGATACTACCAAACAGGGCTTTTATCCGTGTTGTGAACAAACCTTGCTTCTTTTTGATTTCTCCTATTTTAATGACTGAATTTGGCTCAAGCGACGATACAGTGCCATTTTCGTAAGTGATTTCACAGTTTGATTCTTTTCCAGTTTCTATACTATCACCTGGTAATATAGGCATTTTGATTTTCGGGTAAACAATAGTTTTTTTTCTATAGATAGAAACAGAACCCTTGAAGTAACTGATATAAGACTTCTGGGTTTCAGCAAAAAGTAATGTTTGAGAAATAAGTGTTAAGAAGGACAGAAACAGGATAGTGCTAATCAATCTTGGTTTGCGCATTTCTTATCTGTTTCTTTGTTAGGTAATTATGCTCCGAATAGTTTTCTCTTGATAGAGTATATGGCTTTGATTTTACCCCAGGTGCCCTGTGAAAAACCTGTGAAGTTGTTGCTTTGACCTGGTGTTGGAAACCTTCCTGTTAAGTCTCTGGATGGATTATCCGTGTCTCTTCCATCGGGATTTCGGGCAAGGCTTGAGCCAAACGATACGGTGTTCGCTGCGTTAGAGGAACCCATCTCATCTCCGTCTCCATACCAGATTACATCTATCTCGTTGTTTGTTGCATTAAAAAGATGAATATCTTCACCAGTCTGAGAAAAGGTTAGTTTATTTCCATATTCCACAACATTCTCCGTAAGTCCCCACAGTGAAGCCATCACATCCATGCTCGATGCAAAAACAAGAAAATCTTTTGAGTTGATAACCGTGCCTGCCGGAATCAGAAATGCACTGCCTGGGTTCATTGATGTGCCTATCTTCCATCCACCGATGTCTACATTCTGTGTCGAGCTATTGTATAGCTCCAGCCACTGGGTTTCATTTCCATTATTCCTGGTGGTGTAATAAATTTCGTTTATTGTAAGATTCTCTGCAGAAAGACCAAATACAATCACCATCAGAGAAAGGAAAACTAACAGATAAAATCTCATAGACCTCCTTTTTCGTCTTATAAGTAAATATATAGAAAAAAGTTAGTTTTGTCAAGTGTTTTTTTAATAAATCTGTGTGAGTTTCCAAATGCAACTGCCTAAGCCGGGTTTGTCCTTGAATATGCTTTTCCTTCATACGGTAGGACTGTCGAGTCGACCTTACCCTGTTTTTCAAGCTTTTGTAGAATCTTGTTAAGATGAAATGGCGGAAGTGGGGTAAGCAGATAGAGATTGTAGTATGGAACTTCTTTGGTAATATGAGAAAGAATGAAATTCTCTATCGAAGGCGGTTTTTTTGCGGACAATTTTCTGGACTTTTTTAGATATTTGCTGAAAGGGTCATCTTTGGAGAAAACATTCATTATGTTTCTTAGAAGACACAGTGGATTCTTTTCAAGTTCAGAAAGCATCAATAAGAAGTCTGCTTGTGTTTGCTTTTTCTTAATCATCTTCCTGATAAGCCCTAATTCCTCTATTGATGCCCCAAAGACCTTCATACCTTCCTGTGCCATTAGAAGCATTTCGTCGAATATGTCCGTAACAGGAATTTCATCGTCGTTCCAGTGAAAAACTGACTGTAGTCCATCTTTAGTCGCTCTGAATCTATTGATGTAATACCATTTTACAGCGTCCACTTTGATTGTTTCTTTTCGTGTTTCTTTTCCAATGCCATACAGAAGACCGGCAAGAAATGCCACGTATTCCTCCATAAGCCTTATGCTTGTTGAAGAATCAAGGCACCTTATCTCGATTGTCGGTTTTGCAGGAAGTCTGACCTGAACATCCTCGCCCCATCCACCTCTTGCAAGTCTTGGAATCCTCATCTCGGTGGGAAATGAACACCGTTCTGCGTCATAAGCCATTCTGTAGCTCTTGAATTCACCTATGTCGAATCTTGAGAAGGGACTATTGCAGGAAAGTGCAACGAGACAGGGAATATACTTAACCATTGCATTTGCAACACGAGTTGCACAGGTGAAATCCGAGATTGTTCCGATATGAATATGTGATCCAATGGGCATTTGTTCCGTTGGCCTTGCGCCAATTGGAAGAATGGTGTAACCCTTTCTTTTTGCAATTTTTTTTGCCATATCAACAACAATTTCATTTTTTTCCTTGAATTCCTTCCAGTCCGAGATTATTTCCATTCTAAGTTCTAAGAGATCGATGTCCATTCCCACTCTTGCCCAGGGAATTCTCGCTCTTATTTCGTCCGCGATCTTCTTAATCTCTTCTTCCCCTGCGGATTCTGTTGTGTTTTTAAGAACTGCCATTTCCCAGTCATAACCCACCGTAAGCGGATTAAAGGGATTCTTCTTATTCAAGGGGCAACCTCACTTTCAGTTTGCCTTTTTTTACCATACCGGTGATGCTTGGTGCATCCTTTTTTGTTTTTTCAGTGTGATAGAGAAAGCTCCCTCTGATTCCATTCACTACCAGTTTCTTCATCTCTATTAATTTTTCTTTTTTATTGCGGAGAAGAAGAATATGGACTTGTTTCTGCCTTCTTTTGGAGTAATAGACAAACGACACCGGGACATTGCTTTTTGTCGGTTTACCCTTTGTTGCAAAAAGCAGTTCGTTTTTTGTGTATGAGAAAACCGATGCCGATACGGTAAGTAGCTGATATGTGTTCACTTTTTTAGGTTCTAAGCTCTCCTGTTTATAAGAGATATAAAGCCGGGGAGTTCTTTTTTTGTCACCTGTCCAGATGTAGTTCACTCTGCTTGTGTCAAAAAAGAGCAAAACAGCTTCGCTCGAGTCTTCTCTTTTAAGAATAATGTATCCTGGTTCTGGAGAGAAAAAAACGTGTGTCCATTCCCACCACGGATGGTCTCCCCATTCTCTCTTGAAAAGTGGTTTGTTGAATCTAACATAGTTCATTTTATCTCGAGTGGGGATGCAATAAATGTTTTTGAAGTCCGGAATCCCTCCGATGGCAAAGAAAATCCGCTCGGAGAGTTTGATTTTTGTTTTGTTGCTTTTTTTCTTTTTCTGCTTTTTCCTTTCAGGTTTATAGGAAAATTCAGTTGTCTTGAGAAATCCAGGGAAATCATCGAAGAATGTAAATCTCTTTCCTACCGAGATTCCTTTTTGCTTTTTCATTTTTGCAGATAACAGCAGCTTTTTGCCGTCTTCACAGAATTCATTCTTGAACGGAGTTTTCCACAGTTCGTCAGGCATTCCATTTTTTGAGAGTG
Organism: uncultured bacterium; assembly: GCA_964392665.1. Lineage (GTDB taxonomy): Bacteria > Hydrothermota > E44-bin80 > E44-bin80 > E44-bin80 > CAYMQB01. Next base: position 27,882 of record CAYMQB010000024.1, on the reverse strand, counting down.
TTTCTTCTATGCCTCCAAGTTCTATGTAACCTCTATCTTTGAAAAAGCCGCCCCCATAAAGCTGATTTTTTCCTGTCTCCTTATTCCAGAATTGCAGAACACGACCGCCGTAATGTGGTGAAATAACGGTTTCTATAAAAGGATTATCGTTAACGATCTCACATAGTCCATCTCCGTCTATATCTTTCCTGATGAAATTCTTATGTTTGCTTTGCTTTACTGTTTTTTTTAGGGTTCGGATACATCTTCGGGTTTCTTCGGGACTCAAGACGATAAGTGAACCCTTGTTTATGGTCCAGTCTTTTAAAAATGTTCGCTTGACTGTAAAGATTTTTCCTCTGATACCCTTGGGTATTGCATAGGTTTTTCGCGCAGGTCCCTTTATTCTAACATTTAAAGAAAGGGTTTCGCAGGCAAAATTACGTAGGTTTTTTTGTTTACTTATTTTGTTTACTCTCGTAACAAGCGCGAGGAGTTGAATCATGGTTTCTCCAGGTAAAATACCAATTATGATTGATTACACATGTCTTAAGAATACGATTGCAAAGTTAAGACATCCCGATTTCTATAGGATGGCTTAGGTGATTTTCTCTTCACAAACCCTAAAAAGAGCCTGCAAAGAAAATTATTCTACAACTAATTCTGGTTTATGTCAAACCTTTTTGTGTCGAATCATAAATTTTCTATTGACGGAGAGATTTCTTTATGCTATATTTCTTTTATGGACAAGATTCTTCTGAAGGATATGGTTTTTTACGGATACCACGGGTCTGGTTCAGCTGAAAAAGAACTTGGGCAACACTGGGCTGTGGATGTAGAGATTATTGGTGACCTTTCCACTCCTGCCAGAACGGACAGTTTAAAAGATACAATAGACTATACCAAAGTGTACAAACAGGTAAAGACAGTGGTTGAAAATGAGAATTTCTCACTTCTTGAATCCTTAGCACAGAGAATTGCCGACAAATTGCTTGAATCTTTTCCTGCATATGAGGTCATTGTTAGAGTAAAAAAACAGCATCCACCGCTTGGTGGACCAATTAGCTATGCGTCGGTTGAAATCAGAAGAAAAAAATAGCAGAAAAACTGTCTATATTGGAATTGGCACGAATCTTGGAAAGAAAAAGGAAAATATAGAAAGAACAATGAAAATGCTGGAGAATTTAGATGAGATAGAGGTAACCGAAGTTTCACCGATTTATGAGAATGAAGCTTACGGGAACAATAAACAACCTAAGTTCTTAAATGGTGTTGTCAGAATATCGACATCTCTTGAGCCTTTGGTTCTTCTCGGAAAACTGAAGGGAGTCGAAGAATCAATGGGAAGGGTGAAAGGGGAAAGGTGGGGACCGAGAATAATTGATCTTGACATACTTTTTTATGATAGTTTGATTCTCAGAAGTAAGGAGTTAACGATTCCACACGCGGATTTACATAATAGATGGTTTGTTCTGAAGCCGATGAACGATATTATGCCTGAGTTCGAACATCCGGTGAAAAGGAAAACGATAAAGCAGCTTTTCAAGGAGTTAAATGGAAAGATTTAAGCATTTGATCGTAGAAGGTATTATTGGAGTCGGAAAGACCTCACTTGCGGAGAAACTTGCCGTAAAACTAAATGCGAAACTGATCCTCGAAGTTGTCGAGGAAAATCCTTTCCTTGCTCAATTCTATGAAGATATCGAAGGGTATGCATTCCAAACTCAGATATTCTTTCTGCTTTCAAGGCATAAACAGCAACTCGAACTCAAGCAGATGGAGCTTTTTTCGACGAACCTCGTTAGTGATTACTTATTCGAGAAAGATAAGATATTTGCAAACCTTACACTAAATGAATCCGAACTGGCGCTCTATGATAAGATATTTAAGATACTAAGAAAAGAAATATTGAAACCTTCCCTTGTTATATACCTTCAGATTGATCCGGAAAGGGCTTTGGAAAGAATAAGAAAACGTGCAAGGTCGTATGAAAGGAATATTACGCTTGATTACCTGAAAGATCTGAACGAAGCATACAATCAGTTTTTTTTCCACTATGAGGAGACCCCACTCTTGATAATAAATGTGAATGAGGTTGACTTTGTCGATAATGAAGAAGATTTCGGAACTTTACTCAACGAGATTGAAAAGCAAGAAAAGGGTATGAGAGTTTTCCTTCCAAGGTCCTCAAAACTATTCAAATAGTATGAGGACCATCAGCAAAATTGAAAGTATGCAAAAAGCCTCTGATGAAGCAAGGGGGAACGGCATGACATTAGGTTTTGTTCCGACTATGGGTTCGCTGCACGAAGGTCACCTGTCTCTTGTCGATATTGCGAACAGGTTTACCGATATGACGGTGGTGAGTATTTTTGTAAATCCTAAGCAGTTTGGTCCCGGGGAAGACTTAAAAAAATACCCGAAAAACGTTGAAAGGGATAAGAGATTACTGAGACAGAGGGGATGTTCCGTAGTTTTTGTACCCGATGCAAAGGAGATGTTCAATAAGAACTTCAAGTCTGAAGTTTATGTCAGAGATTTAAGCAGGTTACTCTGCGGAATAACAAGGAAAACACATTTTAAGGGTGTTACGACGGTCGTTGCGAAATTATTCAATATAGTAAAACCTCATATAAGCGTTTTTGGACAAAAAGACGCACAGCAAGCAGCGATAATTAGAAGAATGGTTAAGGAATTAAATTTCGATATAAAGATTCTAACGGGACCTACAATAAGGGAAAGAGATGGTCTTGCTATGAGTTCGAGGAATGCGTATCTTTCCAATCTTGAAAGGATTGAAGCGACGGTAATATATCGTTCTTTAAGAGAAGCAGAGCAAATGATAAGAAAAGGCGAAAGACGTACTCGGAAAATATTAACGAGAATGAAGAAAATGATACAGGAGAAGAAGAAGGCAAAGATTGATTATGTTAAAGCGGTGGAAATGAAGACATTAAAACCTGTCGAAGAAGTAAGAGGAGAAGTGCTTTTTGCAGTTGCCTGCTACTTCGGGAGGACAAGATTAATCGATAACACAATAATCAGAGTAAGGATATGAAGGAATTTGCATGTGTAGTGCTTGCTGCCGGTAAGGGCAAAAGGATGAAATCGAGGAATGCGAAAGTCCTGCATCCTTTATGCGGGAAACCTATGCTGTATTATGTGCTTGGTGTTGCGAAAGCGTTGGAACCTTATAAAGCGATTGTTGTTGTCGGCAAGCAGAAAAGAAAGGTGATGGAAGAGTTCGGTGACTGGAAACTATCCTTTGTCGAGCAGCCCGAACTTCTTGGAACGGGTGATGCAGTAAAAAGAACGGAGAGTTTTGTTGAAGATATAGATGGTGCTATTGTGGTGCTTGCAGGTGATACACCTCTTTTGAGAGAGAGCACTATAAAGAGGATGTTGAAATTTCATTTTAAGCAGAATGCGGACTTGACTCTTCTTACGACGATTTTGGAGGAACCGAAGGGATATGGTAGAATTGTAAGGCAAGGTGACAGGATTACGGAAATAGTCGAAGAGAAAGATGCAACAAGCAAACAGAAAGAAATAAAGGAAATAAACGCAGGCGTATATATTTTCGATAAGAAAAAATTATTCAGTAATTTGAGAGAAATCAGACCGAAAAATAAGCAACAGGAATACTATCTGACCGATGTGGTTAAACTCATGCAGAAGAAGAATGGAAAAATAGAGTCAATTCGAACTCCTGATTGGGAGGAGACAATTGGAGTCAATGATCGGCGCACACTTGCACTTGTTACGGACATTCTTGAGGAGAAGCTGAGGAATCACCATATGGAAAATGGCGTATCTTTTTATTTGCCTTCCACGACGTTTATAGATTTTGGTGTCAAGCTTGGGAAAGATACGGTTATCAAGCAATGTGTTTCGATTACTGGTTCTACAAGAATTGGTAAGAACTGCAGGATTAACTCCTTCGCTTCAATTCAGAACTGCACAGTCGGGGATAATGTCGTGATTGGCTCGCATTCGCTTTTGCAAAATGAAATTGTAAGAAAAAATACAAAGATACCGGCATTTTCAAATTTTCATAATGGCAAAACGGAAAGATAGTAATATTGTTGAAAAAGTTTCCATTTTTATTTTAACAGCATTGATTCTTGCGATCAGTGCATCCATAGTGCTTCGATTCATTAAAAAGGGCAAGAAAATTCCAGGTAGTATGGGAATACCATACACAAGGGTTGAAGTTATCAATGGTTGTGGGGTGAATAATCTTGCTTACAAAGTTTCTCTACACTTGAGAGAAAAAGGTTTCGACGTTGTTGAAATAAGCAATGCAAGGAACAAAGATGTGGAAAGAACCGTTATTATTGAAAGAGTTAACAAAGGTATGAAAAATGCAAAGTTATTGGGAAAACTTATCAACTGCAGTAACACAACAACGGTAATAGATTCTTCTTTATTCCTTGAAGTTACACTGCTTCTGGGAAAGGATTATGAGAAGTTTTTCAAGAGGGATGTTCTTGAAAGAAAACTGTTTTAGGAGGTACCATATTGGAAGATCTTAGGAACTCAAAGAAGTTGGCAGGTTACATCGGTAAGATAGCAATTGAAAAAAAAGGAAGCAACATAGTCATTTTCGATCTAAGAAAAATTTCATCTATGGTTGATTTTTTTATAATAATAACTGCAATGGGTGAAAAACATTCGAAAGCGATTGCAGATGACATTGTTGACAAGCTGAACCAGAAAGGTGTAAGGAAGTGGCACATTGAGGGATATTCATACGGACATTGGGTTCTTATCGATTATATTGACGTTGTTGTTCACATTTTCGTTGAACAGGAAAGAGCTTTTTACGATCTTGAATCTTTGTGGGGAGATGCTCCGATGGAGAAAATAGGGGAGATGGATGCTGAGCATTAAACAAGAGATAGGAAACATTATTGAGAACGTCATTATTGAAAAATATGGTATCGAAGTAAAGCCCGTCGTTGAAATTTCCCCAAAACCCGATTTCGGGGATTTTTCCTTCAATGTTGCTTCCATTTTTTCTAATAGGGTCGAATATTCCGTAGGGGAAATTGTGAACAGCTTAAAAATGGAAATTGAGAAAAAGAAAGATATTTTCCTAAAAATAGAAGTTAGAGGAAGTTTCATCAACTTGTTTCTTAATGGAGAATTTCTATTTGGCAAACTCAAAGGAATTTTGGATGAGGGACGGCATTTTGGAAGGAGCAACAACGGAGGTGGAAAAAAGGTTCTCGTGGAGTTTGTCAGCGCAAATCCGACTGGTCCACTTAACATCGTAAGTGCAAGGGCTGCGGTCGTCGGAGATGTTCTTGTAAAGCTTTTCAACTTTTCTGGTTATAAAGCCGATGCAGAATTTTACATTAACGATGCAGGAAGACAAATAGATATGCTGGGTATCTCTGCCGAGAAACGATTTGAGGAACTAAATGGAAGTAAGGTTCAAATCCCTGATGATGGATACAGAGGAGAATACATAATCGAGTGTGTAAAGAAAATCAAGGATGATAAGAAACTCGATAAAATGAGTGCAAGAGAGAGGGTTGAATTCTTCTGCGATTATGTTAAAGACCAGATGATAAGCAGCCAGAGGAATTCACTCGAGAGATTTGGTGTTGTCTTCACTAATTGGGTAAGTGAGAAAAAAATACTGGACAAATTCTCTATCCAAAATGTTGTTGATTTCTTGAAAGCGAAAGGGGACATCTATGAGGAAGGTGATGCCATCTGGTTTTTTTCGGAAAAATACGGTGACGAGAAGAACAGAGTTTTAATAAAAAAAGACGGAACACATACATACATCGTTTCGGATGCGAGTTATCACAAGGACAAGTTTGAAAGAGGATATGATTATTTGATAAATGTTTGGGGTCCTGACCATCACGGATATGTGGGAAGGACAAAAGCGATGGTCGAAGCATTTGGATTCAACCCCCAAAAGCTGGAAGTTTTGATTGTACAGCATGTTAGCCTTGTATCGAAAGGTAAGAAGGAAAAAATGTCCAAACGTGCTGGTAAATTCATAACTCTCGATAGCCTTTTGGATACGGTTAACAAAGACGCTGTAAGATTTTTCTTCCTTATGAGAAAAATATCTGCACACCTTGATTTTGATGTTGAACTTGCCAAAAGCCTTTCATTGGAAAATCCGGTATATTATACGCAATACTGTTATGCGAGGACTTGTAATATATTGAATTTTGCAGAAAACAAGGAAATTGTGGATGGGACGGTGAATTTATCTCTGCTCACCGATAAACAAGAAAGGGAGATAGCAAGGATGTTGCTGCTTTTCCCTGAGGTTGTGGAAAGTGCTGTGGAAAGAAGAGATATCCACAAACTTCCATACTATCTTCTGGATGTTTCCAGAATCTTTCATTCATATTATCAGAAGGAGAGAATTGTTACGGATGATAAGGCACTCAGCCGGGCAAGGCTCCTGCTTGTAAGAGCTGTTAAACAGGTAATGAGCAATGGACTAGAATTGATTGGAGTTAGCGCACCGGAGAAGATGTAGACAGGCAAAGAGTGAAGAGAGAAGAGAAACGAAGAAACGGTGCCAAGTGCTAAGGATAAAGGATAAAGGATGAAGCGTAAACAAACGCACTTTGTGCTGTGAAACCAATGCTAACGCTGTAAATTAAACGACTTTGCCTGTGAAACAAACACTTTGTTGTAAAGTAACCTTTCACTGTGAAACTAAGGCAATTGATACTGCGACATGTCATTCTGAGTAATCCGTTCCATTTTGACATGGGAAGAATCTAACAAGGGTTTTATTTGTTGGATTGGTTGAGTCGAATATTAAGGGAGGAAATATGGAAATCAAAATGGTTGAGATAGATAACCCTAAAGGTTTGAACTTTATTCTCGGTCAATCACATTTTATCAAGACAGTGGAAGATGTCTATGAAGCTCTTGTCAATACTGTGCCCGGTATAAAATTCGGATTTGCTTTCTGTGAATCGTCGGACAAGCGACTTGTTAGATTTACAGGAACGGACAACGATTTGATTGAACTTGCAAAGAGGAACGCTCTTCTGGTAGGAGCCGGTCATTCCTTTATCCTGTTCTTGCAGGATGCCTACCCGATAAATATCCTAAAAACACTCAGGACCGTTCCTGAGATTGTAGGATTTTACTGTGCAACAGCCAATCCTGTGAAGGTTGCGGTTGCTGAAGAAGGAGATGGTCGCGGTATTCTTGGAGTTCTTGATGGAATGAAACCCCTTGGTGTTGAAGGAGATGAAGACATCAGGGAGCGAAAAGAATTCTTAAGGAAAATTGGGTACAAATTTTGAAAATCGCGAATGGCTTGTCTCACAAACCAAATTTGATGATATGGCAGGTTAGCGTATCCTTTACTCCATCGATCGTTAATAGTTTATCTATTATGAAACCTCCAAGACTCGAAACATCGGTTGATTCCACTATTGCTATGATATCATGAGGTCCCGTAACTGCATCAGCTTGCACAACAGAGGAAAAGTCTTTAAGCTTCTTGTAAACAGTATGAGCTTTATTTGGTTCTACCTTAATTAATACATAAGCGCTGGCAGGCATCGTTCCTCCCTTTTTGTTTTTTTCACTTCTTCTTTTCGAGAAGAAGTATAATCCATTAAATTTTTTTGTCAATTGTTTTTTTGCATTATTAATCGTGATACAACAAGATGCCTGAATCCTGGATCATCCAGTTCGGAATGACATCTTGAATAGGGAGATTCTTCTTGGGGTAGAAACTTCTGCATACTCAGAATGACATTAAATAATCAGGGAACCCGTTACATTGTCCCGAAGGCTCACTGCCTTGGAAAGGAATACGCTTGTCAGCGTTCCTTGTTTTGAATGGAAGTACGCTTGTCAAGGCTGTCATTGCGAGTATTTTTCCATAATTTCTACCGAAGCAATCTCGGTTTTCGCACTATGAGATTGCCACGCCATGTACCATACGGTTCATTGCTCGCAATGACATTGTTTACTGGCTATTTATAAATGACATCGCAGTTCATTGTCATTCTGAGTAATCCGTTCCATATTAAGCCAGGAAGAATTTGATACAATAGGTGTCATTCCTGCAACAGCAGGAATCCAGTTGGGTCGGGAAGAATCTCGCCTTTTCTATGTGGAAGAATCTGACATCATACTTAGCACGACGTAAATCGCTGCGGACCAGCCAAATTCTTTTATCGCTCCAAACTTATACTTCCTTGGTATTTTAGTGGGAGATAGTTTCCCGAATGGGTCGTAAAATTCAAAAATGGTACCCTTCTTGACGTACCATTTTTGGACTTCACGAAGTGTTTTTACTCTTATGTTTTCAGCCAGGTCAGTTAATCCATAATTATTCAATCCCTGGATAATGAAGTAGTTATAGTTTAACCAAACAGGGCCTCTCCACATATTGTTGTCGAAGGTTGGAGAATCGATTGATTCACTTGGGACGGGGAACGGTGTGTAAAACTTGCGTGGGTTTGTAAGATGTTCGGTAAGATTCCTAACTTGAGAAAGGTTTGCTATGTTAGCAAAGAGAGGAAGAAAACCGCAGACTGTCATAGTATTCGAGAATCTGCCGTTAAAATGCCTGTCGTAAAAGAATCTCTTTCCGCGATTCCATAGATACTTCTCGATCAATTTTCCTATTTTGTTTGCCTTTTTCTTAAGTGATTCATTTGTGTTCCCTATCTGTTTTCCAATGTTGTCTAAACAGCGCAAATCGTTGTAAAGAAAGCAGGAAAAATCGATGGCATCGAATCCACAACCATTATTGAATCTCGATGAATTGTCGAGTCCAGACTCGTCGTTTCTCTTCCATTCTAAGAGACCGTTCCTGTTTTTGTCTCTTTTCTGAAAGCACCACAAAAGATATTCTTTTAGTTTGGGATAGCATTTCTTGAGAAACTCTTTGCTTTTTGTATGCTTGAAAACCTCCCAGACTGCCCAGGATAACAAAGGCGGTTGAGTAATGTTTGAGAAATCACCATCTGGTCTTCCAATATGGGGTATAAAGCCGTTTTCCTGTTGAATATCGAGTACCGAGATAAGTGAATCTTCAGCCAGTGTTTTGTCAATATAAATAAGTCCAAGTGAGTGAAAACAGGAATCCCACAACCAGAGGTGTCTGTGCGGCCATCTGTCCGGTGTAGTCCATCTCTGCTTAAAGACACCCTGTGATGATTCGACATTTGCCTTAAGGATATCGAATGCTTTGGCAAGGGTTCTGTTTTTACTTCCATGAAGCATAGGAACAAAGAAGTTCTTTCTTTTTTTTACGAGTGTTGCAGTGTTAATTTTTTTCTTACCTTTTGTTCGTTTATTTGTAATAATTGTAACAAGCGGTTTTTCTTTCTTTAAGGATTTACCAATAACAAGATATCTGACCTCTTTGTCTCCATCCCAATTTTTCGCTCGTTCTTTTGCTGTTCCATTCACAATTCTTTTAACTTCATCCATTGAGTCGACAACATTGTAAATATCAGCTTTTCCATTAAGGAACAGGAAAGTTTCATCCTTGTCTGTCTTGATTGTAAAACGACCATCACCGAAGAAGAGTTTCTTGCAGGCTTCGACTCTTAGACAGAGATAAACGGTTATGGTTTTGGAGTTCTTTTGTGGTGTGATACTTATCCTTATCTCGTTTTTTGAAAGTGGCAGCATAAGAATATGAAGGTTGTTTTTTCTTGGGTTTGTTCTAATGGATATGATATCACTTGCAACTATATCTGAAGTAAATTTGCCAGTATGGTTACCAAAGTCTATCCAGAATGCTTTCTCCCTCTCTGTTCTTATCGTGAAGCCAATCCTATCTTTGAGAAGCGTTCCTACGAAAGGATAAAACCAGTTGGTTTGTCCCTCGAAACCGGAAAATGCAAATATATTTCCTTCACCCCAGATATTCGGAACATTTTTCATAGTTTTGTATCCTTCACCTCGCTGGTTTTAATGGGTTTAAGAATTTTCTGCGGACATTCTTACCAAGAAGAAAAGCTCTCTTTACTGTGAATTCGCCAAATCTGTCGTTTACTTTATCGATTGCATCCAGTAGATGCTCGTTTTTTTCAAAGTCCTCAAAAAGATCCGGTTCATAAATGCCCTTCACAAGCCGAGATGTACTAATTCCAACAAGTCTTATATAATTTCCGAGAACAAGAAAGGTTTTCAATATTTCATAGCCACATTTATATATCTGATAACCATCGTTTACATACTGCAGGATTGTTCTTCCCTTGCTAACCGTGGAAAAATCACTGTATCTAACTGTAACGGCAATTTTTTTACCTCTCATTTTCACCTTTCGGAGCCTTCTGCCTACTCTTTCCGAGAGCCATAACAAGGTTCGTTTGATGCTTAGCATATCATCGATATCGTAGGCAAAGGTTATGCTGTGTCCCATTGATTTTGCGTCATCATAATGGAAATAGGGGAGAACGGGAGAAGGGTCTTTCCCAAGCCCCATAAGGTGAAGTCTTCTTCCTATGATTCCAAACTTCTCTATCAATATGTCCTCATCGCAATCTGCAAGGTCCTGCATACTTATTATGTTCAATGTTTCGAGGCTTTTTGTCAATCTCGGTCCTATTCCGCACAATTCCGTTGCTTTTAATTCCGGAGCCAGGATTGGAACATCTTCCTGCATTATTCTTGCAAATCCATCCGGTTTATCCAGACTGCTGGCAAGCTTTGCAAGTAGTTTATTGGGACCAAGACCAGCGGAGCAGGTTACACCAAATTCTGTTTCAATATCCCGTTTTATTTTTGACACTAATTCCTCGATTGAACGAAATAGTCTAAGAGAACCCGTAACATCCAGAAATGCTTCATCCACACTAAAAACCTCAACCAGTGGTGTATAACGGAAAAATATATCCATTATCGTTCTGGAAACGGATTCGTACTTAACAGGGTCGACTGGAATCAGTATTGCTTTCGGGCACAATCTTAACGCTTCTCTTAAAGGCATTCCTGATTTTACTCCATAAGATCTCGCTTCATACGAAGAAGTAGAAACAACGCCCCTGAAACCAAGTCCCGTGCCTACTATAACGGGTTTACCCCTGAGTTTAGGGTCTGCCTGTTGTTCAATCGAAGCAAAGAACGCATTCATATCTATATGTAATATAATCCTATTCATCGTTTTCTCAGTTTCCCTTGTCAACACCCTTAAGTTTCCAGACCAGGCTATCGGGGTAGAAAACAATATGAAATATATTGACTCCATCTGTCACGGAGAAATGTCTTAATAATTCTTTGCCTTCTCTTTCTTCCCATCTCAGAAGTACTTTTTCAATCTTATAGGTGTGTTTTTTCCAGACAAGGCTAAGTGGTATTACTTTTGTTCCTTTAAAAAGAATTTCACATTGTATTCTATCATCTATTTCTTCAAACATTTTTGAGTCACGGTTACTACACGGTTAACATCAAATTCAAGGTTTTAACTAATTCAACCAATTAAACAAATTTAACTCTTCCATAGTCAACTGGATTCCTGCTTTCGCAGGAATGACAGCCTTGCTATGGTGTTATTTTCGTAATTTCCAATTTCGTAATTTCGCCTTTCTTGGTCTCCGGTCTTCGGTCTTCAGTATTATGTCTGCCTTTCAGATTTAACTTTTCACTTTTAAGTTGTCTTTCTTTCCGTCTCTCCGTTTCTCCGATACACCGACACTCCGTTTCGCGCCTCTCTACTCAGTCTTGCATGAATACCTGGAATGTCGAGGCAACCGCTTCAAGTTCTTTTAAGTAAAACCATTTCTTTCTTCCGGGTGCATACACATGAATATCGATTAAATAGAATCTTTTCTGTGCAGGCTCATTGAAGAAATATGTTCTGAAAGGACCACCCATAACCTTATCATCGTTTTTCCAGATTCCTTCGATTTTATAAGCTTTCCTACCAAGAAATTCGACGTCCATGCCCTTGGTCATTGCTGTGTCAACAAAATCCCTGTCAAAATAAAGGGATGCAACACTATCTCTCATTTGAATAGCCTTTTCCAAGGAGAGACCTTCGGTCTCTGTATCTTTCCAGCCAATAGAAATTAGTCTTAAAGGAAATTGCCTAACGAGTTTTACGAATGTTTTTATTGAATCTTCTTCTTTCCAGAAGAATCCAATTGGAAGTTCTACTGAAAACGCAAATTGCGATTCGAATTTCTCTTCTTTTTCCTTCTCTCGTCCTGCAGAATAAATCAACCATTTTGCCCTTTTCAAGGAAGATTGCTCGAAATAATCGAATATTATGTCTTTATTTTCGTCTATAATATTCTCGAGTTTGGGTTTCCCTGGACTTGCTATTACGAGAAGATACTGCCCGGTTGCCCAGGGATTTTCTTTGTCGAACATAAACGCCTGTTTTTTCTTAACCATTTCTTTTGCCTCATCGGTAAGCAGGTTGGAAATAAGTTTGGAGGATTCATCCATTGCACTTAGATAGCCAATGAGCAGTAGATTTTTCCCATATACATAGGAATCAAGGTTTTCGGGTAATCCATGCATAAGCTCGTATACAGTTTCTCTGTTTGGGGTGAAAACTTCCTGTTCAAGCGATTTCTTCAGGTTGTTTTTTGTGTTTTCCCAGATGTTGTCTTGTGCCAGGACTACTATGACATCCCTTTGTCCACCGGCAATAGGTTGTTTTTTGCTGCATCCGGAAAGAAGTGCAATAGCAGTTAGAAAGAAAAAGATATTTTTCATTTTGGATTACTCCTCTTTTTTTCACTCATTTTTTTATCAACAATTACTCTTAGATTTCCATCAGACAATTCGAGTTTAAGCCTATCATAAAGATTGACGTTTTTACTTTGCATTACAACATTTTCGTCCGGTAATCTTCGCACAATTGCATAGCCCCTTCTCTTTACCGCTTCGGGATTAAGTCCCATTATTCTTTTTGTCAGTCCATCTATGATTTGACCGTTCATTAAGAAGGAATTGGATATATGGGAGTTTAGTCTCCTGGAATACTCATCGATTGTCTGTTTTCTTTCTCGCATCATATCTTTTATCCTGGCAATCCCGTATCTTTTTACCAGGTTGTTCAATTTTTCATACCTGTTTTGGAGATTGGAAACGAGTGATTTTTCCATAATTTGGAGTGAATGATTAATACCTTCGAGAATGTCTTCTCTGTCCTTTACAGCAAGTTCGGCGGCAGCGGAAGGTGTTGGTGCTCTCAGATCTGCAGTAAAATCAGATATTGTAAAATCGATTTCATGCCCAACGGCTGAAATTATAGGTATTCTGGAATTATAGATTGCTCTTGCCAGCATCTCCTCGTTAAACGCCCACAGGTCCTCGACCGAGCCTCCTCCCCTTCCAATAATCAAAAGGTCGATATCTTTATATTCGTTGAAATCGTTTATTGCTGTTACGATCTCTTCGGAAGCTCCCTTACCTTGAACCCTCACAGGACGAATAATCACCTGAACATAAGGAGCACGTCTTGTCAAAATATTTAGTATATCTTGAATTGCAGCACCGGTGCTTGCAGTGGCAACACCGATCTTCAATGGGAAAGAAGGCATATCTTGTTTGTGAGATTCTGCAAAAAGCCCTTCCGCTTTAAGTTTCTTTTTTAGCGCCTCGAATTTCAGGGCAAGCTCTCCCATTCCAACAGGTTTCATATCGTATACATATAATTGGTATACGCCCTGTTTTTCGTAAACACCAACTCTTCCGTTTACCAATACTTCAATACCATTCTCAGGTTTGAAAAGAATTTTCCTGTTTTCTTCACGGAACATAACGCAGGAGAGTTGAGAAAATTCATCCTTTAGCGAGAAATAGAAATGCCCGGATGAATGAGCTTTGAAATTCGAAAGTTCTCCTTTAATCCAGATGAAGTCAATTCCCTGTTCGATGAGATTCTTGACAAGTCTTGTAGCCTCTCTGACTGTGTAAATTTGTTCTTTCATAATTTAATGTTAACAAATATTTCGCGAGTTGTCAAAGAAAATCCATTACAATAAATGTGTGGAATATTTTAAAAGTGGAGTGATTAGATATTCGAATTGGAAAAGTGGTTTATTTGTCCCCTGCTGTTTTCAGCAGGTTGAACAGAAGCATAAGTGTTGTAACAGGCCCCACGCCGCCAGGGACAGGTGTGATAGATGAAGCAATACCCATCATGGAATCGAAGTCAACATCGCCTGTTAATTTATGTTTTCCTTCATCGTTAACGAAGTCGTTTATTCCCACATCTATGACAACTGCACCTGTTTTAACCATATCACCGGTTATGAAATTTGCTTTTCCTATGGCAACAACAAGAATGTCAGCAGCTTTTGTAAATTCCGACAGGTTGCTTGTTCTTGAATGACATACTGTAACAGTTGCGTTACCTCCCTTTCCTTTTATAAGAAGGAGATTTGCGAGAGGTTTTCCAACGATAGTGCTTCTACCGATGATAACAGTATGTTTTGCCTGGACTTCGATATTTTCGTAATCAAGTATCTTTAGAACTCCGAGTGGGGTAGAGGGAGCAAAAAGATAATCCCCTCTTAGAACTTTGCCAAGATTAACAGGATTCATGCAGTCTATATCCTTTGAAGAAGGGATTTCCATTACAATATCTTCTTTTTTGAAACTTGAAGGTATGGGTTCCTGGATGATAACACCTGTAATTCCCGGATTACGAGCAACTTTTCTTATTTCTCCAAATACGGCTGTGATGTCGCTATTCTCTTCGAATTTATGAACTTCTGTTTCGACGTTTAGTTTTGCGGACAGTTTTTGAATGGATTTCGTATAGGATAGACTTGCTGGATTATCACCTATGTGGATAATTGCCAATCTTAAAGTAGCGTTCTTGAGAGCAAGCTTCTGGATTTGTTGCAATAAATCCTGCCTTATTTCCTTTGCTATTGCTCTGCCGTCGATTATCTTAGTCGTCATCTGCAATCCTCCGTTCTATTCTTTCGATTTTAGTAGTTCGACCAGTGGAACTGTCGATGTCCACCAAAATTGCGTTCAATCTTCTGTCGTCTTTTGCAGAATCGAATCTCTGGGGTGTTTGAGTCAGGAAGTAAGTAATGGACGCATGCTTTTTCACTCCAATCACTGAGTCGAAAGCGCCTGTCATACCCACATCCGTTATGTAGCCTGTTCCATTTGGCAGTATGCATTCATCGGCAGTTTGAACGTGTGTATGGGTTCCAAAAAGAAGAGAAACTTTACCATCGACAAACCAGGCAAAAGCCTTTTTCTCTGCTGTTGTTTCGGCATGAAAATCTATTATGATGATGTTCGTTTCTTTGCTTAATTCATTCACAAGTTTTTCTCCTACTCTAAAGGGACAATCGATGGTTTTCAGGTAAGCTCTTCCTTGAAGGTTTATCACTGCAAGATTGCTTCCGTCTTCTAAATGAAAGATCTTATGTCCCTTTCCAGGAACCATTGGGGGATAATTGGCAGGCCTTAATAGAAAATCCATTTTATCAAAGACCTCTAATACATCTTTTTTATCCCAAACATGGTTTCCACTCGTAATACAGTCAACTCCAAAGGAACGAATTTTTCTTGCTATATTGGGTGTTATACCAAAACCACCTGCTGCATTTTCACCGTTTGCTATGGTAAAATCGACGGCAAGTTCCTGTTTAAGCTCCTTTAAAAGTTCCGAAAGTATATATTTACCGGGTCTTCCAACTATATCACCAATTACCAATATTCTCATCTATCACAATCCCATATTATCTGGGTTAGCAAACCCCTCCTACATTGTTCACAAGTCGATATTCATTGTTTCGTATAGGTTCAAAACCTATTTTGCGAACTCCACGGCTCTCGTTTCTCTGATTACGGTTACTTTTATCTGCCCAGGATATTTGAGTTCGGATTCGATCTTTTTCGCAATGTTATCGGCGAGTTCCTTGCATCTAAAATCATCCAATTTTTCTGGCTCGACTACTATCCTTATTTCTCTACCTGCCTGCATTGCATAAGATTTCGAAACACCGTCAAAGGAAAGGGCAATTTCTTCCAACCTTTCCAATCTTTTGATGTATGCTTCGAGTGTTTCCCTTCTTGCGCCGGGTCTTGCTCCTGAGATAGTGTCTGCAGCCTGTATGAGCACAGCAATAGGCGTTTCTGCATCTGCTTCTTCGTGGTGTGCTGCTATTGCATTTACGACGGTGTGTGACTCACCATATTTTTCGGCAAGCTCAGCACCTATTTTTGCATGGGTTCCTTCGTAATTTTGGTCCACTGCTTTACCGATATCGTGCAGTAGTCCAGCCCTCTTTGCATCCTCAGAATCAAGCTGAAGTTCTCCTGCCATTAATGTTGCAATTGTTGCCACTTCTGTGGAGTGAAGAAGAACATTTTGACCATAACTTGTTCTAAATTTCAGGCGCCCAAGGTACCTGACCAATTCTGGATGAATTCCAGTTATTGCCATGTCCATTACAGTATCTTCCCCGGTTGTCTTTATAGATTCTTCGATTTCCTTTCTTGTTTTGTCTATTATTTCCTCAATACGTGCCGGATGAATTCTTCCATCCGCAACTAACTTCTCTAAAGAGCGTTTTGCAATTTCCCTTCTAATCGGGTCAAAACCAGAAAGGGTTACGGCACCCGGTGTATCATCGACTATTGCCTCCACACCTGTCAGGTTTTCAAATGCTCTGATATTTCTTCCTTCCCTACCGATTATTCTTCCTTTCATTTCGTCATTGGGGAGGGCAACAACCGACACGGTTGATTCCGAGACATGTTCCATTGCAGACCGCTGTACTGCCAATGTTATTATCTCCTGTGCTTTTTTTTCACCTTCCCGAGTAGCCTTTTCTTTGATTTCCCTTATCATCTTCGCAGATTCGTATTTTGCCTGATCTTTCAGGTTATCCATAAGTTGCCTTTTTGCCTGTTCACCCGTCATTCCTGATATTCGCTCTAATTTTTCGTTTTCTTCCCTTAAAAGGTTGTTGTATCTTGAGTCTTTAAGCCTGACGGATTTTTCTTTCTGGATAAGCACTCTTTCTCTCTGGATGATTTCTTTTTCCTTTCTCATCATTAAATTATTTTTTCTCTCGATATTTATTTCTCTTTCGTTGATCCTCTTCTCGGACTGTGTCATTTCGCGTCTTCTGTTTTTCGTTTCCCATTCGAATTCCTGTTTTTTCTGTGCCCACTTTTTCTGCATTTCATCGGCCGAGGTTTTCTGGTAATTCTCGGCTTGCTGTTTTGCGTTCTCCAATATTTTATCGGCTATGTTTTGTGCTTTTCTTATATTTGCTCTTCTCATCAGGTCTCTTACAAGGAAACCGATGAAGAACATCACAATTCCCACCAGAATGGGTATGAAAAAAGCTAATTTGGTTATCATTTTAACATTCACCTCCTATATATAAAACCCTACCATTGTGCCGTGTGAGAAGTCGTATCTGAACCTAAGTAATAAGGTGGGTGCCTCGCAACTCTCACCTGGCTACCGCTTCAAAGAGAGGCATGCTCTTGAAGAGAAGCTACCAGCTCCCTTTACTCAGGCGTTGGCTCAAGATCAAACTAATCATCACGAACACGGTAGGGTTATCGTGTTCTATGTTTATCTACTATAACAGATCTCGTCAGCATAATCAAGAAAATAATTATTCACCTTTCAATACTCTTTCTATTCGTTCGCAAGTTTTTCCAATTGTTTCATCGAGCAATTCGGCATCTTTCTTCTCAAGGAAAAGCTCTCTTGCTATGTTGAGTGCCGTGATAACCGCAATTTTTGTTAAGGATGCGTAGCCAACTTTTTTTGCGGTATCCTCTATCTTTTCGTTAACATATTCTGCGATACGTAAAGTTGTTTCTTGATCAAGGTCTGTCGCTATTTTATATTCCTCTCCAAGGATATTAAAACTTACAGTTCTTTTTTCTTTTTCCATTTTAACGAAATCCTATTGTTTTGATCCAGGCCAACATATACGAATTACTCCTCAAAGTTTTTAAGCTTTTCGATCAGTTCTTTTATTTTTCTCTCCATATCTTTTTTAAGTTTTGCAAACTTTTTCTCTTCTACATTCAGATGCGTATTTTTTTCTTCGAGCAGTTTCTTTTCCTTCCTCAAATTTTGGATAACCTCGACGGTTTCTTCAATTTTTACCTGTAGCTTTTCCCAGTTTGAATTTTTGCCTTCAAGGTGAGTCATTCTATTCCTCTCCTCTTAGTTTGATCCCTAACTTGGTTCGAAGTGCTTCGAGTATTTCCTGCATTTTTTGATTTACCAATTCATCATTTAGTGTTCTGTTCGCTTTGCGGAAGGAAAGAGCATAGGTCAAACTTCTTGTTCCAGTTTGGAGTTTTTCATTGTTATATGTGTCAAAAAGATGGACTTTTTCGATCATTCCCCTGGCGCTTTTTTTCACAACATTAACTATGTTCTGATGAGTAACTTCGTTTGGAACCGTCAAACAGATATCCCTGAGCAGTGCAGGATATTTCGGAAAATCGGCGAATTTGGTATCAAAAGAAAAATGTTTAAGGATATTCCTAAGGTTAATTTCGAATGCAAATAACTCCGGTGCTATGTCAAAGTAATCGGTTACAGTTGTCTTTATTGAACCAAAAAATCCAATTTTCTCGTTATCATTTTTCAGAACGGTTCCGTCAAGAAAAGGAAGGTTTGCATATTTTTGCTCCAGGCTTAGCTCTCTTATTTTCAAAAGATGGAACAGGTTTTCAACATCACCTTTAAGGTCGTAGTAATCGATAGGTCTATTATCACCGCGCCACCCACTACGCTTGATTTTTCCGGATGCGATACCGGCGACATACGGTGGTTCATCTATCCCATTTCCGGAGTTACTGCGAGTGAAGACATTTCCTATCTCGAAAAGCCTTAAGTCTCGAATTCCTGCATTCAAATTTCTTTTAACTGTTTCAAGAAGTCCTATAAGCAGAGTTGGTCTAAGGTGTGTAAGATTCGTGGTTATCGGATTTCTAATTGCCAAAGGCTCTAATTCGAGATTAAGTCTGTTGACTTCATCGAGTGAAACGAAACTGATATTCACGGTCTCGCTGTATCCTAGAGAAATAAGGCAGCGTCTGATTTTTCTGAATTTCAGGTTTTTTTCCGGGATTGTTCCAACATTTTCGAATGTGATTTTGTTTTCGCCCGGGATCTTATCAAAACCAACCATTCTGATTACCTCTTCAGCTATGTCTTCCTTGATTTCAATGTCCCTTCTAAATGATGGTGCACTAACTTCTATCGGGTCTTCTCCTGTTAATTTGAGGTCCAGGTTTTCCAATGGCTGCATTATTTGCTCTTTTTTCAGTTGTGAACCAAGAAAAGAGTTCAGCCATCCTATAGAAAAGCTTACTTTACATCTTTTTTCTGTTTTTCCTTCATATATGTCAGTAATTCCTCCCTTTGGTTTTCCATTGCAAAATTCTTCGATAAGTTTATTTGCTCTTATGAGTGCGGGTATTAGTGCATTTATATCTGCCTTTCTTTCGAATCTAAAAGAGGATTCAGTGGAGAGCCTTAACTTTTTTGCTCCCTTTCTTATCAATGCTGGATTGAAATATGCACTCTCAATGAAGATGTTACTGGTATTTTGATTAATTTCGCTGTTTTCTGCACCCATTATCCCAGCTATTGCAATTGGTCTCTCTTTATCTGCAATCATTAGAAGACTATCATCAAGCTTGCGAGTAATTCCATCGAGTGTAACGATACTTTCATTACTCCTCGCACGTCTAACGACTATTTTTTCTCCCTTTATAAACTCTGCATCGAATGCATGCAGCGGATGCCCCATCTCAAGAAGTACATAATTTGTCACATCCACAACATTATTGAGTGAACGAATTCCGCTTAATTCGAGTCTTTTTTGCATCCACTCTGGTGAATATCCCACTGTGATGTTTTCCATCAATGAACCGGTATATCTCGGGCAGTCTGCAGAATTTTCGATCTCGATATAAACACCACAATTGTCTTTAAGGTGCTCAGTTTGCAGGTTAAAAGGATTCTGCTTAAGGTTTTTGCCAAGCATTGCCTTCACTTCTCTTGCAATTCCAAACACAGAAAGAAGGTCGGGTCTATTCGGGGTTATTTCAAGGTCCAGCACATAATCATCACCGATTTGCTCGACTCCTTCGACGGCAAGTCCCTGTTTAGTGAGTCGTTCGGAAAGCTCTTCGATACCTATATCGACATCAATGAAATCGTTCAACCATTCTACACTTATTTTCATCTCATTACAGTTTAAAACTGTTCGAGAAAACGGATGTCATTCTCAAACAACAGTCTCATATCCTTAATTCCGTTTTTTATCATACAAATTCTATCTATTCCCATTCCGAATGCAAAACCGGTGTATTTATTTTCGTCAATACCTGAATGCTTAAACACCTCTGGGTGAACCATTCCACATCCAAGAATTTCGATCCATCCGGTATGTTTACAGGTACTGCAACCCTTTCCTTTGCAAAAGGGGCAGGAAACATTCATTTCGGCGCTAGGCTCGGTAAATGGAAAATAGTGCGGAACAAACTTAGTCTTCGTAGATGTGCCGTAAGTTGCCTTTGCAAAGGTCGTGAGAGTTGACATGAGGTCTTTTAGGGATACACCCTCGTCGACATAAAGCCCCTCTATTTGATGAAAAACCGGTGAGTGAGAGGCATCGAAAGCATCAACTCTGTAGCATCTTCCTGGTGATATTATTCTGATTGGTGGTTTACTACTTTCCATAATCCGTATTTGTACAGGTGAAGTTTGTGTTCTTAACAGCAGATCATTTTCGATATAGAAAGTATCCTGTATATCTCTCGATGGATGGTCTCTGGGCATATTTAGTGCTTCGAAATTGTAAAAGTCTGTCTCGACATCAGGTCCGTATTCAACGGAGAAGCCCATCCTCAAAAATACTTCTATAACTTCATCCATTGTTTGAGTTAAAGGATGCGTGTGGCCTATCCATTTGCGTTCACCGGGCATTGTCCAATCGAAGAATTCCGTCTTGTTCTCAAGTTTTGCCGTTACCTCTTTTAGCTTTTTTGCTATTTCTTGCTCACAGAATTTTTTTAGCGTGTTCAATGATTTCCCATAGATAGGTCTTTCTTCTATCTTAATGTCCTTAATTTCCTTTAGTTTTTGGGTTATTACACCTTTTCTACCAAGGTATTTGGTTTTCAGCGTTTCAACTTGCTTTTCTGAAGTTGCAGCAGACAACTCATCCAATATAAGGTTCTTCAGTATTTTGATATCTTTTTCCGTATTCATCATTCAACTCATCGCTTTTCTCATACTAACATAGCTTTACCGGCTATGGGTTTGTCGTTTCCTTGACGAGCAGTTTAAAGGCTGTAGTGTCGTGAGCAGCGATTTCAGCAAGAGATTTTCTGTTGAGTGAGATGCTATTTTTCTTAAGGTTGTTTAAAAACTTGCTATAACTGATTCCATTGTTGTGGCAGGCTGCAGTTATTCTTACTATCCACAGTCTTCTAAACGAACGTTTTTTTACCTTTCGATCTCTTGTTGCGTATGAAAGAGCCTTCATTGAAGCGACCCTTGCGACGCTGTAGAGATTTTTTCTTTTACCCCAGAACCCTTTGGCTTGTTTTAACCATCTTTTGTGTTTAGCCTTTCTAACGGTTTTTGAGCGAACTCTTGGCATGTTTAATTCCTTTCCACATTACGGCAAAAGTCTCTTTATCTTTTTCTTGTCTCTTGGACTTACCAGGGTCGATTTTGCCAGATTTTTCTTTCTCTTCTTTTTCTTCTTTGTCAACAGGTGGCTTTTATTCGCTTTTGACCTTTTATACTCACCACTACTGGTTTTCTTGAATCTTTTCTTCGCTGACCTTTTTGTCTTTATTTTTGGCAACAGCGCCTCCTCTCTGTTTAGTAGTATGCTTTGGCGCAAGCATTAAGGATATGAACTTTCCAATACGAAAAGGCTCTCTCTCCCGGATTGAAATTTCAGACAATTCCTGAGCCATCTTATTCAGAAGCTGAATGCCTTTGTTTGCGTAAATAATCTCCCTTCCCCTGAACTTGACCGTAAGTTTTACTTTCTTATCTTCTGTCAAGAATTCCCGTGCGTGTCTCAGTTTGACACCATAGTCATTTTCACTGATTTTCGGACCAAATTTTAATTCCTTTATCTGTACGACTTTCTGTTTTTTCTTTGCAAGCCTTTGTTGTTTGTGTTTTATGTAAAGCTGTTTCCCAAAATCAATGATTTTGCATACTGGAGGTTGATGGTCTGAGCTTACAACAACCAGGTCCAGTCCTCTTTCCTTTGCTATTTTTATTGCGTTATCCCTTGGCATAACCCCTAAGTTCCCCTTTTTTTCGTCAATAACCATCACGGTTTTTGCTCTAATTCTATAGTTTATTGGTGTCTTTTTTTCTCTTTTATATTTAATAGTCAACACCTCCTTTATGATTTGATTTTTGCTCTACTAACTCGCGAATTTCAGAAATAAGCGTCTCTATCGACATAGTTCCGCGATCCTTTCCATGTCTTTGTCTAACGGAAACCGTATTGTCCTTCTCTTCTCTCCCGCCGACGATTAGCATGTATGGAATTTTGTCTTTTTCTGCTTCTCTTATTTTAAGGTTTATCTTTTCGTTTCTTGTATCAAGTTCACACCTAATTAAATTTGATTTCAGGGTGTCAGTTACTTTTCGGGCGTAGGAAACGAATTTCTCGGTAATTGTCATAATCTTCACCTGAATTGGAGAGAGCCACACCGGGAAGTGTCCCTTATAGTTTTCAATCAAAACAGCGACGAATCTTTCTATAGAACCAAGAAGTGCCCTATGAACTATATACACATTATGTGGATTTCCATCTTTCCCTATATAGTTAATATCAAATCGTGCAGGAAGGTTGAAATCGAACTGGATTGTAGGTCCCTGCACATTTCTTCCGATAGCATCAAAGAATTTTATGTCGATTTTTGGTCCATAGAAAACAGCCTCTCCTTCCATCCTTTTGTAATCAACCTTCTCTGCTTCCAGAGCCTTGGTCAGGGATAATTCTGCCTTATCCCAGTCGTTATCCATTCCTGCATATTTATCTGTATTCTTAGGGTCGCGAACGCTGAGTTCATAACGAAGATCATGGAAACCGAAGGTTCTCAGCATACTTCTTGCAAATCTGAGAACTCCCAGTATTTCATCGTCCATTTGTTCATCTGTGCAAAAAATATGTCCATCGTCAACCGTGAACTCTCGGGCTCTCAGCAGACCGTGAAGAACACCAGAGAGTTCGTCTCTAACAACGGTTCCGAGTTCTGCATACCGAATTGGCAGGTCCCGGTAACTGCGGATTTTCGATTGATAGATAAGAATGTGTCCGGGGCAGTTCATGGGTTTCACAACGAATTCTTCGTCATTTTTGAAAAATGTATACATATTTTCAATGTAGTAATCATAATGACCGGAGGTTTTCCATAATCCCGCTTTTGCAATGTGAGGAGTAACTACAAGTTTGTAACCATTCTTCAAATGTTCTTGCTTCCAGAAGTCCTCGATTATTCTTCTCAGCGTTGCTCCTTTTGGGTGCCAGAGAACAAGTCCGGAGCCGGCACTTTCGTTAAAGGAGAACAGGTCAAGTTCTTTTCCAATCTTTCTGTGGTCTCTTTCCTTTGCTTCTTCCAGTTTTTTGAGGTATTCGTCAAGTTCCTGTTTTTTTTCGAATGAAATTCCGTAGATACGCTGTAGGTTTTCCCTCTTTTCATCGCCCTTCCAGTAACTGCCTGAAACAGAAAGTAGTTTGAATGCTCCGATATATCCAGTACTGGGAATATGGGGACCTTTGCAGAGGTCGCTGAATTCCGCATTCTCATATAGCGAAACCGCTCCTTCTATTTCATTGAGTAGTTCAACCTTGAACTTTTCATCCTTTTTCTGGAATATGGAAATTGCTTCCTGTCTCGAGATTTCATTTCTCTCGAATTTTATATCCTGGTCGATTATCTTCTGCATCTCCTTTTCTACTGCAATTAGCTCATCTGGTGTGAAAGTCTCTTTTGTAAGGAAATCGTAGTAGAACCCATCTGATATTGCGGGACCAATACCAAGTTTAGCGTCAGGAAACAATCGTTCTACTGCTTGTGCCATGATATGGGACGACGAATGCCAGTATATGCTCTTGCCTTCTTCATCATTAAAAAAAATGGGTTTCAAATTGCCATCAGTTTGCACTGGTGAATTAAGATCAATAAGAATACCGTTGAATTTGGCAGCTATCGGTCGTTTATTATCTTTAGAATTTAGACCGAAGAGTATCTCTAAGGCAGTAGAACCCTTTGGAAAATCCAATTCCTTTATACCATCTATTTCTATTTTTATTTTCATTAATATCTCTTTTAAAATGATAATTCTCTAAGTTCATATTTTCGATGCTTCAATTATTTATTTTTGTATTTCACAATGCTGCATCCTGTCTTCAAAATCTCAGATTTACACAGAAAAATTTCCTTTAATCCGTTGATACAGTGCCCTTACTTCTTTAGCTCATTTGGTTTCTTTGGCACGTTTGTTACTGCGAGCATTTGTCCATATTTCTTCCTAAGCAATCTGATTTGTCATTGATACATTAATTACTTAGTTACCGGTTACTAAATTACCTATTACAGCATTGCGCTTGTTTCACAGCGTTAGCGTTCAATCTCCGAAACACCGACACTCCAGTTCTCCGATACGCTCATCATTCTTCCCTCATCTCTCTTTGCGGTTTCATAGGATTTCTGCCTATTATGTTTCGCAATGGTGGGCGATAGCCGACTTGAACGGCTGGCCTCTTGCATGTCGAGCAAGCGCTCTAACCAACTGAGCTAATCGCCCTTCGCTCATTATTTGCAGTATAGAAAAATATTAGGGAAAAGTCAAGAAAAATATGAGTTTTTTTCGGATTTATTAGGTTTGCAATTGGTCATTCGTTATTGGTCATCGGCCATTAGTCATCAGTTATTGGTCAATGGTCTCAATTATTAGTCAATGGTTATTGGCCTGCGCTGTAAATTCGCTTCGGTGTGTATTTGCCATGCGTTATTAGTTGTAAACAATAAATACACTACAAATATACAACTAAATATACTATGAATATACACGCCTTTTCTGCCTTTCTCATTTTCGCAATTTCGTCTTTCAGTTATTCGATCTCTTGTCTTCGGTCTGTGGTCTGTCTTGCTGTTTCCCCGATACTCTGTTTATTTGTTAGACCGTCCCGCAGGGACTCAAACCGTGCTACAGGCACCAATCCCGTGCTGAATGAAATGAAAGCACTCAATCTCCGTTCTGAGCTTGCCGAAGAACTATCCTTCGCTACATCTCCTTATGTATTACCCTTCCGTCTTTTGTTTTAACGGTTTCCACACCAGGGAATTTCGAGTCGAAGTCCACTATAACATCAAAAATACGAGCAGCATCATCTGCATCCATCATTGCCTGCTTGTTGTCAGGATGTCTTAAGAATCTTGCAATTTTTGCTATTACCTGAAGATACTGTTTGTTTGCTTCTTCGGGTGCCGCAATCATAAAGATTAGATACACAAGTTTTGAGTCAAGGGCACCAAAATCGACACCATTCTTACTTCTACCGATTGACACGGAGAGTTGTTTGCAAAATTGACCCCGTGTATGCGGAATAGCGATACCCTCTCCTACTGCTGTGCTTTCGATTTCCTCTCTAACTATTATTGCCTGTATGAAAGCATCCTTATCGGTTACAGCTCCACTCCGGGCGAGGAGATTGCCCATCTCTGTTATAATGGAGTTCTTCTCCGCCCCTTGGAGTTCCGAAATTATATTCTCTTTCTTTACATAATCGCTTAACAGCATAAAAGCCTCCTGTTTTGTCTATCCATCTTCTAAATGTTTTGGAAATGTATAACTACTTTGTCCTTTTGTCAACAAAAAACTTTGTTTTTTGGATTTTTGTTCTGGGAGTTTACGATGCCAAGTATTCGATTTATATCGTTTGGACCTTCGTGATGCCACCCATTGTAATTAAGTAATTAGGTAACTAGTAATTGTGTTTAGAGCGTTTTGTTCGTTAACATCGTTTGAATCTTCGAGTCGTTTAGGTCGTTTCGTTCGTTAATGTCGTTAGATCGTTGCATAACTACCATTTTTTCTAATCTGCGTTTCTTATGTTCTTGTTGCTTGTGCTCTGCCTTCAGGAGTTGGGTCTCATATCTCGTGTTTGTACTGTCATTACTGCAGCAGCAGGAATCTATTGCCTTTTTCATTCTGGATACCTGTTGGAGTTTACCCCTTTGGACTCCTGCTTTCGCAGGAGTGACAAAAAAGGCGGGTATGATATGCTTTTGCGTGAGTGACAATTTCTTTGCTGTAGTCTATTATTTTCTAATTTCTAATTTCGCAATTTCGTCCTTCTGTTTTGTGCTATTTTCGTAATTTCGAATTTCGCAATTTCGTCCTTCAGGTATTCGGTGTCAGCTCTGCGGTCTTATGTCTGATGTCTCTATTGCCACTGTTGCTCTCAGCTACCGTCCGCCTTCTCGTCTGATATCGAGCAACGGAATTCTCTTAGGATGTTGTGTTTCTTGTCTTGGAAATAGGTCAAGATGCACTATTTTACCATCGAAGATAAGTGTTGTTCCAAAGCTGCAATCTCCATCGACCGTATAGGCATCACCGGTTCCATCGGTATTTCTGGACTCAAGGTCTGCATCGTTGAGTTCCCTTATGAAATCCATTACATTGTTTTTTGAGAGTTTACCTTCGGGTGATTTGTGAATTGCATCGAGGGCATAAGATTTTACTAATTTTTCCCAGAGGCTCTTGAATAACTTATGGTTCGAAAACAGGTCAACAACTATTATTTCATCTCCCACTGCTGCAAGGACTCCAATAGTATTCCATCCGCTGACATTTGGTATGTTCGAAAATTTATCAACATAAGATTTAAGTTTTCCTGCAACTTCCTTGTCTTCTACGATATCCATATACCTTGATGTAGGTGATGAGGCAGCCCCGACTTCGTCCCTTTTTTCTTCAACCTGAGCCCAGACCTCGCTCTGGCTTTGTGATTCTTTTGCAACGCCTCTCATTTTTGGGCTGATTGCCATCTTGGCTGCTCCGAATTTTTTTGATTGTGCAGTCCATCTTCCATGTTCCGTGCAGTAGACGGAAAGGTGAATTTTGCCGCTGTTAGGAGGAATTAAGCAGTCCTCGCTAACCATTCGGTCCTGTTTACATCCTTTTATGACCTCACCTGAGAGTATAAAGACATAGTATTTTGACTTATTGACAAGAAGCACAGTATTTACATCACCTGATTCTTTTTCAATTATCTCAATGTAATTCTTGTCAAGTGCTCTATCAAGAGTAATGATTGATTTTGAATCACGCCCCCTTGACATTGCGAGAGGGAAAATTGTCAAGTTCTTGTAGTGAATGGGATTACAAACGGATATGTTCTTGACTGTTCTCCTGATATTATCTTCGGGACTGTGCTTTTTGAATGCTGCGAAATTGAATGTTGCCAGAATTGCTACAGTCGTTAGAACCAACCTTTTCATAATACCTCCTTTTTCTTTCTATACTTATTTACACTGGAATTCTGAAATTATTCCCTGTTTTCGGATTTTCCGGTCTGTGTCTTCAGTCTTTTGTCTCATGTCTGTCTTTCTTATTTTCGTAATTTCCAATTTCGCAATTTCGTCCTTCTCTTTTGTGCTATTTTCGTAATTTCCAATTTCGCAATTTCGTCCTTCTCTTTTGTGCTATTTTCGTAATTTCCAATTTCGCAATTTCGTCCTTCTCTTTTGTGCTATTTTCGTAATTTCCAATTTCGCAATTTCGTCCTTCTCTTTTGTGCTATTTTCGTAATTTCCAATTTCGCAATTTCGTCCTTCTCTTTTGTGCTATTTTCGTAATTTCCAATTTCGCAATTTCGTCCTTCTCTTTTGTGCTATTTTCGTAATTTCCAATTTCGC
>CAYMQB010000023.1:0-40608 GCA_964392665.1 uncultured bacterium | reverse complement strand
GGACTTCCATATTTTCTCTATTTCAACACATTCGGTTGGGAAAATATTGTTGCGGTAGTAGACAGAGACAGTATGATGAAGAGAGTTCTTAACTGGATGGGTTATGCACCACCGTCAGTCGATGTGGGAACCCAGGCTATCGTCTGGCCGCCAACAAGCATCCTCATCGGCTCCACTGGAAACCCATCTGCAACATACTATAACTATGGAGCAACTCCGGCTACCTTCGACGTCCATTTCGAAATAGATTCAAGTGGCACCAATGTATTTATGGGAACCGTTGGAAGCCTGTATCTCGATGTATCTGCAGGTTCGACCTGGGTATTCCCTGAAGTTTGGACAGCTGGTCTTACGGAAGGAATTGTTTACGATGTAACGGCTTACACCGTTATGACAGGAGATATGGTCCCTTCAAACGACACTCTCACTCAGATAACAACAACTACCACGGTTACGGACTGGATCCAGTGCGCTGATAGACCAACTCCTGAAGTTTGCCACGCAACAACATACGATCCGATAGGCGACAAAATCTATGCTTTTGGTGGAGGGGATGGTACCAACTATGTAAACTGGACATATCAGTACGATCCTGTAACCGATGCATGGGCAGCTCTTACTGCAATGCCAAGTGCAATTAACTGGATCGATGCATCCGTAATCGAGTGGAACCGCAGCATCTACATCTTCGGTGGATACAATGGTGGCTTCAATACATTTAACTATATTTATGATATCCTCGGTGATTCATGGTCAAGCGGAACCTCTGTACCTGCGGCGAGAATTGCTTCTGGACAATGTGTTTACAACGATTCGCTCATCTACTTGATTTGTGGTCACAACGGAAGTGCTGGTTCGAATACTGTCTACATATACAACACATACACCAATGCATGGACCACAGGTACAAATGCTCCGACCACTTCGTATATGCAGGCTGTTGCTACTACGGGCGATACGCTCTGGCTTGTTATGAGCTACAATGGAAGCAGCTGTAATCCCAATATGTACTATGGTATCCCGGACCCGGCAAACTGCGAAAACATCACCTGGAATACCGGTCCTGCACTGCCTGTCCCGAATTTCAATGGTGGTGGCACATCGATGTATCGTCCATCCGGCACATTCGTCTTCGAAGTTGGTGGATTCGAGAGCGCAGTAACCTTAACACCACATGCATGGGAATACGATGTCGGCAATGATAGCTGGAATGCACTACCCGATTATCCGATGCCAATTGCAAGAAATGATATTCTCACCTACAGAAGGACAGCAACAGTAGCAGAGATTTATGTAAACGGTGGAGATAATTCAGGTGGCTGGACTCCGACGGCACAGACATGGAAACTCGGGTGGGATGTCGGAGTCGAGGAAGAGAAGCCAACCAAAGCCGCACTCACTTTTGGACTCGGCAAGGTATCTCCTAATCCTGTGAAGAACGGTTCGATAATCGCCTACACAACCACTCACAAGGGTCCTGTATCCTTGAAGATTTACGACAAAACAGGAAGACTTATCAGGACACTCGTTGACGCAACTCAGAATGCCGGAACCAAGACAATCTACTGGGATAGCAAAGACAGCAATCATAACTCTGTTGCAGCTGGAATCTACTTCTGTAAACTAACAGCCGAGAATAGAACCAATTCAAAGAAGATTGTCCTCTTGAAGTAGTGTTGTTTTTGAAAAAAAGGCTCGCATTTAGCGAGCCTTTTTTTTGACACAAGAAAAGTTCCCCCTTAAATTATATTCATTCCTTACTGACCCGAGTTTTAAGAATTCTTATGCTGAATAATGTCATTCCGAGTAAGCCAATCTTACTTGCTATGCAATAATCCGATTACAATGATTTTCTCTTGACAATACTCTCTTGCTTTGCTATAACCCCTATATGGAGGAGGTGAAAACATGTCATTAGGTAACGGAAAAGAAAAAACCATTAAAAAGATAAAGGAACGAAAAAACAAATGGCAAAAAACCGTTGAAGAAACAAAAACCCGCACAGACGACAAATTCGAAACAATATCAGGTATACCCCTTGAAATGCTCTATACGCCAGTAGATACACAGGAAATGGATTATCTAAATGACATCGGTTTCCCTGGTGAGTATCCATTCACAAGAGGTGTTAGACATAATCTATACAGAGGAAGATTGTGGACTATGCGGCAGTTTGCAGGATTTGGAACTGCAAAAGACACGAATGAGAGATACAAGTTCCTGCTTTCTCACGGAGAAACGGGACTTTCGGTTGCGTTTGACTTCCCAACGCTTTATGGAAGGGATTCGGATGACCCATTCAGCGAAGGTGAGGTTGGTAAATGCGGAGTTGCCATCTCTTCACTGAAAGACATGGAAACTCTATTTGAGGGCATTCCTCTTGACAAAGTTTCAACCTCCATGACAATTAATGGACCAGCACCAATGCTATGGGCATTTTATATTGCAGCTGCAGAAAAACAGGGAATTTCAAGAGACAAACTCAGAGGAACTATACAGAATGATATTCTGAAGGAGTATATAGCGCAAAAATCCTGGCTATTCCCTCCACAACCATCCATGCGTTTGATTGTCGACACGTTTGAATTCGGTTCCAAAGAAATCCCTAAATGGAATACCATTTCCATTTCAGGCTATCACATAAGGGAAGCAGGTTCAACCGCATTACAGGAACTTGCATTCACCCTTAAGGATGGATTGACATATGTTGAAGAAGGAATAAAAAGAGGTCTCGATGTCGATTCGTTCGCACCAAGACTATCTCTTTTTTTTGATTCACATTCTGATTTCTTCGAAGAAATCGCAAAATTCCGCGCAGCTAGGAGAATATGGGCGCGAGAGATGAGAGAAACTTACGGCGCAAAGGACAAAAGGTCTTGGCTTATGAGGTTTCACACACAGACAGCCGGAGTTTCCCTTACGGCACAACAACCGGAAAACAATATTGTAAGGGTTGCACTCCAGGCACTTGCAGCCGTGCTTGGCGGAACGCAGAGTCTGCATACAAACTCGATGGATGAAACATGGGCACTTCCCACCGAAAAAGCGGCTCTCCTGGCATTAAGAACCCAGCAGATTATAGCACACGAATCTGGAGCCGCAAATGTTATTGACCCATTGGGTGGGTCGTACTTCGTTGAATCACTAACAAACAAACTCGAAGCCGGAACATATGAATACTTTGATAAAATAAATAAACTGGGAGGAATGGTTAAAGCAATCGAAGCAAACTTCCCTCAGCGTGAGATAACAGAAGCCTCTTTCAAATTCCAGAAGAAGGTTGAAAAAGAAGAACGTATTCTGGTTGGACTTAACAAATTCATAAAAGAGGGAGAGAAGCTCGATATTCCAATATTGACGATAGAAAAAAGTGTAGAAGAAGAACAAGGAAAAAGACTTGAAACTCTGCGTAGAGAAAGAAATAACGACACAGTAAAACAAGCACTTGAAAAAATAAGACAATCGTGTAAGAACAATGAAAATATTATGCCCTCACTGATTGAAGCAGCACATGTTTATGCAACACTGGGAGAAATATCACAAGCAATGAAGGATGTATTTGGTGAATATGAAGAAGCGCCGATATTCTAAAGAAAATGTGAAACAAATAAACCTCGAAATTAAGAAAATGGAAATTAGGAAAATACAATCTCAAACCTCTTTTTATTGGCACAATGACGCTTGCCAATTTCACAATTTCGAATTTCCTAATTTCTGCATATCTTGTATGGAGGAGTTATGAAAAGAATTAGAATACTTATGGCAAAAGTAGGACTCGATGGTCACGACAGAGGAATCAAGGTTGTAGCGAGAGCTTTACGCGATGCAGGTTTTGAGGTAATCTATACAGGTCTTCATCAGACACCTGAAATGATTGTTGAATCAGCCACCCAGGAAGATGTGAACCTTATAGGCATTAGCGTGCTCTCCGGAGCACATATGACAATCTTTCCAAGGGTTTTAAAACTCCTGAAGGAAAAAGAGAGGGATGACATCGTAATTTTTGGTGGTGGTATTATTCCTGTTGAAGATATGGAAAAACTTAATAATATTGGAATTCCAAGACTTTTTGGACCAGGAACATCAACGACAGAAATCATAGACTGGACAAGAAAACGGTTTGACATTGCCGAATAAGTGGTAAGTACATTTGCAAAGGAAAGAAACAATGAGTACAAAGCAAAAAATCGAAGAACTAAAGAAATGGGCTGAGGCAGCAAAACAGGGTGGTGGTAAAGAAAGAATCAAGAAACAGCATAGTAAAGGAAAACTCTCAGCAAGAGAGAGACTGGACATTCTGCTGGATGAGAACAGTTTTGTGGAATTTGACCGCTTCGTCACGCATAGATGCACAGACTTTGATATGGAAAAGAAAAAAATTCTGGGTGACAGCCTTGTTTCAGGATACGGAGAGATCAATGGCAGACCCCTTTTTGTTTTCTCCCAGGATTTCACAGTATTTGGTGGAACGCTTTCCTATGCACATGCAGAAAAAATGTGCAAGATTATGGATCTTGCGCTCAAAACCGGTGTTCCAGTCATTGGACTCAATGATTCTGGAGGTGCAAGAATACAGGAGGGTGTGGTTAGCCTGGCTGGTTACGCGGAAATCTTCTGGAGAAATACCATCGTTTCGGGTGTCATTCCGCAAATTTCGGCTATAATGGGACCCGCAGCAGGAGGAGCAGTTTACTCCCCGGCATTAACGGATTTCGTCTTCATGGTCGACAAGACAAGCTATATGTTTATTACAGGTCCGGATGTCGTTAAAACCGTTACTCATGAAGATGTGACTTTTGAGGAACTTGGCGGTTCACAAATACATTCCGCAAAATCAGGAGTTGCGCATTTCACATCAAAAGACGATGAATCCTGTCTTCTTTTAATTAGAAAACTTTTTTCTTATCTTCCTCTAAACAATCTTGATGAACCTCCAAGAAAGAGAACTGATGACTCACCTGACAGAATGGACGAATCACTGAATGAAATAATCCCGGATAACCCTAATCAACCTTACGATATGAAGATAATTATAAATTCGGTTGCAGATAGAGAGAGCTTTTTTGAAGTTCATGAGAAGTTCGCTCCGAATATAATTATAGGTTTTGCGAGATTAGATGGCTATGTGATTGGGATTGTTGCACAGCAGCCTATGGTGCTTGCGGGTTGTCTTGATATCAATGCATCTATCAAGGGAGCAAGATTTGTAAGATTCTGTGATGCTTTCAACATTCCTATCATAACATTTGAAGACGTTCCCGGTTTCCTGCCTGGTGTTTCTCAGGAACACGGTGGCATAATAAAGCACGGTGCAAAATTGTTGTACGCATTCTGTGAAGCAACGGTGCCAAAAATCACGCTGATTACAAGAAAATCTTATGGCGGTGCATACTGTGTGCTGTCATCCAGACAGGTAAGAGGCGACATCAATTACGCTTGGCCCACCGCAGAAATAGCGGTTATGGGTCCTCAGGGCGCTGTAAATATAATTTTCAGAAAGGAATTGGCAACATCAAAAAACCCTGATGCCCTTAGAAAGAAGCTTATAGCAGACTACGAAGACAAATTCTCAAATGCTTTTATCTCGGCATCTCTGGGATATGTTGACGACATTATAGAACCCAAGCGAACACGGGAGAGATTGATACAAGCTCTAAAAATGCTTGATAACAAACAGGCGAAGCTGCCGAGGAAAAAACATGGCAACTTACCCCTTTAAAAAATATATAAAATGAGATTGCTTCGGTAGACTGACACACCCCGTCATATACCATTAGGTATATGACACCCCTCTTTTTAGAGGGGACTCAAGGCACTCGCAATGACAACAGACAAAATAAACTAAATAAACCAGATAAAGCAAAGAAACCAGACAAACCAGATAATGTTTAAAAAAATACTCGTAGCCAATAGAGGAGAAATTGCTGTTCGGATAATCAGAGCCTGCAAGGAATTGGGAATACCAGCGGTCGCAGTCTTCTCGTCCTGTGACAGAACAGCACTACACACACAATTTGCGGATGAAGCAATAGAAATAGGTCCTCCCTCTCCGCTTGACTCATACTTGAATATTGACAAAATCATAGCAATAGCAAAAGAAACAAAGTCAGATGCAATTCATCCTGGGTATGGATTTCTTGCGGAAAATTATGCTTTTGCAAAGCGATGCGTGGATGAGGGTTTGGTTTTCATAGGTCCCTCTCCAGAAGCATTGAAACTCGTTGGTGACAAGATTGCAGCAAGGAATACGGTTAAGGATGCAGGTGCTGCTATTATTCCTGGAATGACTGCTTCATCTAAAGACGAAGCCTTTTTCAAAAAAAGAGCTAACGAGATCGGATATCCCGTACTTGTCAAGGCTTCAATGGGAGGTGGAGGAAAGGGAATGAGAGTAGTGGATAACGATAAGTCGCTACTGGAAGCTATAGATGCTGGAAGAAGAGAGGCAAAATCCGCATTTGGTGATGATACGGTTTATTTGGAAAAATATGTCGAAAAACCAAGGCATATCGAATTTCAAATACTGGGAGACAACGCAGGCAATGTGGTTCACTTATGCGAGAGAGAATGTTCGATTCAGAGAAGGTATCAAAAAATCATCGAAGAATCCCCCTCTCCTGCAGTTGATAAGGCTTTAAGAAAGAGGATGGGTGATACAGCCGTAAAAATAGGAAAAGCTGTCGGTTACTCGAATGCTGGCACAGTGGAGTTCCTTCTCGATGAAAATAATAACTTCTACTTTCTCGAGGTTAATGCAAGGCTTCAAGTTGAACATCCCGTTACTGAACTTGTAACAGGAATAGACCTGGTTCAGCAGCAAATAAGGATAGCATCGGGCGATAAGTTGAAGATGAAACAGACAGACATTTGTCAAAGCGGGCACTCAATTGAAGCAAGAATTTATGCAGAGGATACGGAAAACAATTTTCTTCCGTCCCCTGGCAAAATCATTTACTATGAAGAACCACAAGGTCCGGGAATCAGAGTTGATTCTGGAATCTACAAAGGATTCGAGGTTTCCCCGTTTTATGACCCTATTTTGTCCAAACTGATAGTTTTTGCCGAAACAAGAAATGCTGCGATAAATAAAATGGTAAATGCCCTTTCGGAGTATTCGATAGTAGGTATTAAAACGACTATACCGTTACTTTTTAGAATTTTCAAGTCCCCTGATTTCATAAGCGGCAATCTTAGTACTTCTTTTATCAGCGAACACAAAGATGATTTGAAGATCGAAGAAAAACGATACCTTTACGAGGCACTTGCAGTGTACGGAATATTTTCATTTTCAAAAGGGAAAACATCATTTATAGAAAAAGAAAACGAAATACTTCCCGTATGGGAAGAAATCGGCGGATGGAGAAATGGTGAATAAAGTTGTGTGGAGTTGTTATGAAACTTAGTGTCTATTGCGACGGAGAAGAGAAAGAAATTTCAGTGAGCTTCAAAGACGGCAGATACAGGTTGAATGTTGGAGAAAAAGATGAAATTTTCGATGCAGTCTTTATAGACAATCATACCCTCTCACTTATGCACAAAGGCAAATCAATCCTCGCAAAAATCATACAGGATGGCTCAAAAAGAATCATTCATATAGGTGGCGAGGAATTTATTTTCGAAGAGAGTCGGGAGAAAGAATCAACATTTCAATCGAAAGAAAAGACCAGCGTTATTGAAAATATAATAAAGTCACCGATGCCCGGCTCTGTAGTAAAACTGAATGTTAAAGAAGAAGATGAAGTCAAAGAAGGTGATATACTCGTAATAGTAGAGGCTATGAAGATGGAAAATGAATTACGGGCTTCCGGCAATATGAAGGTTAAAAAAATATATGTTAAAGAAGGTGACCAGGTAGAGGGATTTGCCCCGTTGATAGAATTGGAATAAGTAGACATTCCGTGAAGACCTGGATGCCTTAAATTTGCTCTTTAATCTGTTCAATCGTATCTAAAATCCGATTAATAATGTATAATGAACATTATACCAGGAGGTTCTAATGAATCGTTCACCTATTGCTTTTTTTCTTCTTTTGGTACTCATTTCCTGCAGCTCAAACACTTCACAGGCATCTCTCGATATGAAATCAGTAAGCAATTTAGGAGACCTTGATCTTGACACAAATGCAACGGAAGGACTTAAGAAAAACGGCTTCATCTTCACCAAAACCAACCAGAAGGATATTTATGGAGTATACACTCAACTTAATAAAGTCAACAGACCTATCTTTATAACAACCGACCTAATCCTTCATACTGACCATCTTCTATTCGATTATACTTTGAGAATCGTAGAAATGGAAAAACTATATCCCGATATGTTACAACTTTCTTCCGATATGCTTGATGAGATGCTTAAGAAACTCGAGACCAAACGGCTTTCCTCTTTTGCGAAAGAGGCACTCGAACGCGATATCGGATTTTTTGCCGTTGCCTGCGCCCTATTCGAAAAGTCATACAATGTTCCCAAGAATATCGATAATAAGGTAAAAAAGGAATTGGCACTGATAGAAGATGCCAATGGTTTTGCAGAATCTCCCCTATTCCGAATCAAGGAAGATTATAGCCAATACAAACCGCGTGGACATTATACAAGAAACGAAACCTTGAAGCAATATTTTAAGGCAATGATGTGGTATGGAAAAATGCCATTCTTTCTCAATCCTCCGAAATCCTGTACATCTTGTCCAAATCCCGAGGAACTTGGAAAAAGCTTAACAATTAGCGCACTTTACATAACCTATTTACTTGACGTTAATCCGCTTCTTAGAGCAAGCTATGACACAGTATACAGGATTACATCTTTCTATGTTGGAGAAAGCGATGACCAAGGCATCCAAGATTACACAAAGTTAATGAATGATGTGTATTCGGGAAAAATGGACTTTTCATCCCTATCCGACGATAATTTACTGTCCAGCTTTATTGAAAAAGTTAAACAGGAAAAACCTCCAATGATACTTTCGGGTCTCCTCTCCGACGAGGAAACACAGGAATTACCGAGGTCTTTCAAGTTTATGGGACAGAGATTCATTCCCGACTCCTATATGTTCCAGAATCTTGTCTATGACAAAGTTACGAATTATACAGGTAAAGGAATGCCCTTTACGGCAATCCCATCTCAAATGGGCATTGTTCGTGGTTTTCCAAGAGGTCTTGATGTAATGTCGGTCCTTGGTTCCGACGATGCGCTAAAAATCCTCGAAGACGAAGGAGACGCATCATACAAAAATTATAAAAAGCGGTTAACCACTCTGGAAAACGAGTTTGCCTCTCTTGATGAAAAAGAGTGGCGGAAGAATCTTTATTACCGGATAATATTCCAATCAAAAAAATTGATTTCAAATATCGAAAATTTCAAGAATCCCTATATTAACAAAAAAGCCTGGACCCTAAAGATTTTAAATACGCTTCTTGGTGCCTGGGCAGAATTGCGACATGACACGATTCTTTACGCCAAACAAAGCTACACGGTCATGGTTACATCCGTCAGTCCACATATTCCTAAGAAACCACCTATTGCTTATGTCGAACCTTATCCTTCCTTCTTCCGGGAAAATGCAAATCTTATAACTGCGATGAAAACAATCCTAATTAAGGAAAATGCAATCCCGGAGGAAGTTGTGCAAAATTTAGACAGATTCGAAAAAATATTAGAAAACCTTACTGAAATCAGTAAGAAAGAAAATAGAATGGAGAAACTCGATGAGGCAACAATGAGTAGTCTACATTCAATACCAGACAGACTTGAAGGAATTGTTAAATTTTCACCACAGATTATGAAAAAGATAACGGATGGAACGGATTCAAGAATGGCTCTGGTTGCGGACGTTCACACAGATGTGAATACAAGCCAGGTTCTCCAGGTTGGTGTTGGAAATCCACTTAAGCTGTTAATAATTGTGCCTATCGATAATAAACCGTATTTAATGGAAGGAGCCACTTTTTCGTTTTACGAGTTTAAAGAAAATATGTCAAATAGACTAACAGACGAACAATGGCAGGAACGAATCAAAAACAATGAGCTTCCGGATATGCAGAAATGGTTTCGAGACTTCGTGAAATAAGCAAACAAAATTAACAGGGATTGAAAGAGAATTTAAGAGATGAAAAACGATAAGGAAATTAGAAAGAAACTGAAAAAGGATATCAAATCCATTGATACTATTGCTAAAAATGTAATAGAGATTGTTGATTATGAATACAGTGCCAAGAGGGATGTTGAAATAGTTATAGAGAACAAGGAATTCACATCTGTTTGTCCCAGAACGGGATTACCTGATTTCGGAACAATAACCATAAAATATGTACCTAACAAGGAAATCATCGAACTTAAATCCCTAAAATTATACTTCCTTCAATACAGAAATGTGGGAATATTCTACGAACATGTTATTAACAAAATCCTTGATGACCTATCGTCCCTCGTAAAACCAAAATGGATGGAGGTGACCGGTGAATTCAATATAAGGGGTGGAATCGAAACAACAACCAGAGCGGAATATGGAACAAAATAGTACATCAAAGTTAACCTGTTTTACTCCCTAATCTCTTGCAATTGCCCAAAATCCTCAGCTAAACCTACTTACTTTAGCAAAATAATCTTTTTTGTCCTTCTAAACCCTTTGTCTTTCATTTGAACAAAATAAACACCTTCTGGAAGATTACCAATGTCAGGATAAAAATAGTGCAATCCCTTCTTTACAAAATTACTAAAAAGACTTTTAACTTTCCTTCCATCTATACTGTAAAGGGAAATTTCAATCCTTTCATCTTTTTCAGTGCAAAATGAACATTTAAATCTACCTTTTGTGATAGTTGGATTTACTGACAGATAATTTCTAAAATTAGTCACTTCTCTCTTTTCATAAACAGCACTTGGATAATCCACACACACTCGAATCAATGCATCGGCATGAGCCTGCCAATGATACCAAATCCCAGTGGTATCCCTTTTGACCCAGGTCATCATTGCAAAAGGCGGATTGTCATCAGTCCATAATTCCGGGTCATAGTAAGGAGTTGTTGAATCGGGGATCCGAACCCATTGTGCATAGAAAGCAGCCGAGTCAAAAACCACATTTTGAGCAGAGAAATCAAATGTAAGCCACTGAACAATTCCATTTCCTAAACCCAAAACTGAGTCCTTGGCAATTTCCGCCCCTGGTAACCCGCCCGGACCATCATCGTCAAGAATTGCTATACCAATGCCATAGGTGAATGTGGTTCCAATTTGCCAAGACGAAAAACAAACCCTAATACTTTCGATTTTACAGGGATAATATGGTGGAAAAAACTTGTTTGCAACAGTATCAATACGAGTTGTGGACATTGTTACACCAAGGTTGTCATAATATAATTGGCAGGGGTATGTTCTTATGTATGATTCTATTTCCTGCCTATCGTTATCCTTAACACAATCATTGGCAAGATAGGGATAACCCTCTATAAAGTAATCACCATCCTGATTGTAGTTCCAGGAAACATAAATCGTATCGACTTCATTATGCACAATGGAATCTATGGATTTGATGCCAAAGAAAATCAGTAGTCCCAGTGTATCTTTAACTCTAAGGTAAACGGGGACATTATACTCAGTCACATTACCAAAGTTTTTGAACACAATACCAACTGTATCATAAGCAGGATTTGAAAGGAAAAAACCTTTTTTTGAAAATATCGTAGTGCAAGTAACATCGTGTCTTGGACCTGTGAGATTTACTATCGGTCTAACCAAGAATTCTCCAAAAGCATGATAATCCCAAATTGACCAGTCCATTTTGTCAGGTGAATCTGCAACTCTTTTGTGGCAGTTTGGTGTCCAGTCATAATAGAAAGAAGAAGCTGCTCCTAAATTGTATATTCCAATCCAGAAATCCTTATCTACAACAATAGGCACAGAAAGATCCATCCTTTCCCATTCCTTGGGAAATGCACTGTAGAAATAGAAAGGTGGCACAAGATTGTTGGAAGATTGTGGCATTCCATTTGAATCACTCCAAACATAAAGGGAACACTCGGTATACTCCATACTTGTTCTCCAGATAAAAGACTTCAGTGAACATAAAACTCCAGTGCTGAATTTTTGAGCCACATATTTATCCAAAGCGTAATCAACAGCATTGCCATCATCAATGATGAGGGTATCTTCAGCACGCTGGGGGGAAAGGGTATTCTTCAACGCTCTGGTTGTATAAACCTGTGATGATTGAAAAACAGATAGAGTCTCTTTAGCATTTGATATGATATTATTCTCAAGATTAGGTGTTATGCTTAGCACTAAAATTAACCATACGAATAAAGGACTCATCTTTTCCTCCACAGGGAGGCAGGGAGTTCCTGCCTCCCGCATGATTATTATTGAACCTTTACCAACTTTTTCACAAGTTTCCTATCCCCAATTCTCAGAACAGAAAAGTAAACTCCACTGGACAATATTTTTCCATTCGCATTCTTTCCGTTCCAGGTGCAAGTGTAGGAACCAGCATCTAATCTCTTATTCATAATCGTTCTGCAAAGCCTTCCCGAAGTATCGTAAATCTTGAGAGAAACGTTTTTGCTATCGGAAACTAAGAAACTTATTTTTGTAGAACCATTAAAAGGATTTGGTTTAAGTGATATTAAGCCTGATTTTTGAGAGAGATTATCCCTATTCTCAGCAAATTGAGTCGCGTCTTTTCTCCCTGCCTTTTCGTATTCGTAAAGGAAAACCTCCGAGCAAACTGCATAGTCACCCTTCATCTTCTCAATAGATAAATCCACGCTTCCGCTTTGGTAGGCAGAAATAGGAATCCATTTCTCAAAGTATGCTGGTTTCACCCTGTCAGGTTTGAAACCAATGGTTCCAATGGGATGTCCTCCTACTTTTACCTTGAATCGCCACTTTCTGAGTACAGGCGCTTCTGGTTTATAATAGAATACAAGCTTAAGTTTATATCGCTTGGATGGATTTAATCCTGAGAAATGGTATATGAGTTCTTGCGGGTGATAGTCCACCTTTTGATACGCAAGGAATCCAAAAACCTTATATCCTTCTCTCTGAACAGTATAAGGCGAAGCGTCTTGAAAACCAAGGTTTGCAGCCTTTATAGGAATAGGTGCTGTCTCAACAACACATTTTCCAAGAACATAGGGCTGTGCTTTTCCCGCTGCTGCATCTTCTGTCCCTATAACATAAAGCCTTTGCCTGGGAAAATGCTGAGTATAGTATACCGCAGGATACCTTGAATCCGTTTTAGTAGTTGTCATTTTAAATACTGTGCTTACATCACCAAACTCATCCTTCCTTAATCCATAAATATCATAGCTGCCTTTTTCTGGTATTCTTGCACTTGCAAAAACATAGGGTCCTACACAAACAGGAAGTTCGGCAAATTCAGGAAAGTCCGTCAATTCTTCTGGCTCATCCCATCCTTGACTCATTTCGGTTGACCTTTTGGTAAAGAATATACTACTGCCTAAAGTATTATCTTCCTGCCATACGGCATACAGACTATCACCAAATTTACTGAGATTTGGATGTATACTCTTGCCTGAAGAACTTGACAAATTTACTATTTCATTAACTACTCCGTTCTCATATTCTACTCCAGCATATATATCGCCATCTTTTTCCCAAAGAAGATAACCTTCCACTTTATCCTGGTCGCAAAGATAGTTTGGAGACTCAGGTGTCATCTCTACTGCTGAATCATAAGGGACTGGTTCAACCTGCGGAGTTGTATCGAGCAAGGAAAACTGACCTTTATAAATAAGCCACTTGTTTGCATCCTCGGAAAAATCAGCCCAGGTAATGTGTGCAATATTCTCCTTTTTATCTATATCAAATGATGCTGGGGTAGATTTCTTCTTGTATTCATGAAGGAGTTTAACGGGCTCAGTCCACCCTGAGCTGGTTAGTGTGGAGTAATTAATCATATATTCCTTGCTATCGTATTCTCTTGTCCAGCAAATGCTGGGCGTATTATTGCTGTCAAGTGCTAACCCGGGATATCTACCATTTCCCACAGGTGCTGGGGTTGAGTATGTTGCACCATAGTCATCGGAATATATGTAATATACCGTGTCATTGCTTGTGTATGTTATATGCATTCTATCGCCACTGTCCACGATGATTTTCCTTGTATTTGAATATGCGGTTGCAAAAGTGTCTGCCGTAGAGACAATTGGTGGGTCTGGTGAATGATAAAACTGCCCTCTTCCGCTGACAATAGGATTCCATTCTGGGTGGTAATGAGTATAGCCCCATATTCTATATGTAACATAATAACCCGCCGGAGGCAGACCATCATTATCGCTCCAATAACCAGTTCCACCTGCAGGATTGATCTGTTTATCATCCCTGATTGTGGGTTCTTGTGGGTGTAAAGTCGGATTGGAAGTATACCATACAATGGAATCCGAGTCATAAACATTGAAGTTCCATCTTCTCGTAAGTTTGAGATAAGACGGTAAATGGTCTTCGATTTTCTTAATCGAATCTTGTGCCACCCATGTTGTTTCTTGAACTATAGGAGAATGATTTGACTCACCCCACTGATTGTAGGAAACCAGATAATAGTAATAAACCCACGACCATGCTGCGCAATAATCCGTTGCAGTCGTCTCATCCACCCCTTTTGTTATTCTTAAACCCCACTGATATGGAGGAGGATTTGGAACAGTTGACCTGTAAATCCTGTATCCCTGCTCTCGCGGAACATTGTCCCACGTAAGGTCAATAGGTTTTTGCCAACTATGCACTGCTTCAGCTTTGAAATTTGTGGGAGTCGGAGGAGTAAAGGGGTCAAGCACCGCAATCTTGTCGGGATTTGGGAGGTCCCAATTGATTACATAAAGATATCTTCCATCGAAGGCGCAATCTTGAGGGTTCGTCATCCAATTGGGCAAATAATAACTAATAACCTTATTTCCTGGCACACCATTGTTGTTTTGAAACCATTCAATAACGCCAGGGTCAGCACCCTGGGTTGTAGCCCACACAACAAAGATTTTATCAGATGCCGTTGCTCCGCTATATGAACAGGCAACACCAGAGGGATACATCCCCATACCATAGTAAATCCACGGATTCCAAGGACCTGTTTGCGATGGTCTCGCCCACCAGGTTTTGTTTTCGCTTCCCGAACCATACAGCGCATCATTCACAACATCTAAACCAAGCCCATGTCCTTTCCCATCCCTATAGAAGGACCAGTAACCTGTGATAAAATTCATCTTGTATATTGCGGAGCCCGTACTTACATACATCTTGTACAAGTCTGTAGATGTGTGGGCAAAAGCAAGACCATA
Source organism: uncultured bacterium (assembly GCA_964392665.1). Lineage (GTDB taxonomy): Bacteria > Hydrothermota > E44-bin80 > E44-bin80 > E44-bin80 > CAYMQB01. The sequence continues at coordinate 25,321 of CAYMQB010000023.1, read as the reverse complement.
GTAGTAAGTGGGATATGAACCTTGAAAAGCAATATCCAAAATCAAGTTACCATTGCTCTTATTGATTTGATACATCTTATTGTGACCCCAATGGCTAATCCAAAGTGCATCCTGGCGCCAATCATAGGTAAGACCTCCAAATCCGCTGGTTACACCATTAATGCTCAAACCATAAGAACTAACAAGATTCACAGTCCAAACCGCTTTCGGGAGATTGTCTCCAATGCTACCTAACTCTAAAACACTCGGCTTACTGTTTCCTCCAGAGATAGGTGATTTCGCTGTGAGAATTACAAAACTCAGAATTAAAAAGAGAATTCCAAAAGCAAATATTCTTCTCATTTGTTTCTCCGTATTCTTATTTGAAGTTAATAAAGAGTTTTCCCCTGATAAGTACCTCCTATCAGTGGTATATAGCCTGCGATTGGAGAATTAGAGAGAACGCCAATGAGATTAACAATATTTTTTCTCGAGAGAGAGAGAGTATTTTTCCATTCTCTTTTGCTTTCATTTTGTCTACCTTTATTATTATGGTGTGTAAGTTTCTTTTTGTCAAGAACTTTTTTGGGGAATTTAGTTATGGAAACTTTGTTCCTAAATTAAAGAATTCGTTGTCATTCTGAGTTATCCATTCAATTCAAACCCGGGAAGAATCTGAAAGTTGAAACTCTCCGTAAGCTAGAAACCGTTTTCCTCAGAAGGACAGTTTTTTGAACTCAGAGGGTTAAGTCTAAGGCAGTAACTCCGTGATTAATTTGCGACCAGGTCCTTATCGAAGGATTTTAGCTCACCTTCGATATTCCAGATCCTGAGCTTCATATCCTCGTATTTACCTAAAAGTTCATACATATCCTCGTTCAATTCCTTTAGCTCCTCATCGCTGATTGTAATCGGCTTATGCTTTAGTTCGATCATATCAATCGGTACACCCGGAAAGTTTCTCAATAAACGAGGAGTCAAAATCAACAATTCTATCGAGGTATACCCTTCACCTGTCTTTGTTATCTTCAAAGGGAAAAAGAGTGATTTATTCTTGAAACGATATTGAATTGGCTCGTTTGTCACCGTTTCTTTACCCAGTGATACAACATCGAAAACAAACCAGGCGAATCCATCTTTAGTATATTCCTCTATCAACTTTTTCATTTCATTAGAAACTATGTCTTTTTCAACTCCAATAGACTTCAGGTATTCTTTCACCCATTCAATAAAACCTTTTGTATGAAGCAAATGCGTAACCGAAATATCATGGGCACCAATTTTCTTATGGAAAGTCACTTCCGCCGGGGGTGGAGCTTTATCATAGGATTTACTCCTACCTTCCCTTAAGTCTAAAACCATTCTACTGTTTATTAAATCAACTGCCTTCGTAAATGTTTCGAGGTCACCTTTTTTTACCTCTGGTTCCGATGGAAGAGGTAAAACCTCCAATACCATGGTTGAATCAGAAGCGCTCAGATCGGTGCTTAGTAAAAGAATCTCCTCGCTACCACTCCAGGCAATCATTGCTCTCTGATTTGGTTCGAAAATCTTTATATGTTCTTCAAATGGAATTAATCCTCTATCTGCATAAATGGCTACAACACTTAACACAATAACCAAGGCTGTTACTACGATTCTTCTATACATTTTAGTCCTCCCGGTATAATATTCATTATGACTAATTACATTGTAAACTTACTTCAAAATCGCTCTCAAAAGCAACAGAAATCCCTTTCCCTCATTTTCCACAAGAGTTAGGTTCTTTTTTGCCTCTGTATAGCTCTGGTTGATCTCAAGAGCTTTTTGAAATTGTAAAGACGAAGCATTCAATAATGCCCTTATTTTAAGAATATATGCTTTTCCAAGTGTGTTGTGAAGGTCGGCAAACTCCGGATGTTCTTCCAGAAGATTCATTATATCATTGATATACTCATCAACGGTAAGCAAATTTATTTTCTTTTTACTATACTTTGCAAACAAAGAAAACTCATCGATTACATCGTGGGCTTCGATCTCGACGAACTTTTTTGAAAAATCCAGTAAACCTTCAAGAGCTTTTTTATACTGTTTGCTTTCCAGAAGATCGAAAGCATCGTTAAAACTCTTTTCTCTGAATCTCTGGTCCAGTACGCCAGCATTCTTGAAATCAACCTTTATTGCAATAGCCTTGTTATCATCTAAAGATGAACCTTTATTTTCGACGGCGTTTTTAAGCAAAGACAGTCCAAGATAGAAATATGCCTCTGCATAATCACTGTCGAGTCCCAGTGCTTTCTCGAACTCTTTCTCAGCCCAATCGAGCTTTTCCTGGGAAAGCAGGGCTTTACCCAAATGACAATGATAATCGGGTCTATCAGGTTCGAGTTTAATTGCCTTTTCTATATATTCTATCGCTTTGTCTTTATCATCAACAAGTAACATTATCCGACCCAAATCCTTGTATGCATCCCCAAAAGTAGAATCCAAATTTATACATTCTTCGAAGCTTTTTTTTGCTCTTTCCATCAGTTTGCGCTTTAAAAATAGTCTTCCAATTTTATACAAACCTTCTGCGTTTGCTCTTCTTCTCATCAATTCATCAAGATCAAAAAGGTTCTTTAAATCTGCAATAACAGAGTTCTGAAGCCTTTTAATCAATCTGATAAGCCCATCTTCCGATATTTGCGCTTCATAAGGAACCTCTTTTACCTCTACTATTTTCCCTTCGAAGAACACTTCGCTAATTACCTTAAACTGCTGTGAATCCACATAGGTTTCAACAATATAATCACCTTTTTCTGTGTCTATCTTTGTATCGATACCAAGAGTCTTTCTCATTTCTCTTCCTTTGCCTTAGTAAAAGCATAATACAGTCTGCTCTTCACACTACCAAGCCCAAGTTTCTTCAACTCTCTTTTTGCATTAAACCAACTTACCTTCCATGCACCGTGTTCGCTCTTTCTTAATTCTTGCCTTAACAGTTTTACGCTTAAAAGCGGGGTTTCTGCAATTATCAATCTAATTTCATCCTCCAAACTTCTCACGGTAGTTACAATCTTTTCCTTCTTCTCACTTTTTTCCTCAAGTTTGACCTTCTCATTTGCTGCTTCTCGAGAATTTCCAACCCTTAATGAAGTACTTCCTGCTGTCATTTCCATTTTTTTACCAAACAACTTTAACGCTTCTTCTACAGTTTTGCAGAATCTGAACAACTGGTCAAGTTCCATTAGTTGGTATATCGATTTTACGCTTTCAATCATACTACAAAGTATAATATCTCCTTTGTTTTCCCTTACATCACGAATCTGTCCAATCAAAACACCCCATCCTGCCGAAGAAACATATTCGATTTTCCTGAAATCCATTACGATTTTATAGCGTTTCTGTTCTCTTAATGATTCAATCGATTGTCTCAATTTGCAGGCATTCGTCGAATCAATGAATCCTCCCAGCTTCAGAACCGCTGCATCTGCATTTATGAAATAATTATCCGTATGTAATCTTTCCATATCTATTCTTTCTTCAATAACACAAATGTTATGTCATCTGATTGACTTGCAGTACCTGCAAATTTTTTGATGTCAGACAAAAGGGCTTGTTTAATCTCGGTGGCATTTTTACGGTTGTTCTTCATCAGGATTTCTTTCAACCTGTCTTCACCATACTGTTCCATATTCTCATTCAATGCCTCCGTTACACCGTCGGTGTAAATTATCAAAACATCACCACTTTTTAAGCTTCTTTCTTCTTCCTTTAACTTCAGTGAAAACTCCTTCTCGCTGTAAAGCGGAATTCCAAAAGGAGGTCCCTTCGGTTTAAGCGTAACGATTGACTTATTCCAAGTATCATAAAGGAAAGCAGGATTATGTCCTGCACAGGAATAAGCAATTTCCCCGGTTGGAATATCAACAAGAGCATAAAATAGTGTTATGAACATCCCTTCTGGAATGTCATTCTTGAGAAGGTAGTTGGTTGTTGACAAAAGACCGTGTGGAGAAAGATTGTGTAACATTTCTATCCTCAATAGAGACCTTACCATTGTCATTATTATGGAACCAGCTACACCTTTACCCGAAACATCTGCTATAACGATCCCGAAATGATTCTTGTCCACATTTATATAATCATAATAATCTCCACCAACCTCAACGGCAGATTCATAGTATGAATCGATTTCAAAACCTTTAACTTCAGGAATACTCTGTGGAAGGAGTGTGTGCTGAATTTCCTTTGCAATTTGCATCTCCTTCCTCATCCTTTCCTTCTCGATAAGTTCCTTTCTTGCATTTTTCAGTTTAGATGTCATCTCCCTCACAGACTGTGCAATTCTCCCTATTTCATCCCTCCTTCTAATGATGATCTGCCTGTCGAGTTCTCCGTTTCCGATCGCCTCGATGTCTCGCGTTATCGCCCCTAACGAACCGATTATGTAGCTTACCAAAACAAGAATTCCAATAACACCCAAAACAATCGTTGCAATCGTTACGATCGCCATTCCTTTACTTGTATCCTTAATAGATTCCTTAATCACATCCCTTGATATTCCGAGATGCACTTGACCAATAACCGTATCCTTGATCTTTACGGGAACAGCAATATCATACACATCGATACCGGTCGAGCTTTTTGTCGGTTGCACAAGCATTGCTTTATCACCAAGCGTTTCCATACCTGAAGGAATAGTATACACCTTATTTACCTGTTCCTCTTCAGTACTTGCCCATACTTTACCTTTTCTGTCCACAATAAAGGAATATACAACACCCTCGTTGTTTTTCTTCGCATAATGAATAAAACTTGCCAGTAGTAGGTCGTTCTCGTCTGCAAGCGGATCTCGAGAATTAGCTGCAATATCTTTCGCAATTGTTGCACCTCGCTTCTTAATCTCTGTAGAAAGCAAATTCCCAACTTTGTATGAATAGTAAAGGTAAGTAATTGTCATCACAACAACGACAAATAAAATCATCCAGATGCAAAATTTCGCTTTCAGTCCAATTCCAGGTCTAAAAACACTACCATCGAAACTTTTCATAACACTCATGTCTTTAATTATAGGCAAACACAATATCAAAGTCAAGAAAAAAGGAAATAGGACTTAAAATATATCTTGACTTTCAATGTATTTTTTTATAGTCTAAATTTCAAATGAATATTATACTGAGTCTTGGAATCATTTTTTTAACAGGAATAATCGTACATAAAATAGTATACAAACTAAAGCTGCCAGAGATTACGGGCGACTTGATTCTTGGAATAATTATAGGTCACGAGCTTTTAGGCTTAATTCATACGCAAATACTTGCTGCGACCGGGTTTATTTCGAATATAGTTCTGGGTTTCGTTGCATTTACCATAGGTAGGAATTTCTCCTTGAAACAATTTAAAAGAATAGGCAAACCGGTAATCTGGATCTCCATTTTTGAGGCAGGTGGTGCCTGGATGATTGTAACTCTTGTGTTCTTTCTCATACTTAAGCAACCGCTTCACATTTCATTGTTATACGGAGCAATCTCTTCGGCTACGGCACCGGCTGCAACTTTAATGGTAATAAGACAGTTTAAGGCAAGAGGATTCTTTACAAAAATTCTTCTCGGTGTTGTTGCAATAGATGATGCATGGTGTTTGATTATATTCGCTTTTTCCTTTGCGATTGCAAAGGCTCTATTTCTTCATCATTCGACTGAACTATTCATATTGAAAGTCTCTACTAAATCGTTAATTGAAATCGCAGGAGCACTGTTGCTTGGAGGATGTCTTGGCTTCATCCTTGCAGCCTTTTCCAGGTTTTTCAGACGTCATACGGAAACCGAAATATACACACTCAGTTTTGTTTTGCTCTCCATCGGGATAGCAATGTGGCTTCATTTTTCCATCCTTCTCACAACGATGGCACTGGGTGCAACCCTTGTGAATTTGAGGATTACCTCAAAACATTTCTTCGAAGTGCTTCAAGATATAGAATCACCACTTTATCTTCTTTTCTTTATCCTCGCAGGTGCAAACCTGGAAATTGCATCCCTTCGTGGCATAGGGTTTGCAGGACTTGCCTATTTCTTTGCAAGAATAATCGGCAAGTTCTCCGGTGCTTTCATAGGAAGTACAATCGGGAGAGTCCCCAGGAGAATCAGGAAATATATTGGCTTTGGTCTTGTTCCACAAGCAGGTGTGGCTCTGGGAGTTGCGCTGATAGCCAAGGCTGATTTTCCGCAAATAGGCAACACAATCTTCACCACCATTGTTGCTACGACGGTTATTTATGAACTTGTAGGTCCAATCCTAATAAAAATAGGACTTTCTAAAACAGGTTCGATTCCAAAGCCAGAAACAACAGGAACATAGAATGGATATAAAACAAAGGCTGCAGAGATTAAAAAGAGCTATTGAGGAAGCCGAAAAATCACCATCCCCTGAGGAGAAATCCGCTATACTTCCCAAATTGCGCATCCTTCTCAGGGAACAAATGGAGGAGCAAAAAAGAATTAAGGATATCAGGAAACTTGCAGAACATCTTGGAGCAAATGTGTGTGAAAACAAATACGGTAAATTCCTCCTGAAAGAGCAACTTAAAGAAATTGATTACTTCGGTGAAAATGTCGAAAAAATTCACCTGCTTGCAAAAGAGAATCTTTTCAAAAATTTTAGACTCGATAATAATGTTTTCCTTGATGTGGAAACATCGGGGCTTTCCGGAGGAGTGGGTACATTTGCCTTTCTCATAGGTATAGGATATCTCGACAACTATAAGTTCTGTATAAAACAGTTTTTCCTTCCAGACCTTCCTCGCGAAAAAGCTCTTCTCACGGAATTGTCATCCATTCTTGCCAATTTTGATTCAATTACGACCTTTAATGGCAAATCCTTCGATCTGCCCCTTCTTACTTCCCGATTCCGACTGCAGATGCTCAAAGAACCATTTTTCAAACTCCATCTTGACCTGCTCCACGTTGCAAGGCGGGTATACAAGAGGAGTTATGAGGACCGCTCTTTATCTTCACTTGAAGAGAAACTTCTCGGCACACCCAGAATTGGAGACATTGCAGGCAGTTTAATACCTGAGATATATTTCAATTTCTTGAGAACGGCAGAAGTTTCTCTCTTAAACAAGGTTATAAAACATAATGAAATCGATGTCTTTTCAATGCTTAAACTACTCGCACACTTCGTTGACCTGTTAAAAGAAATAGAAGAAATAAGAAACCCTGAAGTGCTTTATTCAATCTCAAGATTGACCCGTGAATTAAAAGACACTCAAACAACCATAACACTTATGAAAAGAGCATTAAGATTTACGGATGACATTCCGCTCATATTCGAAATAAAACGAGACCTATCTTTGATTTTCAAGAGAGAGTCAAAATGGAACGAATCAGAAAGACTGTGGCTCGAGCTATTGGAGGAAACCCCCTTTGAACCATTTCCCTACTTGGAATTGGCAAAAATGTACGAACACACATTCAAACAACTCGATAAAGCAATGGAAATATTGGAATGCTTAAAAGAAAAACTCGGAGACGGTTGGGAATTCTGCCGAGCAGACGACCTCGTAAAAAGAGACAAAAGGCTGAAGAAGAAAATGGAGCAATAGCAGAGCTTGTTTCGTGCAGCAAGGTGCACACTTCACGCGTCATACCTGCCTCTTTTGTCACTCCTGCGAAAGCAGGAGTCCAATGGGGTAAACACCAGCAGGTATCCAGAATAAGAAAATAATAGATTTCGACTATAGATTCCCGCTTCCGCGGGAATGACAAACGTCTATGGGTCCATGGAGACGTCCATGGGGACGGTGCTTGTCCTTGGGGACGGTGCTTGAATCTGTGAATTTAGGAAGTTAGAAATAAAGGAAACAGAATAAACGGAAGATTAAAAATACCCCAGAAGATTTGACACTAACGAATATGTGAAAAAACTTGACAAAATGATTGATGTATCATATATTCCTTCTATACGAAAGATAATACAAATGAGAATAACGATTGAATTAGAGAAAATGGAACAACCTATTATGCTGCCGGTAAATTACAATTATCTGGTTCAGTCTATGCTCTATAACAATATAACACCTTCGTTGTCACAATTCCTGCACACCGAAGGATATACTTACGAAAAAAGGTCATTTAAACTCTTCACCTTTTCAAGATTACAGGGAAAACATAGACTGATTAGCATTAAAGAGAGGAAATATTTACAATTCTATTCTAAGGTCAGACTGGGCATCTCATCACATGTAGACAAATTCCTTTCAGAACTCGCAGAGCACCTCGTAAAAAAAGCAGTGTTAAAATTGGGGACAATAGATGTGAGGGTAATATCCATCAATGTCCATACACAACCAAAAATCACAGAAGAAAACACCATAGCAATGCTTTCACCTGTCACTGTTTACAGCACATTAAAAACAGCAGACGGTAAAAAGAAGACATACTATTATTCACCTTATGAAAAGGAATTTTCCCAACTAATCCAGGAAAACCTGAGAAAAAAACAAACGATTCTATTTGGGAAAAAAACAAAAGACGAAATTCAATTAAAACCGAATGATAAACGAAGACCAAAAGAGATAGTAACAATGTATAAACGCACGGTCATCAAAGCATGGCTCGGTATATTCAAACTGTCAGGTTCACAAGAACTCATAAGAATCGGTTATGAAACAGGTCTTGGCAGTAAAAACCCGCAGGGATTTGGGATGTTTGAAATACTAAAATAATCTTCCAACGGTGCCATTCTTGATTTTCATCAGGACAGGTCTGAGTAATTTAATCTCCTCTAAAAAGAGGGGTATCTGCGAAGTAGCGTGTGATAATGTCATTCTGAGTAATCCTTCCTATATTCACCCAGGAAGAATCTCCTCCAAAAAGAATTTAACCTTTAATCAAAAAAAATCTTGACAAACAAAAAAACTTCCTTTATAAAGGAATTACAGAACGGGAAAAGAACATCATACAGCATTGGGCAACTAATTGGTATCAATAGGATTTAAACAATTATTTGATAGTATACCAGAAAAGAGAGAGACTCAAATTCGAGGACAAGGACTTAAGCATTGGATATTGCAATTAGTCAAGATAAGAAATAGAACTTGAAAAGGAAGAGCAATAATTGAAGGAATGAAGGAGAAGTACTGTGATGAAAAAACTCTGGGAAGTCCTCTATGATGGATGGGAATTACTTAATGATGGCTATTTAGGCAAAGCAGAAAAGAAATTTAATGAAGTTTTGAAACAGGACCCCAAATATGTTGATGCAATAAATGGACTGGGTAGTATAGCCCTTGAGAATGCCGAGTTGGTGGAGGCAGAAAAATATTACAAAGAAGCGTATATGCTGACTATTGAAAAACTTGGTGGAAACTTTCCTAAACAATTAGAGTGGACTGAACTTTCAAACCGACCTTATTTAAGGGCAATGCACGGACTTGGACTCACTTTATGGAGGCAAGAAAAAACAGATAAAGCACTTAAGATTTTCAGGAAAATGCTAAAACTAAATCCGAATGATAACCAGGGAATAAGATTCATAATCCCTGCAATAAAAAACGGCAAATCCTGGGAACAATTCATTGAGGAAGAGGAATGATAAAAAATGATTGAGGGGGTAAAGGAGATAGGAAAAGATACAAATCCCCAGACGCGTTATTTTGTTCTAACAGGCAATCCGTTTGTGGATGGGGGGATTTATGCTATTGACGCATACTATGATAAGAATTCTTCTGTTTTAACTCCAAAAGAGTTGGAAACAAAAATAAACAAAATTGTTGACCTTTATCTGACCGTTGGATGGAAAAAGAACTTATACTCTATCTTTACAGGAAACAGTAAATTTACAAACCCTTCTATTAAGGATAAAAAGACGGATGCAAAAAAATATTTGACTGGATTATTGGGAGAATTTTCACTTCCAAAAACCTCGGGAACCTGTGTTGCCTGTGGAAGAAGAGAAACATTGCCGAAAAGAAAGAGAGATGAAATTCCTCTCACTGGTTCAGGAAAGTTGGTAAATTACTTTGCAGGAGCATCCGAAGGTGAAAGATATTGTCCCGTTTGCACTTTTGCAGTGCAGTTTTTACCACTATTTTTATATTCTGTTGGGAAATATTTTTTACTTCTTCATTCAGTATCTTCAAAAATAATGAAATATTGGGCAAGGAAAGGGATTAAGAATGTTCGAGAACAGTTCGCAAGTAATAATTGCACTGGCTGTATACAAGATGGCTACAGAAATGGTGAAAATGCCTTATTCCATATAGTAGAAAAAATAATCAGAGAGCAGGAAGATGTATTCCCAAAAGAAAATCCATCAATTACCGCATATATATTCTCAAATTACACTCAAAACCCTCCTCCGATGAAGATTATTCATCTACCAAACAGCGTATTTAGATTTCTTGTTTATATTCAGCGTCTTGATGCTTCATCCTGGGCAAAGATTGTGTGGAAAGGTTTCGGAAAGTTAAAAAAAGAAGAAGATTATAAATGGAGGAACAATACTGTATACAGGAATTTACTCAACAAAAAATCTATAATAGGATTTTTTCTGGAAACAGATAGGCGTATTGTTGGAAATTGGGAGGTCTTCTCCTATTACCTAAAGGAGGTGAGGGAAATGGATAAAAAGAGGATTGATGTTTTAAAAAGGGTTGGTGATAAAATTGCCGATTATATAAGGAAAACGGATAACACAAAAAGGCTCTTTGCTCTGGAAACGGCTAAAAGTTATGAAGGCTTGAGAAATGTTTTCTTAAAGATTACAAAAGACACAATTGCAAATGGAATGGAAGAAACTTTGTTTACAACGGATGAATTTCTTAATGACCTTTTTCCAGAAGGTGCTTTAACATGGAAAGAAACACGGGATATTTTACTGTTCAGAATATATGAAAAATTATCCGATTACTTAAAAGAGAAGAAAGAAATAATGGAAGAAATAAAAGAAAATGAGGAGGTATAAAATGGGCAAAACCATAAATGGCTTTATGTTAATTGACGCTCCGTGGTCTGCATTGAACAATGCAGGTATGGATGCAGGTGAGAGAACTGACAATGCTGTAAAGGTTAAAACAGTGAGGAAAGGACGGGATGTTTATCCCTATGTATCTGGACAGGCAGTAAGATACTGGTGGAGAGAAACCCTTGCTGAAAAATTTGGCTGGAATTTATCCCCTGTAGAAAGAGTTAAAAAAGTTGCTTATACTTTAGCAGACCCTGTTGAATATGACGATGATGACATGTTCGGATATATGAGAGCCGCAAAGGAAGAAGTTGAGGAAAAAGGAAAAAAGAAAAACGTAGATGTTACCGTTACAAGAATTTCTCCGCTAAAAAATTCACCTTTACTCTCAATATTTTCCCAGAACCCTACAAATGACTTTGGTGTAATGGCAAGGCAAAAAGAAGGAGACCCTGTTCCCTATGAGCATCAATTCTATTCAACTGTCTTTAAGGGGATATTCTCCATTGATACCGAAATGGCAGGTAAATTCTATGAGGGAGAAAAAGCAGGATATAAAAATATGTCTCCAAAACTTATCAAAAAGGCAAAAGAAAAGGGACTACATTATGACGAAAATGAAAAATACTGGAAGATGCCTGTTGACATAAGGAGAAAAAGGATAACAGAGACAATCCTTGCTCTACCATATCTTTCGGGTGGTGCAAAACTTACAGAACACTTAACAGATGTTTCCCCAAAGTTTCTTGTTCTTGCAGTAATTGAAGGTGGCAATCACATATTTATGAATGTGGCAGATAATAATGGAATAAACTTTGATGCTCTGTCACAAGTAATAGAAGATTACAAAAACATTATCCTTTCAGATATATACATTGGTAAAAGGGAAGGATTCCTTGATGAAATGGAGAAAGAGATATCTGAATTCACAGGCAAAACATGGAAGACTAATGGAAGAAAAGTCCACGTAAAGCGTAATTCAATCAATAATACTGTGGTTGAATTTGCAAAAATCCTGGACGAATTTATTGCCTAAAGGAAAGACGATATGGATTCTTTTTATCGAATAAAGATAACGGGTTGGACTGCTTCTTTTAGGTATCCCATATTTGTTTATGGTTATCAACCAACTTTGCCAATTCCTCCTTATTCAACAGTATATGGTTTAATTTCTGCAGCCTGCGGCAAGATAATTACTCCAAAAGATATAAAAGTAAAGTATGTATTTAAGAGCGATGCAAAAGGAGTGGATCTTGAAACTATCTACGAATGGGAAAGGGGAAAAATTAGCAAACCTAATGTAATAAAACGAGAGTTCCTTCTTAATCCCAAATTTTATCTTTACCTGAAAGAAGAGGAAATTGCTAAATGCTTTAAGAAACCCTATTATCCTTTACTGCTTGGAAGAAGCACAGAACTTGCTTTGGTAGAGGAAATAAAAAAAGTCAATCTGTTGAAAAGAGAAAATATCAAGGTTGGTGGAATTATTCTTCCCTTTCCTCCAATGTGGCCTCTTAATGGTATGATTCAGGCTTTACCCACGCATTTTTCTAACACCTTTCCTAGAGAACCTCTTGGCACTCGTCCCTGGTTTCTTGTAAAAGATTTTCAGAAGTATAAAGGAAAAGGATGGATAGACGAAGAGAAAGGTTGGGGAGTCATAATAGAGGGGGAGAAATGAAAGATAAAAATAAATTTGTTCCAGAACTGCATGATATAGGAAAGTTGGTTGATGGTAGTGTTAAAACTAGATTAAGAAGAAAAACTGGAAAATCATGGAAAAGTCATGTATTTGTTGATTTTGATTTTCAAAACTTAGGTATATCTCAACCCACTTCACCTTCATGGTGGGGTCAATATAATCATAAAACTGCAGAAATTGAGAAAGATATCAATCAATGGAATCTACAGGACAGGACCGGAAATACACCATCTCCAGAATCCAAATATCATCTATTTTTACTTATCCTTGCTGATCATTTAGCTTCCTCTGTTTCAAGAGCAACGTTAAACTTAGAAAAAAAACCATCTCAACAAGAGGGAATTTTAAAACTCTGGAACAAAAATTTTTTCCAAAATGAGAAAGATAAGAGAAAACATTGGGCGGCTTTTAGAACAGTTAATGACTTAAAAAATCTATTTGATGAAATTCAAAATTGCCAATCTGGAGAAGAATTCCTGACTAAGTATAAAGAAAATCTCTTGCTAACTCCCGAAGATAAAAACATTCCCAGAGATATTACCTCTCTCCATACTCATGTGGAGTTAGTTGGTAAAATCTATAGAGTCCTCGAGAAAAATACTGAAGTGGTAAAAGAATTGGATGGAACAATATCGGTAAAATATAATAGAATCAGAGTAAAAAAGATAAACAAAGCTGAAGGAGGCACGAGAACTACAGGAACAAATGATGTTGATAAAGGAAAGTGGCAGCCAACATTAGTGAAATGCTGGATAAAATTTCCCCATTCATTTGTTAGACTACGAGATGTGAATTTACTCAAAAAAAGGGGAAAGATTGTAAACAATATTGTTAAAAATTATAAAGATGAAGTTCTATTTACAACTTCGGATTTTATCACTTTATTTCTTCCAGTAAATCAAGATTTAAAAGAAATATTCAAACCTCTTCTGGAGTGGGGTTTTTATATAGAAATAGAAAAAACGATTGCTGATTTGGGAATATTAAGCTCTATACTTGATAGAAAAACCTTAAAAGCCAGGGAATCAAATAATTCTGCAAGATTACAGGTTCTCAATCGCAGAAATACGAAAATATTCAAAAAAGTTATTATGCAGAACCTACCAGATGAAATAGAACCACCTATTTGCGATATATGCCAGCAGGAAAAAGCAAAAGAAAGAGTAAAAGAAAATATAAGAGAATTGATATGTGAAAAATGTCAAGAAATAAGGAATATGAGAGAGCCCTTCCGAGAATATGGAACAACATGGGAGCAGGAAGGTATTAAGGTTTGTTGGTTCAAGTTCTCCTTAGACCAAAAGAAATTGGAAGATTGGCTGAGGGATGCATTTGAAAAATATATTAATAGATATAATTTCGAAAAAGCAAATGTTTTGAAAGATGAATTCAGATTTCTCGCTTTACGGGTTGATTTTTATCACGATTACAAAGAAATGATAAAAGAGTTTTGGAAACAGTTTAGCGGTAATGAAGATATTAAAAAGCCCATCGTCGAATATGATGAACTTGGAGTGTTTAAGTATTCTCCTGAAATAACTACAAAGGTAATTAAAAGATTCTTAAAGCTCTTTGACCAATCTTTTCCTGGTTGCGTAAGTGATAAAAATTCACCAATAAACCTTTCGTTAAGCATTGCAAATATCAAATATCCAATAAGAGACCACTGGAGATATTTCGAGCAAGGTAACAAATCATTTTTAAACATTTATTACCATAATGTGTTTGAAAATTTTTTCGCAAAGAGTGAAGTGCAAGAAATTTTTGAAAAACTTATAAATTCCAATATATCACAGAGTTACCTCTATAAATTGATTCAAACCCAAGAAAGATTACACTCAGATATGTATTTAACAACAGAAATATTTAACAACAGGGCGAACAATCCCGAACCTTACGAACTTTTCTTACAAGGCATAACACCATTAAAGTTTCTTAATTTTTGTAAGATTATAAAGGGAGTGGAGATCAATGAATAAACTCAAACTTCTTGAAATTCATTTAGAAATTGATTCTATTATTATAGGAGAACGAGTTAAAGGTGGAGTATTTAGACCTTGCCAAGAAATAATACCTTCATCTACAATAGAAGGTGCATTAAAACATTATTTTGGTATAAAAGTACCAGCTGTGGGTATTATTGAGAAACAGACTTACCAAAAAGGTGAATTTACATATTCAATTAAAGATAAGTTCCTCAACATTTCTAAAATGCCTATTTTTACGGAGTATTTAAGACCAAAAACCAAAGAGGGGAAAATTGGAGCATCTATTTATATCCCTTATAATAAAGGTGAAGAGTTACAGAATGAAATGCAAGACACGGGATTTCAGATGGGCGCGTTGAAAAGTAAAAGCTTTGGTAAATGCAAAGTAGAAAATATTGAAACAAAAGAATTTGAGATAAAACAGGGAATTCTTGCTGTAAAATTGTTCGAAGATGAATGTAAGGATTTTGGAATAAAAGTCATTTCTCCACTTTATGGCTATTTGTTTAAACCAGATACTTATTACATCAGTGGAGTATATAAAAGAGTATTATTTCCCAAAAGCTTGGTTGAAGCGCCAGAAATTCTGTTAAAGAGGGTGACATATTATGACGAGCAAAATGGATGAAGTATTTAAAAAAGCTTTAAATGACAGAGATATATTTGGCCCACCGTATGATAGAAATGCAAAATCTGCTATACCTTTACTATTTGAAACGGAGGAGTGGAAACAACTTAAAGAAGCCTTCGAGAAAAGAGATAAAAACTCCTTTTGTTCCATTGTGGATAATCAATGCCAAGACCTTCAACAAAAAGAGCAAAATGCAAATCGGTGGAGAAAGAATAAGATAAAATATACAATTGAATTGGGAAAATCATTAAAAAAAGCTTATGATCAGAAACCTTACATTTTAGAACAAATGCTTGATAAACTCGATTCGTTTGGAATTATTGAATGTAAATTGCCCAATATGGAAGATTACGGTAAGGTTATTGAAAATCACAATTGTTCAACCGTGGAACAGTATTTCCTTTCTAAAATAGATAGAGCAAGAGGTTATGAGAAGCGTGCACTTCGAAAAACATTAGAATATGTAAAGGATCTATATGTGATGAACCTTGATATACTTGAGTTGGCATTCTTTATTAGGAAATTAAACTCTTTAATCCAATTTATGGAGGTGATAAAAGATGAATAGCATAGGTAATATGGAAACCTTGCCAGAAAATAAGAAACAAGGGATATTGGCGGTGCTCCAGATTCCACTGAAGATAACCGTTCAGGAAGGTTCGTTCCTCCATATCGGAGGCAGTCCCTCGCCGCTTACGGAAAAGAAGGCACTTGTCTTTTCTGTAGACGGAAAGCCAGCAATACCTGCGTCCAGCTTTAAAGGAGCTTTCAGATATCAAGTGGAGCAATTGCTAATTGATAAAAAGGACGAGCTTAAATCAAAACTTGGGATAACTGATGATGAGCTAATTACTCCGTGTATACCTTCACCGAGACCCTCAAAAGCGGAGCAAGCACTGTTTAGGTCTGGATATCGTAAGTGTAGTGAAATCAAGGTAGAAGAAGATAAAGTTATTGTAGATAATAACGGACTTTGCCCTGTTTGCTATCTCTTTGGTACTCCAGGTTTGATGGGATTTCTTCGCATACCCAATTTCTGGACGGACACGGGAGGATACAGAATTGACCAAACAAACATTAGGATAGACCGAGGAAGCGGAACGACAGCCAAGAAAGCAAAAGTTGATGGTGAACAGGTGAAACCAGGAACAGTTTTTAAGGGAACGCTGGAAGTAATTGCCCAAGAAAGAACTTTCCAGTTCGGTAAACCAAGAGAAATAGGAGGAACAAATGTTGACCTTTGGTTGAATGGAATTGCTTCAAAACCAACGAAAGAGGCCCAACTCTTATTAATTAACGATATCCTAATTCCTGCTCTGAATAATATAACCATTCTCGGTGGATTCAAGTCTAAAGGGGCTGGCAAAGTTAAAATAGAAATAACAAACTCATAATAATCTCTATGCTTCTTGCCAAGCCTGATGAATCGTTAATTGAGCATACGGAAAATACCTTAAAGGTATTTGTATCTTTAAAAGAAGGCTATCCTGAAATTCCAAAGTTATGTGATGTTCCTCAATTCTGGGAGAACCTGTTCTTTGCCGTATTTCTTCATGATTTTGGAAAAGGAGCAAAGGGATTTCAGGCACAGTTGACAAGGGGCAAAGGATGGAATTATAGACATGAAATTTTATCTGCTGGATTTGTTACAGCACTTGAATTGTCAGAAGAGGACAAAATGGCAATCGGGCTTGCTATAATTACACACCATAAAGATATTCAGGAATTGAGAGAAAAATATGCCACACATCCTGAAGACAATCCAGGTTTTGAGAGATATAAGGAAAAATTGAAAGAACTTGATTTGGGGGAAATGAACAATTTTCTTGACTACATTCCAGATTTCAGCTACAAGTATTTAGGCAAGAAACTTTCAACTTTTCATCATATTAAGTGTATCGGAGATCTAACCGATGCTTACAAAAACTATGTTTTGCCATATTACAAACAGTATAGATTGGATGAGAAAACCCCTTTGCACGGTAAATATGGCATTTTTTTAAAAGGTTTTCTTACTGCTTCAGACCACCTTGCATCTGCAAAAGAAACAGAGATAAAAAGAGTAGTAAGTAATATAAGCCAGTATATTAAATTTGAACACCTTACATCTGTTCAGGAAAAGGCAAATGGATATTCAGGAAATTTATTTGTTATCTCTCCCACAGGAAGTGGGAAAACAGAAGCGGCTTTATTCTGGGCTCATCATAATCAAAATCCCTCTATGTCAAAAAGAATTTTTTATATTTTACCGTATACTGCAAGCATAAACTTTATGTACAGAAGATTTGTAAAGTTATTCGGCAGTGATAACCTTGTGAGCATTTTACATAGTAAATCTGGATATTTCCTGTATAAGTTTTTTTCTGAAGATAAAGAAACCCTTAATTAC
Source organism: uncultured bacterium (assembly GCA_964392665.1). GTDB lineage: Bacteria > Hydrothermota > E44-bin80 > E44-bin80 > E44-bin80 > CAYMQB01. The sequence continues at coordinate 7,703 of CAYMQB010000023.1, read as the reverse complement.
GATGAGGCAAAAAGTTTCGCGAGGAAATATCAAAGCCTTGCAAGAAAGATATTTAAACCCTATAAAATTCTTACACCTTTTCAGATTATAAAAGCCTTTTTCAATATAAAAGGATTTGAGCAGAATATTTCTGAGATGGCTGGAGGATTATTCATCTTTGATGAGATTCATTCCTATGACCCGCATACGACTGCCTTAATATTGGAAATATCAAGGTTTATAAAAAATGAACTGAAAGGAAACTTTCTATTTATGACAGCGACTATGCCAGAGTTCTTAAAACAATATTTTCAGGATGAACTCACCATAGAAGATGAAATCACGATGGATAAGACAGAATTGGAAAATTTCACAAGACATAGGATTAAAGTTCTTGAAGAAGATATATGGAAACATATAAATCTTATTAAAAATGATATTCGTTCAGGGAAAAAAGTGCTTGTAGTTGTAAACACAGTAAAACAGGCACAAGAAGTTTTCAAATCTTTAAGAAAAATCAAACCCGAAGGTTCTTCCCTTTTGCACAGCCGTTTCATTCTGAGAGATAGGGAAAAGATAGAATCGGCTCTTAATAATAAAAATCTTCTTGTGGGAACCCAAGTAATTGAAGTCTCTCTTGATATAGATTATGATGTGCTTTATACCGAACCGGCTCCTATCGATGCTTTGCTTCAACGTTTTGGCAGGGTAAACAGGAGGAGACGTATGGATTTTGCACAGGTTTACATCTTTACTGAGGGTTCTGGTGTTGGATATATTTATAACAAAGAGAGGACGAAAAAGAGTCTAAATGTGTTGCGTAATATTAATATCCTTGACGAATTACTGGTTCAAGAAAAGGTTAATGAAGTTTATAAAGAGGGTTATAGCGAAGAAGAAAGCAAAATTATAAGGGATGTTTCTGAGAATTTCAGGCAATTTTATGAGAATAATGTTCCTTTCATTGATATACATAAAAAAGAAAGTGAATTTTATAATCTCTTTAAATCAGTAGAAGTTGTTCCATCGGATTTTTTTGATGGATATGTTGAAGAAATTGAAAACAGAAGATTTTTTGAAGCAATGAAATATATTCTTCCTATTTCTTTGAGGCAGTATAATTACTTCAAAAGGGAAGAAAGAGTTTCAAAATCTGATTATGGTATTATGGTTGAAGCCATTTATAATAGTGAACTTGGATTACAAATTCAAGAGGAAACAAACGAAAATATTATTTTATGAATATAGACTACTCTATCACCGGTAATCTTGTAAATGCATACTATGTTTGCCATAGGAAAGTCTGGCTTTTCGCACATGAGATAGGTCCATCTTTAGAAAATCCATACCTTGAGATTGGAAGATTGATTGGAGAGGAATCATATAAGCGTGGAAAAAAAGAAATTGTTGCAGGTAATATGAAAATTGATATGATAGAAAAGGAAAATGGGAGAACCGTCGTTGCTGAGATAAAAAAATCTTCTAAAGGGAAAACCGCTGCAAAGATGCAACTTTTATTTTATCTTTATAAACTTAAAACACAGGGAATTAACGCAAAAGGAGAATTACTTATTCCCAAGGAAAAGAAACGGATAGAGGTTGAGTTGACAGAAGAGAAAGAAAAAGAACTGGAGAAAACATTTACAGAAATAAAAGAGATTTTGAAAAGGGAGTCTCCCCCACCCTTGAAACGCATTCCATTCTGCAAGAACTGTGCATATAATGAATTTTGCTGGATATAGAGAGGCCGTAAACCGTGACAGGCATAAAAAGGTGAGACCAGCTACTTTGCTTATTCAGAATGTAACTTTTCTCTTGACTTTTTTGTATTTTGTGTTTATCATATCGTATGATATACGATATGGATGACATAAAATATAAGAGGAGAATATGAGAACACAGAAAACCCTTGGTCCTGTCAGTGCAAAACTCATTACAACGCTTATAGACCAGGGTAAACGAATATTCAGAGTTAAAGATGTTATGGAAATAACCGGGAAAAACCAGAACCAGGCAGCCGATTTACTGTACCGTCTGATAGAAAGGGAGGTAATTTTCCGTTTGACCAGAGGGAAATATGTTATAATTCCTACAGAAGCAGGTTCTTCTTCAATGTTTATAGAGAATTATTATATTGTCGCAAGAGAGATTGCTCTACCCAGAAAATACTATCTTTCCTACTATAGTGCAATGGCTCTCCATAATATGTTAACTCAACCCATCAATACAATCTTTATTTCTTCTCCTTCAAGAATTAGAAATGTAAAGATAAAAAATATAGAATTTATGTTCGTATTTTGTAACATCAAGAGATTCTGGGGATTCAAGAAACTCTGGGTTACAAAGCAAGAAAAATGTTTTGTGAGCGACATAGAAAAGACAATTCTTGATTGTCTTTTCCAACCAAAATACTGTGGGGGCATTTCTGAAATTGTTAAAGGAATATGGCTTAAAAGAGACGATATAAACTATGATAGGTTGCTCAAATACTCTCAGAAATTTGAGAAAAAATCAGCAATAAAGAGACTTGGGTACATATTACAAATTTTAAATGTGAATGAGCGAACGATTTCTTTCTTGCAACAGTTATCCTCTGATAATAGTTATTCACCATTAGAGCCACTAATACCAAAGCTTGGCAGACATAATTCACAATGGGGATTGATCCTCAATGTAAATGGTGAGGAACTAAGAAAAGTAGTTAAGACATGATACATTATTCTGAAATTATTAAAACGGCATCGAATTATGGAGTATTAAACGACACAATCGAAAAGGATTATATTATTACCTGGATTCTCATTGGGATGGCAAATGAAGGATTTGCAAAAGATATAGTCTTTTATGGAGGGACTACTTTGAAAAAGGTTTACTTTCCGGACTATAGATTTTCAGAAGATATTGACCTCCTAACTAAAAAAGAGATAGATTTTGACAATTTTCTGCAACGCTTTGAAAATGTAAATGCAGCTATTCGGCAGATGGCAAACGTAAGCCTTATAACTGATTCCAAGAGTGTTGATATAAGCGGGGCAAGGCTGCAATTCTTCTTAAAATTTGATGCATTTTCTGAGTTCTCAAGGGGAGGACAGGTAAAAATGGATTTAATGAGAAATGTAGAGTTAATTGAAAAACCTAAAACGAGGCGTGTTATTCTGACTTATAGCGATATGAAAGATATATCTATTGAATTACCAGCATATTCACTGGAAGCATTGCTGGCAGAAAAGATAGGTGCTGTTGCCGACAGAACAGAACCCAGAGACCTGTATGATGTATGGTTTCTACTAAAACAGGGAAGTATAAAAATCGCAAAGATTAAACAGTATTTAAAAAAGAAATACGGATATGAATTCGAGCGCGGTAATATAGTACCTCAGATAAGCAAAATATCATATAATAGACTATGGAAGGAAAGATTGAAAAACCAGGTTTCTCACCTACCAGAGATAGATACTGTCCGAGATGAAATAACCCATTACATAAAACAATATTTCGAATAAAATGAAACCTATTTCTCTGATGTCTCTGGTATCTCTGCGGTTATGAAGGTTTTTTTATCTCTGCTATCTCTGCGGTTATGAAGAAAACATTATACATTTTTTCAAGTGGTGAATTACATAGAAAGCAAAATACCATCTATTTTTTAACAAAGAATGGAAAGAGAAAATATGTGCCTGTTGAGAATACAGGAGAAATATATATCTTCGGAGAAGTTTCAATAAACAAAAAACTGCTTGAGTTTGTTTCTCAGCAGGAAATCATCCTCCATTTCTTTAATCATTATGGTTATTATGTCGGCTCATTTTATCCAAGAGAACATTACAATTCAGGTTTTATGATTCTCAAACAGGCAGAGCATTATTCTGACATCGCCAGGAGATTATATCTTGCAAGAAAATTTGTTTCAGGTGCAGCTCAGAATATGAAAAAAGTCCTTCAGTATTATAGTTCAAGAGATGTGGAACTAATAGGCTACATTCAACAAATAGAAACGCTGAATAAGAAAATTCAAGTACAGAAAAACATAAATGAACTAATGGCTATCGAAGGTAATATCAGAGAAATATATTATCAATCTTTCAATCAAATAATCAAGGATGAGAATTTTTCATTTTATCGAAGGCAAAAGAGACCTCCAAAAACAAAACTGAATGCACTCATCAGTTTTGGAAACAGTATTCTCTACACAACTGTCCTAAGTGAAATCTACAAAACACACCTTGATCCAAGAATCGGCTTCCTACATTCAACAAATTTCAGACGGTTTTCGCTGAATCTTGATGTTGCAGAAATTTTCAAACCTATTATTGTAGACAGGGTGATATTCTATCTTCTGAATAAAGGGAGGATCAAACCGAACCATTTCTATGATGAATTAAGAGGAGTCTACCTTAATGAGAAAGGGAGGACATTTTTCGTTGAGGAAATGGATAAACGCCTAAAGACTACCATTAAGCACAGAGATATTAAAAAGATCGTTTCCAACAGAAGATTAATACGACTTGAACTTTATAAGATTGAAAAACACCTGATGGGTGAGAAAGAGTATGAACCCTTTGAAGCGAGATGGTGAAAAGACCGTGAATTGTGAATCGTAAATCGTAAATAGAGAGACAAGGATATAGACCGTAAACCGTAAATCGTTAATCGTAAATTGTGAATCGTAAAAAGGAGGATAGAAATGAGACCGCATCACAAGTTAGATGTATGGAAAAAGAGCATTGACTTTGTAACCAAAATATATAAACTGACATCTAATTTCCCTGAAGCAGAAAAGTTTGGACTAATCTCTCAATTGAGAAGAGCCTCAGTTTCGATTCCAAGCAATGTCGCGGAGGGAGCAGCAAGAGGGAGTCAAAAGGAGTTTCGTAACTTCCTCTCCATTGCACAGGGCTCTGCAGCAGAGGTTGAAACTCAACTGATAATCAGTAACAAATTGGAATATCTTAGTAATGATAATTTCAATGAAGTGTTGACTCAACTCGATGATATTTCTAAAATGCTTATAGGTCTGAGAAAATCATTGTATTCACGGTAAAACAATAGTCGTAAACGTTTGCACAACTAACTATTAACGATTCACGATTTACGACTCACTTATAACGATATGTATGTCATTCTCGTTTACGACATAGGAGAAAAGCGTGTAAATAAGGTTCTGAAAACCTGCCGCAAATATCTCAACTGGGTGCAGAACTCGGTATTTGAAGGGGAAATTACAAAAGCAAAGCTTGAAAAATTAAAAATGGAACTCAAGAAAATCATAAAGACTGATGAAGATTCCATAATTTTTTATATATTGCGGACAACCAAATATACCAAAAAAGAGACAATGGGGAAGGAAAAAGGGACTGAGGAGTTAATTTTGTAATGTCGGCGATGCGGAATAGCGGAAAAAACACAGGTGTTCGACAACAACCAAAAATCTAATGAAAATACTTGACAATATTAGGCAAAAATGGTATTTTAGGGTATATAAATATGCATCTTGAAAAAAACGCCAAATCCAGGTTCCTTGAAATATAATGATAAAATAAGAAACCATCCTACCTATAAGGAATTGAAACATCGACGGAAATTGTCTTACCTGTCATTGTAGAAAAGAAACCATCCTACCTATAAGGAATTGAAACACAAGAAGGTCTGGACTGCCGGGTTTACCGAACCGGAAACCATCCTACCTATAAGGAATTGAAACGGGGTACGGAAAACGGATATTAAGATTGGCGATTTAGAAACCATCCTACCTATAAGGAATTGAAACCTTGCAGAGGCTCAGGTTTACTTTGCTTACAATCCAGGAAACCATCCTACCTATAAGGAATTGAAACAGCGGTTTCTTTATCCACTTGTCACCTCAGCGAAAAAGAAACCATCCTACCTATAAGGAATTGAAACGCTTGAGTCCGAATTCCCTGTCTTCCGGGACTACATTGGAAACCATCCTACCTATAAGGAATTGAAACTCCTGCTCTTCTCTGGATTGTCCTTCACCATCTGCTCATGAAACCATCCTACCTATAAGGAATTGAAACGAGCAAGAACTTGAACGGAAGGTTAATGTTAGGGAAAAGAAACCATCCTACCTATAAGGAATTGAAACTCGTTAATATTTCTACAATCTGTTTCCAGCGGGTGAGAAACCATCCTACCTATAAGGAATTGAAACAGTATAACCTTGTGGCATTGTCTTGTTAAGATGTTTTGAAACCATCCTACCTATAAGGAATTGAAACGTGAGAAGATAGTCCGACCGACAGACCGCGAACCGGAAACCATCCTACCTATAAGGAATTGAAACCCCCGTTAAAGTTTTCTAAGTCACGCATCACGAGGTGGAAACCATCCTACCTATAAGGAATTGAAACCAGAAGACCCGCAGGCGTATGCCAAGCTCATGCGGGAAACCATCCTACCTATAAGGAATTGAAACACCGTTCTAAAACAAGGAGGTATAGATGGATAGCGAGAAACCATCCTACCTATAAGGAATTGAAACACATTAGCAAGTGCTATTTGCGATGAACCTGGTTTAGAAACCATCCTACCTATAAGGAATTGAAACCTGTGAGGAGAACCTGATAGGCTGAATGAACCCGGGAAACCATCCTACCTATAAGGAATTGAAACGCCTTTAATACAAATTCATCACCACTATCGAAGTATGAAACCATCCTACCTATAAGGAATTGAAACTATGACATGGTAGACGCTCTTGTGGTTGCTAATCGAAATGAAACCATCCTACCTATAAGGAATTGAAACTCTATAGTCATAATGCCACCACGCAAAAGGTATTACACGAAACCATCCTACCTATAAGGAATTGAAACCTGCAAGTGGTACGAATTGTCCATCGAGATACATCTTGAAACCATCCTACCTATAAGGAATTGAAACCGATAATCATTTGAGCATGGGGAAACTTGTATGTTGGAAACCATCCTACCTATAAGGAATTGAAACCCTTGATGGGTTTTCTTTTATATCCGTCATCGCTCTGAAACCATCCTACCTATAAGGAATTGAAACCCAATACACTTATTGTTATTTCGATTTCTGTTCCCTGAAACCATCCTACCTATAAGGAATTGAAACGCCTTTAATACAAATTCATCACCACTATCGAAGTATGAAACCATCCTACCTATAAGGAATTGAAACTATGACATGGTAGACGCTCTTGTGGTTGCTAATCGAAATGAAACCATCCTACCTATAAGGAATTGAAACTCTATAGTCATAATGCCACCACGCAAAAGGTATTACACGAAACCATCCTACCTATAAGGAATTGAAACCTGCAAGTGGTACGAATTGTCCATCGAGATACATCTTGAAACCATCCTACCTATAAGGAATTGAAACCGATAATCATTTGAGCATGGGGAAACTTGTATGTTGGAAACCATCCTACCTATAAGGAATTGAAACCCTTGATGGGTTTTCTTTTATATCCGTCATCGCTCTGAAACCATCCTACCTATAAGGAATTGAAACCCAATACACTTATTGTTATTTCGATTTCTGTTCCCTGAAACCATCCTACCTATAAGGAATTGAAACTAAAATGCCCGCTACCATACGGGTTTGCTGCTGTGGAAACCATCCTACCTATAAGGAATTGAAACTTTGAATTGTTTGCTCCGTATGTATCGATTAACGTGAAACCATCCTACCTATAAGGAATTGAAACCCGTAAACATTACCAGACGGTGAAT
>CAYMQB010000022.1:0-41484 GCA_964392665.1 uncultured bacterium | reverse complement strand
GATGATTTTTAAGTGCAAAGATACACTGCTTAATTCTACTTTCGATTTGTCTGGAGATTGCGAAAATTGTCTTGACAAAGTGACTCGAATGATGTACAAATGTAGAGCTTTTTGATTCGATTAAAGGATATAATATTAACAAGTGAGGTTAGATGTGAGAGACAAAAAAGCAGATTTGGCGGGACCTGGCATAGGGAACTACAATGATTTGGAAAAAATCCTACCGGATGACTATTCGTCAATCCTCGACAGAAAAAAAACGATGAAAGCTCTATATGGAGCAAAAAACTACATTGAGGAAAATCTTTGTAAGGAATTAAATCTAATAATGGTGCAAGTTCCTCTTATAGTCGACCGCGAAAGTGGGATGAATGATATGTTAGACCGTGACGGTTCGCGTACTCCAGTGGAGTTCCCGTGTGGGTTAGGTCTTGATGAACCGATACATGCACAGGTAGTTCAAGCGGCTACTAAATGGAAAAGGTTTGCGCTTAAGGAATTCGATTGCAAAGTTGGCGAGGGAATTTGTACGGATATGCACGCCATTCGGAAGGACTACTTTCTTGATCATGACCATAGCTCTTATGTTGACCAGTGGGACTGGGAACGGGTAATTACTCGTGATGATCGGAATCTGGATTTTCTAAAAAGCATTATAAGAAAAATCTGGAAGGTTCTAAAGGGTGCCGAAGCTTTAGTGCAAGATATGTACCCGAAACTTAAAACAGATAAATATCCAAACTTGCCGGAAGAACTAACTTTTTTGCATGCTGAGGAAATTCTAGATATGTATCCGGAATTGCCTAGAAAAGAACGAGAAACAGCAATTTTGCAGAAGTATCCGGCAGTTTTCATCATAGGGATTGGATGGACTCTTAAAGATGGCTATCCGCATGAAATGAGAGCAGCAGATTACGATGATTGGGTTAGCGAAACTAAGTCAGAGGATGGAAAAACCATGCACGGTATCAATGGTGATATCCTTGTATGGAATCCAATCACCAAGAGAAGGCATGAGTTAACCTCTATGGGTATCCGTGTTGATGCGGAGAAATTGAAAAAACAGCTCGAGATGAGTGGACAACTTGATTTATTGAATAGTCCCTACCATCAGGGTATTGTTAACAATACACTTCCTTTGAGTATTGGTGGAGGAATAGGGCAATCCAGAACATACATGCTTTTGCTAAGGAAAGCTCACCTTGGAGAAGTAAGCGTTACCGTATGGCCAAAAATACTCAAAGATATTTGCAGGAAGAAAAACATACATATCCTGGAATAATGATAGAGTCTTAAGGTCCGGCGAAATTGAAGGCTAATGAAATACTTCTACCGGGTGCAGGATAATCGTCATCGTTGAGTGTGTATCCAAAATTGGCTATATACTTCTTGTCGAAAATATTATCTATCCTCAAAGACAGGGAAATATGCTCGCTGAATTTCTGGAGGATACTAACGTTGTGAGTTAAGACCCGGTCGATTTCTTTTGTTTTGTAACCAGAAGACACAAAGTCGTAGAAGTAGGCTACCTTTTCGCTATTGTACATAGAAGCAAATCTGAGAATTGTATTCTTTCCACCTCTTAATTCAATAGAACCAGCGAGTTTTTTTAGAGGGATGTATGCAGCTTTCCTTTTATTAACTTCTTTCCCGTCAATTATCCAGCTGTAATGCAATAAAGGGTCTTCTGTTGTTCTCTCCTCTTCAGCCCTTTTTATTGCTACAGAAAAAGAGAGGGATAGAAAGTGAACTGGATTAATTGTAGGATTTACTTCAAGACCCTTCACCGTAAGTCTATCAACATTCTCTGGCATATAATTAATCCAGGAGATGGAATTATTTACTTTCCTTTGAAAACCCGATATCCTTAAGAAAAACACATTTCTGAGACGGATATCTATGTGTGTATTCATTTGAAAACTTTCTTCTGGTTTTAGCGTGGGATTCCCGGAACCGGGCCAGTATAGTTCGTTAAAGGTAGGTGCACGAAATCCCTTACCAAAAGACGAACCTATTTTCAGGTTGTCTCTTATTTTGAATAGTATACCTCCCGAGTAACTTAGAAAATTTGGATAATCACTATTTTTATCCCATCTTACAGAAGCAGATGGGATAACTTTATTGTCAAGGAATCCATGTTTCAAACTTACCCAAAGACCTTTTGTTTTTCTGTAAGAATTCCAGAATAGAGTATTCACAAGACTATCCTTATCACTGTTAAGGAGTGAATCGTGTGACCAGAATTCCTGTTTTAGAAAGTCCACTCCAGTGCATATATCTTTGTATGTTAATTTGCCTGAACCTGTGAGCTGTTCGCTTGTGTAGTACCAATTATCCTCGGCCCTGTATTCAGGCCAGCCTTCGTAGACGCTAAAATAGTCTAAGTTTTCCTTTCTATATCCAAAGTTTGAGGAGACTGAAAGGTCTCCATAGCTTTTATTAAATGCTGCAGAACCCATATAGTGTCGTGTTTCCTGATTATCAAATAGAGAATAGACGCTGCTGTCTCCGTAGGTAGGGATATATGTAGAAGATGGGACAGGTCCAGGGACGCCTACCTTTCTTTCTCCAAAAGAGAATCCTGTCTTTACGAGTTTGAAGAAAGAGAGTTTTCCCACTGTTGAAATACTATTGAAGTTACTATTTGGTCTTGTTCCATCGCTTTCTCTTTTTGAAATATTTAGGTTCGTGCTTACTCCACCTTTTTTGTAACCAGCATCACCAAATATATGTTTTGCACCCTTTTCTGTAATGTTACCATTCCCTTCAATATTTAGTCCCGGCTTTTCTGCATCCTTTGTGATGATGTTTATTACACCCGAGGATGCATTTGCTCCATAAAGACTTGATGATGGACTTTTCACAATCTCTATTCTTTTAATGCTTGAGATGGGTATTTCACTAAAATCGAAGCAACCATTTGCAGGTGAATTAAGGATGGTCCCATCGAGGAGGATCAGGGTTTGGTCGGCAGGAAAGCCTCTTATGCCAACAGTAAGTAATCCTCCTTCGTGCCCGTTTTGTCTTAAGTCTAAAGCCATTTGTTCGTTAAGCAGTTCTCCGACAGTTCTAAATCCCTTTTTGACAATATCCTCACGCGTTATTATGCTTATGTCTTTGGCAACCTCGCTTGAGGGTTCAGGAATTCTTTTTGCAGTTACAACAATCTCAGGAAGCCAATAATGTGGAATTTCCTTGACTTCTACTGCTGAAAAGGACAGAAAACTTATGAGTAAAAATGGCAATAAATTCATCATACCTCCCCTAAAAAAAGTAATACCAGCCTTAAGGCTGGCAAGAAAAAAATGCCTTACACCCCGCAGGACTTGTTTTCGCTCAGGTCTCCTGACTCTCGGATTATCCTACTGAAAGCACCTTCCCATCCTTCGATAACTCGGGACAGTGGTTACTGCTTCTTTCGTCCTCGATCACAGTGGCGGGGGCCGTACCGGTTTTACACCGGTTTCCCTTTGAGCATTGTATTCGAATTTGAGTCATATTACCAAAATTTTTTTTTGGTGTCAAGTAAAAAGATGTCTTTTTAGAAAAAAATCTTGACAATTTAAGAAAAACAGGGTAATATATAAAAAAGAAAAATAGGGAGGTGTCTATGAAAAGGCAGATTCTAATAGTATTTCTGATTGCCGGTTTTCTGTTTTCATGCAGTAAAGGGAAGGTTGAGAAGTTTACAGGAGAAACAGGAGGAGAGCTTATCATTGGAACAACAGATGAACCAACAAGCCTTAATCCCATTTATCCACCGTTAGGGAAAAGCATAGGTGTGGAGGACCTGTTGTTCCTGTCATTGCACGGAAGGAATGCATTGGGCAAGATTGTTCCGGAACTGGCAACAAGCTGGGAATACTCTGAAAACTTCAAATCGATTATATATTATCTAAGAAAAGATGTGAAGTGGTCAGATGGTCAGGCGTTCACAGCCACTGATGTGAAGTTTACATTTGACCTGATAAAGAACCCGGATATCGGATCTCCGCTTGCTGCTTCTATAAGATTCATTGATAGCGCAAAAGTTATCAATCAACACGAAATCTGTTTCTATTTCAGAAGAGCGTATGCGGATGAATTGCTTGATTCTGGAATTACACCGCTGCCAGAACATATTCTAAAAGATGTCAAGAATTTAAGGGATGCATCCTTTAATTCTTTACCTGTTGGGAATGGTCCTTATAAACTAGCAGAATGGAAGAAAAGCGAATACCTGACACTTGTTGCGAACGAGGAATATTACAAGGGAGAGATACCTCTCGATAAGGTTACCTTCTGGTTTGCACCAAGCGAAGAGAATTTGACAATGGAATTACTTGAGGGGAACATTGATATTGTTACCGATGTAACACCGACATTGTATGAAGAGATCAAAGAAAAAGGCGATATGAATCTCGTTATTAAGCCAGGTCACACATACACCTATATTGGCTGGAATTTGGAAAAAGCGCTTTTTGCACAAGATTCGATGCGACTTGCATTGACTTACGCTATAGATAGGCAGCATATCGTTAAAGACATGTTGTTGAATCTTGCAGATATTGCCAGTGGACCAATTCCACCAACTTCTTGGGCTTACGATGATGGATTGTCTCCAGTGCCATACAGCCCCGAAAAGGCAGCAAAACTTCTCGACAAATTAGGCTGGGTAGTCAACAAAAGAACAAAGGAAAGAAAAAAGGGCAAAGCATCTCTTAGCTTTTCTCTGATAACAAACAAAGAAAATCCGATAAGAGTTGCGATTGCCAAATTCGTTGCTTCTGAACTTAATAAGGTTGGCATTAATGTTAAGGTCGAATTTCTTGATACTCCAACATTCATAAATAGACTTGTTTCAAAAGATTTCGATGCTTTCATTCTTGGTTGGAGCATCAGGGAGCGAATTGACCCGACAATCGTATGGAATTCTGACCCTGACAAAGGGAAATTCAATCTTGTTTCATACAAGAATCCCAAAGTAGATTCAATGATAGATAAAGGGCTTTTAACGCTCGATAGAAGAGAAACGAAGGAAATATGGAAAGAGTTTCAAAACATTATTGCTCACGACATTCCAAATACCTTTTTGTTTTACCCTAAGGAAATATCGGCTGCGAGCAAAAGGGTGAATGGCATCGACGAAGATGATTCGAGATTCATCCTTGCCGATTTAGAGCATTATTGGATTCCTTCCTCGCTTAGAAAAACAATTGATGTTGCGTCACTTGTCGATACCGTCAAGCTGGAAGAGGCTAAAAAGGAAGAAGTGGGACCAGAAAAACCTATACTGAATCCAGAAGTTCTTCTTGAAAAAAAGGCGAAAGAAGAAGCAGTAAAAGAGGCAATCCCTGAGGTCAAAAAGGAAGTAACCGAAAAGAAGGAAGGGATAGGAGAAGATACCCCAAAAGAGAAAATTGCGAAACCGGAAACAACAAAAGTAATTAAGGAAGTTGTACCTGAAATACCACCAACACTTCCGAAGCTAAAAAGGCTTGTAATACCAGAATATCCCGAGGCTGCACGTTTAGTGGGGGCTGAAGGTAATGTATTTGTTCAGGTTAGTATCTCTGCAGATGGAAAGGTTAAAAAGGCTAGGGTTGTCAAGAGTTTCGGAAACCCAGTATGCGATGCAGCTGCTATGTCAGCAGCAAAAGCAACCACATGGATTCCTGGAACAAAAAACGGGAAACCAGTAGAAATGATACAAACTTATCCAATCAGGTTTCCACCTCAATAGTTAGAACCGTATTTTTTGCTTGTTTATAGGAATAAAAAAAGGGAAGCATTTTGCTTCCCTTTTTGCTAAGTTTTTTTATTCTTCCTTCTTTTTCTTTCTGTTTGTCTTCTTCTCTTCGGGTTTTTTCTCTTCCTCAGGTTTTTTAACTTCGACTTCTGGTTTTTCTTCATCCAGTTCCTCTTCGAAGAGTTCTTCCTTTTGCTCAAGCAGGTTCTTTTCGTCTTTCATCTTTACAAGTACCGTATATATAACGGTTTGTCCTGCTGACCACATTGAAAGGGCGAATCCCAGAACGAGGAAACCAAGAACATAGAAAAATATACCCAGAGCAAATCCACCTATGGTATTAGCAACATCTCCGGAGATAAAATGATGTGGCATAAGAATTGCAGGAAGGAATCTTGCGAAGAAATCATCGATTTGGGTCAAGCCAAAAGCAGGCAACTGTGGAAGATACCAGCGAGCGTTGTTCCATACAGCTTCCAACCAGGCTCGAGGTCCTTGTAGAACAGCAATTGAAATGTGCATCACGGTTAGCGATTTTTTCAAAAAGAAGGCAAAAATAAATGTTCCAATAAAAGTTGTTATTTTAAGTATAGTTTCCCATAGCAGAAAGCGCCAGGTTTGACCATTTATTATACTGAAATTCTCGAAAAGTGTGTCGAATGTATCGCTTTTCGTTGTTGCAACAACTGCAGGAGAAATGATTAGTGAGACAAGAAAAATTACCACAAGATATACTACGAAAAGGGCTGCAGAAAAGAGAAATGGCGAGAGAATTGCAGTGGCTACCGAACCGAAATGTGGGATTCTTCCAACTGCGACACCCCATACAATACCCATGAGAATAATAATCGCAATGAAAATTGCAAGGGTAATTGGCGCAAGGAAAGAACCTTTCCAGTACTTCAAACCGAACTTGAAAGCTTCCCTGACTTCATAGAATTCATCGCCTTTCAATTGCTCGTAGGTTGTTTTTGAAATGGCTGTAAGGGTGATTGTTATAAAAAGAAAGGAAATTAAAAGACCAATTGCCCATATAATCCATCCCCAAATATTGAAATTCACAGTGTGGAATGGATATGGAATAGGGAAATATTTATACGTTCTCCATATGTCGAGCCAATTCCATTTACTTGCAAGAAATGCCAAGAACGAGACTAAACTATAGACTACAAAACTTACGAAAACACCAATAGTGCCTATTTGGATTTTTTTTCCATTAAAGCCAAGTCTTGCTGCTGAAAAAACATCCATAAAGTTGAAGCCGAGTTTAATCATTGAAACACCTCCTTAATAGTTATTTGCTGCCCAGAGCATCATAGACTTTCTGACATCAGCAATTGTTTTATGTGCTTCCTTCTTTGCTTTTGTAGCTCCATCGCTGAGAACTTGTCTAATTTTATCTTTGTCTTTAATTATTTGAGCTCTCCTTTCTCTATAGGGTGAAAGAGAATTTATGACCAATGAAGCGCAATCCTCTTTACACTGAACGCAACCAATTTTCCCTTGTTTACAATCATCTTCCCTCTGTTTTAAATTCCTTGAGCTGAATATATTATGGTATGCAAAAACGACACAATTTTCGGGATGCCCTTTATCGTCTTTGTGTATTTTTTCAGGATCGGTAAAAGCCTGTTTTATTTTTTTTCTAATATCGTCTGGTTGTTCACCTATATAGATAGTGTTACCAAGAGATTTTTGCATTCTATTACCATCGGGACCTGGAACTCTTGGAAATTTCGTCAGCAAAGAGGACGGCTCGGGAAAAACATCGCTGTAAAGAGTGTTAAATCTTCTGGCGATCTCTCTTGTAAATTCGATATGGGGTAGTTGGTCTTCCCCAATAGGAACGGCTGTTGCCTTGTAAATCAAAATATCTGCTGCCTGCAATACAGGATAACCGAGGTGACCAAAGTGAACTGTTCTGATGTTTAAATCTCTCAATTGTTCTTTCAGGGTTGGATTCCTTTCAAGCCAGGGTAAAGGGGTTATCATTGAAAGCAGGGTGAAAAGCTCAATGTGTTCTGGAACATCGGATTGAACAAAGATTACCGACTTTTCAGGATTGAGCCCACATGCTAACCAGTCTGTTACCATATCAATGATATTTGAATTGAAATGCTCGGTTTCATCATATCCAGTCGTTAGAGCATGGTAGTCGGCAACTTCAAAATAACATTCATTGTTTTCCTGCAATTCTATCCAATTTTTAAGTGCTCCAAAGAAATTTCCAAGGTGCACTCTACCGGTTGGTCTGAAACCACTTAGAATTTTGTAGGACATTTCTATTTTATCATATTTCTGTGAAGAAAGGCAATAAGCATAAGAACAGCAAATAACAATAGAACTAACCACCAGAGAGATCTTTTGTAAGGAACATAACTTTTTCTTTTGAATCTCCGGTAGAATTTTACCATTCAATAATTAATGAATATTTATCACTGTTTATGCTATTTGTCAAGCATTTTCTTAAATTCCCCAGGTCTCGAGTAGTTCTCGAGCCTGGAGAAAATTAACAGGAAAAGTGGAAGAGAACGAACTACTCTTCTTCAACTTCTTCCAACGTAATAGCATCCGTGGGACATGCATCTGCTGCTTCTTCGCAGTCACACAAATCACCACAGCCATCTGGATTTATAACATACGCCTTGTCGTTGTCACCCATTTCGAAAACATCAGGACACATTGCTTCACATACTGCATCCCCTATACATTTATCAACGTCTATTTTAGGTACCAGTTTCACTTTAATCAACCTCCTTTCCTTGTTTTTAATCTAACGAATAATAAAGTCGGTTTAACATATAAAAAGAATGAAATTTTGTCAAGAAAAAAATTCATTCTTTTTATGGAGAAATATAAGTCATACAGGACGAACAGATATCACCTTATTATAATTGAAATGGGAATCAGTATAACATATCCTAGAACAAGAAGGATCGGAGCTAGTGTCATTGAGCCTTTTGAAAGTGTAAGATAACCGATGAGTATACTAACTATACCCAGGGTGAATAGTAAGTAGTTTTTTTTGCCAAAGCTAACTGTTTCCTCTATTTGTGGGATTTTAGTTGGTTTTTCAATATTTTCTATTAGTTTTCTCTTTTTTTTCTTCTTTCCCATAGTTTCTCCTTCCCGAGTGCTTCATCTTAATTTGACAATTTCACCTTTCTTTATTGTAAAAATTGGAACGGTTCCTTCAAATACTCCATTTGGGTTTACAAAACCAGATGCACCTAAAAATGGTTTGATCTCTCTCATTGTGGTTGCAAGAGATTTTGTGTCTTTCGCACCCTTCTCCAGTGCTTTCAGTATAATCATAGCTGCATCATATCCAAGTGCAGATTGTCTTGAAGGTTCAGTTTTGAATTGGGATAAGTAGAGCTGCCTGAAGTTCTTAAATTCTTTCGAATTCTTCTGCGCTACTGTTGGATTTCCTGAAAAAATTGCTCTTTCTACATACTTTTCACCTTTCAGTACAACTTGCGGGTCATTCCATCCATCAGCTCCCAGAATTCTTGCATGTATTCTGTAATATTTAAGTTGCGGAGCTATCATAATAGCTTCATTAGGGTAACAGGGAATGTAAATGGCTTCGGGTTTCTTTTCCTTGATAAACTTCATCTGATACGCAAAGTCGGTTGTTCCTTCGGAGTAGTTCTGCCTTGCAACAATCTGGGCACCGTTCTTCACCGCTTCTTCGTAGAATATATCTGCAAGACTGTTTCCATAAGCGTCGTCAGGATTCAGTATTGCAATTTTATAATAGCCTAATGTTCCTGTTGCATATTTTGCCATTTCTCTTGCCTGGGCCCCCAACCCGACATTTAACTGGAATACATAAGGTCCAATCGAGGTAATGTCTTCTTCAGTTGCAGTGGGCGAAATGATGGGAACCTTCAACAAGTTTGCAATTCCTGCAACTGCGATCATTGGCATACTCAGGATAGGACCTATGATAATAAAAACGTTTTCTTTTTCAATTAGGTCGATTACCTGGCGTATTGCTTCAATTGGATTACCATTTGTATTTCTTTCGACAATTCGAAGACTACTACCCTTTATTGCAAGTTCTACACCATTTTTTACCCTCCTGCCGAAAACACTGTAGCGTCCACTTAATGGTGCAAGAAAACCTATCGTACCACCTGTAGCTACCTTCTTTATTTCCTTGAACAAGGCAGCAGCGTCGAGTGTATTCTTGTTATTTGGGTAGATGTGTTTCATATGGTTGTAAATCTTCTTTGCTTTATTCTCTTTCCCCTCTTCCACACCTCTTTTTACTGCTGTGAAAAGGAGATAACTTCCCAATTTTGTTTTGTCATAATTTCTTGCAAGATTTTCAAGTTCATCGAAGTTAAGTCTGGTTTCGATTATGGTTTTGAGTTTTTTTTCGGCTTTATCCGTGAGAGAGGGTTTTGCAGGACTTACAATAATGTCGAAATAGCTTCTTGCTGCCTCATAGTCCTCATCGAGTTTCAAAAATGATTGTGCTGTGACGAGAAGTATATTTGGTTCTGTCGGTTTGGTTTTATAAAGTTTCTCGGTTTTTTTTGCAGTTATTACAACTCCTTTGTAATCGTCCAATCTGTATTTGGAAAGCAAAAGAATGTAGATTGCATCGTCCATCTTCTCGCTGGTGGGATACTCTTCCATTATTTTCTTCAATGGTTTTTCAACTTCTGCATATTTTGCATTCTTATAAAGGTTTTTGGCATAATTATATAATGAATCTGCCGCAGGAATTGCCTCTCCTGTTTCTTTATAGAGAGTGATTTTCTGTTTGGGAACACAGGAGACTAGCAGTATGAGACAGATGATAGATACCGCGAAATAATTTCCCAGAACTTTCATAAATTTGAAATTAGCATAAATATCTTTTTCTGTCAACAAAAATTAAATTGGATCAAAGTGACAAAATAACTCGAATTAATAGAGAAAAGTACTCCCGCCTATGAATTCTCTGAGAATTGAAGTAGGGGGGACCTCCGCAGGAGAAATTGTCTTAAAAAATGAAAGAAATTTTGATAGACGTTCAGCTGTGCTGTATTCTATGTTTTCGATTCCAACGTTTTTAAGCAGAGCAACTGCGAATCTTTTAAGTACCGAAAGCTCGTAGACAAGAGCAGAATTAAACATTACATCCGCCTCTTCCTGGAAGGGAAAGATATTTTTATTCTCTCCCTTTTCTACATTCCGCCACAGTCTAATTGTCTCGCAAGCTGTGTGTTTTCTATACAGGTTATCCCTTACCATTCTGCGGACTATTCTTGTGTCCCTTGTAGAGATTCTGTGGTCATTGTCTATGTTTAACTGCGTAAGTGCGCTGATGTAAATTTTGAATTTGTTTTCCTTCCGAATACACTGGGTTAACTCTTCATTTAATCCATGAATACCTTCGACAATAAGTATTTCGCTTTTCCCCATCATTATTCTTCTGCCCATTAGCCGTTTCCCGGTTGTGAATTCAAATCTGGGTATTTCGACCTCTTTACCCTGTAAGAGTGAAATAAGTTGTTTATTGAGTAATTTTACATCTATTGCTTTCAAGGATTCAAAATCGGGTGAACCATCTGGAAATTTGGGTGTCCGTTTTCTTTCGAAAAAGTAATCATCAGTGGAAATGGCTATTGGGCTTAAACAATTTACTTTTAATTGAATAGAAAGCCTTTTTGAAAAAGTAGTTTTTCCCGATGCCGATGGACCTGCAATGAGAACAATTTTTGTTTGTGGTGCCAATTTCTTTATCCTATCCGCTATCATGGCTATCTTTTTCTCATGAAGGGCTTCGGATATTTTAATAAGGTCCGAAATTCGATTCTTATCTATTGATTTGTTTAGAGATACAATGTTGCTAACTCCCAGAATTTCTCCCCACTGTTCATATTCTTCGAATATCCTGAAGAGCTTTTTTTTATCCGGAAAATCGATAATCTTAGGCACCTTACCTGGTTGTGGAAATCGGAGCACAAAACCGGGTTTGTAAGGATGGATGGCAAAAGCGCTCAAATAAGAGGAATTAGGAACCAGGGGGGTGAGCGTGAAATCTATGTAATCTTTGTATCTATATAAATCGGTAATTTGTGTTTTCTTGTATTGCCACAATTGAAGCTTTTCAAATTCTGATTTTTCTATAAGGTGTTTTTCGAATTCTCCTTTGCTTTTCTTGATTTTTTCGAACGGGAGTTTTTCTCTGATTGTTTCAACCATAGCCTTTCTTATTGTATCCAAGTCCGACTTCTTAACGTAAAACCCGTCGTCGAACCTGCAGTAGAAACCATCTCCGAATGAATGGTCAACTACCAGTTTTCTGCTTGAAAGAACCTGGTTAACTACTGCTGAGAGTAGGAAGGAAAGGCTGTTCTGATAGCACCTGAATCCTTCTCTTGTTTCAAGCCCAAGCGTTTCGATCCTGTCCCCACCTTCAATATTTTGATTCAGGTCACATAACCTGTTGTTTTTCCTCGAGATTAGAGCTTTTCTGTAATCCCTTTTTATTGATTTAAGGATTTGAAAAATCGTTGGATTTTTCTCAAATGTGTATTTTTTTCCGTTTATGTAACATATTTTCATTTTCTTCCTTATTCCTTATTCTTGAACGGCAAACACCAATTGTAATTTCCCATAATATTTCAATTTTGTCAAGGGGAAAAGATAGAACTCTAGCATTTTATTCCCTAATTTTCTTGACTTTTTTTAAGCAATCTGTTATGAACTAAAGTATGGATAAACTTTATCGTATTAAGAATATGCCAAAAGAAGAACGACCTCGCGAGAAACTGATAAAGCAAGGACCCGATGTACTCAGGAATCATGAATTGGTTGCGATTATTCTGGGAAAAGGTTCAAGGAAAGAGGGTGTTCTTTCAATTGCAAAACGAATAATGGATGATTATGGCACGAAATCGCTATCGGGAGAAAAAAATGCAAAACGATTGTCAGAAACTTTGCATATTACGAAGATTCAAGCGACGCAGATAATTGCCTGTTTTGAATTGGGAAGAAGATTTTTTGGGAAAGCGAGGAAAGACGTTTACCTTAATTCTCCTCACGATGTTTTTGACTATCTTGCCAATATTGGCAAACTTGAAAAGGAAGTTATGCACGGACTTTATCTCGATGTAAAAAATAAACTACTAAAAGATGAGATAATTTCGATTGGAACCGTAACTTTCAGTATAGTGCATCCAAGAGAAGTATTCAAACCAGCTTTCACCAATTCCGCTGTGGGTGTCATACTGGTGCACAATCATCCATCGGGTGATATTGAACCGAGCAAGGATGATATTACATTGACCAGGAAGTTGAAACGGGTTTCAGAGTATGTTGAAATTGAACTTCTCGACCATATTATTATAGGTAACGGGTGCTATTTTAGCATGAAGAGTGATGGAATAATCTGATGAGGAATTTGCATTCCGCAGCTATGATGGAGAAAAAAGAAAGGGTTCTTCTCATTTCGGTTTCCCGAAATCCAAAGGAGAAGTGGGAAAAGGTCGATGGACTTTTTGAGATGGCTTCTCTTGCCAAAACCGCTGGGAGCGAGGTAGTTGAGCAACTGATACAGAATAGAAAACAATATGATGCGGCAACCTTCATTGGTATGGGGAAGGTAAGAGAATTGAAAAGGATTTCGCAAGAACTTAGTATTGATACTATAATTTTCGGTGAGGAATTAACACCATCTCAGAAAAGGAAACTCGAGGAAATTACCGAAAGGAAAATCCTGGATCGACAGGAATTGATACTGGATATATTTGCTCAACATGCGAAAAGTCTGACGGCAAAAATTGAAGTTGAGCTTGCTCAATTGAGATTCAGGTTTCATATGCTTCAAGGTGCAGGTGTTGCACTTTCGAGACCTGGAGGAGGAATTGGGACAAGGGGCCCAGGTGAACAGCGGCTTGAAGTAGATAGGAGAAGGATGAGGACTCGTATAAGCCACCTTGAAAAAGACCTTAAAAAGATTGAGAGAAGTCTGAAGACGCAAACAAAAAAGAGGAGCAACATATTCAGGGTCGCTCTTATTGGATATACGAATGCCGGTAAATCAACGTTAATGAATACACTATCCGGGGCAGATGTAGCTGTTGAGGATAAACTTTTCGCAACCTTGGATTCTACGACACGGCTGGTCGAGATAGACCCACTTCACAGATTTCTTTTGACAGACACAGTAGGATTCATAAAACACCTGCCACCTCAACTTATTGCTTCATTCCACGCGACACTGGAAGAAGCAATAGAAGCTGACTTACGTTTACACGTAATAGATGGGAGTTACGAAAATCTTAATAGACATATGGATGCAACGAGCAATATAGTAACAAAGCTCAAAATACAAGATATGAGAACTTTAATGGTGTTTAACAAAGTGGACCAGATTCCAACTGCTGAAGTGGTTGAAAGATTGGTAAGGAAGTTTCCGGATTCCGTTGCTATTTCTGCAAAGGATGGGACGGGCATAAAAAAGCTATTAGATGCGATTAAAAATATTATGGACGAAGATACTGAAATCATCAATATCACTTGTTCCAATTCCGATGGTAAACTCCTTTCCTGGGTGAGAGAAAAGGCTTATGTTATTGAAGAACGCAGTGAAGATAGAGGATTATTCCTCAAGCTGAGAATGAGCAAAAAGGACATTGGGAAAATCAGGAAACTGAGAAGAAAAGAATAAGGATTGGTAATGAATAGGGAAATTGCTTCGATGATAGATCATACATTACTTAATGCGGATGCAACAGAAAAAGATATCAGGAGAGTTTGTCATGAGGCAATAAGATATGGTTTCGCTACTGTTTGCATCAATCCCTTTTGGGTTCCTCTTGTCAGCACGCTTCTCAAGGTTACGGCTGTTAAGACTTGTGCGGTCATAGGATTCCCGCTTGGTGCGAATAACCCGGAAGTTAAAGCTTTCGAAGCAAAAAATTCTGTCGATAACGGAGCGGAGGAAATCGATATGGTGATTAATATCGGCGCACTTAAATCCGGTAAATATGAAGATGTAAAAAGGGATATAGAAGGTGTCGTAAAAGCTTCCGGTCCTAATGTAAAAATCAAGGTAATTCTTGAAACAGCCTTGCTGACGGATAAAGAGAAGATAGAGGCTTGCAAGATAGCGATGGAGAGTGGGGCAGATTTTGTCAAAACATCTACGGGTTTTGGACCTGGCGGTGCAACGGTTAAGGATGTTGAATTGATGAATAAGATTGTAAAAGGTCATCTTGGTGTTAAGGCTGCGGGTGGTATTCATTCCTACCAGGAAGCGGTTAAGATGGTAAAGGCGGGGGCAACTAGAATTGGCGCATCAGCCAGCATTAAAATCCTAAAAAATAATTAACCACCGATTACACTGACGAACGCAGATTAATTAACTGCAGACAGAAGACCAGAGACCTAAGACCAGAGACCATGAAAGGTGAAAATACGAAATCAGGAAAGCACATACGAGGAGAGAAAATAGTTTAATTGGTTTAATTGGTTGGATTGGTTTTATTAGTTAAATCCATATTGATATTTAACAGTGTCTATCCGTGGCTAAAAATGATTTTTGCAGAAATTATTAGGAAAAAAAGGGATGGATTTCCTCTCACAAAGGGAGAAATAGATTTTACCATAAATGGTTTTACAGAAGGCAGAATTCCTGATTATAAAATGTCTGCATTGCTAATGGCTATAGCGCTGCAGGGAATGAATAGTGACGAGATTAAAGATCTAACAGAGGTGATGCTCCATTCGGGAAAAACTTTTGACCTATCGGATATTCCCGGCAGAAAAGTAGATAAGCATTCGACGGGAGGTGTAGGGGACAAGGTTTCATTAGTTCTTGCCCCCTTAGTGGCAAGTTGTGGAGTAATTGTTCCTATGATTTCAGGAAGAGGTTTAGGGCACACTGGTGGAACACTGGACAAACTTGAATCTATCCCGGGTTTGCGTACAAACCTGACTTATAAGGAGTTTTACGGGAATACGCAAGAGATTGGTGTTGCAATTATGGGACAAACGGAGGAAATCGTTCCTGCCGATAGGAAAATGTATAGCCTCAGGGATGTAACAGGGACGGTAGAATCTATTCCGTTAATTACGGCAAGCATTCTTAGCAAAAAGCTGGCAGAAGGGATAGACGGGCTTGTGCTTGACCTAAAGTGCGGAAAAGGTGCTTTTATGAAAAGATTAGAGGATGCGGAAAAACTAGCATCTGCAATTGGCTCCGTTATGAAAATATTTGGCAAGGGATATGTTGCAATTATCACGAATATGGATGAACCACTGGGGATGTCTGTGGGCAATAGCCTTGAGGTCATAGAATCCATAGAAGCTTTGAAAGGCAATGGTAATGATGAGCTTATGAAAGTTACATATACTCTTGGTTCCGAGATGCTTGTTATGGGAGAGAAAGCAGAGAATAGAGAAGATGCAACTGTAATGCTAAAACAAGCACTAAATAATGGAAAGGCACTTGATAGGTTCAGAAAAATGGTAGAATTGCAGGGAGGTAATCCTGAAGTAATAGATGATTACTCGCTGTTTCCTATTTCAGAAAATAAGAAAGAGATGATAGCTTCTAATTCTGGATGGATCTCTGAGATAAATGCCTATGAAATAGGCGTTATGAATCTACTCCTTGGTGGTGGAAGAAAAATGAAAGACGACAGGATTAACCCTGGAGTAGGAATTATATTTAGGAAAAAGCTGGGAGACAGGATTGAAAAAGGCGATGCGGTTTGCACAATCTATTTTGATAAAATTCTAAATAACGGAATTGAGGAAAGATTTTCCAGGGCATGCAAAATCTCACCTAATCCTGTAGAAAAACCAAAGATTATAGTTGGATAATGTCGTTTTTGGTAATTATTCAAATTTTAAGAATATATCTGTAAATGCTTATCTGCTTAACTCCCATTTTAATATTTAGCCTGAAAGATTGTCATTGCGAGGAGCGAAGCGACGTGGCAATCTCATCTTTAAGTAATGAAAATTGAAATAGTTAACAGCGAGATTGCTTCGCATTTGTGGAGCAAGCCCCGTGTAATAGGAAAATGTTTTGTGCATAATGCTATTACACAGGGCAAGAAGAAACGCTCGCAATGATGTTCTTGTGATATTATGAGTTAAGCAGATAAGCATTATCTGTATATAGAATATTACCTAATTTTGTATACATCTCTGTGCAATCTTACTACTTTTTTGAAAAAAATGTTAAGGGAAAAATTTGACCACGTTAAAGCAAAATACAAAGGAAATTTTAGAATGCATTAAGAAAGTTTTTCTGATTCCTTTTTGTCAATTAACTTTGCCAGGCATAGAAATAATGCTATTTTTCCAAGTGTTATCCCTACAAAAAATTAACCTCCGAATTCGTTGATGATTTTAGCAACCTCTTCGCCAACTCTTGCTTGACCTTCTTTTGTCGATGCACCGATGTGAGGGGTGCAGAAGAAATTATCGACCGTTAATAGTTTATTATCAACAGGTGGTTCGCTTTCAAAGACATCGAAGGCCGCTCCTGCTATCTTACCTCTTGACAATGCATCAAGAAGTGCATCTTCATCGACTACTCCACCCCTTGCACAATTGACAAGATAAGCAGTTTCTTTCATTTTCTCAAACGCAGAAGATGAAAGGAGATGATGGGTCTCATCCGTATGAGGGATATGAAGTGAGATGTAATCGGACTTGGCAAGTAGATCATCGATATCGGTCATCGATACTCCTTCGAGGCCGCTTTCTTTGATATAAGGATCGCATGCAATAACATTCATCCCAAGAGCTTTTGCTCTCTTCGCGGTCTCTTTTCCTATCCTGCCTATTCCAATTATACCAAGGGTTTTGGCGGCAAGTTCTGTTCCCTTAAGTTTCTTTTTGATCCATTCACCAGATTTGAGTGAAGCTGTCCCCGTAGGGATATGTCTCGCAAGTGAGAACATATGGGCAATTGCAAGCTCGGCAACCGACGCAGAACTTGCTGCTGGGGTATTTTTTACCTCTATTCCCATTTCCTTCGCATCCTTATGGTCGATGTTATCAATACCGACACCACCTCTAACGATGAGTTTAAGATTCTTTGCCTTTTCGAGTAGGTTTTTTCTCACCTTTGTTCTACTTCTGACAACAATTGCTTCATATTGAGGTATGACCTCCATCAATTCTTCAGGTGTTATGTCTGATTGCACTGTTACATCATTGCCGCCTTCCTTAATCAAATTGACGGCTGATTCGCTGACCGGGTCACAAATTAGCACTTTCATTTTTTCCTCCTTACAGCCCCTCTTGGGAGTTATTAGTTATCAGTCAATAGTTATTAGTCATTGGCTAATTATCTTCTCAGTTGATAATGAACTCTTCATAATTATTGGATTATTGCTGCTGAATTTTTGGATCTTTTCAACATTCTTATGTAACCGTTTACAATTTTGACAGCTGTCTCAATCTTGCTTAATGTAGTATCTGTCATATCTTTGTTAATATATTTGAATTGAAAACAGGAACGGATGTGATCCTTGAGTTCATATAAAGATCCTCGGCTTTGACGGCAAAATTGGATATTTTCTTGGAAATGGAATCTTCCATATCCTTCAGCAATATTAGCTGTCATTGATATAGATGCCCTTCTCATTTGTGATACCAAACCATACTTCTCGTCTTCTGGGAGTGTTTTGACAATATTGTAGATGTTGATTTTTATGTCGTTGCACCTCTTCCATACTTCTAAATCAGTGAAGTTTTTTATATTTGTCTTCATAATCACTATTGACCGATAACGATTGACGGTTAACTACTTTGGCTTGCTGGTTAGAGACCAACAATTTCATTGATTTGCGAAATAAGCCATTTCATCTCATCGAGCGTTAAATCCCCCATATGTGCTATTCTGAAGGATGTTTCTTTGAGTTTACCGTACCCGTTTGATATCATTGCACCTCTTTTGCCCAGTTCTTTGTTAAGGTCTGCTACACTTATGCCGCGAGTATTCTTAACAGCAGTGAGGGTGTTGGAGAGGTAATTTTGCTGGGCGAAGAAATCGAAATACTTCTTTGTCCATTCTCTCACATAGTTTGCCATTTCCAGGTGTCTTGCAAATCTGTTTTCAAGACCCTCCTGGAAGAATCTGTCGAGCTGTTTATCGAGTGCGAAAATGAGGGAAATAATCGGTGTTGTCGGTGTCTGATGCTTGTCCTGGTCATACTTGAGAAAAGTCAGAAAATCGAAGTAGTACCCTCTGTTTTGAACGGTTTCAGCCTTTTTTAATGCTTTTTCGCTTACCGAACATATGGCGAGACCCGGTGGAAGTGCAAATGCTTTCTGGACTCCAGCAAGACAAACATCTATGCCAAGTTTGTCGACTTCGATCTTGACTGCAGCCATTGAGCTAACTGCATCAACAAGGAACGAAACATCGGGAAATTCTTTCATTACTTCCGCAATCTCGTAGATAGGGTTCATAACGCCTGTTGAAGTTTCGTTATGAACAAGGGTTATGGCATCGTATTTTCCTGTTTTTAGAGCATTTCGCACCATATCCGGGAGAATTGCTTTTCCCCATTCTACTTCAATCATATCTGCATCTTTCCCATTTGATTTCGTGATTTGATGCCACCTTTTGCTGAAAGCACCACAAGCAAGATTCAATGCTTTCTCTTTCACACAGTTTCTTACGGCAGCTTCCATCAGTCCTGTTGAAGAAGATGTCGAAAGAAAAACCTTATTATCCGTATACAGTACCTTCTTCAGTTTTGGAACAACAGTATCGTAGAGTGCTGAGAATTCCTTGCTCCTATGCCCTATCATTGGTGTCTTCAGTATTTCGAGAATCTCTTGACTCACTTCGGTAGGACCCGGAATAAAAAGCTTCTTGTGCACTTTTCCTCCTCTCACTTTTGGTTTTTTTGTTTTTTTAGCCACATTTCGAATAGTTCCATTTTGCTATCGAAAGGACGTTTCTCCTCGATAATATCAAAAACTCTTCTTATTTTTTCCAGACCGACGATACGTTCAAGCGCAATAATTATCGTCTTTCTATTTTCTTTTTTCTCTAATGCGTTGTTTTTTATAAAATCGATAAGTTCTTTGTCGGTAGGTGAAGTTTTCAGATTCGAGAATTTCTCGTTATACAAGGATATTATCTTTTTAACTCCTTGCTTTCTAACTTCTCGTAATTGTTTGATAAGTTCCTGTTCTTTCTCGATGGGATTATCGGACAAAATAGGTGTTGGTTCAGCTTCACAAGGCTTCGTCGCGGTGTCGCTTTGTGGCGCTCCTCCATATTCTTTGGAACCATACCCATATTTTTCAGCAAAAATATCCTTAACTTTAAAAATGTTTCCCGAGAGATCGACAATTGGAAATTGATCGAGAAGCTCCTGCCATTCGATTTCCGTTAGAACGGTTTCATTCTCTTCAGTAAGAAAATTTTTAATGTCGTTAACAATTTCAGGGGGAGTGTGTTCTCTCCCTCGCCAGGTTGACTCTGTGATTCGTTTGATTGCATCTATAACATTTGTTCTTATTTTTTCATTCATCATTTTTGTGTTTTTTTCGATACCCACAATGAGGGTACGATGTGAGTTCAGCGGAAAGTGTTGCACCACAACTGGAGCATTTTAGCCTTCTTATATCAGACATTACAATTTACCTACTTAGTGTTCTTATTACAATTTTACTGCAGGCTTTAAGTGTATCAAATACTCCAACTCCTTGAGTAGCGACCGCTTCATAATACGGTACCCTTTGAGGATTCAAAACGGTTTCGAGTTTGTCCAGTGGTGAGATATTTGGAAGGTCTCTTTTGTTATATTGAATCACCAAGGGGATTGTACTGGTTGATAATCCTATGTTTGCAACATTCAGCTTCATGTTTTCCATACTATCGATGTTATCGTCGAAGCGTTCAATCTGCGAATCTGCCACGAATATTATACCATCAACTCCCTTCAATATCAATTTACGGGAGGCATTATAATAAACCTGTCCCGGAACGGTGTATAGATGAAATCTCGTCTTGAATCCCTTAATTGTTCCTACATCAACGGGAAGGAAATCAAAAAATAGAGTTCTATCAAGTTCTGTTGCAAGACTTATGAGTTTTCCTCTTATCCCTGGTGCGATTTTCGAGTAGATATATTTTAAGTTTGTTGTTTTTCCACCAAGTCCAGGACCGTAGTAAACGATCTTGCAATTTATTTCTCTTGAAGCGTAGTTGATTAGTGACATTAAATCTTAGGTAAAA
The DNA here is from genome assembly GCA_964392665.1 of uncultured bacterium. Classification (GTDB taxonomy): domain Bacteria; phylum Hydrothermota; class E44-bin80; order E44-bin80; family E44-bin80; genus CAYMQB01. The sequence goes on along the minus strand of CAYMQB010000022.1, from coordinate 20,533 downwards.
AGATTATCGATTTCACTGTCAGCCTCTTTGAAGAAATCTTCACCGAAATTCTTTTGTCTTTCTTCCTTCGCTGCGCCAAGTTTCTCGAAAATGTGCGCGAATATTTCATTGAGTTTTTTAGAGATACTATTCACCCTCAGTCTGACAAGGCCAAGTGTAGTTTTCTTGCTAAAGATTACGACGAGAATTACGCTTTGAGCAATAACAGATACATAGAGACTGAGGTTCTTGCCTTGATGAAATAGTGTGTTGAACTCGTTCTCACCTATTAAAGATGCAAGTTGACTTGTTGCTGCGAAATCTGCTGCTGAGAGAGAGGCAAAAGCCGACATGTCCATCTCGGTTACGTCACCTGTACTTGTGATTAATTGCCCTGCCTTGTCAATAAGAAGCACACTTTCAGCATTTGCTTCTTTCTTCAGATGTTCGAGATTTTCATTTATTTCCCAGAAATCTTGCTCAAAGATATTAACACTTTCAAAAGGCATGTTTGTAACCTATTTCTATCGTTTCGTTATTCCTTTTAAATTTTCGCTTCTACCATCCTTAGTAGTCTATTCCATTTTCTATCTATCTCTTGTTGTGCTAATTCAATTATGTGAGCGTTTTCTTCTTTCAAGAGATGTCGGAAACGTCCTTGAAGTTTCATCCATTCGGTTATAGGTTTTTTCTCCTTTGGTTTGAAGTTGATTTTGTGGACACCGTTTTCGACCTCATAAAGGGGCCAAAAACAGGTTTCCGCTGCCAACTTCGATATTTTCATCGTAAGGTTTGGAGGATACGCCCATCCAAGGGGACAGGGCGATAGTATGTTGATAAAAGTCGGACCGTCTATTGAAAGTGCTTTTGTCACTTTTCTTGTAAGATCAGCCCAGTTATGCGGTGCAGCTTGTGCCACAAAGGGAATATCATGTGCCGCTATTGCCTCTGTCAGGTCTTTCGGAAATTGTTGTTTTCCTGGAATGACTGTCCCCGCAGGGGAAGTTGTTGTGTGTGCTCCAAAAGGTGTTGCACTCGACCTTTGAATTCCTGTATTCATATAAGCCTCGTTGTTGTAACAGATATAGAGCATGTTGTGTCTTCTTTCCATTGCTCCGGATAGGGACTGAAAACCTATATCATAAGTTCCGCCATCACCTCCGAAAGCAATTATGTTTACCTTTTTTGTTATTTCGCCTCTCTTTTTTAATGCTCTATATGTAGCTTCAACGCCACTTGCAGTAGCTGCCGAGTTTTCGAAGGCATTATGCAGAAACGGAATCTTCCACGCAGTGTAAGGGAAGATTGTAGATACTACTTCCATACATCCTGTTGCACCAACGAAAACTGTGTCCTTTCCAGCGGTTAAAGAAACCTGTCTTAAAATTACGCTTGCACCACAACCGGCACACGCTCTGTGACCGCTTGCAAAAAGATCTTTTTCAGCGGATAGTTGTTTTAAGCTTGCCATTGATCCCCCTATTCTCTGACGCCAAGATAGTTTATTAGATTTTCTATTTTACCCTTTTCTACATCTTTGTATAGATCATTGTAAACGGTTTCGATATCTTCGGGGAAGATATCTCTACCTCCAAGTCCGTAAATGTAGTTTTTCGTCAGGGGTTTCTTTTCTGATTCATACATACACGATCTAACCTCGTGAAAAACCGGACCACCAAATGAACTCATTCCATCTGCTCTATCAAGAACTGCTACAGCTTTCAGATTTTCGATTTCCTTTTTCAGTTCCTTATTGGCAAACGGTCTGAATACCCTTATTTTCAGGAGACCCGCCTTTTTCCCTTGTTTTCTCAATGCATCAACGACGACCTTTGTTGTTCCTGCGCTGGAACCGAGCGTTATGATTGCAATATCTGCGTCATCCATTCTGTATTTTTCAAAAAAGCCATATTCGGTGCCAAATATTTTACCAAATTCCTTACCCACTTCTATTATTGCCTCCTTTGCGTCCTTCATAGCTTCTATTTCTTGTCTTTTGTGTTCAAAGAAGTAATCCTGCAGGTCGAGACCTCCAAGTGTAATCGGATTATCTAAATCGAGTAGGTCATAAGGTTTTTGGTGTTTACCAAGAAATGACTGCACTTCTTCATCCGGAATAAGCTCGAGTCTTTCCAGTGAATGACTAATTATAAAAGCATCTGCCGTTACCATTGCGGGAAGGAAGACCTTTTCTGCTATCTTCATTGCCTGTATTGTATTGTTGTATGCTTCTTGAGAGTCTTCGGAATACAACTGAATCCATCCCGAGTCTCTTGCAGCCATTGTATCAGAATGGTCACAGTGGATATTTATAGGACCTGATAAGGATCTGTTGACTTCACATATGACAATCGGCAATCTTAAACCAGCGGCAATAAACAGTACCTCATGCATTAGAGCAAGTCCTTGTGAAGCGGTTGATGTCATAACCCTTCCACCCGCAGCTGCAGCACCAACACAGGCACTTAAAGCACTGTGTTCACTCTCCACAGGAACAAATTCTGTATCCACCCTTCCATCAGCAACAAACTTACTGAATAGTTGGACAACCTCTGTTGCCGGTGTTATAGGGTATGCAGCAACAACATCTGGATTTATCTGCCTCATTGCTTCGGCCATTGCCTCGTTTCCTGTTTTTGCAACTATCATTTTCTCCATAGGAAAATCCTCCAAAGATATTTATTGCTTTTTATGTATCTGATTTCATAGAAATGGCGTCTTTTGGACATTCTTCTGCACAGATTCCACAGCCCTTGCAAAAGTCGTAATTTACACCTTCGACTTTGCCATCTTTAACGATTATTGATGAATCAGGGCAGTATACCCAGCATATTAAGCAATGTATACATTTATCGAAATCTATTATAGGTTTTTCAGTTCTCCAATCACCTGTCTTGAAATCTTCGCTTGAACCAGCTTTTTTGATCTGTGTTCCTATAGCTAAATCTTTCCACCCCTTTTTCATTCTCCTTTCACCTCCTCAAATGCCTTCTTTATTGAGTTTATATTACCTTTAACTATTTCAGGTCTCCCGGCAAATTTCTTGTTCAGTTTCTCTTCCGTGTCTTTTAACATCTGTTCGAAATCAAGAATTCCGGTGATGCCGATAAGCGCACCCAGCATTGGGGTATTTGGGATTTTTTTCCCGATGGTTTCCTCGGAAATCTTGTATGCATCACAGGTCGCAATTTTTCTGCCTTTCATATCCAATTCTTTTCGAATCTCTTGAGGTGATTTATTGGTATTTACAAGTAAAATGCCATTTTCCGGTAGCCCTGCTGTTACATCAATCGATTTCATAAGACTGGGATCAAGGACAATTACTATGTCCGGATTGGTTATTCCACTGTGTATTGTAATTGGTTTGTCGCTCAATCTATTGAAAGATTGGACAGGTGCGCCCATTCTTTCAGGACCGTATTCAGGAAAAGCCTGAATGTATTTACCCGTTGACAATGCTGCGTCTCCGAAAAGAAGGGCAGCAGTTTTTGCTCCTTGACCTCCTCTTCCGTGCCATCGTATTTCGAAAATCTCTTTCATCAAGCCTCCTCCGAGTTTTATAATGAAGGTTTTGGTACACAAACTTAAGCAGTCTTTATTTGTAACACTATTTGCAAGTTTCGTCAAGCAAAAAAAGAAAAAAAATCACTACTTGACAAAAGCAGCAATATGCTGTATTAAAGCAGTATAGTTTTTTTTGAGATGTCGAAAATTCATAGTTATCTAATTATATTTTTTGCATAGAAAGGAGCAGTAATGGATACACTTTGTAAATACGCAGTTTCCAGAGCAAAAAAGCTTGGTGCGGATTATTCGGATATACGGATAACAGATGACAGGTCTCAAAGGATCGTTCTCATAGATAGAAGTCCAAAAGAGATAGGGGATGAGGATATCTATGGTTTCGGTGTTAGGATTTTGAAGAATGGTGCATGGGGGTTTGCCTCGTCGAATAGGATTACCAGAAAAGAGATAGAAAAGACCGTTAAAAAAGCGTATTCAATAGCAGAAGCCAGCTCTCTTGTTTCGCGCGAAAATGGTATAGAACTTGCGAAAGAACCTGTGCATAAGGATAAATTCACAACTCCTGTGAGAATCGATCCATTTTCAATCGGAATAGATGAAAAGCTCGAACTGCTCATGGAAATCAATGAGGTAATGCTAAATGTTAAATCAATCGTGAAGGTTTACTCCTATTTTATTGTAAATCAAAGGGATCAGATTTTTGCTTCACAGGAGGGTTCCCTTATAAAGACAAAAATAATTACCGTTAACAGTGATTATACGGCAGTTGCATTAAAAGGCAATGATTCGCAAATGAGGTCTTTCCAGAGTTATCCAAAAAACGCAGGATGGGAACACATACTTTCACTTAAAATGGTTGAAAACGCAGAAAGGATTGCGGAGGAGGCAGTTGCGAAGCTGAGCGCTTCATATCCGAAAGAAGGCAAAAAGGACCTCGTTCTAAATCCATGCCACCTTTCTTTAACGATTCATGAATCCGTTGGTCATCCAACAGAACTCGATAGGGTAATGGGATACGAAACCAATTTTGCCGGGAGGAGTTTTGCGACACCAGAGAAGTTAGGGAATTTCAGATATGGAAGCAAACTGGTGAATTTTGTTGCGGATAATACACTGCCTGGCGGTCTTGCAACAACTGGCTACGATGACGAAGGTGTCAAATGTCAAAAATGGAATGTTATAAAAGATGGCATTCTTGTTGATTATAGTTCAACGAGGGAGGTTGCGGGTTTAATAGGGAAAAGAAGAAGCCGTGGTTCTGGAAGAGCAGATGCATACTATAGTTTTCCGATTAACCGTATTCCAAATCTTTATCTTGCACCTGGAAAGAAAGATGTTTCTCCGGATGAGCTGATGTCCAGAGTAAAGGATGGTGTGTATATTGAGGGTAGAGGGAGTTTCTCCATAGACCAAAGGAGATTGAATTTCCAGTTTGGTGGGGACCTTTTTTACGAAATCAAAAACGGGAAGAAAGGAAAGATGCTAAGAGATGTTATATATCATTCGATAACACCGAAATTCTGGGGCAGCCTTGACGGACTTTCAGGAAGAAAATATTGGGAGCCCAGGGGAATATTCAACTGTGGAAAGGGTGAACCAGTGCAGAGGGCGCAGATGACAAACGGAGCACCCTATGCATTGTTTAGAAAAATAAGTGTGGAAAGGGGCAAGAAATGAGAATAGATAAAACAATAATAAGCTTTTTGAAAAAGAAAAAAGAGTGTGACGATGTTATTTTTCATTATAATGGAGAAGATTCCAATCTCAGTCGTTTTGCAGAGAACAGGATTACTCAGAATATGTCAAAAAAACTCGAAGAAATCACGATTAAAGCAATAAAAGATGAAAGAGTGGGTTCGGTTAAAACTACCAAGATCGATAGCACATCCTTGCTGAAAACTCTGAGAACTGCTGAGTCCATTGCATCAGCTATGCCCAAAGACCCCGAGTTTATGCCTCCACTAAAGCCAGAGCCATGTAATAATGTACAAATGGATGTGGCTTCAACGACCAGAATAACACCTCAGACGAAGGCAAAATCAATCCTGAAAGTTGTGAAAAAGCTTAAGAGTAAAAATGCGAAAGTGGCAGGGATTTTTTATAATGGAAGAAGAAAAATATGCATCATGAATACAAAGGGTTTTTTTGCAAGCCACAGTTTAACCAATGCAGATTTTTCGGTTACAGTATCAGTAGATGGTTCCAGTGGTTTTGCTGAAGAGACGGAAGAGGATGTGAGAAAGATAGATGTAGAGAGAGCCTTCAATGTTGCACTAAACAAGGCGGAAATGGGCAGGAAGGCGGTTAAGATTAAACCCGGTGATTATCCTGTTCTTTTAGAGCCCATTGCACTCGGTAGCCTGATGTGGTATCTTAAATTTTTGATGGAGAGGAGAAGCTCTGACGAAGGCTGGAGTTATTTTTCCAGAAAATTAGGGAAAAAGATTGCTTCGAACAATGTAACGATATTTTCCGATCCTCTCAATTCAAAAATTCCTGGGGTTCCTTTTGATGTTGAAAGCGATGGATTACCCCTGACAAAGCACGCCTGGATAAAGGATGGAATACTCAAAAAACTATGGACCACACGCTATTGGGCAAAGAAGAAAGGATTAAAACCAACAGGAATGCCTTCTAACGTGATTATGAAGGGGACCAGAACAACAAGAGAAGAAATGGTTAAAAAGGTTAATTATGGGCTTTTGATAACACGGTTATGGTATATTAGATTCGTTAATAGAAAAGATTTGGTATTAACGGGAATGACCAGGGATGGGCTTTTTCTTATTGAAAATGGGAAGATTTCAAAGGCTGTTAAGAATATGCGATTTAATGATTCACCGTTCACAATACTATCGAAAGTGAAATATCTGGGAAAACCAGAGAGAGTGGAAGGAAGATTTCTTGTGCCTTCAATTTTTGCAAAGAAGTTCCACTTTGCGTCGACGACCAAGTTCTAAGAAATAAAAGTTGGTAAGCTCTTAGATAACCTTTTCTGAGAGGTTACCAACTATCCAAAAGGATTAGCGGAGCTTGCTCTGCGGAGATCAGTTTTTTCTCAGTATGAATCCCGTTTCATTTATGTAAATAAAGAAGGTATCCTTTGAAGGATATTGAAATGCTGCTATTCCATAAGCAGTATCAACCAGGGGCATAGATTCACCATAAAGCAAAAGAAATTGCCATAACCTTCCCTGTGGTTGAATTTCATACTCTTCCATTACGGTTTTCTTTGATTCTTCCCATCTCCCCCTAAAACGCGTTACCTTATAGTAGGAATCGGCACCGAGCCATCTCACATATTGATTCCATCTAAGTATACAACCTTCAATCATCCACTGGTTACCCGAAAGTGTAAATTGATACTCATTATCATTTTTCTCATCTGAAAAAAATACATTTATCATACTATCCTGTTTTTCTGCATATATCTTTCCCAGTCTTTCTTCATAGGTATACCTTGAAAATGTTTTTAGAAAAAGAGATAGATAGATAAATGAGATAGAAAAAGCAAAGATTATGAGAAAAACCAGGAAATAAAATAGGAATCCCTTTATTCTCATTCTTCTTTTTCCTGTTTTTACGATGGAGTATATGAGGATAAAGAATGCAATAACGAGCAGGACAATACCGGTAATTCCTATTATAAACGTAAATTTATCCATACATAAATTATACATTTATACCTTTCTAATGTCAACAATAAAACCTGCTGTGGTTTCCCAATTTTTTCGATTACCTCTTTACGATACATATCGTACTTTCCTGCCTCGTTAGCGATCGTAATTCCGCCTAAGTTCAGCTTTTTCAAAGGGAAAAGAAAGGGAACAAGGCTGCATAATGTGGGAAGGCTCGCCTACGTACAAGGCTGTCTACCCGCAAGGCTTCGGCAGGCATAGCTTCTATGTCCTCCGAAGTTTCAACGAAGGTGGAGGGTTTAGGGGTGTGTAATGTCGTTCTGAGTAAGGTAGTCTTTTTGACCCAGAAAGAATCTAAAACCGAGATGCTGAAACAAGTTCAGCATGACATTGTTCAGCACGTAGTTTAGCATGACGGTTTGCGGTGTCATTCTGAGTAATATGTTCCATATTGACCCCGTGTAATAGGAAAATGTCCTGTGCATAATGGTATTACACAGGGTTGACCCAGGAAGAATCTCTGTTCAGGCATGGAGCATTAGTCATCAGTCAATGATCCTTTGGCATTGATTGTCATTCCTGCAACAGCAGGAATCCAGTCGAATTATGAAAAATCCGACACTTCATTCCACTAAAAATTAATTTTGACCAGTGTAACATTCTGGGTTATTGTTTTACCTTCGAATGTATTTTCCTGAGTATAATAAATTGAGGGGACGGTAAGGCTTAACCTATCATTATTGTAATTGATGAAGCCGGTTTCAGGAAGCGTATTTCTATCCTTGGCAGTTGCGTTGAATGCAATCGTTGCAAATGCGGATGGCAGGACAACGCCAATAGCAACAGGTATAGCATTTCCAATAAGTACTAATCCACTACCAAGGACACCACCTGCAACACTCCCACCAAAAGTTGCGAGAAAACTTCCCTTTGTGTTATCTGTGTTTCCTGTAAAATAAACACCAATAGCGGTTCCTACAGGGTATGCAACTGCAAAGCCTATTAAACCTACGAAAATGCGCCCAAAAACTTCAGAGCCTGGTAATTCCGCGTCGTCGGAGATGGAATTTGGAGTGACCAAGATACCTAAAAGAAAGCCTCCAGCTCCAACTCCTACTCCTGCACCAAGACCAGCAAAAAATTCACCCACAGTTCTGCCTGTGCTTATGTGAGGTTTTCCCATTCTCTGAGGGTAGGGCTCAGCGGAAATTTTTCCTTTGGTACTGAAAATTGTGGGTTGGACGTTCTTCCTGCCATAATTCTCAATGTAATTTCTTAATTCTGTTATTGCAGTTTTACTTTGTGAAATTCTATTTTTCTTCTCTTCCCCATCCTTTTCGAATGTAATCTCCGCAACATAACTGCCGTCAGGGAGCTGTAAGAAAACCGCCGACTCAAAGCCCTGTGTCCAGGGGAAAAGATGATACAGACGTCTTTCTTGCTCGTCTATCAGTTCTCCCACCTTCTCGCTGATTACAATCACCTTCTCCTGGGTTTGTGCCTGTGCAGGCTTGAATGGTGCAACACAAAACACTACAAACACAAAGAAGATTAATAGATATTTCATTCTTCACCTCCAGAGGATTGGTTCTTTTTGCTTTTCTACCTACTTCTACTCGTTGTTAGATGTTTACATTTATAACATTCCCTGACAAAATGTCAAGGAATTTTTGTGGGTACATATTCTTTTTCGCTTGAATTACCGGATGGATTCTGGTATGATAACTATATGTTAAAGTATGTAATAAACTCATTCAAAAAGGGAGAAAATGTTACCAAATGTAAAGACGGGAATTGATGTTCTCGAAGAGGAGGGTTTTGACCGTTTTAAGAAACAGAGGGTAGGACTTATTATCAATCCCTCTTCGGTTGACAGGAATCTTGAGCCCACATTGGAGGTTTTCTTAAGAAATGGTGTTAAAGTAACCGCTGTGTTCGGTCCAGAGCATGGGATAAGGGGAGAATTTCAGGATCAGGAAAAGTGTACTGGATTTGAGGATGAGAAAAAACATATTTTCATTTATAACCTTTACGGAAAGCATCTTGCTCCTACTGAAGAAATGCTTAAGAGCGTGGACACACTTGTTTTTGACATTCAGGATATTGGGGCAAGATATTATACATTCATCTGGACAATGGGGCTTGCTATGGAGAAAGCAGCACAGTACAATAAGAGATTTGTTGTGCTTGACAGGCCCAATCCCATAAATGGTGTTGATATAGAAGGACCGTTGCTTGATAAAGGTTATGAGTCTTTTGTTGGCTTGCATCCAATCCCCATCAGGCACGGGATGACAACAGGTGAACTTGCTCTCTTGTTCAAGGATGAATTCGGCATATGTGTTGGACTTGATATTGTCAAAATGCGGGGTTGGAGTCGAAAATTATGGTTTGACGAGACGGCTCTTCCGTGGGTTTCACCTTCACCTAATATGCCTACACTTGATACTGCAATTGTCTATCCGGGAATGTGTCTTCTGGAAGGAGCAAACATTTCAGAAGGAAGGGGAACCACAAAACCCTTCGAATACTTTGGCGCTCCCTGGCTCAATCAGGAGCTTGTTCTTAAGGAACTGGGAAAACTTGCGGGTTGTAAACTCAGGACCCTTTATTTTCGGCCTCTCTTTGGTAAATACACAGGAGAAACCTGCAAAGGATTTCAATTGCACATAACCGACAGGGATAAATTCAAACCCGTTATAAGTGCACTTGAGATTATTCTCGCCATCAGGAAAACACATCGGGATAAGTTTAAGTGGAATAAGCCTCCGTATGAATTCGAGGCAGAAAAATCGCCGTTTGATATCCTCATCGGAAATTCAGATATAAGAAAGATGATAGATGATGAAGCCTCTATTGAAGATATAAGTGAAGTATGTGACGAAAGATTGGATGAATTCAAGGAAACAAGGGGAAGGCATCTTCTTTATAAATGAGGAAAACAAAAAGCACAGAAACAAATTAAAACGAAGAAAATACAAAAGGGACATTCCCCGTAAAAGTTGTCATTGCGAGTATTTTTTCATAATTTCTACCGAAGTAATCCCATAACCAGAAAAGGCGAAATGCTGAAATTATCCTGAAATAAATTCAGGATGACATTGTTTAGCATGACAATGTTCAGAGCATGTAATCTCTGCTTGACAATTGAATAAAACTGTGACATATAGAAAAAAGTTAAACGAGCAATAGAATGTAACATAAAAGATACGAAAAGTGATGAAAGAGATAACTGAGGCTATGATACTGGCTGCGGGTGAAGGCAAAAGACTCTTGCCACTCACAAAGTTTGTGCCAAAGCCTCTTTTACCTATAGTTGGAAAGCCAATACTCGAACACATCATCCAATCACTGAAACAACAGGGCATTACAGAACTATGTATAAATGCTTATCATCTCAAGGGGAAGATTATTCATTTTTTAAAAGAAAATGATTTTGGAATTGAAATAAGGATTTCAGCCGAAGAGAAGATTCTCGGAACAGGTGGTGGGATAGGAAGAATGAGAAAGTATATCAAGTCGGATGATTTTGTTGTATATAACAGTGATATTGTTACGGATATTGCGTTCGAGAAAGCGTGGAAATTTCATAGAGAGAGTGAAGCCTTAGTAACATTAGTCCTTACGGAATGGGAAAACTCAAAGGACGTTCTGTTGTTAAAAAATGGGAAGATAATAGATATTGCTGGGAAATTAGAAAGAGATGGTCAGGACTTTTTTGGGTTTACAGGTATTTCAATAGTTAACAGGAAGATATTCGATTTTCTACCGGAGAATCGGTTTTACAATGTTGCAGATGCTTATGCTGAAGTTATAAAAGCAGAGAGAAGAATCTTTGGATTTATCTCTCAGGGAAATTATTGGTTGGATATGGGAACAAAGGAGAATTACTTGAAGGTTCATAAAGATATTCTTGTGGATAAGAAAGATATACTCTGTGATTTAACCAAACCAGAAAAACCTTTCTTTATAGGTAAGGATTCGGTTGTAAGCAAAAACGCGAAACTTTCGGGTTTTGTTTCCATCGGAAAGAACTGTATTATTGGAGATGATGTCAAACTTGAAAACTGCGTGATTTTCGATGATACGGTTGTTGATAATGGAAAGGCATACGAGAACTGCATAATGTCAAATGATTTTAATGCTTGCATTTCCCGCTGAATGATTTTCGAATAGGTATATAATAATCTTGAAATGTTTCCGGATGCATGCTAAACTCCGCTGTATGAGCAAACGGGATATTAAGAGAATTATTAACAGAATGCTTGAAAAAAGGGGATATGAACCTTTGGAAAGATATGCGAAAATTGAACCTATTTTCAGTGGTTCCACTAGAGAGTTCTATCGCATAATTGAAGCTGATTATACTTTGGTCGCAATGTTTGCGTCAGTACACAGGGAGGTTAAAGAATACAGAAATTTGCAGAAGTTTTTAGTCGAAAAGGACGTGGGAGTTCCAGCGATAACTGTTGCTGATGTGGATTCATACATAGTGCTAATGGAAGATGTTGGAAGAAAAAGCTTATATGGGGTGGTTAAAGAAGCTACTGATATGGATTTTATTGAACATTTATACAAAGAGGTGATAAAATCTCTAATTCGTATGCAAATAGAAGGTAGTAAAGGAATCGAGGAATGTAAGCCTGTAAATAAGAAATTCTTTAATTATGACTCATTCAAATGGGAATCAAATTATTTCAAGTGGTTTTTTCTCAAGAGATTCTGCAAGTTAACAAAAGGTGATTTGGGGAAAGTTGATGAAGAATTTCATAACCTTGCTAAATACCTTGTTGATGAGCCCCTTTTCTTTATGCACAGGGATTTTCAGTCAACAAATATTTTCCTGAAAGATGGACTTGTTAGAATAGTAGATTTTCAGGATGCGCACAGGGGTTTGCTTACATACGACCTCGCTTCGCTCTTAAGAGATGCTTATGTCTCGCTATCAGCAGAGATGAGAAACAGACTTTTCTCCTCCTACTACTCATTGTTAAGGAAAAATAACAATCTTTATAAGGATATTAAGAAGTTCAGGCGAGTTTATGTGCTTTCGGCAATTCAGAGAAATATGCAGGCACTGGGCGCATTTGCTTTTCTCTCTAAAATTATGAAAAAGAGATGGTTCAGGAAGGCAATCCCTCAGGGACTAAAATACCTTAAAGAGGGGCTTGAAGAAATTGACGAATTTAAGGTTTTGAATGAAATTGTAAATTTTAAAAAAGTGACGAGATGTGTGAAATCGATAATTTCATAGAAGATAAAATCGAAGAAGGTTATTTTCCGGGATGTGTAATCATTATCGGAAACAAAAACGCAGACATTTTTCATAAAGCCTATGGATTTTCTGAGGTCACTCCAGCAAAGAAAGAGATGAAGAAGGATTGTATTTTTGATATAGCATCGCTCACAAAACCTATTGCGACTGCAACTTCCATATTATTGCTTGTTGAAGCTGGTGCGATTACTTTGCAAGACAGAATAGGCAAGGTTTTAACTGAGCTAAAGGACACGGTAAACAAAGATAAAACAATCTTTGAATTGCTAACTCATACTTCCGGTATCCCTGCTTGGTATCCTTTATACCTTCATTCAGGTGATGAAGAGGAGATAATCAGGTTTATAGGAAATATGAAGTCAGAACAACCAACCTATAGCTGTCTGGATTATATCCTCTTAGGGAAAGTAGTGGAGAGAGTTACCGGTAAATCCTTGAAAGTTTTTACAGAACAAAACATTTTTAAGCCTTTGGCTATGAAGGATACATTCTTTTGTCCGGGAGCTGAATTGAGGACAAGAATCGCATCAACAGAAAAAGGTAACAGGCATGAGAAAGAGTTAAGCCAGAAGTACGCAGATAAACCTTTCGATTGGCGAGAAGAGACTATTGTTGGAGAAGTGCATGATGGAAATAGTTTTTATAGTTTCAGTGGTGTAAGTGGTAATGCAGGACTGTTCTCTACGGTTTCAGACCTTGCTGTTTTCGCAAGGACACTCCTTTTGGGGGGAGGCAAAAACATTTCTTCAAGGATAGTAGACGCTCTTTTCGAAGAGAGTGTAAACATTAAGGCTGAAAAAAGAAGTATGGGTTTCGTTATGGATGGAGATGACTTGAAGGGGTTATCGTCAAAAACTATATGGCACTCTGGTTTTACTGGTTGTGTACTCTGGATTGATCCTGTTAAAAAGATTTACATTATTTTTCTCAGTAATGCAGTCCATCCGAAGGTACGACCCAATATCATTGCATCCATCCGTCCGCAGATAATAAAGCATTGCCTAAAGGTAGCAATGTAGTACGAGGAAGGTAGGCGCAGGTTTTAGCCTGCGTGGATGTAATATAAAAGATTAAATGCAATAAGGGCTATAGGGATGAACATAAATAGTGCTAAACAGGCTAAATATTTTAGGAGGTGAGTAATATGGTAGAAAACTTCGGTTTTGATGCAATGAGAATATGGCAAGTTATTATTCCAGTTCTGCAGTATTTAATAATTCTGTGTTTTAACATTATTGTAATTGTTATATGCGCTTGCGGTTTCAAAATTAAGAAAAGCAAAGGATGGTTTCTACTTATGCTATATGGAATTATTAATCTATTGGTAAATATTCCAAATCTGTTTTTAATTTTCGGTGCTCATTTTTTCCAAGTTGCAGGCTTCGGAATATTTATGCAGGGATTCAGGTTTATAATGATTTTTCTTAGAATTGTGGCTGCATTATTATCGATTCTGGGTCTTTTCTTACTTCTGAAGGAGTATAAGTCATTAAGCGGAGTGTGATGGATATTAAGTATCTCGAGAACATCGAGATTTATGAATCGGTTATTCTGGATGGAATACGTAATGCCGACCACTCAATCTGGATTGCGACTGCTAATGTCAAGGATTTGCGGGTTGAAGAAGACAAACGGTATGTATCGATAAATAAGTTGTTTAGAGACCTTTGCAGGAAGAACGTCGAACTCCGCATTCTACATTCCAGCATACCATCCGAGGCATTCCTTAAGGATTTCAAGAAATACAGATTAGGCGAGGAGAAAAGATTTCTAATGAGACGATGTCCCAGGGTTCATTTCAAGTGCGTACTTATAGATGGTAAGAGATTATTTGTCGGAAGCCCTAATCTCACAGGGGCAGGGCTCGGCGCAAAGGGGGAGAATCGTAGGAACTTTGAGATTGGGATCTTAACAGAAAATCCAGAACTCATTAAGCATATTCGTTCACTTTTTCTGAAAATTTGGGAAGGGAAGATGTGTAGTGATTGTGGAAGGAAAAAGTTTTGTTATGTTCCGCTGGAAGAACCAATTTAAAGACAAGTTAAAAGTGAAAAGTTAAAAGTTAAATTTCCCAAAATGGATATTAGGATTCTGCAATTAATAGAAGGGGCGCGTGAGGCGCGTGGATTGACGATTATTATCGATGTATTCCGTGCTTTTACAACTGATTGCTTCGTCTTTGATAACGGTGCGGTGAAGATAATTCCTGTCGAATCGGTTGATGGAGCACTGGAACTGAGGAAGAAAAATCCGGATTATATTGTGATGGGAGAGAGAGATGGAAAGAAGCCTGAGGATTTTGATTACGGAAATTCACCAACAGAAATTGAAAATTTTGATTTCAAAGGAAAAACTATAATTCAAACTACAACGGCGGGAACGAAGGGTATCCTCAATGCAACAAATGCAGATGAAATAATCACGGGAAGTTTCGTAAATACAAGTGTAGTCGTCAACTATATAAAAAAAACAGGTTTTAGCGATGTTTCCCTCGTGTGCATGGGAGATAAGGGAATTGAGAAATCGGACGAAGACACAATGTGTGCCGAGTTCATAAAGGATTCCTTAGAAGGGAAAGAGGTTGATTTTCAAAAAATAAAGAACTATTTGAAAAGTTATAAAAGTGCGGAAAAATTTTTTAACGATGAAAAGGTTTGGGCTCCCGAGCGAGATTTCGAATTATGCACAGAGGTTGATAGATTTTCGTTTATTATAAAGGTCGAAGCTCCGGGAAGCAATATGGTTTGCCTTAAAAAGCATAGTGTATTGTAAGAGAATTCTCTCAAGAATGGCATAAAATGTGAAGTGGCGAGGATGAGGCTTGAACCCTGAATAGCTAAAATAATTTGACATTTAACTTCAAACAATATATAGTAATAACACTATGAAGAAAAGTTTGTCACGTAGGGATTTTTTAAAGTCTACAACAGCAATGTCTCTTGCAGCAGCATCTTTCCTTTTGCCTGCGGAAGAAGGTGAGGCACAGGAAAAAGGATATATATCACCCATCGAAGCATGGCATTACATTAAGCTCAAGAAGAATGTAGTACAGTGTCAAAGGTGCCCGAATATGTGCATACTTAAACCAGGCGAACGAAGCTTTTGCAGGACTAGAGTGAACAAGGATGGGAAATTGTACACTTATGCGTATGGGAATCCCTGTGCTGTTCATATAGACCCTGTTGAGAAAAAACCGCTTTTTCATTTTTTGCCAGCTTCAAAAGTGCTTTCCGTAGCAATTGCTGGATGCACATGCAGGTGCAAATACTGCCAGAACTGGGAGATATCTCAATTTAAACCAGAAGAAACAGTGAATTATGAACTCTCACCCCAGGATGTCGTGAATCTTGCATTGAAATACCAAACGCCATCCATAGCCTCTACATATTCAGAACCAACGGCATTCTATGAATATATGTATGATGTATCGAAACTTGCAAAAAAAGCAGGGCTTAAATCGACGATGCATTCTAATGGTTCAATTAATGCAGGACCACTTGAGGAATTATGTGAATTTCTTGATGCAGCGAATATTGACCTTAAGTTCTTCGATGAAGATACCTATTTTAAGGTAAGTCACGGTTACCTTAACACGGTTCTTGGAGCGCTTGAAACGTTGCATAAAAAAGGTGTTCATTTAGAGATAACCAATCTTGTTGTTCCAACCCTGAACGATGGAGAAGCAGGGATTAGGAATATGACAGAATGGATTATGGAGCATTTGGGACCCGATGTGCCCGTTCATTTTTCACGGTTTTATCCTACTTATAAACTCAAAAATCTCCCACCTACACCTGTTTCAACTCTTTCCTTAGCAAGGGAAATTGCAATTAAGGCGGGTTTAAATTATGTATATGTCGGAAATGTGCCCGGTCACGATGGTGAAAATACTTACTGTCCCGAGTGCGGAAAGGTAATAATAAAACGGACAGGCTATATTATAAATGAAATTAATCTAAAAGATGGTAAATGTGGATTCTGTGGGAGAGTAATTGAAGGTGTGTGGGAGTGAGGTAGCCGCAACCTTTAGGTTGCGATAATTATTGTTATAGGAGCGACTTCCTAGTCGCGATGGGCAAGAGAGAAGAGTGATAAGTGCAATGGAGTGAAGGGGTATTGGAGCGACGGAGAAGAAGAGAGCAAAAGCTAACTGTAACAAAACAGCTTCCTATGTGAAACTAACGCTACACTGTGAACAAACGCACTTTGTGCTGTAAATTGTCATTCTGAGTAAGGCAACATTTTTAACTGTGCAAGAATCTTGTTGTTAAACGATCAGAACGGGTGAAATGGAATTACTAATTACAAGTTAGTTAAACAGCGAAAAAGTTCTTGATTTATTAATTTAAGATGAGTATATTCTCACTTGACAAAAGAAAGGAGAGATATGAATAGGGAAGAGGCATTTGAGTTGGTCAAAGAAAAAGTTTCAAATAAGAATCTAATTAAGCATATGCTGGCAACGGAAGTCTGTATGAAGGAGATGGCGGAACATCTCGGAGAGGATAAGGAAAAATGGACATTGGCAGGTCTCTTGCATGACCTTGATTATGATTCGACAAAAGACAATTTTCCAAGACATGGGTATGAGAGTGTTGAGATGTTGGAGGGTAAAGGGGTTTCGGAAGATATACTTCATGCAATTCTTTCACATACGGGAAGTGAGGAAAGAGAATCTGTTATGGATAAAGCGCTGTATGCAATTGACCCATTGACAGGTCTTATCGTTGCTGCAGCATTGATGCATCCTTCAAAAAAGTTGGAAAATCTGGATGTAGACTTTATTATGAGAAGGTTCAAGGAGAAAAGGTTTGCTGCTGGAGCAAACAGGGAGCAGATTAAGACTTGCTCTGAGTTAGGATTGGAACTTGAAGAATTTGCTGGTATCTGTCTTAAAGGAATGCAGTCGATATCGAATGAGTTGGGATTGTAGGTAGCCGCACCCTTTTAGGGTGCGTGAGAAAAAATTGGGTAGCCGCACCCTTTAGGGTGCGTGAGAATATAGCTCGCAGGCTAAAGCCTGCGGCTACCGCAAGTATAATAAAAAATGAAAAAAATAAAGGTACAAGAGCAGAAACATCGGTTAGCACGTGACCTTTACAGAGGTAAAATTGCTGTTTCCTTTACAATGTGTATTTCCAAAAAAGCAAAATTATTCATTACTAATGAAGTTTTTCTTTCGATGGAACAAGTAGTCTTAAAATGCCTCGATAAAGAAGAATGTGAAGCACATATTTATTTGTTTATGCCGGATCATTGTCATTTTTTAATTGAGGGTAAATCAGAAAATTCTGATATGTGGAAATTCGCTGTAGATTTCAAACAAAGAAGTGGTTATTGGTTAGCAAAGAATGGATATTCTGAAAAGTGGCAAAAGGATTTCTATGACCATATTCTGAGACGAAACGAAGATGTTAAAAAACAGATTGAGTATATTTTGAAAAATCCAATTAGAAAGGGTATTGTAGATAACTGGAAAGAGTATACTTTTAAAGGTTCAACAGTGTATGAATTAGATGAATGGTAGTTAATATGGTTCGCAGGCTAAAGCCTGCGCCTACAGTGGGATGAAAAATTAGGTAGCCGCACCCTTTTAGGGTGCGTGAGAAAAAATTAGGTAGCCGCACCCTTTAGGGTGCGTGAGAAAAATTGGGTAGCCGCACCCTTTAGGGTGCGTGAGAATATAGCTCGCAGGCTAAAGCCTGCAGCTACCTGAGAAAGTGAGGATGCACCGTGTCCATATTCAAGGCATATGATATTAGAGGAATCTATCCCGAAGAGTTAAATGAGGTTCTGGCAGGAAAGATAGGGAATTGTTTTGCACAGATAATTGAGGGGAATACCATTCTTGTAAGCGGGGATATGAGAGAATCAAGCAAGTCTTTGATGGATGCACTTATTGATGGTATTCTCGAGACTGGAAAGGATGTTATTGATATCGGACTTGCTTCAACACCTATGATGAATTTCGCAGTTGGAAAATATGGCTATGATGCAGGGGTACAGGTTACTGCATCTCACAATCCTAAAAACTATAACGGTTTTAAAACGGTTGGAAAAGGAACAATTCCCATCGGTTACGAAACTGGATTAAATACTGTTGAAGAGAAAGTAGAAAAGAATCAGCTTGTAAAATCGCAGGAGACAGGGAAAAGACATAAAAAGAATCTTCTTGCCGAATATTTTGGATATGTTTTGAAGTTCAAGGGAGAGATTAAACCAATGAAAGTGGTTGTTGATGCTTCCAATGGTATGGCGAGTTATACTCTCCCGCAAATTCTCAAAGAACTCACGGGAGAATTCATAAAACTGTTCTTTAAGATGGATGGCAATTTTCCGAATCACGAATCGAATCCCCTTGTAGAGGAAAATCTTGCTACTTTGAGGAAAATGGTTGTTAGAGAAAAAGCAGATTTTGGAGTAATTTTTGACGGTGATGCTGACCGGGCCTGTTTCGTCGATGAAAGCGGCGTAATTGTAAGACCTGATTTGATTACCGCTATTATAGCCGAAGAGGTGCTTGGAGGAAAAAAGAGTGAGAAGATTCTCATTGATGTTCGGACGAGCTGGGCTGTAAAAGAGAAAATTGAAGAGCTCGGTTGCATTCCTGTGAGAGTACAGGTGGGGCATGCCTATGCAAGAAGAAAACTGCGCGATGTTGATGCCATCCTTGGAGGAGAACTTGCTGGGCATTACTATTTCAGGGATAATTTCTACTGTGATAGTGGTGTTATTACTTTGCTCTATCTCCTGCGGACACTTTCCAGAGAGCCAAAACCAATGAGCAAATTAGTGAGACCACTGATGAAATACCCGGGTACCGGTGAGATAAACTTCAGAACAGAGAATAAGAATGAGATTATCGCGTCAATGAAGGATGAATACAGTGACGGGAGAATTTCTCTGCTTGATGGACTGACCGTTGAATATGAAGACTGGTGGTTCAATCTTAGGAAATCGAATACAGAACCTTATCTCCGCTTGAACATCGAAGCAAAAAATAGAGATGTCTTTGATGTGAAGAAGAAAGAGGTGATAGAGAAGATTGAAAGTATGTTATAGAAAGTTTGTTATTAGGTTATTGAGTTATTATGTCATTTGTTGTTGAGTTTAAGGTCATCTTTTAAGGAGGGGAAAATGAAAATAGTTCGACATATTGGGTCGCTTGCCTTTGTGTTGGGTCTCTTCACTGCAGTATTTGTCGGGATGCCATGGTATATGATCGTTTCACAGGATCCACTCATGCCATGGTGGCTCAGGATAGCGGTTTTTTGCCTTCTGGGAGGTGTCCTTGTTGTTCTGCTGACAGTGGCTCTCGAACAGCAGACAAAGAGGGCATCAGGAAAAGTGTCAGTTGTTGCCCAGCCTGAGAAAGAGGTTTTGCTATTAAATTCCACTGCAGTACCCGGTAGAGATATCACGGAGATTATCGGTTTGGTCCAGGGGCATACTGTATATGCTATCTGGCTTGGCAAAGATTTATCCGCTTTAGTCAGGTTGATCCTTGGCGGTGAATTGACCGAATACACAGAGATGATGGGAAGGGCTCGGACAACAGCTACAAATAGGTTAATTGCTCAGGCTGCAGAGATGGGAGCGGATGCAGTAATAAATGTCCGGTATATGACTACGAGTGTTGTGGGTAGTGCAGCTGAGCTTTTTGCTTACGGTACAGCTGTCAAACTCAGCAAATAGACCCTTTGCTGTGAACCTGAATGAGTAAGAAAACTGAGGATTTTTTGAAATCTTATTCTCAAATGATTAACAAATTTACACTCGAATTTGGAAAAGAATTTTGTAATTCCAAGGGAGCAATTGGCTGGGAAAAACTAGTGAAATTCAATTCTTCAATAAAACCTCCGGTCAAGAAGAAGAAAAAGCAACTTTTGGTGTAACCCTAATGAAGAGTTTATCAAAACAGAGTAAGAAGGCACAACTGACCGTGATTCCGCTGAGTTACATAGCTGTTGTTAATTTTAGTTTTTGCCAGAAAAAAAAAGAGGAGGAATAATAAATAACATTGGATTATGAGAAAGGAAGATACAGATGAGGGAAAACGAAAATATTTTTGATGCGAAATGAACGAGACTGAAGCCGAGGAAAGCATTTTCCACCC
>CAYMQB010000021.1:0-42119 GCA_964392665.1 uncultured bacterium | reverse complement strand
AAAATCATTTGCACAAACAAAAAAGGGTTGTCTTTTAACATAAATGACAAACTAAAAACCCTTCAAAAATCTCCCAAAAACGTTTTGACAAAATGTAAAATGTGTGATATAAACTTCAAATATTTTAGCTAACTCAATAACCAACGAAGGAGGAAATTATGCCTGGAAAAATCAGAGCTGTAAAAATCATTTACCAAATACTTGCATGTCTCTGCATTATTTCTGTAGTTTTCGGTGTAATTGTTATAGCAACAGGTGGAATAATGGGCGGATTACTAATGAAAGGAATGGAAACGAAAGGATATGAGTCGCAAGAAGGAGATGCCGCATCAGCTGCTACCGCTGGTTCTGTATTAGCTGGTTTTCTGGGTCTACCCGTTATAATTTTTGGAATTATTCTCTTCATTTTTTACATAATTACTGCTAAAGGTATTGCCAATAAAAGGAATTGGGCTAAGATACTTGCCATTATATTTGGGATTCTTATGCTCCCATGGATACCTATAGGAACAATTCTCGGCATATTTATCCTGCTTAATATTTTCAACGACCAGAGCAAAATCTGGTTTGGCGAAGTTCCTGCACCAATTGCATCATCTGTAGAATAGTATTTTATATTCATTCTGCATTCTTATTACAATAAAAGATTCTGGAAAAAACTCCACCACAGAGAGTCTGAGCTTATTACTTTCAATGGGTCATGAATCATTTCTTTCTTCACCCTCTCTGACTTCAAATCTGCTTCCTGTCTTCATACAGTTTCCTAATGTTTCTGACTCAGTATCAAGCTCTTTTTCGCCTTTTATGTGGTCTTTTTGTCTTCTATAGTAAGATAGCATTTTCTCTGTGTCCTCTGTGGTTTTCTTTTTGTGGTTTCTTTCATATTTTTTCATATTATTTTCACAGTATCCAATAAAATACCAAAAAATGCTTTGACAAAATCTGAATTTTGTGATATGAATGAACAATGTTCTAATCAACCTAAGATAAAAGAAAGGAGGTGAAAAAATGCCAGGAGGAATAAAGGCTGTGAAGATTATCTTTTTGATCTTAGCATGGTTGGCACTTATTGGGTGCGTAATTGGTGGCATAATAATGATAGCTGTAGGTGGTGCTGCAAGGGTTACAGGAGAAGAAGGGGCTGGCGCAGCAATGGCTTTCGGTGCTGGATTAGGTGTTTTCTACATCATACTTGGAATTGTCATATTCATTCTCTATTTTTTTACGGCAAAGGGTGTTGCAAACGCAAAGAATTATGGGAAAATTATGGCGATTATTTTTGGAATATTAATGCTTCCAAGCATTCCAATAGGAACAGTCCTTGGAATTATCATTTTGATAAACATTTTTAACGAACAGGGCAAAGCCTGGTTCGCAGGAACTGCATCCACGCCAACACCAGCTTCAGAACCAGGTACTTAGTAGAACAAGATACCGGAAGGGGGGGCAATTTATGTCCCCCTTTTTTGTTTTGTCTTAATAGTTTATGTATCCTCTGCCTGAACAATGTCATCCTAAACAGCATTATAGTGAATTCATTTCAGCATTATTTACGCAATTCTTGGCGGTTTTTTATTGACAATACGAGCAAAATCTGCTAAATTCAAGAAAAAGGAGGAGGTAAAATGGGCGATATAGGAAAAGGCTTGAAAAATTTGATGGAGAAAATTGCGTTCCACATCCCAGGATATGCAGGTTATCAGAAACGAGAGAAAAGGAGAGAAACCGACCACCTTTATAGAATGTATCTTGTGGAAAAACTTAGAGAGATTAAAAGAGATTTGGATGAAATCACAAATGCAATAACAAACAAAGGAAATCTTGATCTCTTAACACCCGTAGACAGAATATACAAAAAGCTTGAAAAACTAACTGACAAGGTTCGATTCGCGGACCATGGTTACAAACCTTTCTTCGATGTAGTTTCTATCGATTTCCCGGAACTTGAGAAAATCTATAATTTTGACCTGTCATTTAATGAAGATATTACTAAATTCAAAGAAAAAGTCGATATACTGTCAAAAGCAATTGATTCAGATACTTTAGTTCCGCTTCTCGAAGGATTGATAAAGTTTATTGACGAATTAAACGAAAAGTTACTCTCGAGAGAAAATATTATAACAACAATTATTGGAGGAAACGAAAATGGCTAAGTTTTTCGAAGTAATGGAATTTTTCGATGAAACCGGCGAAGAAATGGTTCATAGAATTCCTGAATCAGGTTCTGGTGAGACGCAGCTTGGCAGCCAGTTAGTCGTAAGGGAAAATCAATATGCAGTTTTCTTTAGAGATGGAAAGGCTCTTGATTCGTTTAGAGCCGGACGTCACACTTTAACAACACTAAATCTTCCAGTTCTACGTAGAATTATTGGTGCAGCATTTGATGGAAAAAGTCCTTTTAGAGTCGAAGTATATTTTGTTAATGGTAAGGTGTTTACAAATGCGAAATGGGGAACCCAGGAGCCAATTCCTTTCAGAGATACGGAATTGCATATGGTTAGACTAAGAGCATTTGGAACATACAGCGAAAGAATAACAGACCCTCAGCTGTTTATAAACAAAATCGTTGGAACGCAGGGTGTCTTCCGAAGGGAAGAGATAGAAAACTTCCTAAGAACAATCATCATTGCTCGCTTGACAGACTTTCTCGGTGAAAATCAGAAGAGTATTTTTGACCTTCCCAAACACTATGATGAAATTTCGACAGGTACGAAGGCAAGAATACAGGATGATTTTTCCAAATACGGCATTGAATTGTTAGATTTTTATATCAATGCAATAACTCCCCCTGCTGAAGTTCAAAAAATGATAGACGAACGTTCTGGAATGGCTGCAGTTGGTGATCTTGGTAAATTCACTCAATTTCAAACTGCAAAAGCACTCAGAGATGCGGCAAAGCAATCGGGTGGAGAAGGTGGTGGTGCAGGAACAGCCGGTGCAGGTCTCGGCCTCGGTGCAGGTTTGGGTATGGGAATGATGATGCCCGGTATGATCAGTCAAGCTTATGGACAGCAGGGAGGACCACAGGTTAAATGCCCGAAGTGTGATACATTAAATCCTGCTTCGGCAAAATTCTGCAGTTCTTGTGGAACAGAACTTAAGATTGAAAACATAACCTGCCCAAAATGCAAAGCGCAAATTCCAAAAGACACTAAGTTCTGTCCCAACTGTGGAGCATCATTGGTGCCAACGATGATAACGTGCTCGAAATGTGGAATCCAAGTGCCTCTTGGAACGAAATTCTGCCCGGAATGTGGAACAAAACTGACTCCACCTGAAAAGCCAGAAAAATAGGTTACCTTGCTTCAGTTAGAATTTATTAAAAATTTCGAATAGGAATTGTAATGCAAAAAATAGTTTTAGTCTTATTCTTGATAATCTGTTTAGGTTCGCAATTATTTGCCATTAACTTTGCTGGAAATTCAGGATTTGCCATACCTTTGGGTTCCTGGTCCGATGAACACGGTTCTGGACAATTTTTCTCTGTTAATACCGATATTCTATCGAAAGACTACCTGGCAATTTTTGTTTCCTTTAATGTTTCAACGTTCGCAGGAAAGGCAAATAGCAATTATCATTTTCAATCTTTTTCTCCTGGAAGTGGATTAAAATTCTATCCCCTATTCTTTATCGACAATTCCAATCTTTTTGCAAAAGCTTCCGTATCTTACAATTTTATAGAAAGAAGTTTACATAATGCAAAAGAAACAGGGAACGACCTGGCAGTTCTCTCACTTATCGGTGCTGAACTAAAAACAGGTAACAACTGGATTATATATCTCTCATTAGGAGAAAAACACTTTCTAGGCGGAATCGATATGTTCGTTATAGGAGTTGGATTAGGATACAAGAAATGAGAAGATTTTTATTGCTTTTGGTTTTGTTACTTCAATCCTGTTCATACGAAAATCCTTACATAGCAAGAATAAGGTCAAACTATTTTCCAATAGACAAAACTGGTAGTTTCTGGATATACAGAAACGAGAATGGGAGTGAAAAATACATAGAGGTAAAGGAAAATCCTAACAACTTAACAAAAGACGGAAAAGAGGTCATAATTCTCGAAGAAAACTACAATGAAGCTTATTGGTATAAAGACAATGGATACATATCTCGATATAGAGAAATCCAGGTTGATTTCAATGGGCAGCTTACAGCAGTTGAATCGAGATGGCAAAATTACATTGAAATTCCTCTTGTAAAGGGAAATTCCTGGAATGATAGTTGGAACGACACTCTGGTTCTTTTGAACGAACCTTTATACAGAACAGATAATCTAAACGCAACTGTCCAGACCTTCGAAACACTTAACACCGAGGCAGGTGAGTTCAAAAATTGCTACAAAATTAAGTTTACAGTATTGGAAGAAATCAGATCAGAAATTATTGGAGATTCGTTATTTCAAGAAACCTACTATGAATGGTACGCTCCTGGTGTAGGTCTGGTGAAATCGGCAAAAAGCAATGAAATCTGGGAGTTGATTGATTATGGAAACATTGAGAAAGGAGACTAAATGTGGGACCAGGTGACTTTCTTGGTCTTACGATCTTCGTCATCTGTTTCGTTTTTATATCATTTTATCATACAAGAAAAACAATAATCCTCTGGGCCGGTGTAATCCTCCTTTTCGCCTTTAGAATAATTTCTTTTAATTCAGCAATCTCTGTAATTAATTGGAACGTTATTGGGATTTTCTGGGGAACTGCAATAGTTGCAGAAGTGTTTATTATATCGAATGTACCATCACTTATTGCCAATAGACTCGTATCAAGAACAAGAACTGTCGGACTTGCAATACTTGCAGTATCGGCATTTTCCGGTCTTATTTCATCTTTTTGTGAGAATGTAGCAACTGTTATGATAGTTGCACCAATCGCTTTCGAAATTTCGAAAAGACTGAAGGTCTCCCCTGTTCCCTTTCTCATTGCTATTGCGATAAGTTCTAATCTTCAGGGAGCGGCAACACTTATTGGTGACCCTCCAAGTATGATACTTGCAGGTTTCCTTAACCTGAACTTCAATAATTTCTTTTTCATATCAACAAAACCGGGTCTATTCTTTGCCGTCGAAATTGCCGCTATAATATCACTATTCGTGCTATTTCTTGCTTTCAGAAAATTCAATCAAAAAACAGGAAAAGTCGAAACAGTCGAAGTAAAAACCTGGATTCCCTCTATTATACTTGTTTGTATGACACTTGGACTTATCAGTATCTCGATTCTAAGACTGGATTTCAACAAATTCGGCGGGATAATTTCGGTAATTTTCGGCTTCGTTGCTATTACCTGGTATGAATTATATCACAAAAAACGTGACAGAAGATTCGGTTTATTATTGCGATTCGACTGGGAAACCCTTTTCTTTCTCTTTGCAATATTCATATTTGTAGGAATGCTAAGTGAACGGGGCATAGTCGATAGAATTGCTTACTTTATTTTTTCTATCACAGGAACCAATAAATTCTTTACCTACTTGCTTGTTGTATGGATATCCGTACTTCTATCCGCTTTCATTGACAATGTTCCTTACGTAACGGCAATGATTCCCGTTGGTATAATACTCTCAAGAACTCTTGGAATAGAACCTTATCTTCTTTCCTTTGGAATCGTAATCGGGGCATCCATCGGTGGAAATATAACGCCTTTCGGTGCATCCGCAAATGTGGTGGCTGTTGGTATGCTGAAAAAGCGAGGTCACAATGTATCCTTTGTGGACTTCGTAAAACTCGGACTGCCATTCACTGTGGTTGCAACCCTGGTTGCCTCGATGTTTATATGGTTATTCTGGAAATAAAACATTAGCCACAGATTAACACAGAAACACACCGAAAAAATACTTTTTAATTGGCATACCCCCACCAGGAAACTTGATTTTCCACAGAAAGACAGCAAGGAGCTGCGTCATTGCGAGCCATGAACCGTATGGTTCATGGCGTGGCAATCTCATTTTAGCATAGGTTGAATATGGAATTGCTTCGGTAGTACTTATCAAGCTCACTCGCAATGACAACCTAAGTACTTAAACGATGGAGATGGTATTAACGCTCCGAATGAACTAAACGAGTTCATCTCCGTTTCCTTGAGGTGAAAAACTGACCTCTTAAATTATCTTGACTTTCAATAATATGTTTTGTATATTACAAATGCTATGAGTGAAACACAGACAATAAAAGGAAAAGTGTGGGTTATTAAGGATAACTCGGGGAACACAATTGACAATGTTGATACGGACCAGATATACCACAATAAATTCCTAACTATAACCGACAAAGAAAAGATGAAGCATTATGCATTTAGCAATCTAAAAGGATGGCAGGACTTTCCTGAAAAAGTGAAAAAAGGTGATATTCTCGTGGTTGGAAAAAACTTTGGAGCTGGTTCATCACGACAGCAGGCAGTTGACTGTTTCATCTCGCTTGGCATCAAGGCAATAATTGGAAAATCATTCGGTGCAATCTACAAGAGAAATGCCATTAACTCGGGATTCCCCATTATTGAATGCAAAGATATCTCACAAAAATTGAAGACAGGTACCGAAATAGAAGTTGACCTGGATTTAGGAGAAATTACCGTATCCAAAACACAGGAAAGAATGAAATGTAAACCCGCATCAAAAATACAATTGGAAATTTATAAAGCCGGGGGTTTACTTAACCTTAACCCGCGCTAACATAAAGATAAATGTCATTGCGAGCATTCTGTCATATTTCTACCGAAGCAAACTCATACTCACCCTCACCTTTTTCCTCATAAGAAATTGCAATGCCACGAATCGTTTGGTTCATAGCTCGTAATTAGACAACAGTAAATTATTAATACAATATGACTATCCAAACAAGTGCAGTGAAAGAATCCTATATCATTGGAATTGATATTGGTGGCACAGACATAAAGGCAGGATTGTTCAATAAAGCTGGCGATGTCATCGAATGGACCAAAACCGCTTCTCTAGTCCACCAAGGCAGTCAAATAGTCATTGCCAGAATTGTTCAAATAGTCGAAACATTCGAGGGAAAACACTCAAATATTGTCCCTGTAATTGGCGTAGCCATTGCAGGTATAATAGACAAAGAAAAAGGTATTGTTGTCCATTCTCCAAACTTGAAGGAATTGAATAGTTTCCAAATAAAAAAAGAACTGGAAAAAACACTAAAAAAATCCGTAATCATTGAAAACGATGCAAACGCTGCTGCTCTTGGAGAACTCTGGAAAGGCAATGGTAGGGGACTTAAGAATTTTATGCTTTTGACCCTTGGTACGGGTCTTGGAAGTGGACTGGTTTTGAATGGAGAGCTATGGACAGGTGAAGATGGAATTGCTTCCGAATTCGGTCACACAAAAATCGTTCCAGACGGAATTAAATGTGACTGTGGTGCAAAGGGATGTCTTGAGATGTATTTCTCAAGTAAAGCTATTGGTCGAATTGTAAAAAGAATGTTAAGAAAAGAAACAAAATCCGTTTTGAATTCTCTCTCAATCAAAGATGTAGTCTCACCAAGAACCGTCTACATTGCAGCAAAAGAGGGAGATGCTGTTGCTATAAATGTCTATCGTGAAATTTCAAAATATCTTGGTATAGCAATTGCAAATGTCATAAACTTTCTTGGAATAAAACATTTTATTCTCAGTGGAGGAATTAGCAACGCTTATAATATATTTATCCCTTTTCTCAACAACCAGGTTAGTAAGAATTTGTTCTATCCTTTCAGAACGGAATTCAATATCCTCAAGGCAAAATTAGGAAATAGAGCAGGTGCAACAGGGGCAGCTTATCTGATTTTACAGCATATCCATCGAAATAACTCAAAAAAATAATAAGAAAGGAGTATAAAAACCGCGAAATGATTTGCTCGATTCTATTAATATTTTTTGCGGGACAGATTTTTATCAATATGAATGGAGAAGAAATAATATCAGGCGATGCAGGTGTTACTCAAGAGAATTCTATCTAATGAACAGATTTCTGCTGGTAATACGGGACACTTTGAAACTATTCAAGTTGCACAGGACTTCGTTACTGCATAGATTCCGCGTCTCTATAATAAAAGTCATTTTGGATTTTACACAAAAATATATTGACAATCTTTTAATAGTGGCTATAATTACCTTATTATGATGATATGGACTTTTTTTATTCTATCGTCTATCTTCCTAAATCCTGAGCAAGGTTTCTGGAACATTGAACTATACAATGGAAAGGTCAAACAGTCCTTCTCTATTGAAATAGAGCAAGAATTAGTTTATCTCCCCGATACCATGATCTCAAGAAATGACATCAAAAATATGTTTTTCACTGAGCAAAAAAACGGAACCGTTAAACACTCAATCGAGAAAGACGTCAAGAACATATTGAAACAGGGACTACAACTTGAGAGGGAATATCCTGATGCAGGTGGCATAATTATAATAGATGACGATAAATACTTATTGAATTTGGATGGCCGCAGGAACTACGAATACCACTTTGCAGCAAAAATTCTTAAAAATTCAAAAAAGGAATGGTCAGCCGTAAGACTGTATTTTGAGGAAGAAAGAAGCAAAATAGCAGTAATGCTTGCAAGAACAATAAAACCCGATGGAAGAGTTATTAACCTTCCACAGGAAGATATAAAGATAGTGAAACCTAAATCTGGAATGGTTTTCTTTGAAAAGGGGAAAATCGTTCAATTCGAGTTACCCGATGTTTCGATTGGAGATATAATAGAATACAAGTTTACTGAAGACATTTTCAATCCATGGAACAAACAATTTCTAAATGTCGACCATTATTTTCAAACAACGGAACCCATTTATTCATCGAGTATACAAATCTCCATCCCAGAATCTCAAGAATTAACGGTAGGCACGAGAAACGCGGAAAACATTAGCCACAAAAACTACTTGAAGAACGGGTACAAACACTATTACTGGTCTATGGAAAACGTTCCCCCTTTAATTCGCGAACCAGAAATGCCCCCATTAGGCGATATAGTCCCAAGAATGGAAATATCGAATCAGAAATCCTGGAATGTCTTTTACGATTGGTATGCTAATTTTCAAACTGTGAGAATGAAGCAAACGGACGATATAAAAGAACTGGTTCTTAAAATAACCGATGGAGTAAAAACTGATTCTGCAAAAGTAGCAAGGATTTATCACTTTGTTCAAAGCAATGTAAGATATATTTGTATCAAAGGAGGTGCTGCTTCCGGAGTATCAGGTCATCCCGCGCAAGAAACACTCGAAAAAGGATACGGAGATTGCACTGATAAGGCTATTCTTTTTGCCACTATGCTCAGAACGGCAGGAATAAAAGCTTACCCAGTTTATGTAGGTACAAACAGCGACGTTCCTGAGCTTATGACAGAAATTCCTGGATACTATGGAAATCACTGTATAAACAATGTCGAGGTCGATGGAAAAAGCATTTATCTTGATGCAACAGGAACAACTTCACGATTTCCCTCTTACTGGTCTGCAGACCATGATGTTTATGCCATTAACGCTATCGAAAGAAAAATGGAAAAAACGCCTATTCCACCACCCGAAAACAATATGCGAAACTATTCTTATGATATTCAAATATCATCACTGGACTGCATCGTTACATTTAACGCTCGATACACGGGTGACTGGGAAGACTGGGTTAGATGGTATTGGCAGCACAAGAAAAAAGATGAAATTAAAAAAACCTTTGAAGAAATGATACATGAAGTGTCTCCATATTCTGAGCTTATCGATTATTCACTCGAAAATGTTGACGATATTTCCAAACCTTTTTCTATGACTATGAAATACAAACTTAATAACTATATTAAGAAAACAGGTGATCTGTTCTTGTTCGGTCTTCCTGAACTCATCGATAGATATACATTCGATGAAGTTAGTCTTGTAGGACGAAAATATCCTCTTACATATTCGACATCAGAAGCAATTGAAAATTCCTACACCATTATATTTCCTCAGAACCTGAAAATTGAGTACTTCCCGAATGAAATTTCCATTTCGAACTACTCAAATGGTGATATTCTATGCGCATCTTACTCCGCACATTATTCAAATGCCGAAAACACAATAAAATTCATTGACAATTTCAATAGATATACAAGAGTAATTCCACCGGAGAAATATGTGAAATACAAGCAATTTCTAACAAACATATCTCTCTATGCAAAAAATAAAATAGTTTTTAAGGAGGAAAAATAAAGAAACTATCTGTATTATTAGTTCTTGTTGTTTTATCGTGTGCTCCTACAAAAACTGATAAATTTGGTAATAGAGACAATCTATATTTGAGAAGTGGCGAAGAGTTTGCCGGACAATTGCTGTGGTGGAAGGGAGATACACTTCTTTTCAGCACAAAAGACACAACCTTGAGATTTCACAAGTCACTTGTTAGCAGTATTGACTTCACACGCAAAAGATCGGGCGATTGGTGGACATCGAAACAAGATATTAACGACCCTTTATTAATCCGTATGCTAAATAAGAAAGAAAAATCCTGGTATAAAGAGGGTGGTTACATTACATTACTTAGAAATCGAGAATTTTACCTTCGTGCTGATGGTCATTTTGAGAAACTATTTAGGGTGATAAACAAGGTGTTACAGGAGAGAGGAAAATCTGTAGCAAATCAAAGATTTTACTATCATTCATATACCGAAAAAGCAAAATTGCTTTTCGCAAGAGGGATAACCTACGATGGAAATACCGTTTCCATAAGGGAAAATGCAATCGAGGATGCTCCTTTCTACCGCAGTTTCTTAGCATATAACAACTTAAGGCAAAAAAAATTCGCCATACCCGAATCACGTATCGGTTCCATTCTCGACTATTCCTACCAAATTTCCGGGAAAGAAAAACCTGAAAAACCTTTCTATGCAAGTATAAATTTTGCTGGCTGGGAACCAACGGAAACCGATTCTGTTGTTGTAAATATTCCAGCAACCCATAAGATTAAGTATGAATCCAACAGTTTGCTCAAACCAATTATTATAAAAAAGAAAGACAGAATCAAATATATCTGGACACTCCGTAGTATCGAAGGGAAAAAACATGAGAATTTGGCACCCCCTTTTAAGGACATTTTCCCAAGATTAACCTTTGCTTCCTCTATGAGTTGGAAATATGTTGATTCTCTATTCTCATCGTCGCTTTACGATAGTCTTGTATATCCTACTGAATTACTATCAAGACTCAGTAAAATACACTCATTAAAGCCTCAAGAAAGAATCGATTCGCTTTACGAACTGACATGCAGAGAAATTAGATATGCGGCGGTCCCAATAAATGCGACCATTCCTGTTGCAAGGAGCATTAAAACAATATACAAGCTCAAATATGCAAACAGCCTTGATAAAACATACTTCCTATATGCATTACTCAAGAAAACAGGCATCGAAAGCAAAATTATCCTGACAACTGAAAAAACATCTGGTAGTCTTGTTAGGAATGTACCTTCTCCAACGCAGTTCTCATATGCGATTCTACTCGTAAGTAATGATAGCGACACATTGTTCCTTGACCCGAGAAACGATAACTATTCCCAAGGATACTTGAACTATCAAGTACAGGGAGAGCCAGGTCTGGTCCTTGGCTCTGACGGGAAATTCGTAAATATACCTCTGCTTGAGAACGAAAAACAAAGCATTCAAATGCTTGTAAAAATCGAGGAAGATGGTTCATGCGATATCAAACAGAAGGAATATCTCTATGGAGGATATGGAGTTGAGGTTAGACACCTAAAAGAAATGAAAGAGGAAGAAGTGAGAAAAGTAATTGAGAAAAGAGTTGCTTCCATATATCCCGGCGCTAAACTACTCGACTATTATATTTCCCCGCTCTCCAACCTCAAGCAAAAAGTCACAATGGACATACATTACAAAATAAACGGTTTTGCCACTGTGGCAGGCAATTACTTACTTGTTTCCCTACCCGGGATCAACTATTCCGCAGCCTCTGTCGGTGCTATTGAAAGGGACTTACCTCTATTCTTCTACACGTTCGATGAGATAAATCACAAA
The DNA here is from genome assembly GCA_964392665.1 of uncultured bacterium. Lineage (GTDB taxonomy): Bacteria > Hydrothermota > E44-bin80 > E44-bin80 > E44-bin80 > CAYMQB01. The sequence continues at coordinate 30,118 of CAYMQB010000021.1, read as the reverse complement.
ATACAGTTCGTTTTTCCAAAATCCTTTGCGGTTTATCACACAGGCAAAAACAGAAATTACAGTAAGGGCTTCCTGACTTTTACCTCTACATTTACCGTAAAGGACAACCAAATAACTTACACCGACAAATACAAACGTAATTCTACTCTAATTGAGCCCGCAAATTATGAAAATTACAAAACTTGCTGGCAACTAATGGGAGAATTGAAGGAAGATCTAATTGTGCTAAAAAGAAAATGAGCACTCGAGAAATGTGTTGACAAAACCCGAGACTTAGTATATTTTACTTCATAATGATACAGATATACGACACAGATGTAATTTTTGCCAAACAATGGTATGGACTGAAAAATGTTAGTCTGAAGATTGATAAAGGTGAATTCATTTTTGTTACAGGTCCTTCCGGATGCGGGAAAACAACCCTTCTAAGACTTATTTATATGGACCTTTTTCCCACTAACGGTGAAGTCATAGTTTCGGGCTTCCATTCATCCAGTATAAAAACAAAAGAAATTCCGTTACTCAGAAGAAAATTGGGCGTCATTTTTCAGGACTTTAAACTCCTTCAGGATAGAGATATTTTTGATAATGTTTCTTTTGCCTTACAGGTAACCTCAACACCGAGAAAATTAATCAAGGAAAAAGTACTAAAAACACTCGCTGATGTTGGCCTCAGCCACAAGAGAGACTCCTTCCCTTACCAACTTTCAGGTGGAGAGCAGCAGAGAGTTGCCATTGCAAGAGCACTTGTCAGAGAACCTTTCATATTGATTGCCGATGAACCAACTGGTAATGTCGACCCGGAAAGCACAAAAAACATTTTAAACCTTCTCAAAGACATAAATGCCTCGGGAACAGCTGTAATAATGGCAACACACGAACTTGGCATGGTAAAGAGAAGTCCATATAGAAAAATAGCATTGAAATCCGGAGAAGTGATAGAAGATACAAAGGAGAATCTAAAAGAAGAGATTTTTCTCGACAAACTATAGTAAAAAATGTTTATACTTAAAGAAGCTTTCAGGGGATTATCAAAAAACAAACTCATGGCTTTTGTCACCTTCGGGGTTATGTTCTTTTCACTTTTCATCTTCGGACTATTTCTTATCTCCACTGTTAATCTGTTCCTATTAATTCGCAAGGCTGAAGAAAAGGTCGAAATAACAGCTTTCCTGAAAGATAACCTGACGAATGAAAACATAAGCGCATTAAAACAAAATCTTTCTTCCCTGGTGGGTGTAAAAGAGGTTATATTCATTTCAAAGCAACAAGCACTTGAACAATTTAGAGAGGATCTGGGAGACAATTCCGACCTTCTTGAAGCACTCGAATCAAATCCTTTACCGGCATCATTTGATGTAATATTGTATGAAAGTTACAAAGACCCCAAGAACCTTCAAGAACTTGCAGTTAAAATAGATGCAATGCCTGGTATAGAAGAAATCAAATACGGCAAGGAATGGGTGGAAATTCTCGATAAGGTTGTTAAAATACTTGTAGGTGTAGACCTCATTCTTGGCTTAATAATAAGTCTTTCTTCCATATTTGTTGTTGCAAATACAATCAAACTAACAGTATTTGCGAGAAGAAATCAAATCGAGATAATGGAACTGGTAGGAGCAACACACAAATTTATTGTAAGCCCTTTTCTTGTAGAAGGAATTATTGAAGGCATCTTAGCAGGTGCAGTAGCCAGTGGACTCCTTTTTGGAGTTTACAATCTATTTGCTTCAAGATTGGGAGATTTTGTTCAGATAACAAGAGAGCTTTTTATTATTGTGCTTGTTTTTGGAACTCTCTTGGGTTACATAGGAAGTCACATTTCCGTCAAGAAGTTCCTCCACGCACCTATCGGCGTTCAGCTTCCGAAAGGAAGATAATACAAATATAACGACAAGAAAACTCACCCTTTTTTATCCCGTGAAATAATTTAGTGTTACGCCTTCTTCTGAAAGACAAATATAAGAAAAATTCCCTATCCAGTCTCCAATTAGCGCAAATACTTTCCTGTTTGAAATCTCTAAATAAGGATAGTGAATATGCCCCAAAATTACGATATCGTAGCCATTAGCCCACATTCGCTTCACAAACCTTTTCAAAGGGTGGTCAGTTATATTAAACTTGTTGTTTCCAGACTTCTGCCTGCTCATTTTTGACACCCATCTTCCTAAGGCATAAGCAAGGTTCGGATGAATTAGAGAGAATAGAAAAATATTCGAACGCTGCCTGAGAAAAAGCTGAAGAAGAAAATGTCCAAGGTCAAATCTTCCAAGCCCATCTCCATGAGCGATAAAAATCTTTTTGTTCAGGAACTTAAACTTCATTGTTTCTCTATAAACTTTCACACCTATATCTTTTTCAAAAAAGGGACCAACCCAGTAATCATGATTTCCTGCTATAAACCAAACTGAAGAACCAGCTTTCCTGATCTCTTTTAGCTTCGCTAACACATCGAAAAATCTAAGCGGAATCACGGAACTGTACTCGAAGTAGAAATCGAATAGGTCACCCGCAATAATTAGATCTGCTTTTTCATCCTTAACCTTATCCATAAACTTCAATAGGTTTTCTTTTTTCCTGCGTTCCACTTCACAATTGCCCGCTCCAAGATGTGCATCGGAAATACAATAAATTACTTTTTTCATGTAATTATGCTCTCACACATAAAAATATCCCCTGGAAATTATTGTGAATTTGTTGCTTACGATTTATATGTTCCTATGTATGTTTTCAAACTCTCAATAAATTCACCTTGTTTTTCAGGAGAGAGTCGCAGTAAATTATAAGTTATCTTAAAAACTTTGAATAGTTTGAGAGAACCTTTGTTTCTTAATTGTATGCGAACAACCTCTCCTGTTCTTGTAACTATTGCAGTTTCTCCCCCACCGCATGCCCTTACCCCAATTCCTGAAATAGCCTTGTGCTCCACAATTGAAACACTCTCAATTGAAGAGATAGGAAGTTCGCATTCTGCGATAAATCCAAGTTTGATTTTTAGGCTCCTATCACCCAAAACAATAAAGGAAAATCTCCTAATAGAAAAAAAAACGGAGAAGATCAGAATACCTACAATACATGGCAAAATAACTTCCCTGTCATGAATAATGACTCCCCAGACCATTCCAGCAAAACACAGTAAAAGGAACAATTCCCACGGTAATTTCAATACAGGATGCACGGAGAAACTGAATTTTCTCATACAGATTTAAATTCTCTACCCATCCTCTTCATTCTTCATGACCCATTCTTCTATCATATTCCACAATTCATCGGGAGATTCCGATGCTATACTTGATATGTACTTACAAGCTTTGTAACCCCAAACTGCAATACTATCTACACCAAGCTTTTTTGTTTGATCCATCCCATCAATGACAGTTTTGTTCTTTTCGTGTGGAACTTTAAATGCCTGTGCCCAGATCTGCACCTGCTTTCCAAACCTTTCCGCTGCTCGTTTAAGTCTCCTTGCCTCATTTTTTATATATTCATTCAAGGGTTTGTCAAAAAGAATCCCGTAAGGATCAGTTGCAAGAACCTCGAGACTCGGCAGTGTCGCAATTTTTGTCAGAAAAGCCTCTTCCGCTTCCGGGAGAATACAAACAGCATTTCTTAAACCTTCTTTTTCCGATTCTTTTGTTGCAAAATCCAGGAAATCAATTATGGATTCCATCTTAAAAAACTCAATCTTTGAACTTTTCTTGACCGGGAATTTTTTGCCATATATCTTCTCAAATTTTTTCACACAGGAAGGACAACGACAACACCACATCCCAGCCTTTGAAAAGTTCTCAAAAAAGTGAGGTTCATCCCAAAAAACAAAATCTGCCCCACTCCCCCCTGCACTTTTTATCCAGGTTTTCATCATCTTTCTGAAATTTCCGTTATTCGGACATGCAGCGGGCACCCTTTCGAAAATCGAATCTATCTGGCAAATCTTTGGATGCTTCAAAACCCATGAACTATAAGCTTCTCCACCAAAAAAACCACCTACACCCCAGGGATCCAGCCACACCTCCATACCCTCTTCTTTTGTAATTTTCACAATGTCATACATAGTTTTTTCGTAAAACTCGAAATCATTCTCACTGTAGGTATGAACCACGAAGTTGAATCCAATCGTTTTCAGAAGACGCATATCTGTTGCAACATGTTCAAGAATCCTATTGCCGAAATAGCTTACACCGATTTTCAAAACCAAACTCCTTTTTATAGTCCAAATACCACAAATTCTAATGATAACATGCTATTATTATAAACATATATTTTCCACTTTGTCAATAATTTTATTGATTGAGTTAGTGTCACATATTCGAATCGGATGCTACTAAATTTTTTCGCTTTCCAATAAACTGAAAAACAAAACTCAATAGCAGAATAACGAATCCGATTATGGAGAATATCTTACCTGCTGTGTAAGAACTATCCTCATATGCAAAAACAACAACGTGTTTTCCCTTTTCAATTGCTACTGCCCTTAATGTATAATTCGCAATGTAAACCCTTCTCTTTATACCATCTACATAGGCGTTGAAACGAGGATAATAGTTTTCACTCAACACAAGAAAACCTTCGGTTTTTGCATCGACATCCAACTCGATTGTATTTGCATTGTATTTCTTGATAACTACCTCGGAACCTCCTATTATTGTATCCGGATGAATAATATCAGGCTTCCTTTCCAGCAATACTTTTCTTTCAGGCTGAAATTCGTCTGTTTCCATAAATTTTAGTAAATCATCCTTGTTATCGAAAACTCTGTAATCCTCAACAAAAAAAGCTCTTGTCAAATCCTTGGGATTTTCATATATAGCATACTGTCCTTGATGGACCCGATTGAACTTTGAGTAATACTCTCTTAATTGTCTTATCTGCATTCTGCTTCTTTCATCGAATCTCATAGTGTCATCTGGAAGCGGCACTCCTACCACATACTTACAATTCAGAATATCAAGCAACCTGGTATGTCGAAGTAGGTTCTCCGGGTTGAACATCACGCTCTCTCCTGCTCCCGTCAACTCCTGATACCTCCTTAACGGATTAGGATGATAACCTCCAAGGCTCTGAATGCCGTTCATAAACAGAATTCCGTCGTTCGACCTTCCATACTGAAAAGGAAAAATCCTGAATATGCTTTCATCTTTTTCAAAAAACGAAATTACTCCGTCCTTCTCGTAGTATTCCCTGGGATTAGGAGATGATTCAAGGAAACGTTTTTCCACTGACCACTGATCTATAATGAGAATAAGTAATAGAACTGGAATAACATAAACTGCTTTTAACTTGTCCTTTACAAATGAAAGGATTAGTATGAAACTTAGTATGGAGAAAAGCAATGCCTTTCCCAGTCCCCTGACAAAAAATGAATAGTTTTCGGTGAAGGCTTTCAGCTTGTTTGATCCCTGAGATAACTGCATATACGAGAAATGAGTCTTCAGAAACGAAACTATACCTTCTTTTCCTACCGCAGCAACAAAAGTAAAAACGAGTAAACAAGCCATAAAAACGAGAATCGTCATTAGTATTCTTTTGTTGTCTTTTCTCTCAAGCACTCTTTTCATACCAAAAGCCGCTATTACAGTAACACACAGAACCATCACAAAGAATATTAATGAAGGAGCTCTAAATTTCTTTATACCGGGAATTATGTAATAGGCTATCTTAAATACCGCCGTGTTCTTGCCCAATGCAAGGAACATTGCAGCTAAACCTGTAAAGAAAAAGAACTTCACTCTTCTATCTTTGAAACAAAAGAAAACACCAATAATTAGAAGAATAATGGGCAAAATTCCCATATATTCATTGTTTAACTTGAAGTAATTCTCACCCCAGTAGTGATTTAATGTCCCGGAAAAATCGGGAATAACAAAGTCTATCAATTCTGCGGTGGGCATAGACCAGGAAGTCGTATATTCATAACCCTTGGTAATCCCTCTTGCACCAAAACTAAGGTTCCTAAGAACCGGTAAGAAGGAAATGGATACGAGCATTGTGAGAACGACAATACACACTATAAAGAACGATGCAATCTTGATAATGCCTCTTGTCTTAAGAATTTTTCTCTCTCCAAAAACCAAAAAGATTAGATAGAAAATTGCAATACCTGTTGCATAATATGTCATCTGAAAATGACCTGCAAGAAAACTCAATGCGGTTATTCCGGAGAAAAAAACGAAGAAATGAAGCTTTTGCCTTTTCACACCTTTATTAATGAATAAAAGCATTAATGGCAGCAGAGCTACCGAAATAAGTCTTCCGAGATGACCTGCATAAGTAGTCGAGATTAGCGAACCGGAAAACATATATGCAAGACCTCCGAACAAGGCTGGATAAAAACCGAGCTTCATTTCCTTTAGGAAAAGATAAATACCAACCCCTGCAAGAAAAATATATGTGACAAAAAGGTAAGCCCACACAGTGTGCACCGGAAATATCAAGAAGAGAAGTGTATGCGGTGAAAAAATGTCACCAAAAAAAGCTGCGACGGTAGGACAACCACCAAAAATGTGAGGAAACCACATTGGTATCTCTTTGTTCTCCAATATATATTGAGTCGACCAAACCCTTTTTGAGTAACCACCAAGCAACCAATCCGAACCATACATCATTTTCTTCCCGGAGAGAAATGGAGCAAAGTAAATAAGAGCAAGAACGAGAAGGATTATAAATGGAAGATAACGAAAAATCCTTTTTTTAGGATTTATGTCTTCTTGCAGAACTTCATACTGTTTCTTTTCCTCCACATTTTCGTGTCTTCCCAATCCGTTTTTCTTTTTCTTCTTCTTTTTTCTCAACATTCCTCCTTTGTTGTGATATTACTCATTGCTCATTATCCGTATTAGCTATAAGCTTTAGGTTGCGTATTTTTTCGGATTATACAAACTAAATACTTCAAAGTCAAGAAAATTAAACTGGTAATAAATTCTCTAATTTGTATTTTGAAACCTGACGACAATTCTTACAAATTCCTAATTAAATCCTGTTGACAATTAATTGTTGTTATGTTATTATGTAAAAAAATTGAAAAAGGGGTGCTCGGATGATTTCGGAACACATTTTCAGAGAACTAACTGTGAAAAACGATAGGAAGATAGTGCTACTCGTAATGGATGGACTGGGGGATCTTCCTATTGATGGGGAAACACCACTTGAAGCAGCAAGCACGCCAAATCTCGATGAACTTGTAAAAACATCCGAAACCGGACTCACTTATCCCGTTTCAATAGGTATTACTCCCGGCAGTGGCCCTGCGCATCTGTCGCTTTTTGGTTATGATCCCTTGAAATATGACATTGGCAGAGGAGTTCTCGAAGCACTCGGTATCTATTTGAACCTTGGGAAAAAAGACATTGCCATTAGGGCAAATTTCGCCTCCGTCGACAAAACTGGCATTATCACGGACAGAAGGGCAGGTCGTATCCCAACAGAGAAAAACAGAGAATTGTGTGCTCTTCTTTCAAAACAAATAAAATCCATAGAGAATATAAATATCATTATCAAAAACGGCAAGGAATACCGATTTTCTATTGTTCTTAGGGGCGATGGACTCGATGATTGCGTTACAGAAACAGACCCACAGCAGGTCGGCTTAAAACCACTTACATCTGCCCCACTCGATGACAGAGGAGAAAAAACCGCCCGTATAGTAAACAAGTTCGTGGAATTGGCATCGTCTCTTTTAAGAGATAAAACTCCAGCCAATTTTACTCTTTTGCGAGGAATTTCCAAATATCCCAATATTCCATCTATGCAGGAGCTCTTCAAACTAACACCAGCTGCAATAGCAACCTATCCTATGTATAAAGGACTGGCAAAGCTCGTTGGTATGACAATATTGAAAACAGGAAATGACATTGCATCTGAGTTTGATATCCTGAAAAAAAGCTGGACCAATTTTGATTTCTTCTATGTCCATATCAAGAAAACGGACAGTTACGGAGAGGATGGGAACTTCGCAAAAAAGGTCTCTGTTATAGAAGAAGTTGACAGCCATATAGCGGAAATGCTTGACTTGAAACCCGACTGTCTCGTCATTACAGGGGATCATTCCACACCCTGCATAATGAAATCACACAGCTGGCACCCGGTCCCATTCCTGCTGCATTCTCCTTTTGTGAGAAAAAACGCATCAGTTGTTTTCTCTGAAATGGAATGTTCAAGGGGAACATTGGGTAACTTCCAGGCAATAAACGCAATTCCTTTAATGCTAGCACATACACTTAAACTGAAAAAGTATGGCGCGTAACTTGAGAAACTATACTATATGAGATTGCTTCGGCAGACATTATGAAAGAATACCCGCAATGACGAATTTCTTTGCATCACAACAAACGGTCAACCTCAATAGTTGCACCTACAATCCAAGATCAGAATATTGTTTTTGACTCTAAGACTCAACATTTCTAGAAGGGAGGGAATTTGAAAAGAGTATTAATATCAGTATATGATAAGAAGGGTGTTGCAGAATTTGCCAGGAAGCTGACTGCCAATAATTATGAAATTGTCTCCACGGGTGGAACTGCAAAATATCTAACAGAAAATGGGATTTCAGTTATCAAAGTAAGTAGTATTACGGGAAGTCCTGAAATGCTTGGAGGAAGAGTTAAGACGCTACATCCCAAAATATTTGGAGGAATTCTTGCAAGAGAAAACAATATTAAAGAGATTAAGGAACTTGGATTAACTTCTTTTGATATGATCGTCTGTAACCTTTACCCATTCCAGGAAATCACAAAGAATAAAGATGTCTCTATGGAAACTGCAGTTGAGAACATTGATATAGGCGGAGTTGCACTTCTACGGGCTGCAGCCAAAAACTTCGAGAGAGTAATTGTTGTCTCTGATTCTAATCTCTATTCCTGGATTATAGAAAGAATTGAATCCGGCGATATGTCGTCTGAAGAAAGAATGTCACTTGCCCAAAAAGCGTTCTTACTAACATCCAAATATGATACTGCTATTGCAAAATTCCTATTATACTGGTCAAAAACCGGTGATGAACTCCCAAAGAATTTGCTAATCTCGCTTGAGAAAAAAACCGATCTAAGATACGGAGAAAATTCCCATCAAAAAGCTGCCCTGTATGTTGACAGCATTTCGCACAATATCCCAGCTTTCGAGAAATATCAAGGCAAAGAACTATCATATAATAATATCGTTGATATGGAAAGTGCCTTTTTAATCGCCAATAGCTTTGACGAACCTGCAGTTGCGATAATCAAACACAGGAATCCCTGCGGAGTTGGAAAAGGGAAAAATGTAGTCGAAGCCTATGAAAGAGCATTATCAACTGATGCAATGTCCGCATTCGGTGGTATTGTTGCTGTCAATAGAAACTTGACTATAGAAATAGCAAATGCAATAGCAAAAAGCTTCAAAGAGGTTGTTATTGCACCTTCCTTCGATGCAAACGCACTTGAAGTATTCAAGAGGAAAAAAAACTTGAGAGTAGTCAAAGTAAAAAATTTAACATCTACCGGACTTGATTATAAGAACACCTTTGCGGGATGGCTCATTCAGCAAAAAGACAGGTATGAAATGAATGAAAATGAGTGGGAAATCGTTACTAATAGAAAACCAGATGAAAATGATCTCAATGCCATTCGCTTTGCATGGAAGGTAGTAGGATTCGTTAAATCAAATGCAATTGTTATCACAAGTGATACAAAAACAATTGGTATAGGTGCGGGACAAATGAGCAGAATCGATGCAGCAGAACTTGCAGTGAAGAAAGCGAAACAGGCGGGACTTAAAACAGCAGATACAGTTATGGCATCGGATGCTTTCTTTCCTTTCAGAGATTCGATTGATTTTGCAGCACAGCATGCAATCAAGGCTGTTATCGAACCAGGTGGTTCAATAAGAGACAAGGAAGTTGTTGATGCGGCAAACGAAAAAGATATTATTCTCGTTCTAACACACCGCAGACATTTTAGGCATTGATCTCTACGTTACCCTCGACTGGCCAGGAGGATTTATGCAAAAAAGAAAAGAGATTGAACAAATAGAAGAAGAACACCTTGCACCTTATGCGGCAAAAAGCAAATACACAAAGGGTTTCAAGCATCCACAAAAAGATGCGGAATTCAGAAGTGTGTATCAGCGAGATAGGGATAGAATCGTTCACTCAACAGCCTTCAGAAGGTTGGAATATAAAACACAGGTATTTGTAAACCACGAAGGTGATTATTATAGAACAAGATTAACTCACACAATCGAGGTTGTTCAAATAGCAAGATCAATTGCAAGACCTTTGCAATTGAACGAAGACCTGACAGAAGCAGTTGCCCTTGCTCACGATATTGGACACACACCCTTTGGTCATTCAGGTGAAGAAATGTTGAATACTCTGATGAAGGGTTCTGGTGGATTCGAACACAATGTTCAAGGATTAAGAGTCGTGGATGAACTTGAAAAAAGGTATCTTAAATTCAATGGTTTGAATCTATCCTACGAAACAAGAGAAGGTATAATTAGACACAAAACAGAATATGATATGCCGAAAATTACGGACACTTACGAATTTCCAAAAAATCAATCACCCACACTTGAAACTCAGATAGTGAGTCTGGCTGACGAAATTGCATACAATAGTCATGACCTCGATGATGGACTGAAATCCGGTCTTGTATCGTTGCAGAAATTGAATGAAATTCCTATTTGGAGGGAAATATATGAGCATTTCGGGAAAATACTCAAGACATCCAACGAAGAAATAATCAAGAAAAAAAGCATAAGATATCTAATAGGAGTTCAGATAAAAAATGTTGTAGAAAACAGTGAGGCACGACTCAAGGAAAAGAAAATATCCTCAATAGATGATGTGAGTACAAATCCACCACTGATTGCATTCAGCCAAGAAATGAATGAAAGGAATCGAATTCTAAAGGATTCACTGTATAATAATCTTTACAGACATTATAAGGTCATCAAAATGGCTGACAAGGCAAAAAGATTTATTAAAGACCTTTTTGAGGTTTATATAAAGAATCCAGCACAATTACCACCGGACTTCTATGCGCGGCTTGACAGCGATGGTAAGAAAAGGGTTGTCTGCGATTACATTGCTGGAATGACGGATAGATTTGCACAGGATGAATATACACGATTATTCGTCCCCTATGCAAAGATGTGACACCACACAAACGGAGTAGCGAAACTTGTATTTCGAAAAGAGTAGCGAAATCTTGCATTGACGAAAGGAAGACTTTTTTCGCGAAGAGGTAACAAGGATGAAAGAATTTTATAAACTTGTTAAAAAATTGAGAAAGGAATGTCCCTGGGATGCAGAACAGACGTCGAAAAGCCTTATACCATTTCTTCTTGAGGAAACATATGAACTAATAGATGCAATCGAGAAGGATAATAGAGAAAAGGTAACCGAAGAACTTGGGGATGTTCTACTGAATATCTTTATGCAAATGGTTATCATGGAGGAAGGGAAAACCACCAAGAATGAAATTATTGAGGGAATTAGCAAAAAAATCATCAAACGACACCCACACGTTTTTAGTAATACTAAGGTTTCAGGGAAGGATGAGGTTCTTAAAAACTGGCAGATGATAAAAAAGAAAGAAAAACCATCATCCATACTCTCAGATGTTCCTCTGACACTTCCCTCTCTTCTTTTAGCTCAAAGATTACAGAAAATCGCTTCAAACGTTGGATTTGATTGGGAAAACATAAACGGGGTTTTCAAGAAACTTAAAGAGGAAATCAGAGAACTGAAGACAGCTGATACAGGAGAAAATGAAGAAGAAGAATTGGGAGATATTCTTTTTGTCCTTTCACATCTGGGTAATTTCCTCAATATTGATACAGAGATGGCGCTGCGAAAAACTTGCGACAAATTTAAAAAAAGATTCAGGTCAATAGAAGAGGGTTTAAGCAATAGAGGAAAAACATTCGAAGAAAGTAATCTCGATGAGATGGAATCTTTATGGCAAAAAGCAAAAAACCCTAAAAGGAATTTAGAACACTAAGAAACCTGTCCATATCTTCTTTAGTTCTTTTTTCTGTTACTGCTATGAGGATGTGGTCCTTCCATTCCTTTCTGAATCTCTCAAGATGAACACCTGCAAAAATTCCTTTTTTCTCCGCTTTTTTAAGGATTTTTTCTGCTGGATTCACCGTTTTCACAACAAATTCCATAAAGAAAGGTGTATCAGGATAAACCAATTCAAAACCATCGAGCTTACTAATCTCCTTAGCAAGGTAGTGAGCCTTATTGAAAATAAGTTCTGAAACCTCTTTTACGCCTACCTTTCCGAGAAGCGAGAGGTATACTGCTGCCCTCAAAGCACAGAGACCTTCATTTGTACAGATATTTGAAGTCGCCTTTTCCCGCCGTATATGCTGTTCTCTGGTTTGAAGTATCATTACAAAACCACGCTTTCCATCAACATCCACAGTTTCACCGATAATTCTTCCAGGCATCTTTCTTATGAATTCATTCTTCGCTCCAAAAAGCCCTAGAAGAGGTCCTCCGAAACTCTGAGTTATACCAAGAGGTTGCCCTTCTGCAACAGCGATATCAGCATTGCAATCGCCCGGAGACTTCAATAAACCAAGGCTTAAGGGATGAACAACCAATATGAGAAGGGCTCCCTTTTTATGAACTATTTTTTCAAAAGCATCAACTTCCTCTAAATTTCCGAAAAAGTTCATTTGCTGCACCAAACAAGCAGATGTATTTTCATCTACCATTTTTTCGAGTTCTGTCGGATCAACCTTTCCATCTCGAGAATATCGCACTTTCCTTATTCTTATGTTCTGACTCTCCGTGTAAGTTTCCACAACTTTCTGATAATTCGGGTGAACGGTGTCAAGAAGCAAAATGTCTTTTTTCCCATTAATGTTTACCGCCATATGAGCTGCTTCGGCAAGTGCAGTTGCACCATCATACATACTTGCATTCGAAACATCCATATTGAAAAGTTCACAGATCATACTTTGGAATTCAAATATAGCCTGCAAAGTTCCCTGACTCACCTCAGCTTGATAAGGTGTGTATGCGCTGTAATACTCTGCTCTTGAAGAAATGGTGTTAACCACACTTGGAATAAAATGGTCATAAACGCCTGCTCCAAGGAATGAGACAAAGCCTTTTGTTGTTTTGTTTGCTTCAGCTATAGACTCCAATTTTCTCTTTGTTTCGTATTCCGAGAGCTCTTGCGCCAGGTTATATTCACCTTTGAAAATCAAATTCTCCGGAATTTCCGAAAGCAATTCTTTAAACGATTTTACTCCGATCTTCTCAAGCATTTCCTTTCTATCTTCATCTGTATTGGGTATGTATGGCATTCTTACTCCTTAATGTTCCTCTTGTTCAAGAAACCTTTTGTAATCATCGGGCGAAAGTAACGAATCTATCTCCTCTACCTTATCGATCTTGAACTTTACTATCCATCCTTCTCCATATGGGTCCTTGTTGACGAGTTCGGGTGCATTCAGTATCTTGTCATTTATTTCAACGATTTCACCACCAATACCCATATAAAGGTCGGCAACAGCCTTCACTGCTTCGACGGAACCAAAAATATCATTCTTGTTGAATTTTGAACCTACTGGTTTAACCTCAAATGTAACTATGTCTGCAAGTTGTGATTGAGCAAAATCAGTAAGACCTTCAAAAGCGAATTCACCTTCGATCCTTAACCATTCGTGGTCTTTGGTGTATTTTAGATTATCCGGAACATTCATGAGTTACTCCTTTCTAATTTATGATTACTTTAATTTTGTCATTGTCGTTCAGATGTTACTTTCGTTACTATCGTTATTTCCGTTTTGAACGTTATTTAAATTCTATACGATATTAACGAACAAAACGCTCAAAACGAAGATTATCAATCATTTCTACATTCATTTCTTCATTTACATCTACTACTTATGCGTTGCATTCTTATAAAATGGCGGCTTCACAATCATTGCTTTCTTTTTACTACCTCTTACGTCTATTGCGATCTCTGTGCCTGACTTATAGAAGGGTTTGTCAACATACCCAAGTCCGATGAATTCGTTCACGGAAGGAGAAAAATTACCGCTCGTCACAAATCCCACCTTCTCGCCATTTTTGAAAATTCCATAGTGATGTCTTGGAATGCTCTTTTCGAGCATTTCAAAACAGACAAGTCTTCTTCTTATACCCAACCTTTTCTGTTCAAGAAGTACCTCTTTACTAATGAACTCATCCTTGTCCAGTTTTGTAATCCAGGATAAACCAGCTTCAAGAGGATTCGTTGTTTTGTCAATATCATTTCCATATAGACAATATTTCATTTCGAGACGAAGCAGGTCTCTGGCTCCTAAGCCAATTGGTTTTATCTCGAATTCCTTTCCTGCTGCAAAAATCTCACTCCAGAGTTTCACTCCATCCTCATTTTTCGCATAAATTTCAAAACCATCTTCCCCGGTATATCCCGTTCTCGAAAGAATACAATTCGCACCCGCAACTTTTGTCTCCGAGCTCCAATAAAATCCCATATCTGCCAATTTCAAATCCGTTAGTTTCTGAACGACTTCCTCTGCATTTGGTCCCTGAATAGCAATCTGCGTAATTGTATCGCTTGTATTTGAGATTTCAACCTCTCCCTTTTTGTTTTTCATAATCCACTCAAAATCCTTATCCGTGTTCGAGGCATTAACAACAAGAAAATACCTACCGGGCAATCTGTAAACAAGCAGGTCATCGACAATTCCACCATCTTCATAACACATTGCAGAGTACTGTACCTGCCATTCCTGCAATCCAGAGGCATCATTCACGGTTATGTGGTTTACAAACTTAAGAGCGTCTTTGCCCTTTACTTCAACTTCACCCATATGAGAAACATCGAACACTCCAGCGGTTTCCCTAACTTTTCTAACCTCGCTTAGAACCCCATCCTTATACTGAATGGGCATATAAAATCCAGCAAACTCAACAATCTTCCCACCCATTTTTATGTGCTCATCATACAGAGAAGTTTTTCTTGCCATAATTCCTCCTTCACATATTCGCTAAAAATTTAAACAAATATATTTCTTTTATCCTAAAAAGTCAAGTAAAAACTTAAACCATCTTAGCCATGGTTACGCGCGCTTAAACACCTACCGATGTAACCTAATCACCACAATAAAAATATTACCCACGGATTTACACTGTAGGAAAGTAATTGTGTCCTTCTGAGAAATCAAATCTTACCAACTATGGAAGAATCTATGTTATTGAAACTGGGAATACCCTCCGCATTTAACATATCTCACCTATCAAATCATATTCACTAACATCGCTAATCTTTACTGGGACTATGTCACCAACCGATACCGTTCCTTTTGTTACCAGGACACCGTTATCGATTTCAGGAGCGTCGAATTCCGTCCGTCCATCGAACAGATACTTCCCTCCTACTTTTTCATCAATCATAACCGGCATTGTTTTCCCAATGAATTTTCTATTATTTTCCAAACTGACCTTGCTCTGCATTTCCATAATTACTTTTTTTCTCTCCTCCTTAACGGTTTGAGGAATCTGATCCTTCATCTTCGATGCATATGTCCCGGTTTCCCTGGAATATGAGAAAACACCTAATCTCTCGAATTTCACTTCCTGAATAAATTTGCACAATTCAGCAAACTGTTTTTCTGTTTCACCTGGAAAACCAACAATAACGGTGGTTCTAAGAAATATCTCGGAATACATTTCTCTTATATTCATAATGCGTCTTCTTATTCTCGAACCCGACACTTCTCTTCTCATAGCCTTCAGTATGTTGTTTGAAATATGCTGGATTGGAATATCAATATATCTGCATATTTTTGGTTCTTCGGCAACCATTTCGAGTATTCTCTTATTAAGTCCACCGGGATAATTATACAGAAGTCTTAGCCAGGTCAAATTCTTGATCTTGATAAGACGCTTTAGAAGTTCAGTTAGTCGCTTCTTCGCATAGATATCAATCCCATAATCCGTTGTATCCTGCGAAATCAGAATAATCTCTTTCACCCCTTTCCCCACAAGCGTTTCTACTTCCTTAACAATGGAATCTATTTGTCTACTTCTGAGTAATCCCTTAACTTCAGGAATTATACAGAAGCTACATTTACGGTTGCATCCATCCGATATTTTTACGAAAGCATAATGTGATGGTCCGCTAAGTAACCTTTTTGAATAATCAACGGTAGCCCATCGAGGGGGTTTCATTACTAAACTCACCCTTTCAGATTTGACCACTCTCCTGATAGCATCTTCGATGTCTCCGAAAGCATAAGTTCCAAGAACCGCATCTACCTCCTCGATTTCCTCCATAATTTCCTTACCATATCTCTGCCCAAGGCACCCAAAAACAATGACTTTCTTATCTTCTAACTTGCACAATCGCAGAATTTCTCCAATTGACTCTTTCCTGGCATCCTCAACAAATGTACAGGTGTTTATCAAAATGATATCTGCGTTTTCTGGACACTTCGACAACCTATGATTTTTACTCAGTAAACCTGCAATCATTTCGCTATCCACTGTGTTCTTGAAACACCCAAGAGTTTTAATATAAAATTTCATTTTGCAAAATGCGAATAATTGTAAAACATTTTACTCATTATTTTCCTACTATTTTACTATATTTTTCAAAACTGTAAAAATCTTTCGACTATTCATTTGTAAAATACTACATCATAAGCACTTACTCGATAGCAATCCTTTTCCTGCATCCAGCCTTCTTGGCACAAATTTTGCATATAATAATAGCAATGAAGATGCCGAGAGAGAAACTATGAAAAGAGATGCAATATTGCTATCCGATGATCCGAATTTCATTTTTAAGATGACCACAATAATAGACCAGATGGAAATAGACCTTCTTAAACTTGGGAAGAAAGACGAAATCTGGCAGCAAATAAGCAAACAAGAACCTTGTATCGTAATCTGGGATTTTGGAAATTCTAATCATATCCAAAGTTTTCTCGAAAAAGTGAAAGAACATTGTTCTAATAATTGTCATTTTCTATTATTTTCCAATTCGGTTAGCGGACTGAGCCATTTTAACAATGGTAGAATACATATTTTTGAGAAACCTTTCAGTCCAAATGAAATATCCCACTTTATTAGAGAAATAGTAAGCTAACTAAAATTATATATATATTTAACTATACACAATTACAAAGAATATAATCTATTAATCCATTTTTGCATAGTGGTTATTGTAGCATTTCTATTCAACATCTGTATCAAACTTTGCAATTCTCTCACCTTTCTTTCTTAACACTCGAAGCAGCATTTTATTGAACATAATGGGAGTATCATAGCCGTATATTTTAAGTAAGTGCTCAAGAGCCACCATTTCAGATATCATCGATACATTCTTACCTGGAACAAGCGGAATAACTCTTAAAGGTATTTCAACTCCGAGAATTGTCTTTGTCTTACCCTGCAGTCCAGTTCTTTCATAATCACTTTTTTCATCCCATTTCACCAAGTTTACCTCTACTTCGACCCTCTTTTGTACTCTGGTTGCTCGAACGCCAAAAATTTTCGTAAGATCAACGATACCCAAACCTCTTATTTCCAGGTGAGAATGGAAAAAATCAACTGGTTCTTTACCCTCACCCATAAGAATTTCTCGCCTTCTCTTTGTAATTTTTATGACATCATCGGCAACAAGCCTATGACCCCTTGCAACAAGGTCCAGGGCAGTCTCACTTTTACCGATACCACTTTTGCCGGTAAACAGAATCCCAATACCGTATACATCAACAAGGGTTGCATGTTTGTAAACATATGGTGCAGTCTTCATCTCCACATAGTCGAATATTTGATGAACGATGTCACACTTTCTTAGCCTGCTTTCCAACAACGGAACCTGACATTTTCTGCACAACTTTATGAGATAGGCAGGAGTTTTGATTTCATTACACACAATAATACACGGAATTTTATAACTCAAGAGAAGCTCCAGTGACTTCTTAAAGCTTCCGGCATTCAATTGAGATAAAAATGACATTTCCTGTTCTCCGAGAATCTGTACAGCGTCTGCATTGAAGTGCTTTTTATATCCACTTAATAATAACCCCGGGCAGGAAAGAAAATTGGATGTGATTTCTCTCTTGATACCTTTCTTACCAGCTAAAAGCGTAAACATTAATTCTTCTTTCTTTTCCTTGATGAGTTCACTAACCGTAAGTGTATTCTTTCTGAATTTCATCCTTTCCTTCTCCTGTGATATTTTCCAATATGCTTTTTTACTCTACTCTCTATCTTGGAAATCCCTCCTTCGATTGCCTTTGTCAAGTCATAATCCTCCTCTTTTGCAGTAATAACTGATTTGTCAACCTTCAGTTTTATCTCCACCGATTTTCTCTTTCTGTTTTCCTCGAGGATTACATTAGCATCGATTATCCTATCTGTATATTTGGTGAGTTTTTCAAATTCTGCTTCTATCACTGCTTTTAGCTTATCGGATATCTTAAAATGCCTGGATGTAATCGAAATTTCCATTTCTTCCTCCCTTTTTTGTTTTCCCTTATACTACCTTGTTCTTACATTAGCATTTCGCACTTGACAATCCTGACTTTCACCTAAAGCTTGATGAAGCCAAAATTGTGTCTTTTTTCCACTTTTTGTCATCCTTCTCCGGATAATCGAGAATATAATGTAGTCCTCTTGACTCTTTCCTCATAAGCGCTGAGTAAGTGATAAGTTCAGCTACCTGTACAATATTTCTCAATTCAATAATCTCCGAAGAGACTTTTGAATTCTCAAAAATATAATTCACCTCCTGCTTGATTATTCTGATTCTTTTCAAGGCTTCAATCAGTCTCCCTTCTTTTCTCACTATTCCAACATAGTCGCGCATTGTACTTTTTAATACATCACTATTATGATACACTATATTTTTCTCTATTCTCCTCTTTCCGTTCTTACCGAATGTTGCGATTTCTGTCGAAACAAACTTGAATTTCTTCAAATCCCTTTTTGCACTTCTAAACGCTCGCTCAGAAAAAACAAGGGCTTCAAGAAGAGAATTACTTGCAAGTCTGTTTGCTCCATGAAGCCCCGTAAAGGAAGCCTCACCGGCAGTATACAACCCGCTAAGTGGGGTCCTACCATTTATGTCCGAAACGATACCGCCACATAAATAGTGTGCAGCAGGAACAACCGGAATCAACTTGCTTTCAGGAAATATCCCTTTTTCGCAGAGTGTAGCATAAATATTTGGAAAACGCATCTTGAATTTTTTCATTCCGATTGGTCCGGTATCCAGCACTACATAGTCGTCACCACGCTTTTTTAATTCCGAATCCATCGCTCGCGCAACGACGTCCCGCGGTGCAAGTGACTTCATTGGATGGTAGTTGTTCATAAACGAATCACCACTTATTGTCTTAAGGACTGCTCCCTCCCCTCTAACGCTTTCAGAGATAAGGAATGCCCTTTCAGGTATTTCCTTTTCATAAAGTGAAGTAGGATGAAACTGGATAAATTCCATATTGGCTATAGGGACACCGATCCTGAAAGACATTGCAATACCATCCCCTGTTGCAATAGAGGGGTTCGTTGTATGTATATACAACTGTCCTCCTCCGCCGGTTGCAACGAAAGTTATACGTGAATGTATCTTTTGGATTTTTTCAGTTTTATTCTCGAAAATATAAGCACCAATACATCTTCTCCGATTGCCTGATGTATCAAGGATTAAATCCACCGCAGTGTGATTCTCAAGCAATCTTACTTCACGGTCCGTCTTTACTGCTTCCAGGAGTGCATTCTCTATGGTTTTACCCGTCAAATCATCTGAGTGAACAATCCTTCTTCTTGAATGCCCTCCTTCCATTCCAAGGTCGAAAACCTTCTTCCCTTTCTGAGATAAGGTTGTAGTAAATTTCACACCCCAATCTATCAATTCTTCAACAAGAGTGGGACCTTCTTTAACGACTATTTCAACTACATTCCTGTGGCACAATCCGGCTCCTGCATTCAAGGTATCTTCAATGTGCAACTCAAAACTATCCTTTGGAGAAAAAACGCTTGCTATCCCCCCCTGAGCATAGTTTGTATTAGCATCGCTCTTTTCCTTCTTTGTGACAATAACGACACTACCTTCCTTGGCAGCCTTATGTGCAAATGTTAATCCTGCAATACCTGTACCAATTACAAGAAAATCACACTTTATCATCTATACAAAATTAAACCTGTTCGGCTTATGAAAACCGAAAGCAGGCATTTTTCAGCATTCTCCTTTTTTATGCATTCTTAATTAAACATAATGGATTGATACGAAAAAGTCAAGGAAAATGTGCAAAAATAAATTCCAATTTCCAGGCTAAAGCCAAATTTTCACACTTAACTATTTCATTTTTCCTTGACGATTCAATATTTATATGTTATATACCAAAACATATTATGAATATATGCATTTTTGAGGATGAAAAATATAAAAACTTTTTTCCCCTGACACTTTCAAGACCTGTGTTCGAACTAATAACAGGAACCACCACAATAAAACAAAAAATTCTTCATTTTTTCCCAACCGAGAATCCTTTTATCAAAACAAGGTCATACATCGAGAAGATATTCTCGGATAAGACAATTAGAACCTGCCACGAAATTTCCACCGAATCTGCCCTTTTTATCAATGGGAGATTGGTCCCAGATGAATCCGTTAAATCCTCGATATCCTCAAGTGAAGAGAAATTGTTCTTCTCAAATGAAACGCTCGTTGCAGCAAAGGTTGGAAATGGTGCCGAATTCTTGAAAAGACTCGAAGCAAGAGATTTCGATGGTTTGGCTAAAGAGGAAATTTCTGCAAAAACCGTTGAATATCCCTGGGACCTTTTGAGCTCCAATGCCAGTGAAATAGAAGGCGAGTTTGCTCTGTTCGGTCAAAAAATTCCGCGTATAAGTAACTTCAAATCG
Source organism: uncultured bacterium (assembly GCA_964392665.1). Taxonomy (GTDB): domain Bacteria; phylum Hydrothermota; class E44-bin80; order E44-bin80; family E44-bin80; genus CAYMQB01. Next base: position 9,234 of record CAYMQB010000021.1, on the reverse strand, counting down.
CTTGGAAAACAGGGAATACATATAGATGATAAAGCAATCGTAATGGCCGGAACGGTCCTCGATGCAACTGACGGACCAATTGTTATCGACAAAGCTGCAATTGTAATGGCTAACAGTTTCTTAAAGGGCCCTCTTTATATCGGAAAACAATCCCTAATAAAGGCAGGCGCAAGAATATACGGGCCAACATCTATTGGAGATGTATGCAAGATAGGTGGTGAAATCTCATCGTCCATATTTCAGGGTTTTTCCAATAAACAGCACGACGGATTCATGGGGCATTCCTACATTGGAGAGTGGGTAAATATCGGCGCAGATACGAACAATAGCGACCTTAAGAACAATTACAAAGAAGTTACCGTTTATATTCGCAATAAACCGGTTAAGACCGGTTTAACATTTGTCGGAACGTTTATTGGTGATCATTCAAAAACAGCAATAAATACCGTAATAAACACAGGTGCTATTGTTGGCTTTTTTGCCAATATATTCGGTGAAGGATTCCCTCCAAAGTTTGTTCCATCCTTCTGCTGGGGAGGAAAACGAAAATTCAGTACATACAAACTCGAAGATTCGATAGAAACGGCTGCAAGGGTTATGCAGAGAAGAAACGTGCGAATAAGTGACGATTATAAGCAGATGATGAAGGAAATTTTTGCACTCACAGAACCCGAGAGAGTATGGGAAAAAGTGTAGCAATTGTTGGTGCCACCGGGCTTGTGGGCGAGAAAATCCTTACAGTTCTCGAGGAAAGAAATTTTCCCGTTCGAAAACTTTACCTTTTTGCAACAGGTAAGGGAAAAAAAACAGAGTATTTCAGAAAAAGGAAATTGTCTGTTAATACCCTAACGCCTTCTCTAATTCCGCATACCGATATTACTTTTTTCTCAGCAGGTACCGTTATACCAAAAAAGTTTGCACAACTTTTCGTCAAAAACGGAGCAACGGTAATAGACAATAGTCCTGCATTCAGAGAGGATAAGTGCATCCCCCTGATTATTCCGGAGATAAATCCAGGGGCAATAAAAAAGAACAAAGGCATTATTGCAAATCCTAATTGTTCTACCATCATTATGCTCTTACCCTTATTCCCTATCTATAGAAAATGGGGTATAAAGAGAATTATCGCTTCCACATACCAATCAGTCTCTGGAGCAGGAAGAGAAGCACTCGCTGACCTTGATAGAAAAAGAACAAAACCTTCGTCTTTCCCGTTCCAAATCCATAGAAACGTCATTCCACATATTGGAAGAGCGCTTAAAACGGGATACTCGAGCGAAGAAAGAAAAATGTTAATGGAAACACAAAAAATACTTTCCGACAAAAGTATCAATGTTACCGCAACCTGTGCAAGAGTTCCCGTCAGATTTGCTCACTCTGTCTCCGCTACAATTCAAACTCGGAAAAGCTTCACATTGAAAAATATCAGAAAAGCGTTAAACAAATTCAGTGGAGTTAAGCTTTACGATAATCCTTCAAGAGCCGAATTTCCCCACCCCCTACTCTCGGAAGACAAAGACGACATATTCGTGGGACGAATCAGAAAAGACCCTATTTTCACCAATGGAATCTCTATGTGGATTACCGGAGACAACATTCGTAAGGGTGCGGCAACCAATGCAGTTCAGATAGCGGAACTTCTACTGTAACCGCAGAAAATGATATGGCCAAATTTCTTCAGCTTTATCATCCTTTTCCTCTAAATGTAAGAGACGGTAAGGGTATCTATCTTACCCTTGAAGATGGAAAGAAATATGTCGACCTTTTTTCGGGGCTTGGTGTCAATCTTTTAGGTCACAATCATCCTGATATTCTCTCTGCACTTTCCGAACCCTTTCCATTACACCTTTCCTCTCTGTTGGAAAATCCATTAAAAGAGGAGGTTGCTGGCGAGTTAACAAGAATAACGGGATTCAATAAGGTTTTCTTTACAAATAGCGGAACTGAATCCGTTGAAGGTGCAATTAAGTTTATGTGGTTATGGCTAAAAAGCAAAGGCAGTGTTGGGAACAGGATAATATCCTTTGAAAATTCATTCCACGGGAGAACACTTGGTTCTATGACTGTAACAGAACTTTTCTCCCATCAGGGATTCCCAACGCTTAACTTTGAGACACTATTTTTACCTTTTGGTGATGTAGATAGTCTATCCAAGCAAATAGAACAGGGTTGTGATTTCCTTATAATTGAACCTATTCAGGGAGCATCTGGTGTTCAAATAGCAAGCCAGGAATTCTATGATACATTGAGTGAACTACACAGCGAATTTAAATTTGGCTTAATTGCTGATGAAATTCAATCAGGTCTTGGCAGAACAGGCGAATTTCTTGCTTCATCCATGTTTGGATTGAAACCTGATATTGTTACTCTTGCAAAAGGTCTTGGCGGTGGTATACCGCTTGGCGCAATCCTGCTCAAGAACAAGATTGCCGATGTTATAAAATATGGTGAACATGGAACGACGATGGGAGGAAATTATCTTGCTCTGCGATTGTCTCAAGTCATTATCAAAAAAATAGAAGAAGAACTAATCGACCATGTAAAAAATCTGGATAAATTCTTGAAAGATGTGCTTATCCCGAAATTACTCACTAATCCAAAGATAAAAGAGGTTAGACAAAAAGGACTCTTTATTGGAATCGAGCTAAAAAAAGAAAGAGCTAACGATGTAAAGGAAATTCTTTTTAAAAAAGGATACCTTGTAAACAGCATCAGAAAAAATATTATCAGGCTTCTCCCACCATTGATAATCACATTGGACGAACTAAGCGATGCGATAGAGCAGATAAATGTGATTGTGGGTGAGTTTTAAGGATAAAATCGTTTTCGTTTTTGGTTTTTCATCCTTTCAAGTAAATATTGCTCCGACCCAATCACCAACATAATGTGTTATTACTATAACCACTAATGCGATAACTAAGTGTTCCATAATTACTTTCCAATATGTTGCTTTCTGCCCTCTGGCAATGTAGTAGCTAAAAATTCCTAATATGGATAGCCCCCAAACAACACTCACGACGATGGCTGTTGTTAGTGGAAGCAACAGAATAGGAATAACAAATGTCATTGCAAAAACAAATTTGGTTACAAAAGTGGAGATTGTCGATTCCCATATCTCCCTTGTAGTGTGTTTATTCTCGGATTCTTCAGAAATATGGATTCCCAATGCGTCCGAAAATGCATCCGCTATCGCTATTGTCAATATTCCTCCCACAATCACAAGTTTCGAGTGTGTGCCTGAATGTAAGCCTACCATTAGTCCGAGTGTTGTGATTATTCCCGAAGTTAATCCAAAGCTAACTCCTGTTCTTAACGAACTGCTCATCATCATATTTAACCTCCCTTCAATTTAGAAAATTATTCGGCGTCAGCACACGGGCAGATAGTCGCCTGTTATATGCCACTGACTCATTCTCCAAACAATATTTTCTCATCATGTCACCTCATTAATGAATGCATTATATATTGAAAAAGAATCCAATTTTATCACAACCGCGGGGTTATCTTACCCAAAAATGTACTCGCTCCAATGCAAAGCAAAATCCAGAATGCCAGGTATTTCTCGAAAACGGATAGCTTTCTTTTATCAACCATCTTTATCTTCCTCTTTGAATTATTTCTTTCTACTCCTCAACAGACTTACGATACCTATTAAGAAATTCATTCCTGGCACCTTCTGCATATAGCGTTTGTAATCGTCTCCAAACTGCTGAATAAGGCGTTCCTCTTCCTCCTTGGTGGACATGTAGATAATCACTGCACCTAAGACACCAAGTACCCCGAATAACCAGTGCGGGTACCATAATAGTGTGGTGATAAATATTGCGAAAATTCCACCCAAATATTGCGGGTGTCTGATTACACCATAAATTCCTGTATCAACCAGGCGGGTAGTTTGCACAAAGGATTTCCCCTTTTTAACACCACCCCTGCGTGGGAATACAATAATTGGGGTCATTACCAGTATCATGCCAAACGCCCAGGTCACCCACCCTACAATATATGCCCCCTGATAATGTTTAGTTACAAGGACGCCTGACAAAACGAGAGGATTGACCGGAAAACACAGGATACCCACGATAGTTATGATGGTACTCCAGAAAATGTTCTTTTTCGTCCATTTCTTAACTTCCAATTTCTTATTCTCCTTTGTCATTCTGAGTGATTCGTTTCATATTGGCCCCGTGTAATAGGAAGATGTCCTGTGCATAATGGTATTACACTCGGTTGACTATGGAAGAATCCGATGCCACCTCCATTGTTTCATATTTAAGGAAACTCCTTACTGAAAAATCTGATAAGAAGAATCCTCACTATTGTATTAATCATAACTACTGGTATGAAGAGAAAAAGAAGAAATCTATCACTAAAAGAACTTCTGTGCTTGATAAAGTATCTTATGAGCCCTTTCGAATGCATAGGTATCATCCTCTCTCTTACTTTTTTAGTGCTTACTCCTCTTTTGTGAACAACAGAAGCCTCGGGAAAAAAGAAAATCCTGCCGCCTCTCTTTTTAACCCTTACACATATATCAACATCATTGAAAAATATCTCGAACCTTTCATCCATAAATTGATTCTTAAAGAATGACTTCCGTAATAGGAGCGCTGATGCCATCGGCTGTTCAACATTTTGAATCTCCGAGTAATCGAAATCAGGTATTTTCCATTTGTTAAAAATCGTCGACGAAGGAAACATTCTTGATAATCCGGTGAGTTCAAGAAAGAGAATTCTATAATCCGGGAATCTTCTTACAGAAGACTGGATCGAACCATCTGGATTCAAAACCAATGGTGCAAGGACAATAATCTCTTTATTCCTTTCCATAAAATCAAACATCTTTTCAAGGGCACTGCACTTCACAATTGCATCAGGATTTAGAAGAAAGATATACTTGCCGTTTGCTTTTTTGAAACCTACATTATTTGCCTTTGCATAGCCAAGATTTCTCTTGCCGAATATTATCTTAATCCTACGGTTGTATTGATGAAGAATCTTAACAGTCTTATCAGAAGAATCATTATCAACCACTATGACTTCATTCGCTATTCCTGTTTCACCGAGAGCGGAATCAAGACACGCCTTGATATCTTCTTCGCTGTTATACGTTACGATGATAATCGAAATATCAATCATATTTTATCCTGTAGGAAGCGTTTCCTAACGCCGATATTCGGGACTGGGATGTCCCTCCCGCAGATTTCTCTTTGCATCATCATACATCTTCTTTGCTTCCTTCATCATATCCTCTGTTCTATCGTCCTTCCCGCTAACTTCAAAAATATCCTTACAAAACTCGATACATTTCTCATAATCCTTAATATTGTAATAGCAGGTGGCAAGTGCCAATTCTGCCTGCACAATATTATATACATTACCTGGCTGACCACTCAAGATGTTCTCCAGAAGACTTTCATAAACTTCAATTGCCTTATTCCAATTCTCTTTTCCCAAATACGCTTTACTGAGTGTCCATAAGAATGTTCTACTTCCTGGATACCTTTCTGTCAGTTTTTTTGCCTCCTCTATTGCATCATCAAATTTCCTCTCCCGCTGCAGTAAAATACAAAGTACGTTTTCTGCCATCGTATGGAAATATTTGCCATTACGCGATGCGATTTTCACATTCTCTATGCCTTTATTCTTATATCTACTCCAAAGGGGAAAAGAACCTTTTAGATATTCGTAACTCCCCTTCAGTAGATAAGCATCGTAAAGCTCAGGTTGTAAATTCAAGCAAATGCCAATTTCTTTTACTGACTTTTCAGCAAATCCCAGGGATTTTAGAAAATTGCCTTTCTCAATGTACAAAGAAGAGAAATACATATTTATTCCAGCGATAAAAAAATGCGCCCAACCATCCTTCTTTTTCTTCTTTATCTGACAATTCGCTTTCTCAATTGTGCGTTCCGCATACAGAAAAAAACTGTCAATAAGTGAATCCGTAACGAAGTCAGAGGAGTATAGCCTGAAGATTGCAGTGTAAGCGAAATATCCTAATGGATTTGTCGTGTCCAGTTCAATAGCTTTCTGCACATAGCATTTTGCACTACCGTAGTCTTCGACATATAGAGCATTCATACCTTTGTTAATGTAGAAATCAATGCTATCTTGCTCTGAGAACGAAGTTACTACCAAAAGTAAAATCGAAATAATCAATTCAATTCTCCTTTTCCAAAAGCTCCGGATAGTTTATATCAAATCTATATTTGTAGTAATACTTTGAGATGAAAAATATAAAAAGCAATATAAGAAAATACCAGGGAAAAAGTATTCCTACAAGAAAAATAAGTACATATGAACCACCCCGCATATACAGGGTTATGAATTTTCTTTGCTTGCTAACAAGTGCCTTGATAAGCAAAGGCAAGGAAATTACTGATGTTACGATGATAAGTAAGTCACTGAGCAATATGGCTGAAATCAAAGCAAACAGAAGCATAACAACGCCTATAAACAAAGAGGTTGAATCTCCAAACTTTACTGCAGTTGTACTTGCTCCATCATTCCTGTCTCCCTCCATATCCAGTATTGTAGATACAACGAACACGGATGCAGTAGCAAAAAAATAGGGTATACAAAGAATGAAAATCTTCCAATTAAAACTCACAGCTGTAAGCCATCCGATTCCAAAAGCAAGTATTCCGTATCCTGCAGCATTAGACAAAATATCAAGCACAGGTCTCCCTTTAACTCTAAATGGGGGAAGAGAGTAAAATAGTCCAATTACAAAGGAAATAAGAAGGAAAACAACATACAGAATTCCAAACCGATATGTCATTCCAAACGAAATAATTACAAGAATAATTGAAATAAACACTGCAAGTTTTACAGAAATAATTTCAAAAGGTATCAGGAAAAGCTTCTTATTTTTCTTATCGGATTCCCTGTCAACTATCTGATTAACAATATAGATAGAACCCAGTAATAGAGAGTACGCAACAAAAGAAATCCAAAAATTACCCTCAAGGAATATCGAACCTTTTATGAATCCCGGAATTTCTCTTACCGAAACACCCATTGCCCTCCAGTATCCCGCAAGGAAAAAGGTCCACACAGGAATTAGCATAGGAGGTCTTATCAGAAAAAACAGATCGAGCGCCCGTAGCTTCAAATTAAGCTTTGTTTTTGCTTCCTTCATTTTGTCCGCAGCTGGTACAATAAAAATTTATCAAACATTGTTTTTCCTGAAACTGTACTGCATTCTTTTTATTGGATATGTTATGCCTGCAAAAAAATTTACAGCCCTCCCTTTGATCTGTTCCAAAACATAGAATGCTTTCCCACTTTTCGAAAGCTTCGCTCTAAAATTGTAAATCGTATCAAATATGTAAACTCCCTGCCTGTCAAGCTCGAAAATATCATCTTTTCTTCTGAATGGATGTGAGAGACATACTGCTCCATCATAACCACAATCCATTGCAATGTGCTTAACTCTATCCGAATATCTTCCAAAAGGATAAGACAGAAAACTAACTTTAATGCCCAATTTGCTTTCGATAATTTGCTTTGACCGAAATAATTCATTCTTAACTTCAACATCGGAAACTCTCGTAAGATCCGGATGTCTATGTGTATGAGACCCTATTTCAAAACCAGCATTACTCAGGTATTTCAAATCCTGCCAGCTCATATGATAAAACTCTCTCCCAAGATTCACATCCCACGAATTCTTTTTCCCCACAAAATCCGTGACAACAAAGACCGTTGCTTTAAGGTGATATTTCTGTAGAACGGACAATGCATTATCCATGAAATCCTTGTAAGCATCATCGAAAGTGATGCATAATTTACTATCACTGGAACCATTGCTTAAGATGTCACTCAAAGTGCAGACTCTGTAACCCTTTTTATAAACGAATTTCATCTGCTCAAAGAACTGCGAAGGTAACACTCTCGTTACACCCCATTCGAAACGTCTGTTGACTTTGTGGTATGCAAGAACTGGTATGTTATCAAACATATTCACTGTTTTATGTTTTTATGTTCAGTTTTTCTATCCATTGTTTCATAATAGAAGCTTTCGACCATTCGAGATACGCTTTGCCATGAATACTTCTTGACCCAATTCAAACCATGCTTTATTAGCATTTTTCTAAACTTTTCATCCCTTATAATCTTTAGAACTCCCTCTGTTATTTCTTCCGGGTGTTTGGGAGATACAAGAATCCCGTTGTAACCATTTCTGATTACGGTTTTGTATCCTGGAATATTAGATGCAACGGTTGGTTTTCCAGATGCCAGTGCTTCAAGAAGAATAATTCCAAAAGATTCTCCCGTATATGCAGGGGAACAGAAAATATCGCAGGTTGAGAAATACTTAGGTAATTTTCCCATAGATACCTTACCTTCGAAAAAAACATTATTGAGTACATTCTTATCAAGGAAACTCTTATAGTAGTTTTTTAACCTACCTTCCCCAACTACTATGAGCCCTGCTTTAGGTAATGCTTTTATTATCTCATTAAATGATAGGAAAAGATACTTCAACCCTTTTCGAGGTTCAAACCTACCAACAAAGAGGATTAAGGGAGAAAAATTCTTGAATTTAGTCAACTTGTTATTTGTAGGTGAAAATCTTTGTGTATCGATGCCGTTAGGAATAATGGTGTAATTTCCTGGAAGATACTTCGTTATACTTCTTTTTGCGGTTTCTGAAACAGCTACCATGCCATCTATTCTTTCCATAATCTTAATCAGAAGTTTCTTAAACATATCATATCCCAAACTACTCTCAAAAGCTGCATGAAAAGTGTGAATATTCGTTCCATCGAATAAGACATGGGAGTAAATTGGAAGAAAAGGTACGAGTGCCCCATGAACGTGCACAATATCAAACCTCTCTTTTTCAAGTACCCTTCTTATCTTACGTACTATACCAAACCCAATTGTAGCCTTTGAAAATGATTTATTTGCAGGAAACTGAAAAACTTTCCCAATTCTAATTACATCGAGCTTTTCTGGTGCACTATTATCTCCTGACGAACCTGTAATCACCTTTACATAGTGACCCCTTTTCTTAAGCTCAATCCCAAGATGATATATATGTTCCTGAATGCCACCCACATGAGGATAGTAGGCATCACTTACAAGTGCTATCCGCAGTTTTTTCCTTTCCATAACCCTACCAACACTACCACAAATGCAAGTTGAAGTCAAGCGAAATTCATTTTGAGGTATTGGGGTCTATAATCAAAAAATGAGATATATTAGTTACCTTTTTTATGATATAAT
>CAYMQB010000020.1:0-42304 GCA_964392665.1 uncultured bacterium | reverse complement strand
TTATATCATAAAAAAGGTAACTAATATATCTCATTTTTTGATTATAGACCCCATTTCTTGACCCCATTTTTTCAGACATACCTAACCACAGAGAACGCCCTGGCGAAGCCGAAGGCAACACAGAGGAAACAATTATTAGTGTATTCCCAACCACCCCACCAAGACATTTTGCCATAGATTTACACAGAAAAACACAGGGATTGAAAGAGAATTTAAGAGACTTTCATAATTTTGTAATTTCCTAATTTCGTGGTTTTGGGATTTACTATTTGCTACTAGCTAATAGCTGCCTTTCTTGCCACGGTTATTTCACGGCTGGACAATAATTGTGTTTTCCTTTATTTTTATTTGCTAATTTTTTCTATTTGCTGTTTACTGATTTGGTAGCCAGAAATTAACATAGAAAAACACGAAATATTTCAAGAACAGTTATCTTATCGCGACAACTTTCTGCACTTTGCATATTTTGTTTGTCTTGATGCGGATAAAGTAGATGGAACTTGCAGTTGAATTTCCTCGATTATCTCTTCCATTCCAGGAGAAAATGCGTCTTCCTTGAGATAATTTTCCTGAGTAAATAGTTTTCACCATCCTTCCGGAAACATCAAAAACAGTTATGTCAACAATGGCAGAGTAGGGGAGAGAAATCGAAAAATTGGTTTTTGTTGAAAACGGTTCAGGATAAGGTTTTCCTATGAAAATGTCTTTCGTTTTCCCGATGTTTGTTTCCGCAACACCTGTTCCTACGTCTACCAGTGCTTTCTGCAGAAAAGTTCGTGCGTCCGCTCCTTCCATGAAATAAAGTGGAAAACCGAGTATGACATATTTTGTATTTCCTGAGATGTTCCTTATCCCCGTTATTAGACTATCATAAAGGGTATCCGGAGACTCTATGAGTGCAATGGAATCACCCTTGTTCAAACTAAAATGCCAGCCATAATTCAGCATCCAGTTCCAGGATGATAGCATCTTTGAAGAATCCACAGGAACATCGTTGTAACCCAGTAAACCGTGAATGCCGTTAAATTTTGGAGAGGGTATTTCTTCAGGATTCCCTATTCCATAGAAGTCAAGCATAGAATTCGTAAAGGTCTTCAATGTTCTCCATCCACTCAGGATAAAACCGCCGCCATTATAGCAGTATGTGATGAGTCTATCGCTGCAATTGTTAATGGTGCTGAATCCCATATCGTCATCATGCCATAGTATCTGGGCATAGTGTGCAAGTGTGTCGAGAGGAGGAAGTCCATTGTTTGCACAATCCCATTTGGTGTATGGAAAAGGTGTTAGCATATAATTGTAAAATGAGTCTACCATTGCATCGGTAGGCAGAATTGGAGAACTTCCGTTACCATCCATTGTTTCATCAACGACCAGAAGCCCTCTGTCCATTGGAAATGCAAGTGGTGTTGTCTGAAGATATGCGGAAGAGTCACTCTGGTATCCTTTTCTATTTACTGCGTCTATTTTGAAGTAGTATTTTTGATTATTTTGAAGACCAGAAACAGTCCAACATGTTGAATCAATAGGAGTCGGGTTATCTTTTAGCCATCCTCCTACCGAGTCTGTTGAATAGAAGATATTGTACTTATATATGGTGGTATCGTAGAATGCATGCCAGAAAATATCTACTTTTGTGTCGCCGGGGATTACGTAAGAAAGCTGTGGTACTTCGTTTATAAATCCTCTTGTTAGTATCCAATTAAACTCATCACAGATTACTGTGTCGAGCGCTGACGAAAACACATAGAAGTTTTCTATTGCGGTAGATTTTATTGTAATGGTATCTACAAGTGTGTCAAGATTGGTTTCAAATTTTATCTCAACGGGCATGTTGTAATTTGTTTGTGTGTTAGATTCACTCATAGTTAATAGTGAAATGGAATCAGCGGTTGCGTTATAGAAGACAGTGTAGTAGAACTTGGGAGACCCACCACCATAAATCCATTCGTTGAAAAACCAATCCAGCTGTTTACCGGTAACCTGTTCAAAGGTGTTTTTGAGGTCATCCGTGCTTGCATTTTTATATTTGTAGTTTACACCGTATGTTTTGAGTGTAGTGAAGAACAAACTGTCTCCTATGAGAAATCTCAGCATATGCAAAACGCATGCTGCCTTTTCATAAGTGGTAGTGGAATATAAATACTGCAAGGGTGGGTCGAAAATCGGGAATAGATGACCGCCCGCTTCCCAGCTTATGTATTGATTTTGAAGGTCAGTCACGTACTCTTTTAGACCTTGTTTGCCATAAAGATGTTCCCACCACAGAGCCTCGGAATAGGTGGCAAAGCCTTCGTTTAACCAGCAATGACGCCAGTCAACAAGAGTAACCATATCGCCCCACCACTGGTGTGAAAGTTCATGAACGAAAACTAACTCATAAGTTCCCGTTCCCGTTATTAGGAAACTTCCCAGAGATACATTTGTCTGATGCTCCATACCTCCACCTACCTCACTCTCATTGAATCCGAATTTCTCAAAGGGATATGGTCCAAAAATCGAAGAATAGAGACCTATTGCCTCGGGAATTATTGCAAAATCGGCTACTGCGCTGGCAGAATCTTCAGGATATACATAATGGATTATAGGAACCGCTCCAGTTGTATCAGCGAGTTGAACATAATTTGAAGCCGCAAATAGATGAAGATAGGTAGCTGCCGGATAATCGTGCTTCCAGGTATAGGTAATCACTCCGCCACCTGTATTGGTCGAATCTTCAAGTACTCCGTTTGAGCAGAGGAAGAGTGTATCCGGAACGGTCATAATCATTTCGATTGTTGCCTTATCAAATGGTTTATCCCAGGATGGATACCAGTATCTTGAACCTTCAGGACATTGAAGTGTATATATAACCTGGTTTAAGAAAGAAATGCCTTCTGGCCAGAAGGGTGTTGAATGCAGCTGTGGATAGCCATTATATGCTATATGAACAACCAACGTTTCACCAGTTGTTACAGACGAGGGAAGCAAAACATTTAAGTATCCACCTCCGTAATCGTATCCTGTTTCAATACCATCTACTAAAACACTCTCAATAACCATATCATAAAAGTCAAAAGTAATTGTGTCGATGGAAGGATAAACAACCTCGCAGGAAACTTCTGTAAATCCATCTATAAACTCTGTTCCTGGGTCGATAGACAAATTTATCGTATACGAAAGTGCATCGTAGGAGTGAATGGAATCCACGTCGACTGATACCGGACAGCTCTTCTTGTGAATTATGTCCCTGACATAAGAAGGAGGAGCCGGTCTGTCGACCGCAAAAAACAAGAAAAGAGAAAGAAAAATATTCAACATATGACCTCCTTTTCAAATATACAAAGACATTATAGCAGTTTTCAATGCAATGTCAACTGTAATATTTCCCCCCTTTTTTTATTGTAAACGCACAATCTCTCTGAGGCGGCTTTTTAGAAATTTGTTGACAAAACGAAACACAAGAGTTATAATTCATCTGTGATTAAAGGTGAAACTGGTAATTTGAGTATATTTGCTTTGTCCATTTTTCTGTTTCTATCCGTAACTAAAATGGTTTTTCCTTCCCCGATACCATCGGATGGCTATAGTGGTTTGTGTCCGGGTGCGCGTTCCCGCGGAATGGGATGCACAGGCATTGCCCTTATTGATGAACCGCTAAGCTCTTTTTATAATCCGGCTGGCTTATGTTTTCTAAGCGGAGATTACATAACCATTGACTTTCAGAACAATAGAGAACCCACCTTCGAGCAGGAGGGTTTTATGGATGTTTTCGAATACAAATTTGATTTTTTTTCATTTGCGTCTGCTGGCACCGGAATTTCACTTCGACCTCTTTCAAGAGTTGACAGGAAACTTGAGGAATTTGCTTTTTCCGAAGAATACAGCGAAACAGTAAGCATCGAATCAAGGCTTGAATATGGTGCGGATGAGTTCTGTTTTAGCATTACTTCAGTTGCAAGCGAGATGTTCGAAAGCCTTGAAAATGTACCTCTGTTTGGAATAAATCTGAAGTACATAAGGGCGACTTTGGGTTCGGCAAAATTAGTAAAATTGGAAAACTCACCCGTTGATGCATCGAGCAATATTGATTCGGGAAACGGTTTTGGACTTGATATTGGATTTGCATACAGCAGAAATACAGTGATAGTTGGTTTTGTACTCAAAGATGCTTTCTCGAAAGTTTTCTGGAGCGACTATGATAGTGATAGAATTAACCCAAGAATAGGAAGTGGAGCTTCTCTTAGGTTTTTCAAAAAATGGAATGTTTCCATGGACCTGGATTATGAGACTGGAGATGAGAAACTTAGCTTTAATTCAGGTGTGGAGTTTTCCAATCTCGGAGGGAAGGCAACCAAAACAGAGGAAAAGATAATTAAATTGGTAAAAAAGAAGGGGGAAAATCGTTCTCATAGTTTATTCTCTGCACGGTTAGGGATGGCTCTGGAAGATGTGAAGAAGAGAGATGAAATACTGTATTCTGCCGGTTGTGGCTATTCTTTCAATAGGTTTCAATTGAATGTTGCGGTTTTCGGGAATAATGAAAAGATAAGAAGTAGACAACTATCATCACAGGTAAGTATTCTTGTAGTTTATTAGTGCATCTACCACACTTGAATCCACTGCTATTCCTCCAATTGGTGATTTTGTCGGTATGTTGCCATGACTGTCGGAACCACCGGTTGCAACGAGGTTTTCAGTCTTTGTAATCTCAAGATAGTTGTGGATTTGTTTTGATGAATGGTCCGGATGCCAGACTTCAATTCCGCCAAAATCTGAATTCAATAATTCCTTGACAATCTTATCGTTCCTGATATTTCCAGGATGAGCTAATACGGGAACTCCACCGGCTTCTTTGATTAATCCGATTGCATCGGGTGGATTCAATCTAAACTTCGGAGCATTACATGGTTTTCCATTACCGATATATTTTGTGAAGGCTTCCTTATAGTTTCGTAGATTTCCTGTATCAAGCATAGCTTGGGCAATGTGAGGCCTTCCAACTGCACCTTTTCCAGCCAATCTCTTAACATTTTCGAATTCGATGTCGAAACCAAAATGCCGGAGTTTTTTAAGAATGTTTCTTGCCCTATTTTCTCTATGTTGTCTCATTTCGGTAAGTGTTTTATTGAGTTTTTCGTCCTGCTCATGAAAAAGATAGCCCAGAATATGAATTTCAGTGTTTTTGTATATAGCACTAAGTTCAACTCCCGCTATTACGGAAATATTTTCTTTATTTCCGTGAGATTTTGCTATACCGACTGCTTTTATTTCGTCGTGGTCTGTTATTGATATTGCATCGAGGTTCTTAGTCTTAGCCTTATTGATAATCTCAGCCGGGGAGTAAGTTCCATCCGAGTAAAAGGAATGTATGTGAAGGTCGCAGAAACCCATTTAATCCGAAAGTCCAAGATCCTGAACAACTTCTTTCACCAAATGTTCATCAATAAGTGGTTTCTTCAGGAGATATCCTTCGAGCAAAACATTGTCACAGATGGTGTTTATCATTCTTGGTTTTCCTTTTGAAAATTCATGTATTATATCCATAGCTTCATCTGTAAATAGAGGGTTTTCCCTGCCTGCTACTGATATTCTAAGGTTAATATATTCTTTTGTCGATTCGGAGGATAGTGAACCCAGCAGGATTCGCATTGATACGCGTTGATAAAGCGGTCTATCAAGTTTTAAACAATCTTCCATTTCTGGAAGTCCAAAAAGAATGAAAGTTAAAAGATGTCCTTCCTCAAATTGAATGTTCAATAGTCCCCTAAGTTCTTCCATAATTTCCTTGTTTTTAAGCATATTCGCTTCATCTATTAAAACAATCGCTTTTTTTCCTTCATCCTTGACTTTCATAAGTTGCTGGTAAATGTTGGATATGATTTCGATTTTATCATTGGTTTCTAACTCAGCACCGAATTGATTTCCAATCTTCTTCAATAACCATATAGGCGTGATTTCAGAATGAATCATAACGAGAAGAGCGACCTCGAATTCTTCGGAGGATGTCAGAGAATCGAGCAGTTTACGCGAAAGTGTTGTCTTTCCTGTTCCAATGTCTCCCAGGAGTATTGCTAAACCGACCATATTTTCCGCTGCATGAGTTAGTTTAACAATCGCCTTGTGGTGCTGTGGACTGTTATAATAGAACCTCTCATCAGGGGAACTCGAGAAAGGGTGTAATTTCAATTTGTAAAAATTTTCATAGTCCACTTTAACTCCCTTCTTTTAAGGATTTAATCCTAAATGTAAGAGATTTTCTTTTTTCTTTTGACTTTTGCTTTTTCCTTAGGCAATTCTTGCTTTGATTTTTCAGTTATTTTTGCCTTTTTATCTTCTTTCTTTTCCTCTTTGGCTTTTTTGCTTTCTTTGAGCTCTTTTTTAGCTTCCTCTTTCTTGACTTTCTTTCCCACTGTTGGTTTTTTTGTCCTTTCCTGCAATTCTTTCAATTTGGTTGCTGCATCCATAAATGATTCATCGGAATTTATTATTTCAGAAAACAGTTGGATAGCTTTTTCATTCTTGTTTGTGTTTTCATAAATATTAGCCAAATTGTATTTCAAACCAAGGAAGTCAATATCCTTATGACCTTTCATTTCAAGAGCCTGTTTAACTATCTCTTCTGCACCAGCAAGATCTCCTTTGTCCATCAAGCAGTCACAAAGCATTTCAAAAGACTTCAATCCCGTGTTTTCCCCTTTAGAGGATTTTTCAAATTCAAGAATTGCTTCATCGATTAAACCCATTTCCTTGTATGTTATTCCGAGGTCATAGTGACTGTCAAAATCCTCATCTTCGATATTCTCGAGGACACCCTCTTTAAATTCTTCAAGAATGTCTTCAAAGGTCACTGGTTTTTCTGCTTCGATTTCTTCGGCAACGCTGAATTTCCCTGACTTGGTTTTTTCTTCCTCAAGTAGCTCTCCAAGTGAGATGGATGGTTCTTGCACAATCATTTCCGGTTTTTTCTCTTCTTCACCTTTAATCTCTGAAATTTGCTTCTTTATCTTTTCTTTTCTGTGAGAAAGGTTCAGAGCACGACCAAATGCCTTATCGGCTTCCTCAATCGCTCCCTTCTTATACAAGCATCTTCCGAGATCCAGATTCCATTCGGCTGCACTATTTTTGTCGTCTTTCTTAAGAGAAATTTCTATCAACTTCTGTCTAGGTCTTAACTCGAGAGGTCTTATTTCGATTATCCTTTTGAAAAGATTTATGGCTCCTTCATAGTTGTTTTCCTCAAGATATTGCTGAGTTGCTTTGTAGAAATAGTCAATGGCTTCGTTTTTCGAATTTACTGACAGGCATAGGTCTCCGAGTTCCTCGAAATTCGTCCATTGTGTTGGTGCAGCCTGTAATTCCGACTTACCCGGGGGTGGAAGATTGTCGACATCAATCTTTGCATGTTCCGAAGTTCTCTTCACTGCTTCAAGCTTTTTTAATTCCTCTTCCAATGATATAGTTTCTTCCTCTGCTTTTTCTCTTACTTCTTTCTCTTCCAGTTTTTGTTCCGGCTTTACCTTTTCTTCCTTTTTTTCGATTTTGGTTCCTTCAGTCATCATATCTTCAACGGTGAATCCCTGTTTTACAGTAAGTTCTTTTTTTTCTTTAGTTTCCGTTGCTATTCCTTCAACTTTCAGATTAGCGAGTTTCTCTTCGATTTCAGGTAATTTTGCTTGCTCGCCTTTCTGAATAAGAAGTTCTTCGAGTTTCTCCAATTCCTCAACGGCTGCTTGATTTTCACCTTCTGCAATGTAGAGGTCAACCAACCTTTGCCTGATGTCAATTTTTGAAGGTCCTAATTCTATCACTTTTTTATAGGTTTCTATCTCTTCATTTTTGTTTCCATCTTTTCTCATACGTGATGCATACTCAAGATAATTTATGACAGCCTCCCCGATGAAACCTCTTTGCACATAGAGGTCTGCTAAATCCTTATATACTAGAGCTTGTTCTTTATCCGTTCTGATTATCTTTTTACAAACGGCGATGGCATTAGGATAATATTGGACCTTCTTGTAAAGTTCGAGTGCTTTGCCAAATTCAGCAATGGCTTTTTCCTTTTTCCCCTTTTTAAGCAGGACGTCTCCAATAAGGTTATATATACTAGGTTCACCTGGATCCATTTCTTTAACTTTGGAATAGATTCCAAGTGCCTTAGCATAATTACCCTTAACAACCAGTTTTGCTGCCTGGCTTTTCAGTGCATTGACATTCGTCATTATTCGGTTTCCTGCGGTGTTTTTAGTCCAAGGGAGTCTGCAGCAATATCTACAATTTCATCGGTTATCGGTTTTTTCTGAAGTAAGACTCCCTCGAAAAGCGCATTATCGCAGATAGTGTTTATTAATCGGGGTCTGCCTCTGCTCCATCTGTAAATTATTTCGAATGCAGTGTCCGTGAAAATCTCTTCTTCTGCACCTGCAATTTTTAATCTGTATTTTACATAATCCTCGGTTGAGATTTTTGATAATGGTTCTAAGGAAATAAGATACGCAATTCTCTGTTTCAAGGATTCGTTTTTGTAAATATTTTGCTTGAGAGTCGGCATACCAGAAAGAATAAATGTTATTAGTTTTTGCTCTTCGTCTTCGATGTTCATAATACTTCTTAGTTCTTCAAGATTAGCATCGCTTTGAAGTTTATTTGCTTCATCTATTATAATAATAGGTTTTTTCCCTTTCTTCTTCAGTTCAGAGAGTTTTCTTGCTATCAACTGTATCTTTGCAACATCCGGAGTCTCATCTTCTATTTGCAGAAGTTGTGCGACTTTTGATGTGAGCCAGTAAGCTGGGTATTCATCCATGGTAAGCACAAGCATTCCGGGCAGATATTGTTTTTCGTTTAGAAGTGCAGCAAGTACTTTCCTTGATAGTGTTGTTTTCCCTGTTCCAACATTACCAGTGAGAATAACAAGACCTTTCATTTTTTGTGCTGAATACATAATTCGAAGAAATGGCTTAGCATGTTCGGGACCGCTATAGAAGAATTGAGGGTCAGGAACGTTCGAAAAGGGTTCTTGTAAAAAATTGTAAAAAGATTCGTATTCCATTTTCTCTCCTTATATATAAAGAATGCGTTCTTTTAGCGTCTGTTTTTCGGGTTCTTCTTCTTCCTCTGCTAACAGCTTCTCGTCTATTGCCGGTTGGACTGGAGTTTTTTTCTTATGCTCTTCTGGAACTACATCTTCAGGTTTTTGGACTTGCTTTTCCATTAGTTCTTTTATCTGCTTAACCTTTTCAACAAGATCCAGATATTCGGGATCTTTGGAAAGTGCGTTTTCGAAAATTTCCTTGGCTTTTTCGTAGTTCTGCATTCTCTCGTAGATTGACCCCAGTTTATATTGCAGAGGTACGATTTCATTTTCGATGAATTCTTCTCTTTCCATCACATCATTAAGTACTTTCACGGCTCTTATCTCATCCTTTGAATCGAGATAGATTTGGCTAAGAAGTACATAGGCTTTTATTTTTTCCGGTGATTTCGGCATTGTAAAAATCTCATCGAGTTCCTGCTCTGCTTCTTCGAATCTTGAATATTCCTTGAAAAGAATTGCAGTTGAGTATCTTACCCTTGCTTCATTCTCATTTTCTAAAGAGGGTACAAGTTTTTTTAATTTATTCAACCTTTCACCGATGTCTACAATTTCCTCTTTCGTTCCAAAAGAATCTATCTCATTCTTAAGATTCTCCAATTCTTCGTCGTCAGGATACAGTTCTTTTATTTTTACGAGCAGTTCCAAAGCTTTATCTTTTAGCTCTTTACTGAGAAAAGCACGGGCGGTTTTGTAATATTCACTTTTTGCTTCATCGGTCGACCCAATCTCAAAAAGCAAATTGGCAAGTTCGAGGTTTTCGAAGGGGTTTAATTTCTCTTCTTCCTTTGCTTTACTCTTTTTCTTGAAAGTCAATAAGGATTTGATATTTTCTTCCTTTATTAAAGATACAATTTTTGAAAGCAAATCTTGAATCTCTTCATCAGGAATTTTATTTTTCTCATGTACCTGAAGCAGCAAATCAGCGAAAGACCTTGTAAAATTGAGTTTGATATAGATTCTTAGAAGGTTAGTGACATAATCGGGATTGGAGGATTTTATCTTCAATAGTTCCTTTGCTGCGATGTATGCTTCCTGTAAGTTGAACTGGGTTTCAAATAAACTAAGAGCTGCCTTCATATGCTTTTCTGCTTCTGGAAAATCGCCTATGTTAATCAACGAGAAACTTAACCCAAGATGAGATGTCGCATTTTCCGGTTTCTCATCAATTATGGCGGAGAATATTTCTTTCGATTTTTCTGAATGCCCTTCTCTGAGAGCCTTCAGTCCTTTTTCTATTTCTTCCTTCAATTTGGATTACCTCCTTTTCTCAAGAGACTACGATTTGCCCGTTTTTAATTACATACAGGATGTGGTTTTGAGCAAACCAGTAAGGTAGTTGGCTGTAGTCTTTTAGATCCGTAATTATAATATCAGCGGATTTCCCTTTCTCTATGCTTCCCCGGTAATTCTCTTCTTTCACGGCAAATGCGGCATTTATAGTAGAACCAACAATGGATTCTTCAGCTGTCAAGCCATAAAACATACAGGACAGAGAAAGCATAACAGGCATCGAGAGTACAGGACAACTCCCGGGATTAAAATCAGTTGCAATTGCGATTGGTATTTTGTATTTTCTCATTTTCTTGACAGGGGGTATTTTTCTTTTCTTAAGATAAAGGTTCGTTCCTGGAAGTAGCACTGCAATTGTTCCTGCTTTCTTAATCGATTTCAAGCCCGCATCGAGTGTATAGAGAAGATGGTCGCAGGATGTTGCTCCTACCTTCAAAGAGAGTTCACTCCCACCTATATTGGTGAATTCTTCGGCATGGATTTTAGTGTTCATCCCGTTTTTTAGTCCGGTTAGAAGAATAGACTCTGATTCTTTTTTGTTGAAGACACCTTTTTCGCAGAATACGTCACAGAATCTGGCAAGTTTTCTTTTTCTCACTTCAGGTATCATTTCATCCTTTACAAGTTCCACATATTCCTTTTTGCGTCCCTTATATTCATCGGGTATGTCATGTGCCCCAAGGAAAGTCGGAATAATGTCAACAACGGTTTTCTCTTGAAGCATCTTGGCAACTTCAAGTATTTTTATCTCTTCGGTTGTTGATAGTCCATAACCGGATTTCACCTCACAGGTTGTTGTCCCCCATGAGAGTGCTTCAATCAGGTACTCATTCGCATTGTTAAAGAGCTGTTTTTTGCTTGCGTTTCTTGTCTCTGTGACAGTAGATTTTATTCCGCCCCCTTGTTTCATTATAGTAAGATAGTCATTGCCTTGCATCCTCATAGAGAATTCCTTCTCTCTTGTTCCGGCAAATATCAGGTGCGTATGAGCGTCAATAAAGCCCGGCATTGCCATTTTTTTCTTTGCATCTACTATTTTTTTTGCAGGTATCCGAGCAGTACCTGAACCAATCTCGTTTATTTCTCCGTTTTTTATTGAAATGTAAGCATTCTTTATTATTCCAAGAGACGAGTTTGTTGGGTTTACAACAGGTTTTCCATTGGCAGGAATGGTTAGGAGTTGCCCGATATTTCTTATCAGTAAATCACTTTCTTCTCTTTTCATTTTTTCCCCGCCATCAAATACTTACCATAATCCAACATACTATAATATTTTATTGAGTTAGTCAAGGACTTTTTTGCCAATGTTGTCATTGTTTGAAATGCAATGCGTTAAGCAAAAAGGCTTGACAAGGATATTTTTTTATGTTATGTATTATCCTACATCGCGGGGTGGAGCAGTCTGGTAGCTCGTTGGGCTCATAACCCAAAGGTCGAAGGTTCAAATCCTTCCCCCGCTATAATCCCCTATTTTTTGATTGACCAATCCCTTTCTTTGTGATATATTCTACATATGAAGTTGAACAAACTTGAGATTATTGGGTTTAAATCTTTCCCGACTAAAACCTCTTTTGAATTTGATTCGGGGATAGTTGGTATCGTTGGTCCGAATGGTTGTGGAAAAACCAATGTTCTTGAAGCCATCGAATGGGTATTGGGAGAGCAGAATCCATTCAATTTGCGTGGCGAAAAGATGGAAGATTTTATATTTAAGGGATCTGAGAAGTATAAACCTCTTAATTTTGCAGAGGTTACGGCTGTCATCGAGAATGATGGTTTGCTTCCAATCTCATATGAAGAGGTGGCAATAACGCGCAGATTTTACAGATCAGGAGAAAGTGAATACTTTATCAATCGTTCCAATGTTAGGTTAAAAGATATTGTTAACCTATTCCTTAACACTGGTTTGAAAGCAGAGGCATACTCCATCTTCAGAAGCGAAATGATAGAGACCATTTTAAGTTCCAATTCAAAAGCCAGACGAGGGCTTTTTGAAGAGGCAGCAGAGATTGCGAAGTACAAATCTCATAAAAAGAATTCTCTTGCCAAATTGGAGTTAACAAAGACGGACTTGATAAGGGTAAATGATATTCTTGAAGAAGTTGAAAAGCAATGGAGGTCATTAAAGAGACAGGTTGGAAGATCAAAAAAATATAGGGAAATAAATTTGAAACTCAAGGAAAACAGGTTAATGCTGTCATATCTTGAATACGAGATGTTCTCAAAAGAAATAGCCCATATAGAGAAAGAAATAGAATTAGAAAGGGAATCGAGAGAAGAGCAACTAAGCATTATTGAATCTCTTGAAGCAGAACTGCAGGAAGAAACTGCAAATGTGCGTGAAATGAGTCAGAGTGCCAGTAGTTTAATAGAGGATGATAATAGAACAAAAGAAGAAGTGAGAAGGATTAAGGAAAATTTGATCGTACTTGGAGAAAGGGGAAAGAGCATTCTTTCTCAAAAGGTGTATATTGAAAAGGAGAATGATTTTATCAGGCAAAAAATAACCGAAATAAGAAACTTGGTCGACGAGAAGAAGAAAGAAGATCTGAAAAAAACCGATGAGATAGCAAAAATGGAAGCAGAGAATGGAGAACGGAAGGAAAGAGTATCTCTGCTTGAAACTGAGTTTATGCAGAAAAAAAGCGATTACGAAGATGCCCGGGAAAAAAAGGAAAATAGCACGACTAAAATAGATGAGTTAAAGGAAAGACAAATTTCAGAAACCGCGGATGCAAAGAATAGGGAAGAGATTATTTCCAGCTTGAATCTTGAATTGAGCGAGCTGGATTGTGAGAATAAAAAAACGAAACAGGAGTTGGTAAAACTTGAAACAGAATTAAGGGAAAAAAAGGAAGAAGAAAAGCGAACAAGAGATAAACTTTCGAAAAAGAGAGAATCCTGGGACAGGTTTGAGGAAAGCAAACGGAAAAAGCATAGTGAACTTATACATCTGGAAGAAAGGCAAAATATACTACGTGAGGAAGCAGATTTTCTAAAGAGTTTCCAAAAGGACAGAAAAGGGTACGATGAACTTGTAAAAACTCTTAACAGGAAACAATCTCTTTCGATTTTGGCTGACATTATCGATATTTCTAAGGATAAGAAGGAAGCCTTGGCAGGGGTTCTTGAGTCACTCATACAAACCGTAATTCTTACGGATAAGAAAAAGTTGAACGATGTTCTCAGAATGGCTGAAGGGAAGGATGTAAGGATAGGAATTCTTCTTGGCTTTGTGGATTCAGAAGCTACGCAAGCCATTCAAGAAAAAGGAGTTATCGGGAGGCTTTCGGATTATCTGAATGTAAAAGCTGAGAAAGAGATAATTAAGCAAATTACGAACTTCTTTGACCGATTTTTTCTATGTGAAACAATTGATGATGCAATTGAACTCTACAAGAAACATTCCAAATGCAATTTCGTAACGCTAAAAGGAGATGTTGTCTCAGGGGGCGTTCTTTTTGTTGGAAAAGGAGCTCATAGGGAGTTGATAGGGCTCGGTGACAAAATTATGAAGAACATTGAGGAGATGAAACAGCTGAAGAATCTAATGGAAGAGAAAACAGTGGAGATGCAGAAAATTGAAAAAGAACAGAAAGAAAGTTCGAAAAAGTTCGAGCAGGTTAATATTGAATTCTCAAAATGCTCAGTGATGTTGAAGGAGAGCGAAATAGTTTACGAAAAAAAGTGTTTTGAAAATGAGATGAACATCAAGAGAATTGTGAAATTGAAAGATGAGCTCAAGAGTGCCAAGCAAAGTCTTAAAATCCTGGAGGGCAATGTCCTAAATAATGAAAGGGTTTTCAGACAAGAGGATACGGAACTCAGTATTATTTTCCAGGATGAAGTTGAGAGTGGGGAGGCATTTAGGGAAAGCCAGGACCAACTTCAAGTTTTCAGGGAAGGAGTTAATAAGGGTGAAATAAAAATAGTGGAACTAAAGGGCGAAGCGAAGGCTACCAGAGAAATGTTAAGAGCGAAGCTTAAAGAACTTAATGATAGCACTGAAAAGCTGGATGAAAACATCTCAAGGATTAAGAATTTCGAGGAAGAACTGGCTGAAATCACCATGGAAGAAGAGGTTCTTAAAAAAGAAAAAGTGGTTATTGGCGGTAGAGAACAGAAACTGAACGAACAGTTGGTTGAAATTGGCGAGAAAAAGGAAGGTATGGAAAGAAAGATAGAAGAAGTAAAAGAAAAAAAAGAAGGAGTAATAGACAACGAAAAAGGTCTTTATGAGAAAATTTCAGAATTGAATATCGAAAAAGTGAAACTCGAGGCTGAGCGAAAAAATATTGAGAGCCGGGTAAAGCAAGAATACGAGGTTGACATTTCCCATTATGACGGAGAAGTTAGTGTTTACGCGAAGGATAAAGTTTCGGAAGAAATAAAGATTCTCGAAGAGAGGAAGAGAAGATTCGGACCTGTTAATTTGATGGCGATTGAGGATTTAGCAAGAATTGAAAGCAGAAGGGAAGATTTATTGACACAGAAAACTGATCTATTGGAGGCAAGGAAAGACCTATTTAAGACTATAGAACATATTGATTCTGTTGCGAAGGAAAAATTTCTATCAACATTTAACAATGTAAGAGAAAATTTTAAGATTATTTTCAATAAACTGTTTGAAAGCGGGGAAAGCGACCTTTTGCTTAGTGGAAGTGACCCTCTTGAAGCAGACATAACGATTGTTGCGAAGCCAAAGCACAAGGAAGTTGGAAAACTCGCCTCCCTGTCCACAGGTGAGCGAACCTTAATCGCAATTTCCTTGTTGTTTGCCTTCTATCTGATTAAGCCATCACCCATATGTGTGCTTGACGAAATAGACGCTCCCCTTGATGATGCTAATGTAGAGAGGTTTATTTCTCTTCTTGGCGATTTCAGGGAAAAAAGTCAGCTTATTGTTATAACCCATAATAAAATGACAATGAAATGTGCTGATTATCTTTACGGTATTACCATGACAGAACCCAATGTTTCAACCGTCGCTTCGGTTAGAATCTCGTAAAAGAGTATTGTCCCGTAGTTCATCTCAAGAGTTAGTCAATGAAAGAGAATCTGATATTCAGTAAATTCAAGCATGGCTTATCTAAAACAAGAGATAAATTACAGAGGATTTTTGCTGCAAATACAGTTTTCAAGGATAGGAGTCTTGAAAAAAATATCCCCCTGTTAGAGGAAGGTCTACTTTCGGCTGACCTTGGTTATGTATCTGTAATGGAGATAATTCATCGTTTGAGGAATCTGCGAAGGGAATCCAAATATAAAGAGAATCTCAAGAAAGGGCTTAAACAGATTTTGATAGAAATGCTTGAAGAAGCAAAACCTGTCCAGAAGGAGATTACTGCTCCGCATACAATTATGGTGGTTGGAGTTAACGGAACGGGAAAAACTACTTCTATTGCAAAACTTGCGGGTTTATTTAAAAATTCCGGGAAAAACGTTCTACTCGTTGCTGCGGATACTTACAGAGCGGCAGGTGTTTTACAATTATGTCAGTGGGGAGCGAGAGTTGGAGTTGATGTACTAAAATCGCAGTTAGGGCAGGATCCAGCTTCTATTGTGTTTGATGCAGTCGAATCGGCATTGAAGAAAAAATATGAAGCGATTATAGTAGATACAGCTGGAAGACTTCATACAAGAAAAAACTTGATGGGTGAGATTAAAAAAGTAGAAAAAGTTCTTAGAAAGAAAAGGCAAGACCTACCGCAGGATACCCTTTTGGTAATTGATGCGACTACAGGTCAAAATGGAGTTATACAAGCAAAGAGTTTTAAGGATGAATTGAATATCACAGGAATTATTCTAACGAAAATAGATGGCACTGCAAAAGGTGGAATCGTATTTCCAATTGTAAGCGAAATTGGAATTCCAATTAGATACGTTGGTGTTGGCGAAGATATGGATGACATTGTGGCATTTAACCCCAATATCTTTGTTACTGCACTATTGGACGGAGTGGGTGTTTCTTGAAAAGGGTGATTGTAGTTTTTCTGCTTGGAATTTTTTGCGCGATTTTTATTTTTGTTTTCACGAATGTTTTTCTATACCTGTATTTCCCATTAGAACTTAAAACATATGACCTGCGAATGTTTTTACGCACCAAGCACTATAATTCCACCGATATAGTTGTTGTGGACATAGATGATTTTAGTATTCAGAAATTAGGCAGATTCAGGAATTGGCCGCGATTATACTATGCCCAGGTGATTGACTATCTTACAAAAGAAAAAGCAAAGATTATCGGTGTTGACATGCTTTTCCCCGAGCCAGACTCTTTGTCCAATACATTGATAGATATTTACAAATTGAGAAAAGGAAAAGTGATAAAGGATGAATTGAATAGTTATGGGATAAGAGCAAAGAGCGATGAGGTTATGAATATTGTGCTGAGAAATATCGGATTTGATCTTGACCTAATGCGTTCTATAAAGAAATCAAGAAAGGTAATTCTTCCGCTTGCAGTTATTAGGTCTTCGACGGTCAAGGAAGGAGACTGGTCTGGTGCAAGGGAATTCTCTCGCGAATTTCCCTTTGAAATTAGAGCTGCTATGCCCAAAGGAGAGGGTATTGCAGTACCTACTAAAATTCTGCTGGAAGGAGTAAAGGATTTAGGGGTAGTAAATACGGACAGTGATATAGATGGTTTAATAAGGAAGATACCACTTTTTTACAGATATAGGAATGAGACATACATATCCTTTTCTTTTTCCATTTTTTTGCATTATTTGGGACTTTCAAATAGAAAAATAGAGGTTTTTCCTGGTAAATATGTTGGCATTGGTGAGTATAGAATTCCAGTTGATAAAGAGGTTAGAATGCTTATAAATTTCCTGGGAAGACCTTTTAGTTACCGCTATATATCCTTTTACGATGTCTTGATGAAAAGGGTAGGAAGCGGCTTCTTCGAAGGGAAAGCTGTGCTTATCGGATCGTCTGCTATTGCATTGAGTGATCTAAAACCAACAGCAGCATCGAGTAGTCTTATGCCCGGAGTTGAAATACATGCAAATGGACTGTATACTTTTATGAATAAGGCTTTCATTAGCTACCCAAAACCACATGTGACTTTGATACTTATGTTAACACTTTCGATTATTACCACAATGTTTGCTTCAAAGTTAAAACCCTGGTTGAGCTTGACTCTGACGGCACTGGTCTTTATTGCTTTTGTCGTAGGTAGTGACCTAATTTTCGATTTTCGTAATATTTGGCTGGAGATTATTAGACCATCTTATACTCTGATTTTTTCATACATCGTAGCGATAGGATATAGATATGCTGTGAGCGAGAGGTCCAGAAGAGAGTTAAGAAGGATGTTTGATAGATATGTTTCAAAAGAGATTGTTGAAAAGATCATTTCCAATCCTTTACAGCTCAAGCTTGGTGGTGAAAGAAAAGATATAACGGTTCTCTTTTCTGACATTAGAGGATTTACTAGTATGTCGGAATCTATGAAACCCGAAGAAGTTGTTGGTATACTTAATGATTATCTAACAGTGATGACGGACATAATTCTCTCTAACGGAGGTACGATAGACAAATTTATAGGTGATGCAATTATGGCTGTTTTCGGAGCTCCAATTCCGTATGAAGACCATGCTTATAGGGCAGCGAAAACTGCTATTGAGATGAGAAAAGCGCTGAAAAGTTTGTGGAGCAAGTGGGAAAGCGAGAACAAAAAAATGTTTGATATAGGAATTGGAATAAGTTCAGGAGATGCTATTGTCGGAAATATTGGGTCAGAAAGGAGAACGGAATATACTGCAATAGGCGATACTGTCAATCTTGGAGCGAGAATTGAGCCGTTGAACAAAGAATACAATACACATATTTTGATTAGTGAGTTCGTATACGAAAGGATTAAAGAAAAGGTCAAGGTATCCGAGATTGGAAAGGTTAAAATACGGGGTAAAAAAGTTGAGATTCGCCTTTTTGAATTAGTTGATCTTAAAGAATAATGATAAGATTACAACTTCCCAATTTTGAAGGACCACTCGACCTTTTGCTCTATCTTATTAGAAGGAATGAGCTTGATATAAAAACGATTTCCCTTGCCAAAATTACAAGGGAGTATCTATCTTACTTAACAATGCTCAAGGAAATCGATCTGAATATTGCAGGTGAATATATTGTTATGGCAGCTACTCTTATCAAGATAAAAGTCAGAAGCATACTTCCGGATTTTAGTATGCCTGAAGTAGAGGATGCAGAAGATGAAGGTGTAATTCTCGTAAAAAAGCTTAAGGAGTATGAAAAGTTTAAGAACATTGCGATTTACTTGAGAGGAAAAGAGGCTAAGGCCACAAAATGCTTCCCTAGAGGGATAGCCATGAACAGGAAAATAACAATAAGTGGTTTGGAAATAATTACTTATGAAGAAATAGAATCAATTTTTACTGATATTCTTGCTCGAACAAAGGCAAAACCCATATATTCGATCAGAGCAAGGAAATTGGATGTTACAAAGAAAATAGCACAAATTCTGAAGAGATTTAACGAAGTAGATTTCGTATATTTTGTTGATCTTTTGGAAAATCACAGTGTAGAAGAAATTATAGTAACCTTTGTTGCCGTGCTTGAATTGGTCAAGATGAAAAAGGTTAGGTTACTTCAGAAAGTGAGATTCGGGAGGATTAAAGTCTATGACGCTTCCTCGCAAGTGGCGTATAGTTGAGCTGGATAAAAGGAGGGTAGAAAGCTTACAGGAACGATACGGCATTTCTGAACATTTTTCAAGGGTTCTTGTGGACAGAGAAATCACTTCCAATAAGAAGATAAGTCGTATTCTTTCTCCGGGACTTGAATTTATTCATCCGCCTCAATTGCTTCCAGACATGGAAAGTGCTGTTCTTAGAATTGAGAAAGCAATTAAGAATAAGGAAAAAATACTAGTATGGGGTGATGAAGACACAGATGGCTTAACGGCAACCGTAATTATGTACGAGGTTTTAAAGAATCTTAATGCAGAAGTATCGTTTCACATTCCAAGCAGAAAGAACGAAGGTATAGGTCTAAACAATGAGGGTTTAAGGAAAGCACAGGAAGAAGGCTACAGACTTGTAATAACAGTTGATTGTGCTTCGCAGGATATCGATGAAATCAAGAAGGCACAAACAATGGGACTGGATGTTATCGTCACAGACCATCACGAAGTACCAACATTTAGTGATAAGAATTTTGCACTTATAAATCCAAAGATCGAGCATTCATTATATCCTTTTCGTGAAATAGCTGGAGTGACTGTTGCCTTTAAACTTGGATGGTCTTTAACGAAGAGGGTCCTTAAAATAAATGACAAACAGTGGGAAAGCATTGTTCAGGAATGGCTTCCTTTAGTCTTCCTTGGTACTTATGCAGACAGAATGCCTTTAAGGGACGAAAACTGGTTTCTTGCGACACTCGGTTTTAATGCGCTACCTCTGGCGAAGAGGAAAGGAATAAAGGTACTGATCAAATTTCTATCAAGAAACGGAACTTGCAGCGAGATAGTTGTTCAAAAGATAATTTCTGTCTTGGCAACTGCAAAGACAACGGGATGGATGCAAAATTCAGGCTTCAATATTCTGACTACGGAAGATGAAGAGTATCTTAATGCAACAATTCCACAACTAATAAAGCAAAGCGAGACGTGGTACAAGAATGCAAACAAAGCTTACAGGAAACTTTTAACCTCCTTGAGTGGTAAGATTACAGAAAATGTAATTTTTCTTTTTTTACCTTTTGTTCCATTTGAGTATCTCGGTTTCTGTGCTTCTCGACTGAGAGAGAGGTTTGGGAAGCCTGTCATTGTTGTCAGCGACAAAGGAGACTTATCAGTTGGGGAAGCGAGGGCGATGGAAGGATTCGATATTCATCAGTTACTTCAGAAACACCGGAAACTTTTCATATCTTTTGGCGGACACAAAGTTGCCTGCGGTTTTAAAATGGAACCGGAGAATGTTGAAAATTTGAAGCAGAGCGTTATAGCAGATTCTTTGAATATGAAAACAACGAGAAGTAATACGAGTGAATTAAAGATCATTAGTGTGCTTCAATTAGAAGACATTTCTGAGAAAGTGAAAACTGAGTTATTGTTGCTCTCACCGTTTGGTTCGGGAAACCCCCCTCCACTTTTTCTTGCCCGGAATATGTCATTCGCAGGATCCAATTACACTTACGAAGTTCCAGATACAGGCGAGGTCAAATCCATCGAGATAAAAGGCGGTAATGATTGGGTAGGTATAGATGGTAAACCTATAAATCTTGATTTGGTTTATTATTTCAATAGTGTAGGAACACTTATTATTGTCGATGCAAGACCGTCGCTATTTAATAAAGCGATCACACAGGCATAAGACATAAGATCGTGAATCACGAAATTAGAAATTCCGAAATTACGAAAATAATACAACAAACCAAATAAACTAAATAAACTAAAGACATAAGACAACAAACCATGAAGACGAAATCAGAAAATAGAAATTACGAAAACTACACAATTATGGCATCTTTCCTTATTTCCTTTGTTTTGCCATTAAGTACTCTTTTTGCGAACGAGGATGTTATGTGGAATTATAAGGAAAAGGTTCGTAGGGAGGAGAAGAAAGAGATCTTTCTCGTAGGAAAAGAATTTGTGCTTCGTTCGATAGAGGTTTACCAATTCGTGCTTTCTGAGCAACAACCGGATGTATGCAACTTTACACCTTCATGTTCCCACTATGCATACCAGGCAATGAAGAAGCAAGGACCTGTCAAAGGGAGTTTGATGACAATCGATAGACTACAGAGGTGTAACCCCTGGGCCTGGAATTACGTCAATAAGTACTACAAGGTTAAATATGCAAAGCGTAGAGGATATAAATTATACGACCCACCATAGGTTTGCTCAATCTCTCTCTTTTTTTCTGTTCAACAGGTTTCTATCAGCCTTTCTAATCAGTTCTTCAGATGTAGTCGCATCTTCCGGAAACGAGGCTTCACCAATAGTAACCATAAGTGATATTTTCTTCTTTTTAATATTGAATACATGTTTTCCCAGTTTTTCTCTTATTCTCTGCATCACATGAAGTGCGTTGACCTTTTCCGTTTCAGGAAGAACAGTAACGAATTCGTCTCCGCCATATCTCGCAACGGTATCTATTTTTCTTGAATTTGAAACTAGGAATTGTCCATAGGCTCGGAGAAGTTCGTCACCCAACAAATGTCCGTATCTGTCGTTATATTCTTTGAAGTTGTCTATATCGATAATCAATATGGAGAAAGCGAGATCATATCTTCTTGCACGTTCTATTTCCAATTTAAGGATACTGTAAAGGTGTCTTATGTTGAATAGACCTGTCATTGGATCGGTAACTGCCATCTTAAGCGTTTCTTCATACAGACGGCTGTTCTCGATTGCAACAGCTGTTTGGTTCGCAATCGTAATGAGAATCTTCATATCCGATTCATCATAAATTGATGGTTTTTCGTAGTCCTGAACAGCGATAACTCCAAGCGCCTTTTTTCCATAGAGTATTGGGACGCCAAGCCAGCATTGCGCTGGTCTTCCCAGAGCTTTGATTCCAATCTTTTTTGAGTTTTCCACAACCTTTTGGGATAGAAGGAGGGGTTTTTTTGTCTTTATTACATATTCGGTTAATCCTTTCTTAAGTTCCCTTTTTCTTCTTTGCACCCTTTTGCCTTCTTCTACATATATGATGAACTGTAAATCGTTTTGTTCCTTGTTGTAGAGTGCAAGGTAGAAATTTTCCGTCTTCATTATTTTTGAGGTTTCTCCATAAACGACCTCGACAAGACTTTCAAAATCCGAAATGGAGGAAATTTTCTGACCTATTAGATTAAGGGCTTCAAGGGCATTTATTCTTTTTTTGCCGTCCTCAAAGAATGTTGCATTCGATATTGCAATGCTCGAGAAACGCGCAAATACCGAAATTATGCTTTTTTCTTCCTTTGTGAAATCATGAAGTTTTCTGAAGTAAATGTTGATTGTGCCGATATTATTTTTTTGAGCGGATATTGGTAGTGAAATTACTGAAACTAAACCTTCCTTCTTGATCCATTTCAGTGAAAACATATCCTTTTTCTTTCTGAAATAATTTTTTGCATCTGGAATATAGATTGCTTCTCCGCTTACAACAACCTTACCTGAAAGTTCCTCTCCCACTCTTGCTTTTACTACTTTAACATATTGAGGACTGAGATTATAACTCGCTCTTATTCTTAGTTCGTTCGTACCTTTTTCTATAAGTAGTATTGAAGATGCGTCAGCTCCAATGAATTCAGTGGCTTTTGCTGCAATCTTTTTCAATACATCCTGCAATTCCACAGAAGAGAAAATGGTTTCAATAATATCCAGAAGAAGAATGATATCCTTTTGCAGGTTTTTTTCTGTACTATTTTTCATCTGTTTGCCCCATTGTAGTTTTCACAAATTGAAGTACTTCATCCCTGTTCTTATGAAAACGAACATATAAACCCCTGTAATTTTCCAGTCTTGATGGTTTATCAAAAGGACTTAGAAATATTCCATTATGGTCTACATAGAAAGTCTTAAAATATTCCCATTTTTTTCTTTGTTTTGCGAATAATGAGTTGACATATATGTCCTCTTTCGTTAAAATGTATGTTGTTGGCATAAAATAAGGAAGAATGGAAACTCCCAATACAATAACGGAAAGAATAAACCAGCCAACTCCCCATAAGAGCAGAATAGTGATCCATACCAGAATCGGAATGCAGATGGCAATCAGGTTTTTTTTACCTCCAACCTTGAAAGGCAATGAAGTCCATTTTATCACAGAAATTCTCCTATTTTTTTTTTGAGGAGTCTGTATGTTTCATCGAGAGAAATAGACAGTATTTTTGTATCGGTAAAAATGGGCATAAAGTTTGTATCACCATTCCATCTTGGAACAATATGGATGTGCAAGTGATCTTCAATACCAGCTCCAGCAACTCTGCCAATGTTCATTCCAAGATTGAAACCATCGGGTTTAAACACGGTTTTGAGCAGTCTAACGCCTATAGTAAGCGAAGCGAACAATTCTTCAGCTTCCTTTGCGTTAAGATTTTCGAGAAGGGGAGTATGTTTGTTCGGTGCAACCATCAGATGTCCATTGTTGTAGGGATATATGTTCATAATAATGAAAGATCTTTTACTCCTATAAAGTATATAATTTTCTTCGTCGTTGTTCTTTCCTATCCTATTGCAGAAGATGCAGCCATCTTCGGGTTCCTTATTCAGTATGTATTTGTTTCTCCATGGTGCCCATATCTTTTTCATCTTCCTCCTTTTTAGTCGTCAATGCTTTATTGAAATAGTTCAAGTTGCTGTTCTTCTTCTTCTGTTTCATCCATTATAGTTACTTCTCCATAAACTCCATCGTATCCTGGTTTCACATTAACTTCACCATTCCGCATTTTCTGAATGGCCAAAGCAATGGGTTCATCTGTTATCTTCTTTATGTCTTCATAATCACAGTCTATCAAAATATGGAGTTCGGGTCCAAGTCGAGAAACAAGGTTGCGATATTTGTTTTCTACCAGTTTTGTTCCCTTACCCTGTTTTACCGTTTCAGCGATTATTTCCATAAGCGGAACTAGTTTCTTGAATGGTTTTTTACCTTTTGGTTTGTAACCTAATTTTCGGTCGGAGAGTTGCATTATTCTATGAAGCACTCCTAACGTTAATTTTCTGCCACATTTAGGGCAGTTTATACCGTTTTTTATTGTCTGCTCTGGATGCAAAGATACGTTGCACGCTCTATGTCCATCGTAGTGATATTTGCCTTCTTCAGGGAAGAACTCGATTGTATATGGGAAATTTGAACTGTCTCCTTGTTTTATTACTTGCATTATTGTATCGTAATCCATCTCGCAGTTGAAGCAATTTGCCTCTCTGCCAATATTGACGGGTGAGTGAGCATCGGAATTTGATACAAGAGTGAATATGTCAAGTTTGCTGCAGGTCCAGTTCATTTCCGGGTCACTTGAAAGACCTGTTTCCAGTGCCAAAATATCATCCGATAGTGAGCCAAAGCAGTCTTCGATTGAGTCGAAACCAGATTTTGAACCGAAAAGCGAAAACCAGGGAGTCCAAATGTGGGCAGGTATGAGAAAAATCCTTTCATCAATTTCCTTTATTTTCTGAAACATAATCCCTGCATCAAGAGATAGAATGGGTCTTCCGTTTGATTCAAGCTTACCGTATCTTGATAAATAATCAGATATTTTTTCTACCAATTCGATGGAAGGTGATATAATGATATTGTGGTTTTTCCTATATTTACCATTTTTCACATATATATTGCATACTTCACAGGTGAGTATAAAATTCGTACCGTTATACTCAAATATACCGTTTTCTAATGATTCAAGATTTTCGGTTAGTTCACATAGCCAAATGGGATGCGTGAAATCACCAGTTCCCATGAGTTGTATACCTTTGAGTTTTGCCATTTCACTTATTCCCTGTAAGTCCATATTCTTGCTTGTTGCCCTACTGTATTTGGAATGAATGTGTAAATCTGCGTAAAATTTCATTTGTATTTCTCGGCGGCAACCATCACGCGTTTTGTCCTTGGTCCTGGTCTTCTGAACGAGAGGTGTTCATAAAAAATAATTTTGCAAAAACCGTTTCTTTTAAGCAGCTGCCTAATTTTAGAGAACGAGTATCCTCGTTCGACGTGTGTTTCGTCGATTCTTTTATACTGCCCGTTATTAGAGACAAAAAGTGTTATACGAAGCGTGGTTAGTGATTTCGGTTTGTCAAATTGGCTTTTCCAGATGCTGTAAATCCCATTTGATTCCTTTGTGAAGGTTGAAGAGGCATTCATAAGTGAGAGTCCATATATCGTATTCATATCGAACATAAAAATCCCGCCCTCTGTAAGACATTTTGCTACGTTGGAAAAAGTTCTGAGCAGTTCGTCCTCTCCTACAAGATTGTTCAGACTATCAAAAAGGGAAAGTGTAAGGTCTACCTTAGTTTTTATGAAAAAATTCTGAAATTCACTCAGAAGTAGAATGGGTTTGTAAATATTCAATTTGTTTTTTGCAACTTTGAGCATATCGAGCGATGCGTCGATACCAATTACATTGTAACCTTCTTTCAGTAAGTATAACATTGGCGAGCCTGTTCCGCAACCTAAGTCAAGTATTGATTGAGGTTTTTTGTGGAAAAGAGCACATATTTGTTTTACATATTTTATCCACGATTGATAGTTAACGTCGTCCATTAATCTGTCGTAGTATGGCGCTAACGCAGTATAAGTTTTTCTGTCCATTATTTCGAGTCTTTTTCTTCAACTTGTGGATTTTCTTCATATTCCTTTTTTCTGTCTGCAACACTCTTGAAATATTGCACAGGATTTACAGGAACATTGTTCAATCTTACTTCATAATGGAGATGTGGTCCCGTACTTCTTCCCGTGCTTCCCACTTCGCCTATAAAATCACCCTGGTTAAGTCTATCTCCAACGGCGACATCGAAAGAGTGCAAATGCCCATAGACTGTCTTGTAGTTATTCCCATGATCGACCTCGACCAGTTTGCCGTATCCACCACGTCTTCCAGCGAAAATAACAACACCGGTAGCAGGGGACTTGATTTTCGTTCCAATTGGTGCTGGAATATCTACACCTTTGTGAAATTCGCTACCACCTGTAAAAGGATTGATACGGTAACCAAATCCCGAGATTATTCTCCCTGGCACTGGCTGCAATTCTGGTGTTCCAGCAATGATTGAATTTTTGTTTTCGAAATATTTCCACAAAGATTTAAGTTTCCCGCTGGAAGAAGAATATTTCTTATGCAGCTGATTTTCGGCAGAACAAAATGATTCAATGATCTCCTCATCCTCAATATCGTTTGATTTGAGGAAAATGTCTTCTTCTTCCGGAAGAGGACCACCAAGTCCTGGTGGTTGCGCTTCTCTTGGCTCAAGCCGGAATCCTGCCATTATTCTTAGGTTTTCTGCAAATCTCTTAATTCTCTTTGCCTGTATATTCAGGGATTTTAATTTTTCTTTGTGGATTGCGCGTTCTGAATACAACTGAGTTGCGAGACTATCTATGGTGGATTGCATTTTTAGTTTTTCCTTTGCGATTTTCATATTTTTTTCTGTAAGAATCGAATTCTTACTTAGCGTCGGGAAAAGTGTAGTCCTGAGATTGAAATAGTTTTTTGTATGCAGGCTTATCAATATTGCCGAGATGGCCACAATAAGTGTCAATAACAATGTCATAGTCTTAAGCGTTTTTGCTGTGAAAAGCATACTCTTACCGCCAGTCTTGTCATAAGGGACAAGAATTAAGTGATACGCTTTAAACGTTCTTTTCCTCATTTTACCTCCAATCCTATCTATTACAAAAGCTCTTTATTGACTTATAATATATTTTTTTCGAAGTGTCAAGCAAATATTGTAAATTGTTAGATTTAACGGGATAGCATCGACTGGTGTGAAAGCACATAGAAACATGCTTTGTGTTTTTCTCATTTTCCAAGAAACTTTCGTGAAAAGGTTTGACACGATTAAGAAAATGTAGTATAAAAAAGCAGTGAAGAATAAGGAGAATGTTTATACAACATAATTAGGTGATTGTTTACGAAAGGAATTCAATGGATAATTCAATCGATACGAAAACACTGAAAGACTGGTTTGTAAGGCAACCCGATTACAGATTCAAAAGTATAACGCTTTCCGAAGAAACAAAATCAAAATTCATAGAACTCGGTAGGATCGTCAGGGGCGATATTTTAACAATGACCACAGTTGCAAATTCTGGTCATACAGGTGGAGCTATGTCTTCGGCTGATCTATTTATTGTTGTCTATAGTTTAGGAAACACGGTTCCGGGAAAGATTAATGCTCCAGATAGAGACAGGATTGTTGTCAGTCATGGTCACACTTCCGCAGGTGTATATTCAGTTTTGGGAAGGTTAGGCTTTTTTGAAATAGAAGATGCGCTTACAAATTTCAGAAGATGTGGCTCCATATTCGAAGGACACATTGAAAGAGGAGTTCCCGGATGTGAATGGTCAACGGGTAATCTGGGGCAAGGTCTTTCTGCCGGCTGTGGTTTTGCACTTGCTTCGAAAATAAATAAGCAGGATTACAATGTATTTGTGTTAATGGGCGATGCTGAGCACGCAAAAGGGCAGGTTTCGGAGGCGAGAAGATTTGCAAAACAATTCGAGCTTAACAATATTACCACTATTGTTGATTATAATGAACTCCAGATCAGTGGCTCTACACATAAGGTGATGAATGTGAATATCAAGGCCAACTATATTGCAGATGGATGGAAGGTCATTGAGGTAGATGGGCATAATTACGATGAAATATACGCTGCAATAAGAGAAGCTATCGAGGATACAAAGATGCCCGTTGCCGTAGTCTGCCACACAATAATGGGAAAGTCCGTATCATTTATGGAAGAGGCAAAGGAATACTATCATGGGAGACCACTTACAATCGAGAGATGCAAGAAAGCACTTGAAGAATTAAAGGTCCCCGTGGAAGTTGAATTTTACAAGGAAAAAAGAGAAAATACGGTTTCTGTATCGTATGAGAAAAATATCGAGTTTTACAAGCCTGCTATTGAGACCGGAGAGGCCTTTAATTATTCCGCTGAGGACAAATTGGGAAATCGAGATGCATTTGGAAGAGCCCTTGAGAATATTGCCAAGATTAACATAGGGAAGGGTGGAGCAACTCCGATTGTTGCCCTTGATTGCGACCTCAAGGAATCTGTCAGGACGCATCTTCTTGAGAAAATAATCCCTGAATGGTTTGTTGAATGTGGTGTTGCAGAACACAATGCAGCGGTTGTAGGAGGTGTTCTTTCCATTGAGGGTATAGTAACTTTTTTTGCAGATTTTGGTGTCTTTGGTCTTGACGAGGTTTACAATCAACAGAGGTTGAATGCCATCAATAGAACAAACTTGAAAGTGGTTGTGACACACTCGGGTGTCAATGTAGGGGAAGATGGGAAGACACATCAATGCATAGATTACTTAGGGCTTTCCAGAAATCTTCCTGATTTCAAGGTTATTGTCCCTGCGGATCCCAATCAAACTGACCGCGTTATCAGATATGCTGTAAAAGAAAAAGGGAATTTTCTTATTGTAACCGGAAGGTCGAAAAATCCTGTCATTACAGCTTCTTCATCAGGAAAACCATTCTTTGCAGAAAATTATGCTTTTAGATACGGTGCGCTGGATGTATTGCGGGAAGGTAGTAAGGGTGTTATTATGACATATGGACCAATGGTTGCAGTTGCCATTGATGTATATGAAAAGCTAAAGAAAGAAAATACAGAGTTGAGTGTATGGAATGTATCGAGCCCACTGGCATTGTCAAGAGAAGATATTGAGGGTGCAATACTCAGAAGTCCAATATTTACCTTTGAAGACCATCTTGTGAATTCGGGTCTCGGTGCAATCGTTGGAGGACTTATTGCAGATACGGGCATGGGAACAACATTGAGGAAGATAGGGGTTAGGGGTTTTGCCCCTTCCGGTGCCTCTGGGGAAGTTTATAAAGCAATGGGAGTGTGCAGGGATGCGCTTGTGCAAGAGATAAGGAAGATATTGGAGAAGATTTGACACCTAACACGTAAAAGACGAAATTGGGAGAATGGAAATTACGAAATGGGAAAGACAGACTACAGATATAAGACCCAGCATAAAAACACCAATCGTCTCCTCGTTGTCATTCCCGCGCAAGCGGGAATCTACAACAGGGCAGGTGTCCATATTAGAAAACGCAATAGATTCCTGCTGTTGCAGGAATGACAGAACAAGACATAAGACCGAAGAAACCAGGAATAAATGGCTTCTATCCTGTGAAACTAACGTACTTCTTGCTGTGAAACAAATGACTTCGTCTGTAAAACGAGGAAGGGAATTAAAGGATTTGAACGACCACAACGCTCTAAACGGTCCAAACAAGGTAGCCTCAAACTCTCGTCCTGAGCCCTTCGTTTCACTCGAGGGTAAACTCCGTCTGAGGGTTAGCCTGCGAGGTTTTCTACAATGAAGCATTTTATAATAGACGGATATAACGCATTGTTCAAGATTAAAGCAAAACTCAAGAAACAGTATCAGACAAGAGAGGGTTTTGTTCAATATGTTAAGACAACAAGGTGCTCTTACCACAAGAAAAACAAGTACTCTTTGATTTTTGATGGAGCAAAGGGAGTATCATTTGACAGTAAATTTGGCTTTTCTCCCTTGAATGTCATATTTTCCAAGGGTGAAAATGCCGATGAGAAGATAGTTAAAATGATTGAGCGGGAGAAACATAAAGGAACAACTTTTGTCGTCACAGACGATAGAGAGTTGCAGGAAAGGGTTTTATTTTTAGGCTGTTCCACTGTGTCTGTTCTTGATTTCTTCGGAGAGCTAACGGGAAAGA
This sequence comes from uncultured bacterium, assembly GCA_964392665.1. Lineage (GTDB taxonomy): Bacteria > Hydrothermota > E44-bin80 > E44-bin80 > E44-bin80 > CAYMQB01. The sequence goes on along the minus strand of CAYMQB010000020.1, from coordinate 12,539 downwards.
AGAAATCCTCGGACACGGGAAAACCCAGTCTGGATAGTTCCGAAGGGAAAGACATAACCGATGAAATGAAGAAAATATGGGGTATTTACCAATAAAACCACCTGAGGATGTAAGCCATAAGTATGATACCGATTATTGTAATAAGATTGATATTCAGCGTGAGACCAAAAGTAATGCCGATTATTGCAAGACTCAGATGAAATTCGGGGATGCCCACAGATATGGATTTGAGAAAAACTTGTTTTACAGCTCCTTCGGGTAGGACCAACCCCAGTATATGACCTATTGCACTACCAACTATAGCTCCGAGGATAATAATGAAAACGAAAATCCACGGATTCTTTCTTCTTAAAACCATAGTTTTTTATAGTATATACTAATCCTAAAGTCAAGAAAAATTTACCGGAATGCGTTATGAAATTAACGAAAGTCTTCTGGAATTTGTTCTGTCATAAAGTGCTAAAACAATTTGACTTTCTTCCGTTTACCTGTTATAGACATTCTAAGAGTTAGTAGATATGAGAATAATGTCTTATTGGAAAGCTGATTAGGTGGTAATAGTTGGAAATGTAGTATTGTGATTACAAGCAATTACACTGGAGGAAGCGAATGCAGAGTGTTGCAGTTTTTATTCTGGGTATTGTTATAGGGGCTGGTATAATATTTTTGTTCAACTGGGTTTTGAATAGAAATGTTAAATCTGTGGCAGACGATTTAATTCTTCAGAATGAGCAGAATAAAGAAAAGGAAACTTCCGCCTTGATGGAAAGAATTAAAGAATCTTTTGGAAACCTTTCTTTCGAGGCTCTCTCGAAGAACACAGAGGAATTTCTGAAACTTGCAGATGTTACTCTTGTAAAACATACGAAAATTGGAGAGAAGGAACTTGAAGGGAAGAAAAAACTAATAGACCAGACGCTTAATGAGATGAAGATGAACCTGGATGACGTTCAGCAACTTGTTGTGGATTTTGAAAAAGACAGAGAGAAAAAGTTTGGAGAACTAACAAGTCAGCTTAAGCTTGCAGCTGAGCAAACCGGGAAACTGCAGGAAACGACAAATAAGTTGCAAGGTGCATTGGCAAGCACAAAAGTGCGTGGGCAGTGGGGGGAGAGGATGGCGGAGGATGTTTTGAGGTTAGCTGGTTTTATCGAGGGAGTAAATTACTTGAAGCAGAAGTCACTTGATCGGACAGGAACTCGACCGGATTATACTTTCTTATTACCTCAGAATTTGAAATTAAATATGGATGTGAAATTTCCACTTGATAATTATCTGAAGTATCTTAACGAGGACGGTGAAATGGAAAAGACCAAATACAAGAAACAATTTCTAAGAGATGTCAGTAACAGAATTAAAGAGGTTACTACAAGGGACTATATTAATCCCAGCGAAAGAACCATAGACTATGTGATAGTATTCATCCCGAACGAACAAGTTTATTCATTTGTAAACCAGAGTGATAGATTAATAATTGATAAGGCATTAAAGAATAAAGTTGTCCTTTGTTCTCCAATCACGCTTTATGCTATCTTAGCAATAATCAGACAGGCTATTGACAGTTTCAGGCTGGAGAAGACTGCATCGGAGATATTGTCACTATTTGGTGCATTCAAGAAACAGTGGGACATGTTCAAACAATCATTCGAAAAAATGGGAAAGAAAATTGAAGAAGCGCAGGATGAATATAGTAGTTTAACTTCGACAAGGCGAAATCAACTTGAACGTCCCTTAAGAAAGATAGAGGATTTGAGAAAACAGAGGGGTATAAAATAGGAAACTATGACATATTTTCAAGTGCCAATTTTCCTGCCTTTTCTCCGGAAAGAAGCATTGCACCGAAGGTTGGACCCATTCTTGGTAACCCATAGGTTGCTGCTACCGACATTCCACAGACTATTAAACCCGGATGAACTTGCCCGGTGTGTTCAACGACTAAATCTTCTGATTTCTCTATCCACATTGCACCCTCACCCTTCATTTTGATGAGCCCTCGTTTTTCCAATTTTCTTACCACTACTGCATCGTGTCCTGTTGCATCAATAACCACTTTTGTTTCAATTGCAACAGGGTCAACACAGGCTAAGCCTCTGGGAAGATGTTCTATAGGTGTCCAGTTTATTACGACTCCACTTACTCTATTATTTTTTCTTAAAACAATATCATCAACAGAAGTCATATTTGCAAATTTCACACCTTTATCACAAGCGTAAGCAATCAATTTTGAACAGGCATGAGGACCATCTGCCAGATACAGAAATTTTCCTGCTTTTCTGTACGGTACGCCGATTGTATCGAGCATTTTTTGTCCAGGCTCGCGAACTGTTATCATATTCATTAAGTACCCTCCCAACCAGAAACCTCCCCCAAGATAATTATTCCTTTCTATGATTATTACTTTTTTGCCATTCTCGGCTATGACACTCCCAGCCATAAGCCCCGAGGGACCGGCTCCGACAATTATGCAGTCCGATTCCACATAGTCAGAGAACTGCTTGGCAAATCCGTTAACAATGGCTCTTGTTACCTCTTTTTCGCCGACCTTTGAAAAGATTTTACCTTTCACAATACCTCCTTATGCGGTTTGTTGGTTACACTAATACAATATTTACAATACTTAAACCAAGAAGAGGATTTTGTCAACAGGAATATTGAACAGCATACGCTTTTTGCTTGACAAAAAAGGGGTTTTGTTTTATCATAATCTTCAAGAAAATGAATGCTGAAGATAATGGATTCAGGAGCGGTTATGCAGCAATTATTGGTAAACCGAATGTTGGGAAATCAACACTAATTAACACTCTTGTTAATGCTAAGGTATCAGCTGTTACACATAAACCACAGACAACAAGGAAGAAGGTTGTAGCTATCTACAATAGTCCAGAAACTCAGATTATTTTCCTTGATACACCCGGGATATTTGAACCGACCTATGGATTACAGAAAATAATGGTCAAGACTGCTCTGGGGACGATAAGAGAGGCGGAAATAATATTATATATGATCGATGTTAAACAACGGGGACTGGATAAATATATTCTTGAAGCGATAGGGAAATTAAATAAGCCTGTATTTCTCTTAATTAACAAAATAGATCTTGTTAACAAGAAAACACTTCTGCCTTTGATAGAAGAGGCAGGGAAGGTTTTTTCATTTTCGGAGATTGTTCCTATTTCTGCTCTAAGGTCATCAAATACTGAAGACCTGATTAGAACAATAGAAAAGTATCTACCTAAAGGGTCACCTCTATTTCCACAGGATGATATTTCTTCCCAATCGGAGAGATTTTTTGTTTGCGAAATAATCAGAGAGCAAATATTTTTCCAATACGGAGAAGAGATTCCATACAGCACGGCTTTATATATAGATGAATTCCGCGAAAGGTCGGCGGGAAAAAAGGATTACATTAGAGTAGTAATACTGGTTGAAAAAGATACTCAAAAGAAGATAATAATAGGTAAGCGAGGACAGGCGATAAAAGAACTCGGAACTTCGGCCAGAAAGAATATAGAGGTTTTGCTGAATAGACCTGTTTTTCTTGAGCTTTTTGTAAAGACAAAGAGGAAATGGAGAGATAGCACAATAATTCTCAAAAGTATCGGATACTTCTAAGGGCAAAAAAGTAAAGAGGGAGGAGTGAAACGGAGTGACTAGTATCGGAGAAACGGTGGTGACTGCAAGGATAAAGGATGAAGGATAAAGTGTAAACAAACCCCGTATGACCACTACTATATAATGGAAGAACTTATTTTACATGGCATACAGGGCACGCGCGCTTCGTGCTGTGAAATGAACGCTGACGCTGTAAATTGTCATTCTGAGTATTCTACGCTTTTTGACTGTGGAAGAAATTCGTCGTTAAACGACTAAAAGGAAATTACTAATTACTTAATTACTAAATTACGAGAGAATTAAATGAGAATACTTCATAAACCAGACAACAATATCAGCAAGGGGAAAATGTTAAAGAGAATAGAGAGCTTGAATAGAAGAAAGGTTATTAAGAATATCTTCTTCTCTTTCGTAATAACGCTTCCCGTTTTCAATACTATTTTCAAGGTTTTCGGTGGTAGGGAAAAAGGAAGAAAACCGACTTCGCAAGAGCTCTTCAAAAACCATAATTTGGCAGGATAGAGGGAGTCCATGGAACCACAAGATTACACAAGATTGACCTTTTTAGATAGTAAACATCTAAGGGGATTAATCTGTGGTTATTTTTTTAAAGAACGCTGAGATAATAAAAGGAAAAGGAATGAAAAATGCCTAAAGAGAATGATGGAGTAAAAGGACCTGGTTGTATTCAGATAGCAATCCTCGTTCTTGGAGGATTGTTTTCATTAATCTTTTTGTTTTTTGGTGTTCTATTCATCTGGTCGGCAGGGACACCTGGTGTTAACAGTAGTTCTCGTCTATCAACAGGATTAATTTTGATTTTTGTTGGACTTGTGTTTATTGGTCTAACGATTGGTGTTGCAATTTTTGTTTTCAGGAGACTTCACCCGAGAGAGCAAAAGGTGGAGATTACACAGAAAATTGATTTGTCTGGCGATGTTAAGCTGGAAACATTGAAGTGTGAAAAATGTGGTGCACAATTGGATAAGAATAGTATTGCAATGAAAGAAGGAGCAATTGTTGTTTCCTGTCCTTACTGCGGTTCAGTGTATGAAATCGAGGAGGCTCCCAAATGGTAAGGAGTTTTTTGGTTTTTATTACCGTGTTTCTTGCTCTCAAATTAAGCATCCATTCACAGGATTATAGTTTTAGCGTCGACAAAAACTATTCAGCACTGTATATAAATAGCGATGGAACCTGCACTATTAACTATGAAATTCAATTTACCTGCGGTGAAGGTGCACATCCCATTGATATTGTGGATATTGGTATGCCGAATGAGTGGTATGTATTGAAATCTGCATCTGCAAAGATAGAAGGACATAAATTGCAGAACATCAAGAACTCCGAATATGTTCATCCTGGCGTTGAGATTCATCTTGGTTCTCATAAGATAGCACCTGGGGAAACCGGAATTCTGCTTTTCAGTATAAATGCGTCGAATATGATATTTCCGGATACAGAGGATAGTTCTTATGTCTCTATAGTATTTTCCCCAACCTGGTATGGGAGTAAATATGTCTTTGGAACGACTGACCTTGCTTGTTACTTTGTTTTCCCTGACCGAGTGAAACCGGATGAAACGCGTTATCATGAAAAGAAATTTTCAAATGCTGGGATTGATTCTACAGGACACGTATGGTATGAATTTACGAATACGAGTGCTTCTCCGTCAAGACAATATGTTTTTGGAGCTTCTTTCCCAAAGAAATATATACCCAAGGATGCTATTGTAAGAAAGGTTAAGCATAGATTTTCTTTTGGCTTGTTTATTGGAGCCATTCTTGCAAGGTTTGCCGGTTCCTGTCCCTGTATTATTGTAGGTTTCTTCGTTTTCCTTGCGGTAATTGGAGTTATTAATTCCTCAAAGCGTAAAATGAAATATCTACCACCTGCTCTTTCAGTTGAGGGTGTCGGGATAAAAAGAGGTCTTACAGCAGTGGAATCTGCCATTCTCTTGGAACTTCCTCTAAACAAAGTAGCCAGTATGATTCTTTTCGGACTGATAAAAAAAAGTGCTTTAAAGGTAAAAACAAGAGACCCGCTAATTGTTGAAATCGAAAAAAAGGCAGCGGAAGCACCTGAGTTACGTAGTTATGAAAAGAGTTTTATAAAGGCTATTGACCAGAAAGGAAAAATTAGGGATAGAAAATTGAGAGAGACATTCGGAGAACTCATAAAATCCGTAAATAAGAAAACAAAGGGTTTTGCAAGAAAGAAAACAAGGGAATATTACAGAGGAATTCTGAACAGAGCGTGGACCGAGATGAAGGCTGCGAACACGCCTGAGTTGATGAGCAAAGTTTTCGACAGGAATCTTGAATGGCTAATTATGGACAGAGAATATGAAACAAAGATGAACGATACTTTTAGCGGAAAGAACATAATTGTTCCTCTGTGGTGGGGTTCGTATCATCCGGGATATGCAGGCTCAACAGCAGGGGTTAGCCCTGGTGCTGGAATAAAAAGCCCCGGCATTTCTATGCCTCAACTGCCTGGTTCGAATTTCGCAAATTCGATGGTTACAGGTATGCAGAATTTTTCAAACAGGATTGTTAGCAACCTAACTGGTTTTCAAACTGCAGTAACAAAAGCAACTAATCCAGTCCCTGTTAGCAGAAGTTCAGGTAGAGGGTGGTCATCAAGTGGGGGGGGATGTGCGTGTGCCTGTGCCTGTGCAGGTTGTGCCTGTGCTTGTGCGGGTGGGGGAAGGTAGCCGTAACCTAATACAATAGATGGAAAGGCAGAAATTAGGAAATTGGAAATTACGAAAATCAATATAGGAGACATGAGACCGAAGACGAGAGACCGAAGACAAAATAGAAAAGCAAGGTTTTTGGCGCTGGTTAATGTGAAAGAAGACTGGCAATAAAAACTGAACAAACTAAATAAAATAAATAGAGTAAATGAACCAGACAAACCAAAATGTTTTTTAAAAAAACAATAAAATCAATTAAACCAGGTTTGTACCATAGGCGAGGTAAAAGAGGTAGATATCAAGGATATAGAATACATCTCAAGATTGAAGATGACGGAAGTGGCTTAGTTGTCATTAATGCATCAAGTATTTTACATCTGAATAAGACAGCTGCCCAATTCGCAAAGTTTTTTATTGACGGGGAAAGTGATGGTACTGCAGTCAAGGAAATTTGCTCCAGATACAGGGTTAAAAAAGAGAGGGCAGAAAAAGACTATTTGAAGCTGAAAAACAAGATTCTCGAGATAGCAACGGGTGAGCATTTAGAACCTGAGATGTTTTTGGGGATGGACAGGGTGGACGCCTTTTCTACCCCTGTTTCGGCACCGTATCGTTCGGATATTGTACTTACCTATAGGTGCAATAATAGTTGTAAACACTGTTATGTGGGAAGAAAACTTCCTTTTCCCGAAATGGATACGAATGACTGGAAGAAGGTAATGGGGAAATTATGGGACATTGGAATTCCACATATCACATTTACGGGAGGAGAGCCAACTTTAAGGGAAGACCTTCCTGAACTCGTTGCATATGCTGAGGAAATTGGGCTTGTAACAGGAGTAATCACGAACGGTAGATTACTCTCCAAGAAACTTGTAAATGAACTCGTTAGTGTCGGACTTGACCACATTCAAATAACGATTGAATCCTATAAGGAGAAAACGCACAACAGGATGGTAAATACAGATGCTTGGAAACAAACAGTGGAGGGAATCAAAAACTGTTTGGAATCCCCACTTTATGTTCTGACGAATACCACAATTACAAAAGATAATTGTGATGAGATAGAAATGCATTTAAATTTTCTTGAAGGCATTGGTGTTAAGAAATTCGCTTATAATAGTCTCATCTATTCAGGTAATGGTTGCAGTGTAGGTACGGGGATTGAAGAAGAAGAGATTGGTAAGTATGTGAGAAGAATTAAGCGAAAGGCGGAGGAATTGGGATTGGATTTTATCTGGTATACTCCAACGCGCTACTGTATTTTTGATCCCTTAGTAGAGGGTGTAGGACTCAAGCAGTGCTCCGCAGCGAAGTATAACATAGCAGTAGAACCGAATGGTGATGTAATCCCCTGTCAGAGTTATTTTGAAACAATGGGCAATATTGTAAAGGATTCATGGGATAACATATGGAACTCAGATTTAGCACTGTATATACGAAATAGGAAATATATTCATGAGGAATGTAAGGTTTGTCCCGATTTAAATTTATGTGGAGATGGATGTCCCTTGTATAACAGGGTAAATGATAGGCTTATTTTGGGTTTAAAAGCATAAATTATGGGAGACATAATAAAAGTTAGGGTGAGATACTCCGAGGTAGATAAAATGGGATTTGTTTATTATGCGAGATACCTTGAGTATTTTGAAATGGCAAGAACCGAATATATAAGGAAGAGAGGGAAGAGTTACGCAGAAATAGAAAAACAGGGTTTTCTGCTTCCTGTAACAGAGGTTTGGGTAAAATATAAAAAATCAGCAGGTTATGACGATTCACTGACAATTGAAACGGAGATAAGTTGGATTAAAAAGGCGAGTATGGAATTTCACTACTATGTTAGAAACAATGGTGGCGACATTCTTTCGGAAGGAATGACAAAACACGCGCTGCTCGACCAGAAAGGCAAAATTGGTTCTTTCCCTGAGGATATTCGTCAGAAACTTTTAACCACTTAAACAAGGAGGTATAATGATTCAGGCTTATATCCTGATAAATGTTCAGGCAGGTAAAGCAAAGGATGTCATCCACAAACTGCGCAGAAAAAAGTTTGTGAAGAGAGCACACCTTCTAACAGGATTACACGACGCAATAGCCTTTATCGAAGGTAAATCCGTGAAGGCACTTGCAGATAGCATTACGGAGGGTGTTCACAAGGTTAAGGGGATTACGAAGACCGTTACCTGTATCGTGGTTGACGGCAAGTAACCTGAGAAGTTTATAGGTGCACAAAGTTTCACGTGTGCCTTAAAAAATCAAGATGGTGGTTTAGAGAAATACAAACCGCTAAACATTGTGGTTTGTGGGAAGGGATATTTTCTGTTTTTCTAAAGGAGTAGTCAGCTAATAGATATTTTAAAAAGGCAGTTGCGGGATTTACAGAAAGGAGATAGTATGAAAAGATTTATTAACGTGTTTTTTCTAACATTTATAATTGTATCGATTTCTTGCACTTCAAAGTCAATTAAGTCACACAGGGAGAAACCAGAGCATCTTACGATTCTTTACATTAACGATTATCACGGACATATAAGGTCGTTCAAGGCACATTTTAAGGATGAACACAAGGTTGGTGGAATGGCAAGAATTGCTACTGTGGTAAAATCTATAAGACAGGAGAATGCAGGGAAAAAAGTCCCAACTATTTTCCTTTGTGCTGGTGATGTACTCCAGGGAACGCCGATGAGTACAATGTTCAAAGGTGAACCGGATTTTATCTGTCTTAACAAGATGGGGCTCAATGGAATGGTTGTTGGTAATCATGAATTTGATTATGGGCAGGTAAATTTGAATAAATTAAGGAAATTGGCTGATTTTCCTATTCTCGGAGCAAATGTTGTTTCAGAGAGAGGGAAAACGCCGATTTTTACGAGTTTCTTCACAAGGAATATAAGGGGTATACATATTAATTTTCTTGGACTGGTTACCGAAGAAACACCCATTACAACACATCCTAAAAATGTTCTTGGGCTTGTCTTTCTTGACCCTGTGGAGACGGCAAAAAAAATCATTGAAGAAAGAGAACCTGAAGGTATTACTGTTGCAGTCACTCATCTAGGTTTTGCGATGGACAAGAAGCTTGCAGAATCCATAGATGGGATTGACATAATTATTGGTGGTCATTCGCATACAAAGATTGATACTCCTATCGTGGTAAACGATATCATTATATGTCAGGCTTATGAATACGGCGAATTCGTTGGAAGGCTTGACCTTGATATAGAGGATGGGAAGATTGCAGGTTTCAAGGGTGAATTAATTCCCGTTACAGAGGATATCGGGGAGGATTCTACTGTAAAGACTGTAATTTCAGAGTATGCGAAAAGGCTTGACAAAAAACTGGATGAGGTCATTGGAAAAGCGTTTGCCCTGCTTGATGGTGAAAGAGAAAATGTCAGGAATAAAGAAACAAATCTTGGGGACCTGGTCGCAGATATCTTGAGAGGGACGGTTGGAAAGGATATTGCATTCATCAATGCCGGAAGCATCAGGGCAAGTATCGACAGCGGAGATATAACAGCAGGTGATGTGATAAATGCTTTTCCTTTTGGAGGACATCTTGTAACAATGAAGTTGAAAGGCAGTGAGGTGCTTGAAATACTCTCTCATTTTGCTTTAATAGAACCAGGTTCGGGAGGTTTTCTCCAGGTCTCGGGTATAAAGATTGAGATAATAAATGGGAAAATTAAAACGCTCGGCATTAATGGCAAACAGATTGATGTGAATAAAACTTATACGATTAGCACGAACGATTTTCTTGCTGCAGGCGGTGATGGATATAAAACCTTCAAAAATGGAAGGGATTATCTGGATACAGGTCTGGTTGTAAGTGATATAATAATTGACTATATAAAAACTCACAAAGCAATAAATGCAAAAACTGATGGAAGAATCAACAAAGATTAAGGTTTACTTAAACGGCAAAGAAACTCGTATTTTCAAGGGGATGAAAGTCAAACATGTTCTTAGTGCTGAAATGGTAAAAGCAGTAAGAAATGGAAGCAAGCTTATCGTTGATAGAGAGGGTAATGAGTGGGGTCTTGAAGGAAGCTTGAGTGAAGGTGAGGAGATATTTGTAAAAAATAGAAAAAACCCCTTGACTTTTTTCAAATGAAGTGTTATAAGTTAATCCTGTACATAAGACAAATGCAAGAGAAGAGAAAGGAGGTGAGAAGATAAAAGTTGTTTTAATTAATCTTTAACTATTAAGGAGAAAGAATGAAAGTCTTAATAGCTGTAATGATATGTCTTTTGTTTTTCGTAGCATTGAGTGCCTCAGAAGTTATTCCGATGGATCCGAACTCTCCTATCCCCACGAGTGCTGTTAAAACATATAATACTGTAAATGTAACTGATATGTCTGATATGAAGGTTGCAGTACCTGTTGGGGTGGAGAATAATCCATTCTATTACAATCTTGAAACTCTTACTGAACAAGAAAGGCAAAATGCCAGGATAAACATTGAGTTTATGGGACCTGTTTCAGAGAATGCAGCGACATTTGCCATGGCTATAGAGCAAAAATGGAACAACGGTTATTTTGATGAAGCGCTTTTGCTTTTCAGTCAACTCAATGAAATACAGGGGATAAAAGGCAATGCACTGCTTGGGATAAACTGGAGAAACCCTATTCCTGCCCCATATTCAGATTGGGGAAGTGATGTGCAAGTGAGCGCAAGGGATAGTGTTTTCGTGCTTGCAATGGACCATCACAATAGTAATAACAACCTTTTTGCAATGCTCGGATTCACTGGTGACGGTCAGGGAAGTAAATACACGGCAAATATTTCTACTGATGGAGGTGCTAACTGGGCAGAAACCTACGCATTAGGTGGATTCACCTATGTGATGAACGATTTGGATGTCTGTTGTGTTGCTAATCATTTTTATGTAGCTTATTCAGGCGGTGGTTCTGCTAGCCCAAATTCAATGGCATGGCTGAAACGTTTCAAGGCAGCAGACGGGCAACCTGATACAATGCCTAACGGTAGCTCAACCTACAATATCTTTAATACCACCGAAATAACAGATTTAGAAATCTCAAGTAACCAGGATCAATATAACAACAGGTTATACTTCTGTTGTATTGAAAACGGTGGAGTTACTCATTTCTACTGGAATATTCCTAGCAGTGTTACCTGGACAGGAATAGCCATGAATATAACGGATGCGCTACAGGGACTCGATATGAACTGGAATCTAAATTACTCGACTTATGCTTTAATTATATCATTTATTAACGATGCGAACCAGGTTAAAATTTATGGTGCTGATTTTTCTACATTTGATAATCTGTATACTTATGGTATAAACAGCACATATAATTACTATACAACCTCTTGCGGTGGGCATGACGATACCCTTTTCTGTGCCTTTAATTATCATAATACATATAATTTAGTACAATACCTTATTCAGTATGGTGGTGGTTCCTGGTATTATGGGAATGTCGGCTCTACAACAGAAAACAACTATGCTCCAGATGCCACACTGCGAGGAGCAGGGGGAATACACTGCGTTTATCGGGGCTCGAGTGTTACATCTGGTTATTACAGATGGCGTCCGTATTCCGGTGCATGGTCAACTCCCGAACAGTTTAATGATCATAATATGACAGGAGATATAAGGCCTGAAATCGAGTTTGTGGGTTCTGGTGCATACGGCATACTCTACAGAAATCCACTGTATGATTATGGGATTTGCTACTTTGATAGAAGTGATGTTGCAGTAGCCGAAACCCCTGTTAAATCACCGTCTTCCTTCTATGTGAAAGTGACTCCAAATATCGTAAGGAATAAGGCAACGCTTTCCTATGCTATTACGAAACCGGGAAATGTCCATCTAAGCGTATATAATGCAGCGGGGAGATTGGTAAACACGGTTGTGGATGGTTATAGAAGAGCTGGGAGTTACACATCAGAATTAAGTACAAACTTTATTACACCTGGTGTTTACTTTCTGAAGGTTTCGACACCGGATGGAATATTTACAAAGAGATTAACAATCGTGAAGTAATATTCAAAGAATGGAAGTTACTTAAGAGGCGAAGGGTTTTACCCTTCACCTCTTTTTATTTTGCGAACGACCGAGCATTGTCAGGCTTGTTTCTATTCGAGACAATGAGGGAATCGGAGAAGAGTAGAGGTATGTGGAAATCCCGACGCCTGTCCCTGGACACGAAGTAGGGTTACAGGGTAGTCTCAGTCAAGCGGAAAAACTGTTTAAAAGA
>CAYMQB010000019.1:0-42640 GCA_964392665.1 uncultured bacterium | reverse complement strand
ATACAGGTGCTTCCTGAAAGGTCAACCTTTTACAGGATTAACGATGAACTAGTCCCTAAAGGAACAGAAAATTTTATAGATATGAATGTTATTTTCGGTAAAACTTATGCATACAGAATAGAAGCGATAGATGAGATAGGTAATTGGAGTGACCCCTCTAATATTATCTATATTTACTGTGGACCACCTTCAGACCTTAACCCTCTCACAGCGTCAAATGGAAGGAAACTTACCTTTTCAGATGAAGGTTTGGGTTTGGCTTTCTCTTTTATTGATACTGTCTATTATATTTCAACCACAGATGGCGGTAACACCTGGGGAAATCTCGAAAAAGTAGGTAATGGATTCTATCCGGCAACTAGCACAGGAGGAAGTGGCAATATCAACAGTATATTTATGGGTTATGATTTTCCAACCCAGAGTTCACCAGGAGCCTTGCATCTTTTTTATTCTAATAAAGAACCAGAAGGAGTCTGGATAGCTCCATCCAGTATATTCTCTTATACGGAGGATGGAAAATTCACAGATATTGTTCCTCCTGCAATTGTTTGCAATAACGATACTGTTCACACAGTATTTGAACTTGTTACAAAAGAGGAACAGGATACATTGATTATATGGAACTGGAATCTTTACTATGGTTGTTTCAGTGAGGACAATCCTGTTGTAGAGACATGGGAATTGCTTGACTCACTCAAAAGATATATTGCTCCTCCAGAAACAGCTGAAGTTGAAACATTACCATCACTTTCACCTTCCATAGTATATAGTCCATCAGGTGTGGAGATTCTGTGGGAGAAAAGTGGAGGAATATATCATAAGGAGAAATCTTCAGGTATGTGGGGAGAGACAGAGTTTATTGCATACGGTGTTGACCCATTTATCGATTACTATAATGGTATCGATATCGTTTGGGCGGATAACAGATTGGGTCCATTACCTGGAAAACAGTATAAGACCTGGATATACCACAGGCATAGATTTATGCAGGGAGACTGGCAGAATATAGAGGAGGTATATTATTCTGACAGTGCTTATTCCAGGTATCCTGTTATCGGGGCTGGAACTGAGGTTTGCTGGGAACGTCAAAAATGGGGTATCGAACAGCCGTCTGACATTTACAATCTAAGTTACGATACAGAAAACTTCGATTGGTCTAATACCCAGAATCTTACAGATAGCCCTTCAGAATCCCGTTATCCTCAGATGATGATAGGATGGGAGGATGGAAATAGGATATTGTATACTGCCTGGTGCGATGCATACGACGATTCTCTTTATAAAATCAATGTTACAAAGAAGTTTCTTGGAACAGCTCCCGTTGTTTATGCTAATCTTGGAGGGGAAGAACCATCATCTTTCACAGTCGAACGAGATGGTTATATAAGTTATGGCGACGAATATTATAAGACTGTAGATTATGACTCAACTGAACTTATCTATAACATCCAGGGATTAGATGGAGAACCGGGACAATACTGTAAACTTATGTTTTATCATGAGTTCAATGCTGCGACCAAACTGAGAGTCAGGATAGATAACAAGTGGACAAGGAATGTTTGGGTAGCATCAGGCGAACCTATCTCTGTTGAAGGGATGATTCCAGTATCCTGCTTAAAGGATGGAGAGATAAATGTGACTGTGGAGACTGTGCCGCCAACCCAGAATGCACTGGCGGTATGCAGTGCTTTGTGGATTTATGATGAAACCGAAGGTGGAGGTCCAATGCTTGCAGGTGAATCCAATAAACCATTAACCTATTACCTTAGAACCCCATCACCAAGTCCATTCAATGATAATACCACCATTTCTTATTCCTTTGCAAAACCTGGTAAAGTTTCTTTGAAGGTTTATGATCAGACCGGCAGACTTGTCAGGACTCTTGAGAATGGAATAAAAGACGCAGGTCACTACAGCGTGAGATGGAATGGATGTGACAACAATAATAGAAAGGTAGGAGCAGGGGTTTACTTCACAAGGTTGATAGCAGAAAACTTCAAAACAGCGAAGAAAGTTATACTTGTGAGATAGGAATTAGCCAAGAAAGAAAGGGAAAACAGCCTCTGTTTGGAGGCTGTTTTTGCTTACTCCCGTAACTATGATATTCGAGCTTATAATGAATTGATGAAGAAAGCCGAGGCTTCCAACCTTATATTGCTGCAATCTCATAGACTCTTCCGGAGTCAATAAGACTTGCTTACTCAGAATACATTAGAAAATTGTTGACATAAGATGAGTTATGATGTAGAATTGCTTAATGAACAAATTGAGGATATTTAGCATAATTCTCTTGCTTTTGTGGTTGGTCACTATCGCAAATGCAGGCAACTATTCGTTTGACTTTCTTTCGTCCGGTATTGGAACAAGGGCGAAAGCACTTGGCGGGAGTTTCACCTCCATTGCCAACGATGGTTCTGCTCTATTCTGGAATCCTTCCGGAACTGCCCTTTTGCCATCAGGTCAATTTTATTTTAGCCACAATGCAAACTTTTCTGGTATGTTAAGTATCGATTTCCTATCTTTTACAAAGCCTTTGATCGGAAATAGTGCTATTTCAATAGCAATGTTAAAGGAGGGTGTTGGAAACATTCCAATATTCCCCGAATTGGAAGGAACACCCGAGCAGCGCGATACAACACCATCAATACAGGGCAACGGAAATCCACTGGGTTACTTCAGTGAATCGGCAAACATATACTATGTAAATCTCTCGAAACAACTAAGTATAGGAAAGACAAAGTTTCTACTTGGAGGAAATTTTAAGTATTTTAACGAATCCTTATGGGGATATAGCGGAACCGGAATAGGTGTTGACTTTGGTGGGATTCTTGTATTACCAGAAATCAGCGTTCCTGGAACAATATCACTTGGTATGAATATTCAGAACCTTTCTGGAACTGAGATTCTCTGGAATACACACACACGCACAAGGGATGAAATTCCACCGAACTACATATTAGGATTCAATTATTTTGCACCATTGGAAGGAATAAATAGTGGTATTATGTTGTCTTTTGACTTCAATTTCAAATATGAAAGCCTAAGGCATTTCGGAGTAGAGTACTCATACAAGAGGAATTTCCTTCTCGATTTTGGATGGAATGAAGGCAACTTATCCTTTGGCACAGGGATAAACTTCTGGAAAATAGTATTGCAATACGCTTTTATTTCACATACATTAGGTTCTTCACATTCTATGAGCGCGGGTTTCACACTTTAGAAACAGTCTAAGAAGTTAGAATATATTCAACCTATGAATCTTGAAATCTTCAGAACATATGATATAAGAGGAATTGCAGATACTAACCTTACAGATGAGGTTATTGAAAAAATTGCAATATCCTATGCGACTTTCCTTCCTGAGAATGCAAAAATTGTTGGTATCGGAATGGATGTAAGACTGAGTTCGGAAAGAATCAAGAATTCATTTGTTAAGGGTTTACTTTCAACAGGTGTGGATGTCATTGACTTCGGAATGATACCTACACCACTCCTATATTTCTCAGTTCACAAGTATGATTTGGATGGGGGAATAGAAGTTACCGGAAGCCACAATCCAAAAGAATACAACGGGTTAAAAATCCTTGTTGGAAGGAATACCATCTTCGGAGAAGATATTCAAACTATAAGAAAAATAGCTTCTCGCGGTATTTTTCGTAAGGGACAAGGGACGATAAGGACTAAGAACCCCATCGATGATTACTTTGCGGACATCTCACAAAGAATATCATTTGGAGATAGAAAAATAAAAATAGTTTTCGACTCTGGCAATGGAACAACAGGACCATTATTGGAAAAACTTTTCAGCAAATTCCCTTTTGAATTCCAAATCCTATTTTCCGAACCGGATGGACATTTTCCAAATCATCTTCCTGACCCCACAATACCTGAATATCTGACGGATTTGACTGAAAAGGTTAAAAATGGTAATGCCGATGTAGGAATTGCATTGGACGGTGATGGTGACAGAATTGGAGCCATTGACGAAAAAGGCAGGATTATCTGGGGCGATAAGCTTCTCGCAATTTATTCGGACGATATTCTCAAAAAAAGACCTGGAGCAAAGATAATTTTTGAAGTGAAATGTTCTAAAGGCTTAATCGAATACATAGAAAAAAAGGGAGGCATCCCAATTATGTGGAAAACAGGGCACTCTCTAATTAAGGCAAAGATGAAAGAAGAAAATGCACCCCTTGCCGGTGAAATGAGCGGACATATGTTCTTTGCCGACAACTATTATGGATTCGACGACGCAATCTTTGCTTCCTTGAGATTAGTAGAATTACTTTCACACACAGAAAAATCACTTTCTGAACTTGCAGATGAAATCCCCTCGTATTTCGTAACACCAGAGATAAGAATCGGTTGTCCTGACAACGAAAAATTCAGGGTCGTTGATGAGGTCAAGAAAACATTTGCAAAAGACTATAAGATATTAGATATTGACGGTGTTCGGGTAACTTTCTCTGATGGCTGGGGGCTTTTGAGGGCATCAAACACCCAGCCGGTCCTTGTTCTTCGCTTTGAGGCAAACACAAGGGAAGCACTCGAGCAAATTAAGTCGAAGTTCCTCAATTTACTTAGCAATTATTCCTTCATCAAGGGATAGAACCAAAACCTCTTAATAAGCAAAAATATCCTACCCCCCTCCCCATTTACCGTTTGCTGCACATTTGGATCGAGCCTTGCAGGCTTGCGCACAGGCAAGCTGGTGCAGAAGTGCTTATCTCAACTGAATTTACAAAATACTTGACAATTCTGGCAAATTGTGTTATTATAGTTAGTTGTAATTTTGCTGTATTGAATTTTAAACATTAAGCACAAATCTGCGGTTTTAGGAGGTTTGAATTGAAAACAGTATCTCTCAGAAAAGAAGATGTCAAAAGGAAATGGTATGTTGTTGATGCAAAGGAAAAAACACTGGGAAGATTGTCAACAAGAATTGCAACGCTTCTTTCCGGAAAAGACAAACCACTTTACACAAATCACGTCGACAATGGAGATTTTGTTATCGTGTTGAATTCCAAAGATATCTTTCTTTCAGGTCAAAAGCAACAGAAGAAAAACTATTACAGTTACTCGGGTTACATTGGTGGATTAAGGAAAATCAATGCCGGTGATATGTTAAAAAAGCATCCTGAAAGAATTATAAAACTGGCAGTTAAAGGGATGCTCCCAAAGAACAAACTGGGAGATAGAATGTTAAAAAGGCTTAAAGTATACAAAGACTCTCAACACCCCCATACTGCTCAAAACCCGGAAGTTTTGAAAATTTAACTTCCATTAACATATTAGTGATAATTGACTATCAACCATACAAATGATTGCCAACATTTAGCAAAGGAGGTTTGAGTTTGCAAAGTAACATATTTTGTGCAACAGGTTCAAGAAAAGAATCAGTGGCGAAAGTCAGAATCAAAACAGGAAAAGGTAAGATTGTTGTAAATGGTCAGTTCCTGCAGGAATATTTCCATAGAGCAACACTTGAAACCCTTGTTATAGATCCCTTTCGTATAACCGAAACTCTTGGCAAATTGGATGTAAACGCAAAAGTCAACGGTGGAGGCAAAAGTGGACAGGCAAGTGCATTAAGGTTAGGCATTGCCAGAGCCCTGCTGAAATATAATGCAGATTTTAGAAAAATTCTAAGGTCAGCTGGTTTACTAACGAGAGATTCGAGAGAAGTTGAAAGAAAAAAGTATGGTAAAGTAAAAGCAAGAAAGAGATTCCAGTTCTCAAAAAGGTAATAACTGTAAATACACACATTCTCTAATCAGAAGAGGTTCCCTTATCTGGGCTCTTTTTGAAATGAGGAGAATGGAGGAAAAAACTTTATAGAGGGGGGTTCCTTTGGTAACAATGAAAGATCTTCTTGAAGCGGGTGCTCACTTTGGACATAAAGTGAGCAGATGGAATCCAAAAATGAAACCTTACATTTTTGGAGAAAAGAACGGTATATATATAATAGACCTTCAGAAAACGGTAAGAATGCTTGAAAAAGCTTATACGGCAGTTGTTGAACATACAAGGCAAGGGAAAAACATACTGTTCGTTGGGACAAAAAGACAGGCAAAAGACATTTTAAAGGATGAAGCCTTAAGGTGTGGAGCTTTTTATGTGAGCGAAAGATGGCTTGGAGGTATGTTAACCAACTTTAGAACGATACGAAAAACCATTGATAAATTGATTGACTACGATAAGAAAAAAGAAGAAGGCTTTCTCGACACTCTTCCAAAAAAAGAAGCACTTTCTCTGACAAGAAAAATGGAAATAATGGAAAATGTTCTTGGAGGCGTCAAAAAACTTAGGCTGCCACCTAACCTTCTTTATGTTGTGGATATTAAAAAGGAGCACATTGCGGTTCATGAAGCGAATATTCTTGGAATTCCGGTTGTCGCGATCGTGGATACAAACACCGATCCAGAATTCATAAAAATCCCAATTCCAGCGAACGATGACGCAATTAGGTCTTTAAAACTTATAACTTCCATTATAAGTCAAGCAGTTATAGACGGCAAACAACTTGCTCTCTCAGACAAGGAATTACAGGAAGAGGAAACCAAAAAACAAGTAAAAAAGGAACCAACAACCAAAGCAATTAGCAAAAAAACCACAAAACAAACAACCACAAAACAAACAACCACAAAACAAACAATCGCAAAACAAACAATCGCAAAACAAACAATCACAAAACGAGAGATAACACCTAAGAAACAAACGCCAAAAAAACCAATTTCAAAACCACTTCCAAAAAAAACAACGCAGCGTAAGACTAAACCTGCATCTCAAAAAACAGTGAAGCAAGAAAAAGTAAAAAAAACATCAAAGGTTAAACACAATCCACGAAAGAAATAATTCTAGAACTCCTTCGTATGCTGTAAAAAGAAGTACAGAAGAATATGAAGAGGTTATAAAATAAACTACAAAGAATGACCTGCGAAACCAAAATCAACAGAAGAAAATATTATTTTACTATTTTTAAAAACCGTATTTGACACAAAAATACTTAGCTAATAATGGTTTATTAAAATGTAACAATGAATATGAAAGGAGTCTTAAATGGATATTCCTATTGAAAAAATAAAAGAATTAAGAGAAAGAACAGGGGCGGGCGTTCTGGATTGTAAAAAAGCTCTACAATCTTCAAGTGGACATGTTGACAAGGCTATTCAAGAATTAAGAAAACAAGGAATTGCAAAAGCCGAAAAGAAACTAATGCGCAAAACAGAAGAAGGGACAATACAATCGTATATACATCCCGGTTCACGACTTGGCGTTCTTGTAGAACTAAATTGTGAGACAGACTTTGTTGCAAAAACCGATGACTTTAATAAACTCTCCAAAGATATTGCAATGCAAATAGCCGCATCCAATCCAGTAGCTATTTCAAGACAGCATGTTGGAGAAGAAATCGTCCAAAGAGAAGTATCTATTTACAAAACGCAAATGGAAAATTCTGGAAAACCAGAGACTATTATCGAAAAGATTATCGAAGGTAAGCTCAACAAATTCTTCAAGGAAGTCTGTCTCCTTGAACAACCTTTTGTAAAGGATTCCAATGTGAGCGTCGAAGAACACATTAAAACGTTCATCGCAAAACTGGGTGAAAACATAAGTATCAAAAGATTTGCAAGATTTCGTATAGGTGAACAATAATAATCCAACTTATCCCAATGACTTCCAAATACAAAAGGATTCTTCTCAAATTAAGCGGTCAAATTATAGCAGGTAAGAACGATTTCGGTTTTTCTAAAACCTCTCTCTCCCACCTCAAGAATGAAATAAAACAGGTTCATAATCTGGGCGTTCAAATAGGAATCGTTATTGGAGGTGGAAATATATTCAGAGGAAAACGAGCAGTCAAAGATTTCGATGTTGAAAGAGTAAGTGCCGACTTTATGGGAATGTTAGCAACTCTCATAAATGCCTTGCTTCTTCAAAATATACTTGAAGCAGAGAACCTTCCCACAAGAGTAATGAGTGCAATAAATGTTGCCCAACTGGCTGAACCCTTTATAAGAAGGCGAGCAATTACGCATCTCGAAAACAAAGTAATCGTTATTTTTGCCTGTGGAACCGGAAATCCATTTTTCACAACGGATACTGCTGCTGTTCTCAAAGCAATAGAAACAGAATCACAAGTGATAATAAAGGGAACAAAAGTCAGAGGTATTTATGATAAAGACCCGGAGAAATACACAGATGCGAAATTCTACCCAGAACTGAAATACAGGTATGTTATAGAGAAAAATCTTCAAGTTATGGATACCACCGCTTTTACACTTGCTATGGAGAATAATCTACCAATTCTTGTTTTTAACATATTGAAGAAAGGTTTATTGCTTAACTTTCTTTCCGGAAAACATATCGGCACAATGGTTACCAAATACTAATATTGGGGACTTGCTGAAAAGGGAGGCATTATGACTATAAAAGATATCCAATCTAAGGCTCAAGATAAAATGTCGAAAAGCATCGAAGCTATTAGATTAGAGATTTTCAGAATAAGGACGGGAAAAGCGACGACTGCTCTCATAGAAGGTCTCAAGGTTGAATGTTACGGATCCAAGCTTCCCTTAAAACAGATTGCCAACATCGGTGTTCCTGAAGCACGACTATTACTAATACAACCCTGGGATAAAAACCTTCTTCCAGAAATAGAAAGAGCGATTTTCTCATCGGATCTTGGATTAACACCAAACAACGATGGAAAAGTAATTAGGCTTCCCGTTCCACCACTCACGGAAGAAAGGCGAAAAGAACTCGTGAAGCTCGTCAAGAAACTTGGTGAAGAAGGCAAAATTTCTGTAAGAAATGTAAGAAGAGAGTGCAATGACGAAATAAAAAATGGAGAGAAATCCGGGGATTTCTCTGAGGATGAATCAAAGAGAGCAATAAAGAAAATCCAGCAAATAACGGACGAATACATTGAAAAAGCCGACGAAATAGTAGAACAAAAAGAAAAAGAAATAATGGAAATATGATACTCATATGAATTACGATATTCTTGAAAGATACGAAATTGACCCGAAATCTCTACCTAAACATATTGCAATAATAATGGATGGTAACGGTAGATGGGCAGATAGAAAAGGTCTTCCAAGGATACTCGGCCATCACGCAGGAACAGAGTCGGTTAGAGCAATTGTTAAAGCTTGCTCGAATATTCATATCAACTATCTGACCCTCTATACCTTCTCGACGGAAAATTGGAAAAGACCTGTTTCCGAGGTGAATGCGCTAATGGAGTTGTTAAAAGAATTACTCCAAAAGGAGCTACCAGAATTGCATAGAAATAATGTCCAGCTTAGAACGATTGGTCGCACTCATGAATTACCAAAGAAAGTTAAAAATGCCCTGACAGCCTCGATTGAACTAACTTCTACAAACAGAGGTTTGGTGCTAGTCCTTGCTCTAAACTACGGCGGAAGACAAGAAATAATTGATGCGGTTAACAAAATTCTCATGGAAAAACGTAGAACAAAAATTAAAAAAATAAATTTGGAAACATTCAGGAACTATCTGTATGACAGTGATATCCCCTATCCTGACCTTATAATAAGAACAAGTGGTGAACAGCGTTTGTCTAATTTTCTTGTCTGGGAAGCTGCATATAGTGAAATCTGGATCACAAAAACCCTCTGGCCTGATTTTAGAAAAAGACATCTTCTAAAAGCAATAAGTGAGTTTCAGAAAAGAAAAAGAAAGTTCGGTGGCATAGATGCCTAAAAAGAAGAATCTGACCTATAGACTAATCACAGCTATTCTATTTATCCCCACTCTAATTTTGATTACAAAAATAGGAGGACTATACTTTTTGACACTCATCGAACTTGGAATATTCGTAGGGACTTACGAATTCTATGAAATACTTCGTGCAAAGGGGATGAAACCGTATAAGAAAATCGGAATTGCCAGTGCAATTATTTTGGGTGTAATTGCATATTTCCAGAGCTATGTATTTACATATTTCGTATTCACGCTTCTAATAATGTTGCTTTCAACTTCCGAACTCTTTAGGAAAGAACAAGATCGAGCCATAAACCATATAGCCACTACGATATTTGGTATTCTTTACATTTCATGGCTATTCAGTCACCTTGTTTTTCTCAGGGAGCTACCAACCGTAACCGGAAAACCTTATAACCTTGGTTTTAGTTACGTCCTTATTCCTTTCCTTGTTGCCTGGGGCTATGATACGGGTGCATATTTTGCGGGAAGTAAATTTGGAAAGAGAAGAATACTCTCTCGCGTGAGCCCTTCGAAAACCTGGGCGGGTGCAATTGGAGGTGCAACTCTATCACTTGTTTTTCTGTTTGCATATCGGCAAATATTCAGAATAACATATTTAACCAACTTCGACTGTTTTGCACTTGGCTTGATTGGCTCTGCCTTTGCTCAGGCAGGTGACCTTGTCGAATCCTTAATAAAACGTGATGCAAAACTGAAAGATGCAGCAAAAAATATACCCGGCCACGGAGGTGTTCTCGACCGTTTCGATAGCGTTCTATTTGTTGCTCCATTTGTATACTATTTCCTTAAATTTTTTGCTGAAAGATAATGAAGAAAATTGCCATTCTTGGTTCCACAGGTTCAATTGGACAAACTGCACTTAGAGTTGTTGAGAATCTTGGAACCAATTTCATACCTGTTGCACTCTCAGCAAAATCCAATGTCCATCTTTTATGCAAACAGGCTCTAAAATACAATCCGAAAGTAATAAGCATTTTAGATCCCGAATCTACCCCCTTCCTGAAGAGTGAATTAAAAGGGAGAAGAATACAAATCCTTTCCGGGCAGAAAAGCCTGGACCAAATTGCCGAAATGCCAGATGTCGACATAATAATCAACGGGATTATGGGTTCCACTGGATTTTTCCCCACACTCTCCGCTTTAAAGAAAGGTAAGACAGTTTGCCTGGCGAACAAAGAAACACTGGTATCATACGGTAGCATAATCTCCAAGGAACTAAAAAAAACAAAATCCAAAATCATTCCCGTCGACAGTGAACATTCAGCAATATTCCAGTGTATTAATGGAAAAAACAAATCATTGATAGAAAGAATTATTCTGACTTCTTCAGGTGGACCATTCAGGAAAAGGGAAAATCTAACCAAAGTCACCGTTGATGAAGCACTAAATCACCCCGTATGGAAAATGGGTAGAAAAATAAGTATCGATTCAGCAACAATGATGAACAAAGCACTTGAGATAATCGAAGCACACTTTTTGTTCGGTATTCCTGCAGATAAAATTTCAGTTGTAATACATCCTGAATGCATTGTCCATTCAGCCGTTGAATTCGTCGACAGTTCAGTTATTGCACAACTTTCCACTCCTGACATGTCCCTCCCTATCCAGTATGCAATCACTTATCCCGAGCGAGTTTCATCAATTACCAAACCTCTCTGTCTCCCTGACATTTCACATCTTACTTTTGAAGCCGCCGATAAAAACAGATTTCCAGCACTTTCTATTGCTTACCGTTCCTTAGAAAAAGGTGGAACAACAACTGCCGTGCTGAATGCAGCTGACGAATTTCTTGTTCATGCATTCTTAAAAGGAAAAATAACTCTAAACAGAATCACATCTATTGTTGCCCAAGTCGTTGAAAAACACACAGTGACAAAGGACCCAAGCATTGAACAGGTTCAACAGGCAGAAAAATGGGCACAGAAAGAAGCACAAAAATGCATCTGAAAAACAGTATTGAAAAGTTTACGAACAGGCGATTCAATTCCAATCCTTTCATTTCAAAATCCAACCAATATCTACTATGATTTTGACAATAATAGCAGGACTTGTTCTTTTCACTGTAATGGTTGTTAGTCATGAATTTGGTCATTTTATTGTGGCAAAAAGCTCGGGTATTGGTGTTATAAGATTCTCTATCGGTCTTGGACCAAAATTGTTGGGTTTTCGATTCAGAGGAACTGAATATACACTATCCCTTTTACCTCTTGGTGGCTACGTGAAAATGAAAGGAATGGAACTGTCAGAAGTCAAGGGAGAAAAGGATGAATTCTATTCAAAATCCATTTTTATTAGAAGTATTGTCGTTTTAGCGGGTCCATTTTTCAATCTTATTCTTGCTTTCCTGCTTTATTTTTTCACTGTCTGTTTCTTTGGCGTAGATATTACACCGGGAACATCCGTAGAATTCTTGACTAATATTCCCGGTCGGAGCGAAATAATCAAAAAAGGCGATAAGATTGAGCAGTTTAATGGAATAGCAGTGAATAACTGGTACGAGATTTTCCAAATTGCAGAAAGCCCTCAAGATTCATTTGACTTTGTCATGAGTAGAAACGACAGTCTGTTTACATTTAAGATAGCAAATGAAAAGGATAAAGGTTTCCCCTTGATTCCATTAATCCAGCCAATCATCGGAATAGTTGAAAAAAATAGCCCTGCTTATAATCTTGGACTGATAAAAGGTGATTCGGTGTTTTCTGTAAATGGAAAAGAAATTCGAAGCTTTGCCGATATGAGGACTTTAATAACGAAGAATCCGGGAATAGCAATAGAATTAGAATGGTCCAGAGATGGAAAACCGATGAAAGGTGAGGTGGTACCGAAAAAGCAGCAAATTTTGGAAAATGGAAAACTCAAAGACATAGGGTTTCTTGGAATTGTGGCAAAAACACAAAAACTTAAACTTGGCTTTGCTGCGTCCCTTAAAGAAGGAGCTGATAGAACGGTATATAGCATGAAATCCATTTTTTCGGTAATAATTATGCTCTTTGCGCGAGAAATATCACCCAAAACTCTAGGTGGTCCCATTTCGATATTTCAACTCGCAGGTGAATCTGCCCGCTGGGGAATCGATTTCTATCTTGGTTTCATGGCACTCTTATCTATAAACCTTTTTATTCTCAATCTCATTCCTTTCCCACCACTTGATGGAGGACATCTCCTTCTTTTTGTTATTGAAAAAATCACAAAGAGAAGACCAACCGAAAAACAACTCCAGTGGATTCTCCAGATAGGCTTTGCAATCCTACTTGTTTTGATTGCCTATGTATTCTATAACGATATAATTAGATTGAAGAATCGTTAATCTTAGATTCGAAATCTAACACTTTGTTCGCTTATTGAGCATAGCCCCTCTACATTTTTCTTACCCGTTTTTTCCAAGTTCTTTATTCGTATAACTTTACAAATTGCTATTTAACTGGCACAAAACTTGCATTTTGTCCTTACCAGAAAGATTGGAGGTAAGGATGAAAAAAGCAATTATGTCAGTTATATCAATACTAATTTTCTTAAGTTTCGTTCCTGTACTCAATTCCCAACAATCATACACTATAAGGTTCGAAAAAAACGATTTATCGTTTTCTAAAATTGATACGTTCGATATAATTAAGATTAAAGGATGTATATCTGCAGGAGATATTGGAACACCATTACTACCACAGAAAAGAGTCGAAATCCTTGTTCCAAAGGATAAGCAGTTTTCAAATATTCAAGTTCTTTGCAAAACGATTGTCCCTATACAGGGATCGTTCATGATTTTCCCTGAGCAAAACCCTCGTAAGTTAAATACCAAAGCAACCGAAGAGAAACTTATAATTGACGGTAATGTCTATCGAAGTTCAACCTGTTTTCCCCAGAATCCCGTGACTTTTGCTGAGGAGGAAAAGGTTTTCGGCAATAGACTCATCGCATTGAATGTAAATCCATTGGTCTATTTTCCGAAAAAAAGAAAACTTTTTCTGATAAAAGAAATAACCTTCCGTCTTGGATTATGTCATACCAGCAAAATTCCTATTCAACCTATGCGAAAAAACGCAGCCGGTAATTTCTTCGTAACATCTATCATTCGGAAAAGAATTTTCAACAAAGAAGAACTCAGATCAAACATACTGAAACCAGAAATAGTCTCCTACAACGGTCGGAATCCCGATGAAATTATCCAGAAACCATCCTACGAAAATTTACCACGGGATTTCATAATAATCACAGATTCAACTCTACAAAAAAGTTTTCAAGACCTCGCATCCTACAAGAGAAAAAAAGGAATCGTTAGCTCAGTTGTTACAACACAATGGATAAGAGATAACTATTCGGGCAGAGACCTTGCCGAGAGAATTAGAAATTACATAAAGGATGCATTCGTATACTGGGGAACTACGTGGATCCTTCTTGGGGGTGATCTGTCTATGGTTGTCACACGCTTTTCCAATTTTTCAAGCTGGGAGTTTAAAGGCAAGATTCCAACAGACCTGTACTTTTCAGACCTTGATGGGAACTGGGATGCAGATGGTGACGGTATGTTTGCTGAATATGTAAACGGTTGTAACATAGATAGTGTTGAGGGCAATCCCGATATCCTTGTTGGAAGGATTCCAGTTGAAACCGAAGAAGAGGTTATGGAATACATGGACAGAGTATACAGATATGAATTCAATCCTGATACATCCTATGCACAAAAACTGCTGTTTCTTGGCGCATCAATCTCAGGTGGAGGTAAAGATGGTTGGGGAGCATTATTGAGCAACGACATTATTAATTCTTATATCCCCTCAAACATTCATTCCTACAAGTTATACGCACCTAAAATAGATTCGTTGCAAAATCCACCACGGTGGATCGGTGATGAAGAACTCACAAGTTTCAATTCGGTCATAAATATAAACAATGGATTCAATGTTATTAATCACATTGACCATGGTGCAATAGATGCAATTGGAACAGGAGTTATGAGTGGAGGTGGATATCTACACTGGTACGACGCAGATGATTTAACCAATTATACAAAACCATCGATCATCTGGTCCATTTCCTGCAGTTCGAACGCATTTGATATGAATTCTATTTCCGAGCATTTCGTCAATTCTCCTGGAGGACTCGCCTTCATAGGAAATTCCAGAACAGGTTGGACAAGCCAGGCGTTTCAGGACTGCGCCTTCTTTCAGTCAGTTTATTCCAACAACATTACGAACCTTGGAGCAGCCTTTGCAACAACGCTTTATAATTCTCTCTACTACAGAATCTCAATGAATCTTCTCGGGGACCCTTCTATATTCATATGGACAAAACCTCCCGAAAAACTCACCGTTAGCCATAGAAAAACAATAACAGTTCCTGTAGATTCCGTAAATTTTCTTATTACAAAATGCGATGTCCCTGTGAGTGGAGCACGCGTTGTCATAGCAAAAAACGATGAGCAAATCCAGAGAATTGCAGTTACCGACGATAACGGTAAAGCAA
Organism: uncultured bacterium; assembly: GCA_964392665.1. Taxonomy (GTDB): domain Bacteria; phylum Hydrothermota; class E44-bin80; order E44-bin80; family E44-bin80; genus CAYMQB01. The sequence goes on along the minus strand of CAYMQB010000019.1, from coordinate 27,427 downwards.
CAATATATCTAAGTTGTTCTGAACCGGGTGTAATGAACCTTTCTGTCTTCCATCCAAATTCACTACCTTATTTTGAATCTATAAGTGTCAACATTTGCCCGCTTCCATATCTTACGACCGTTCTTAATTCTACTGCCTTTAGACCGGGTACTAAAAGACGTATAAAAATCCTTGCAAGGAATACAGGACAAGCGACTGCACAGAAAGTGCTCGCTAAACTCAGTTCAACTGACAGCAGAATTACCATTAAGGATACAATACTAAAATTCGGGAATATTTTGCCTGGCAAGCAGGTTTTAAGCAACTATTTCACCGTGAAAGTAAGCAATCAGTGCCCATCAGGAACTAAGATCAAGCTAAACTGCAAATTATTTGACATCGAAAATCATATATGGAATGATTCATTGTTTGTATACACTGTCCACGATTCACTCTGTTACGTAGGTCATGCTCCAATCCTCTATTATCCCCAGAAACCACTAAATTCCAATTTGAAAGTAGTTAAAGTTCCTGCTATTAAGATACTAAACTATGGTGATTTAACTAGCTATCATATAAGAGTAACCCTCCGTAGCTTGGACACTCTTGTGACAATGAGAGATTCTATAGTATTAATAGATTCAATACCTGCTAATATGGAAGTGTATTCCACAAATGGTTTTCTTTTTGAATCTTCCGGGGAACCTGATGGATTGTTTGCGATAACTATTGAAGACTTATGGCATACATTTACAAAAACTATTGAATTCTCTGCACCGGCAGAAGTCGAGTCTCTTGGAACATCCCCAGGTAAAAATTCAATTATCGTAAGTTGGAAACGTTCTACCGACAACGATTTACTTGGCTATTTTCTTCACAAAAGAGAAAACGACAACTGGATAAAAGTTACAGGAAATCCTATAACTTACTCGAACTACGAGGATTTCGATATTATAAAAGGAAAAACCTATACATATTGTGTAACATCTGTGGATTCCTCACAAAATGAGAGTATACTTTCCGATTCAATAATGTCTGCTTCAAATCCACCGCTACTCACTGGATGGCCTGCATACATAGGTCCTGGAGGATATAGCGTCCATTCCAATAGATGTTTTTATGATAAATCCTCCCCCGCAGTTGGGGATATCGATGGTGACGGGAACAACGAAATTATCATTGCATCCAATGACAACAGAATTTATGCATACAATAAAGATGGGTCTTATGTGAAAGGTTGGCCAATTGACATTGGATACAGACTCGAAAATTCGCCAGCCGTTTGCGACTTGAATAACGATGGAAAAGATGAAATAATTGTTGGTGGGGGCATTTTAGATTCCGTGACACTTTACATATTCAATGGCGATGGTTCAAGTTTTAAACCCGGTATTTGGCCTAAGACAGATTGTAGTTATCCATTAACATCACCAATCATAGAAGATATAGACAATGATGGTCACTACGAAATTGGCATTGGTTGTTCAAACAATAAAGTCTACTTCTGGAAACTTGACGGAGCTATCCTTCCCGGATGGCCCGTTTCCGTTAATTCCCCGGTATGCATTGCAGCTGCAGACCTTAATGGAAACAGTCAAGCTAAAATTGTCATTTCGGGTAGTGGAGGAACAATCAATATCTTCAATGAGGATGGTACTATAATGAACGGCTGGCCTCAGACTCCTGGCGGTTCTATCCTCTCCGGTGCAGCACTCGCCGACATAGATGCCGATGGAAAGACTGAAATCATTGTTGGAACTAGTTTGAAGAAAATATTTGCATTTCATCCTGATGGAACCTTAGAACAGGGTTGGCCCATCACAGTTGCTGAAAGAATTTCCTGCACTCCTGCAATTGGCGATATGGATGGTGACGGGAATCTTGAAATTGCAGTTACAACAAGAGCAAATCAGGTTTATGTCTTCAAAAGCTCGGGTCAAATGTCATTCGATAACGACCTGGGGCATCTAGTGAATAACTATTATGTTTCACCTATACTTGTTGATGTAAATAATGATGGGAAAAAAGATTTGATTGTCAACACTGTGGAAGGATACTTGTATGCCTTTGACTATGAGGGGAAAAAAGTTACTGGTTTTCCCATCTTTTATGGAGATGGCTCCTATTCTTCCCCAGCAGTTTCCGATATCAACAATAATGGATACCTTAATCTTATTCAAAAGGGAAGCGATCGGAGAATTTATGTTTGGGAAATCAAAAACAGCCGTAGCGTAATAACGGAAAAGTGGTTCAAAAATGGGGCGAATAACAGAAACACCTGCTTCTATGCTTCAGAAACAAGGGATCGGATAAGTGAAACCTTTAACAGAGAAAAAGGGATAAGCAAAATACATTTCTCAAAACCATTTCCAAATCCTTTCCACGGCAATATTACATTCAAAATATCAATACCTGAGTATGAAATAAATAAACATATAAACCTTAAGATATTTGACGTCAGTGGAAGATTAATTCAAACACTCATCAACTCAAAGCTGCAGCCGGGTGTGAACGAAATTAAATGGAAAGGTAAAACTTATCACAATTGTGACGCCCCCTCCGGTATATATTTTGTTAAACTAAAAGTTGCATCAAAGAGTGTAAGCGAAATCTTCACAAGAAAAATAACTAAAATTTCAATTAAAAAAACAAGGTTATAGAAACATCGAAGCAAAGCGAACAGAAATACCGTAAACTGCAGATTGCCAATATTTAGAGTGTTCATATTCCGAACACTCTGTTGTTATTCTGGACACTCTGATACTTCTACTTCGAGAGTTATGAATTCTAACTCACTTGAAATAAAGACTTTAGAAAAAGCAAAAAATGGCACAAAAATTGCTACCATATAAAATAGATTATTGTAAGTTAAACCATTAGAAAGTAATCGAATTGAAAATGAAAAAGACCAAATCGAAAGTTGACAAAAGCTCAATATCAACTCTTGTTGTGGATGATGATAAACACATTCGAAATATGATTTCCAAGATGATTAAGTTAAGTGGATTTGAAACTCACAGCGCAGAAAATGGCAAGGAAGCACTTGATCTGCTTTCGGCAAAGAAAATCGATGTAGTGTTAACGGATATGAGAATGCCTGAAATGGATGGGATGGAACTGCTTAAGAAAATCAAAAAGGATTATCCCGATACCGATGTAATCGTAATAACAGGTTATGGCTCGATAGATGATGCCGTAAAAGCAATGAAATACGGTGCTACGGATTATATCCTTAAACCCTTTAGCCTCGATGAAGTAATCCTTAAAGTAGAGCAGCACTGTTCAAACAAAAGGCGTGTTTCCTGTAAAGAAATATACGGAAAGAAGAAATCTTCAACTCCAAGAGTGATAGCGGAAACGAGTGAGATGAAGAATATATTGGATGAGATTAACATCGTGGCACCGACGAATGCCACTGTACTCATAACAGGCGAAACAGGCGTGGGTAAGGATGTAATAGCAAGACTACTCCATTCAAAAAGCGAGCGAAGGAAAAAACCCTTTATTCGTATGAACTGTGTCGAATTGAACGAAGGTGTAATAGAGAGCGAGCTATTCGGTCACGAAAAAGGCTCTTTCACAGGTGCAGTATCCACTAAAAAAGGCAGACTTGAACTTGCCGATAATGGCTCGCTATTCCTGGACGAAATTGGAGACATACCACCGAGCACACAGAAAAAACTTCTCCGTGTTTTGGAACAAAAGGAATTCGAAAGGGTCGGAGGAACGGAAACAATTACCATAGATGTGCGTGTAATAGCAGCAACCAACAAAAATCTTCCTTTCGAAGTCAAGAAAAAAAGATTCAGACAAGACCTATTTTACCGGTTGAACACCGTAACGATAAACATACCTTCATTGAAAGAAAGAAAAAATGATATAATACCTCTTGCCCGTCATTTCCTCACGACATTTACAAAGGATCAAAACACTGTTCGCATGACCAAAGAGATAAAGAATATGTTTCTTTCATACACCTGGCCCGGTAATGTTAGAGAGTTAAAAAGCACAATAGAGAGGGCTGTTATATTTTCCGAAAATGGAGACATAAATCTTAAACGACTTTTCTCCGAAAAAGATTATTTTGCAGAACAAGCAGGCATATTCACTCTCGAATGTCCCTCCCTTAAAATAGACGATGTGGAAAAATCACTCCTATTAAAGGTCCTTACCAATGCCCGATGGAACATACAACTATCCTCCAGAATATTAAAAATCAGTAGGACCACCCTCTATGAAAAGATAAGAAAATATAAACTGGATTCACTCAAAGATAATACTTTCATAAACAAAGCTATAAACCCCCATTGAAAAACCTAAACACCAAGTAAATCAAGCTTAGAAAGAAAATCGGTTTTATATTCCTTGCTCTTAAGAGCACAAATTATACCTTTTTTATCCTCTGCTTTCAAATATGCTTCATAGGTTTCTATCATATTGCTATTAACAAGATGCATAAGATAATCATTGAGCGAAGACATACCTTCTTTTTTCCCTGTTTGAATTAACGAAGGAATCTGATAAGTTTTCCCCTCCCTGATAAGGTTCGAAACTGCAGGTGTGCCAAGAAGTATTTCAAATGCTGCTATCCTCCCACCAGCTATCTTTCTGCATAGAGTTTGAGATATTACTGCCTTCATTGAACCTGCAAGCATTGATTTTATTTGCTCCTGCTGGCCTGGGGCAAATTGTTCAACGATTCTGTTGACCGTGCTGTATGCAGATGTGGTGTGCAATGTGGCAAACACTAGATGCCCTGTTTCCGCTGTTTCAAGAGCGGTTGAGATTGTTTCCAGGTCTCTCATTTCACCAACAAGTACCACATCAGGGTCTTCACGTAAAGCTGCTCTCAATGCACTGCTAAAGGAGTTAGTATGTTTTTTTACCTCTCTCTGATTAATCAAAGCCTTCAGATTACTGTGAACAAACTCAATTGGGTCTTCAAGCGTGATAATGTGAACATCTCTATTTCTGTTAACATAATCAATGACCGCCGCAAGCGTTGTAGATTTTCCACTACCCGTTGGTCCAGTTATTAAAACCAGTCCCTTATTTAAAAATGCAAGCTCTTTTAGAATTGACGGAAGGTTCAATTCTTCAAAGGTAGGAATCCTGATACTAATCAGACGGAAAACTGCTGCAAAACCTTTCAAATCCCTAAAAATGTTACATCTGAATCTTGCAAGTCCTTTTATCTTATAGGAGAAATCAACTTCCTCAAGTTCATTCAATTCTTTTTTTTGCTCTTCGGAAATGATTTCTTCTACCATTCTTCTGATGTTAGATGATGATAAAATCGAAAAGTCTTTTATTCTGAAAAGTTGGCCATCTCTTCTTAGAAAAGGATTTTCCCCCGTGCATATATGCAGGTCAGAAGCTTCGTTCTTAACCATTATTCTGAGAAGTCTGTTTACTTCCGGCTCACCTTCCTTATTTTCGATATCAAGATTTAGAGTTACTTTTTCGTCTTCCAACTCAACATCACTATTCCCTGCTTTGTTGCTCTTTTTGTGTCTCTTAACCAACACAAAAGAAGAAAATATCCCACTGCCTTTTTTTTCAATAAGTCCCGAGAAAATGCCTATTTCTGCTATTTCATAGCTTAAATCAAACTGCTCGGGATAGCTCATAATTTCTTTGCCATCCTTCAGTATCTCCTCTATCATTTCTTTTGTCTTGACTTCACTCAGAATGCTTTTCGACCTGTATTGCCTGCCTGAAGCCATAATGTACTTCGCAGGACTCCCGGGACATAAACTCAATTGCACAGCATTCAACTTGAATAATTCCTCAAAATACTTGTCAATTTCAGCCAATTCGTCCCTCCATTTTCGCAAATTTCATTTTGGCAGTCGTACCGATACCTATCTTGCTTTCGATTTCAATGCCAGCCTTGTTTTTCTCCAAAAGATACTTTGCTAACCATAAACCAATACCCAGACCACTCATTGTTTCTTTAAGAGGTTCTCCAAAACGCTTGAATTTGCTGAACAAATCTCCAATATTTGCCTTTGAAATCCCTTTTCCCCCATCCTCTATAAGTAGTTCAATAAACTCTTGGTGGTTGAGAGTCACAATCTTTATACTCCTGTGTTCTTCAGAATATTGAACAGCATTCTTTAGGACTAATTCTATTGCTTTGCCTACCTGTGATTTATCCATATATAGCCTATTGGAATTACCTGCCAAAGAACTAACAAATTTATAAGAGGGGAATCTCACTGTAAATTTTGAGATTATGCTGCTTATGAGCAAATCGAGTTTTATCCATTCGGGTTTTGATTCCCATACATCTTTCTCAGCCTTGAGATAGTCAATAAAAACCTGAATCCTTTCCTTCAAGACCGTTACATTTTCATCTATTATGTCTATATATTGCTTTTCTTCATTTTCATTGCTTTTTTTTGCCAAAATTTGAATCCCCGCTTGAATCGAAGTAAGTGGAGTATTTAACTCATGAGAGAGGTTGAATACAAGGTCTGACCTTAACAAGGTTTCTCTCCTCATCTCTTCTTGATTCAATGCATTCTTAAGTTCCTTGATTACAAAAACAATTCCTTGTTCCTTATCGTATCGAAATGCCGATGCTTCAACAACCACAGGAGTTCTTCCATATTTTTTGCTTTCAAGATAGCAGAACCTGTCTTTCACCTTTCTCCCGATGAGACAATCCCTTAATATTCCGGTGGCTTTATCTTTCTCTTCAAAGTAATCTGAAGCATTTCTTCCAATGATGTTTTTGCTATTACAATTCAACATTAACTCTATCGTCCTGTTGATGCTCACAATCTTTCCCTTTGAATCCGTGGACATAACACCATCAGAAAGGCTTTCCAAAAGCACTTCCTTGTAATTCTCCAAACCCCTGACCTTCTCTACAAAACTTCGTAAGTATTTATAAAGCTCAACATTCTCAATAACAACAGATACGAGCGGTGTATAGGAAGTCAAAACATCGAGATCCTCAGCTTCGAACTTACCTTTTTTCTTGTTAAGAAGCTCTATAACTCCTATCACATCATCACCAAGTTTCAATGGAGCTGCCAGAATTGATTTTGTATTAAAGTTCGTATATTCATCGAACCTTCCTGAATATTTTTTCTTATTCTTTATATAGTTCACAATAGATGGCTTTTTATTTCTAAAAACCCAACCAGCAACGCCTTCAGAGATGCTGACTCTTAGCTTCTTAATCTCACTGCTTCGAGCACCTGTCGTAACTTTGAAGAGTAATTCCTTCCCACTATCATCTAACATTAATATTGATGATGCCTCACAACCTATTCTTTGTTGCATTTCTTCAAGTATCTCTTCAAGAAAGAATGGTAATTTCAGAGCCTCGCCAGCCCTCCCTAAAACTATTCTATCTACTTTATTGGGTAACATTTTTTGCGAATACTTTCTTTATCGAATGACTTAGAATTCTCAGGTCAACAGGTTTTACAAGGTAATCACTAATACCTAATGATTTGATGCTAATGTCATCTTTCATTCCTTCAAATGCGGAACAGATGACTATCGGAATTTTATTTCCATTTTCCCTAACCTTTCTAAGAATTTCCAAACCGTGAATTCCTGGCATTTTTATGTCAAGAATTACAAGATTGAATGCGTTGTCGAAAATCATCTGCAATGCTTGTGACCCTGTTGAAACGATTTTCACATCATAACCATCCATTTTAAGAGTCTCTGAGAAAAGCAAACGAATGTTAGGGTCATCATCAACGATCAATATCTTTTTCATAATTCCTCCTTTTCCTATTTCATTCATTATTTCACAGTTGCAAAAACTGTGCCACAACACTAAATTCAGTTATCATAGATATTTAACAAAATCGCCTACTCCTGGCTTTGTTAAATAATCCAACAGAGTGCTCAATTTTTTAACAAATAACTGAAGTTATCTTAAGTTTTATATTACGCTACTTTCATTTTTTCCTTGACAAATTGTCAAGAGAAGTATATAAATATTTTGCCGTCAAACACCTCGCAAAGGAGAAAATGCGAAAGTTATCTATAATTATCGTTGATGACAATAGATACATTTTACGAAGCTTTTCCACATTTGTAAAACTTAGGGGTCACATATCTCACAGCGCAGAAAATGGCAAGGAAGCACTTGATCTGCTTTCGGCAAAGAAAATCGATGTAGTGTTAACGGATATGAGAATGCCTGAAATGGATGGGATGGAACTGCTTAAGAAAATCAAAAAGGATTATCCCGATACCGATGTAATCGTAATAACAGGTTATGGCTCGATAGATGATGCCGTAAAAGCAATGAAATACGGTGCTACGGATTATATCCTTAAACCCTTTAGCCTCGATGAAGTAATCCTTAAAGTAGAGCAGCACTGTTCAAACAAAAGGCGTGTTTCCTGTAAAGAAATATACGGAAAGAAGAAATCTTCAACTCCAAGAGTGATAGCGGAAACGAGTGAGATGAAGAATATATTGGATGAGATTAACATCGTGGCACCGACGAATGCCACTGTACTCATAACAGGCGAAACAGGCGTGGGTAAGGATGTAATAGCAAGACTACTCCATTCAAAAAGCGAGCGAAGGAAAAAACCCTTTATTCGTATGAACTGTGTCGAATTGAACGAAGGTGTAATAGAGAGCGAGCTATTCGGTCACGAAAAAGGCTCTTTCACAGGTGCAGTATCCACTAAAAAAGGCAGACTTGAACTTGCCGATAATGGCTCGCTATTCCTGGACGAAATTGGAGACATACCACCGAGCACACAGAAAAAACTTCTCCGTGTTTTGGAACAAAAGGAATTCGAAAGGGTCGGAGGAACGGAAACAATTACCATAGATGTGCGTGTAATAGCAGCAACCAACAAAAATCTTCCTTTCGAAGTCAAGAAAAAAAGATTCAGACAAGACCTATTTTACCGGTTGAACACCGTAACGATAAACATACCTTCATTGAAAGAAAGAAAAAATGATATAATACCTCTTGCCCGTCATTTCCTCACGACATTTACAAAGGATCAAAACACTGTTCGCATGACCAAAGAGATAAAGAATATGTTTCTTTCATACACCTGGCCCGGTAATGTTAGAGAGTTAAAAAGCACAATAGAGAGGGCTGTTATATTTTCCGAAAATGGAGACATAAATCTTAAACGACTTTTCTCCGAAAAAGATTATTTTGCAGAACAAGCAGGCATATTCACTCTCGAATGTCCCTCCCTTAAAATAGACGATGTGGAAAAATCACTCCTATTAAAGGTCCTTGAGGATTCACAGTGGAATATACAGCAGTCAGCAAGAATATTAAAAATCAGTAGGACCACCCTCTATGATAAAATCCAGAAACACGATTTATATTCTAATAGACAAAAACCAGAAAAGTTCAAAGAAGAAGGATAGAACACGAATTTGAACATTTTGTTAATTATCTGAACATCCCATCATAAAAATAAATATCTGCTACAACTCTTAAGTTCAAGAACAATGATACTTACGCTTTTCTATTCTACACGGCACACTTCTTGCACTATACACTATTGAAAATGAAAAAGGAGGAACAATGAAGAAAAACAAAATGAAGTCAACCGAGATGCTCTTGGACTTCGGAACAATACGAACATACGAAAAACCAAGAACATTTGATAAAAAAAAGACTATCGTTTTTACAGTTTACAGCAATGCAACCTGGATTCTTCTCGCAAAACCGAACCTTTCCAATTTAAAATTCAACCATCTCTTTTCCGATGACAATTGCTCACTCTCCTACAGCATTAAAACAGAGGGTCTTCACTCGAATAATCGATTCTATCCATTTATTCAGGACGATTATGTCATAATAGCCTCGGGGGAAAAAACGTCCAATAAGGGCAAAGAAGTGGAAATCGAGCTTCGTTTGAATCATCCGAACACATTGGAAATCGGCAATCACACTTCAAATATCGATTTCGTCCTCTTAACAAAAGAAAGATATGTTCAGAAAATAGAGCATTCCAGCAATAATTTTTGCACTACGTCTAAAATACTTGAAACATAAAGGTAACAACAATGAATAAAACAAAAACCTTAAATCCTAAATCCGGACAAAATACAAAGACATCCCACACTATGAACAAAAAACTTATGGTTATCCTTTTCCGATGGATAAATATACTGATCATCACAATTTTGATTTTCTATAAGAGAGGACAATTCACCTTTTTTGATCCTTCCGTAATAATTGTGCTCTTCTTACTTTTTTCAAATGCATTTTTGACGTTCCTAAAACAAGATTTTTTCAACCAGCCTAAATATATCTTCTTACTCATCCTAATCGATGTAGTTTGCATATCCCTCGCATTCAGATATATTTCAAGCGAAAATCAACTCTTCCTTATATTCTTTGCAGTGCTTTTCATAAGTTCCATTGCACAAAATGTTAAATGGAGCTTTTTCATAGCTTTAATCGCAAGTATATTTTACTGTTCCCTTATAATATTCAAGCAAAATGCTGACTACTCCACTTTTCTTAATAATCCCGAATTTACCCTGAAAATTCCTTTCATCTTTATTACAGCTATTTGGACAAGTTTTTGGAGCGAACAGTATAAAAAGAAAAAGGACCAGGAAGAACGTGCTCAAAAGTTCAATAAGCAATTGGAACAGGGCATTAAGAAATCAATGAGAAAAGAACGAAAAGTTTTGGCTGAGCTTAAAAGACTGAAAGAATATAATGAAAATATCCTCAGGAGTTTAAGTTCTGGGGTTATAGTGCTTGATGAACATGACACCATTACAATGGTAAATCCTAAAGCATTGGAAATACTCCAGTTTCATCCTCGCAAACTCAAAAATCGCAAAATTTTAGAAATTGATGAAATGTCGCCCTTCCAGAAACTACTTGAGAAACTTCATACTAATGGAAAAAAGAATGGAGTTCATGAAATACAATTGGACAGCGGGAAAATACTTAATACCACATTTTCTCCGCTGAAAGGTAGCAAAAAAGAGAATGGAGTTACTATAGTATTTCAAGATGTAACTTCAATCAAAACAATGAAGGAACAAATAAGACAATCTGAAAGTCTTGCCAATCTTGGAAAAACACTTGCCTGGGTTGCACATGAAATAAGAAATCTACTGACAAACATTACCGGCTATGCTCAACTACTCGAAATGAAGTACGCCAACAATAAGACTATGAAGGAATTAACAACTCCGTTAATCAAATCAACGGAGCGAATTACTGTACTGATGACAGATATTCTAGATTTCTCAAAGCAAAGACAATTGAAGAAAGAAATCGTCGATATTGATATCCTTTTTGAAGAACTAAAAAGAACTTATGCTAACCGCTGCAACGGGACAGAACTGGTATTCAACCAGGAAAAGAAATCAAATCTCCTAATAAGTAACTATGAAGGCTTACGTTGCGTTGTCTCGAATCTAATAAGAAATGCAAAAGACTCCATTGATGAAAACGGTGGCAACGGAAGAATAGAGATCGATTTGAAGAAGAACAAACAGACCATTAAGATTGAAATTGCAGACACAGGCAAAGGGATAAGCGAGCAAAATATCAAATCGATATTCAATCCATTCTATACTTCGAAAAAATCCGGAACAGGACTGGGTTTATCAATTGTGAAGAAGATAGTCGAAAGCCTTGAAGGCAGTATTTCTGTCGAAAGCAAAGAAGGAGTTGGCACAACATTTAAGATTCTCTTTCCCTCCCGGAATTAAAAGCTCAGCCAGGCTTACACAGCTCCATATACTGGAAACTCTCTGATGTAGAGGTTTCTGCAAATACCATCCACAGTTCTTCTATATTCGCTATCACAACTGCAAAAACATCCCTATTTTCTCACGGATTTTTTCGCAATAACACACAATTCCGTATACCCGCTTTTATGTGGGCTCTGCCTTATAGGGGGTTCAAATGAAACATTAAACAATTTCATAATGAGTCCACCTACGCTAAATGGATCAATTCCCCTAATTTCCATAACCTTAAATCCGTTTTCACCGAATAGTCGCTGTAAACCGCTATATGTATATGCTTTTTCGTAGCCATGCTGCCAGAATCCAAAGTGCAGAATCTGGTAGAGTTGCCACAGTGAGTAACGGGCGGGAACAAATGTAATAAAAACGCCTTCTTCTTTCAAAATTCTTTTCATCTCCACAAGAAACGGAATCTCATCCTGGAAATGCTCCATTAAACCTGCACTGTAAATCAAATCGAACTCTCTATCTCCAAAATAACTTCTTCTGCAGTCGGCAACTACCGCTTTGGTAATTACTTTCTTAATCGCTCTAATAGCTTCCTGGCTACTGTCGAGCGCATAGCATTCAATGTCATCCCTTGATGTCTTCAGAAGCCTTAGATTTGAACCAAATCCACATCCTATTTCAATAACCTTTTTCTCTCTGTAAGTCATAGTGTCAAGATATTGTTTGATTATTTTATCGCGCTCACAGATAAGCCATTTCTCTGCTTTGGAAACAGTATAGTCTTTCCAGTAATCATCCCATTGAATCATGTCTTTCCAAGTTTATTCCGGCATTTCAAGAAAAGCTTTTAGTCTTCTAGCCCTTGTAGGATGTCTAAGTTTCTTAAGAGCCTTTGTTTCGATCTGCCTGACCCTTTCTCTTGTGACATTGAACATCATGCCCACTTCTTCAAGGGTTTTCGGTGTACCGTCACTTAGCCCGAATCTCATTTCCAGCACCTTTTGTTCTCTTGGGCTAAGAGTACCCAGTACTTTCCCTAGTTTTTCCTGAAGCAAAACCAGCGCAGCAGAGTGAGCCGGAGATGTTACAGTTCTGTCCGGAATGAAATCACCGAGAAAACTCTCTTCTTCATTTCCGATTGGTTTGTCAAGAGATACGGTATCTTGAGCAATTTTGTAAACGCTTTTCACTTTTGAAATCGAAATCCCGATTTTTTTTGAAATCTCATCTGGCGATGGATCTCTTCCGTTTTCCTGCACAAGTTCTCTAGTAGCTTTGACTACTTTGTGTATCACTTCGATCATGTGGACAGGAACCCTTATTGTTCGTGCCTGGTCCGCTATTGCTCTTGTTATTGCCTGTCTTATCCACCACGTTGCGTATGTGCTAAATTTGTAACCTTTTTTATAATCAAACTTCTCGACTGCTTTCATTAATCCAGTATTACCTTCCTGAATTAAATCAAGAAAATCGAGTCCCCTGTTCGTATATCTCTTGGCAATACTTATAACCAGCCTTACATTTGCTTCTATCATCTTCTCCTTTAATTGTGAAATAACCTTTTCCCATACTCTTATGGTATGTAACGATTTCTTTATATCCTTCAGAAGGATTATTTCGTTTTTCTCGATGCTATCGATCTTGCTTTTTAGATATCTCATTTCTTCGACAGACTTTTTTATTTCTTCCCTGCTTTTCTTCCCTCTCGCCAAAACCTTCTTTGTAATCCTTTTTTCTCCTATCATTAAAATGTCTTCGCTCTTCATCCCGTAATAATTCTCGACCTTTTTTATTTTTTTCTCAAACGATTTGATTTGAGAAACCAATTCTTTCAATTTTTGAACAATACTAACAATTATTTTCTCCTGAATCTTAAGTTTTGAAATTTTATTTGTAATTTTCTCATGCACGTTGTCCAGTTTACGAATTTCTTCATTAATTTTCTTCTTGTATTTCAATTTCTTTAGTCTTTTTAATGACTCACAATATCGCTTTCTGTATTTATCGATTCCTTCTAATAACCTCATTACTCTCTGTTTCTCTTTCCAACCAGAGTAATTATAGGGCCAATCATTGACATCTACATGGATAAATTCCTCGATTCTTATCTCATTATTTTTCAATTTCTCGTAATACTCTGATATATTTTTCAAACACAAAGGCAGGTAAAAAAGGTTTCTTATAATACGCATTCTACCATTTTCTATTCTCTTTGCAATCGATACCTCTCCCTCTCTTGACAATAGAAAAACCTTTCCCATGTCTTTTAGATAAATCCTTATTGGGTCATCAATTCTAATGTCAGAACGATATTTAGGAGTTTTCTTTTCCTTTTGTTTTACAATGGGTGCTTCGTCTTTCTTTTTCTTTTCTTCGACCTTTTCATCGTAAAGCTTAACTCCCACAGCATCCAGATACATAAATATGTTGTCCAACTCCTCTGGTCTAACCAGTTCCTCAGGAAGTATTTCATTCAGAGTCTTGAAGGATATCTTTCCATTATCCACGAATTTAAGAATTTCCTCAATCTTAAACTCTTTTTTCTTAACCAAAATCTCCTCCCAAGTTTTTTAGTTTAATCGCTATGCTCTTTTGCTCTTCCAACAGGGAACGGATTACACTTTTATTTCCTTCGTTCCTGTTAATCTTATTCCTTATATCCTTCCATTTTCCCCTAAGTATCAATTTCTTTATTCTCTTTAGATACTGTTCAATCGTCTTTTGCAATTTCTCTTCACCAGTATTAATAATATTAGACGACAACCTTCTCCTTTGATCTTCATCCTTAACAAAACCCATAATATCGGCAATATTAATATCTTTATTATTTTCTATTCTCTTCTCGATAAAGAGAGCCATATCCTTGGTTAAATCAGTGAATAGTTTCTCCCTTTTGAGAAAATTTATCACCTCTACATTCTTCCCGGAGAAAGGAGCGCTAAATACAATCAAATCAAGGCATAAATCCTGGAGAGACAGAACTGGGGGTGTAAACTGCTTCATTGTGTTGGATTTCTTATTGTATCCTAATAGTAGCGATTCATCAACTGCGAGAATCTTAGAAACTTTGTTTAGCCACATTTGCCTTTCGGTCAATCCACTAACTTGCTCCAATGTTCTTTTCATCTCTGTTACTATTTTTGCCTTCTCCATTGGTTCACTTAAATCATATTTATCCTTAAGGTAGTTCATTTTGAAATCCACAAAATGTTCTGCTTTCTTCACAATTCCCAGGAAAACATCAATACCTACGTTTCTAATTACTTCATCAGGATCTTTTCCCATTTCGAGTGCCAATACATACGGTGCCAATCCATTCTTGATAAGAATTGAAATGCCTCTAAGACTAGCTTCCTTACCTGGTTTATCTGCATCAAAGGAAACATAGACATTCCGCGTGTATTTCCTCAAAAGCCTTGCCTGCTCCACTGTCAAGGACGTACCGGAAATGGCAACTACATTTTTAAATCCAGCCTGAAACAGAGATAGCAAGTCCATATATCCTTCAACAATAAGACAAGAATCCGATCTCCTGATGGCATCTTTTGCTTGATAAATTCCATACAGGTTAAATCTTTTTTTATACAAAGCTGTTTCTGAAATATTTATGTATTTTGGCATCTCGTCACCAAGAGCCCTCCCTGCAAAACCTATCTTCTTCCCTATTGAATTGTAAAAGCTGAAGATAATACGGTTTCTGAATCTATCATAAAGGTTACCCTTCTCGTTTTTCACAATCAACCCCGAAGCAAGTAATTTTTCAATGTCAAAACCTTGCTTCTGGGACGCTTTTAAGAAATTATCCCAACCGTTCGGTGCGTAGCCCATTCCGAATTCTTCAATCGTTTCTCTTTTAATACCCCTTTTCTCCAAATACTTAATTCCATTTGTACTTGATTGTTCGAATAGTTGTTTATGAAAATAGTTCACCGCAAAATCATTTATGTTGAGAAGATCTTCAATAATCTTATTTTCCGTTTTCGTCTTCCCTTTGGTAATTTTGATTCCACATTTTTTTGCCAGTATCTCGAGAGCTTCAACAAAAGAAACAGATTCATAGTTCATCACAAAACTAATGACATTTCCGCTTGCACCACACCCAAAACAATGATACAATTGTTTAGAAGGTGATACTGTAAAAGAAGGCTTTTTCTCCGAATGAAAAGGACACAGTCCCGTATAATTTTTTCCCCTTTTCTTAATAGGGATATACTCACTAATTATGTCAACTATGTCAGAAGCTTCTCTTACCTCTTCAATTTTACTCTGGCTTAAATAATAATTTCCCATATAGAATTCAAAAAAACTTTATTGTATTCCTGAATGTTATTCCAAGAAAACCCTAACTAATAAATATTGGATTGCACAGTACACTACTTATTTAACTCTATGGAAAACAAAAGCTTAATAACTTTATCTCTAATCTACAATCACTACAATATAGCAAGAAAAATATCCTTTTGCAACTTTTTTTTATGCTTTTAATCCAACTACAGTGACCCCACTACCACCTTCATTCCAGTATCCAAGCCTGTAGTTCTGTACCCTTGTGTCTTCTTTGAGCAGTGCATCAATCATCGTTCTCAAAACTCCTGTACCCTTTCCATGTATGATATACACTGTTGAAAGTCCCGATATAACTGCATCGTCTATGAATCTAATTACTCTACATCTGGCTTCTTCAGCACGAAAACCTCTTATGTCAACTTCAAAATCTGCATCCCTGCTCGGAATTTCTCCACCACTATCACCACCTACATCCACCTCTTTCCGTAATTCTAACGTTTCAAATGGAGCAATAAATCTTAAGCTCTTCGCATCAACCTTTGCATAATCACCCATAATATCGACAACGGTTCCACCAATCTTAAGTTTTGTCGAAAAAACATAATCGCCTGGCGAAATTGTCTTGTTGCTTGTGGATTTTTTCATGTTTTCATACTGCTCGATCTTAGTATTTATTGCCTTTTTTGCCTTCTTGATTTCCTCCTTAGATGCCTGCGATTCCCTAATTTTTTCAATGATATGCTCCATTTCTTTTCTCGTATCATACACAATATTCAATGCCCGTTCTTTTGCACCAATCAACAACTCCTTTCTTCTTTCCTCAATCTCACTGTTCTTTAGACTGTATTCTTCTAAAAGCACTTTCAGCTCTCTTCTGTACTTAGAAATATCATCTTTCTCTTTTCTTAACTTATTTTTCAATTTTGCCAATGAACAGATAAGTTCATCTGTTTTAAGTTCATTCTTATCAATGTATGATTTTGCTTTTTCCAGGAGCTCAGCGGGAAACCCCATTTTTTCGGCAATTGCAAAACCATGCGAAGATCCCGGAATACCAGGTAAAAGCGAATAAGTTGGTTTACCTTTCTCCGTATCGAAATCCATCGAAGCATTTAACATCTGTTTGAAGCCCGCAGCAAAATGCTTGAGTTTTCCATAATGGGTAGTAGCAAATGTAAGTCCTCCAATGTCTTTAAGCTTTTCCAATACAGCCATGGCAATTACCAAGCCCTCTTCAGGATCTGTCCCAACTCCAATCTCATCAAGAAGAATAAGAGAATTCTGCGTTGCTCCATTAACAGCTGAAATAATGTTTTTTATGTGGAATGAAAAAGTCGACAAGTCCATTTCTATTGATTGTTCATCTCCAATATCCAAATATATTGCGTCGATTTCTGGAATGACAGACTCATTATCCGCAGGTATGTGTAAACCGGAATAAGCCATTAAAACTATTATGCCAACGCTCTTAATAAGAACAGTTTTTCCACCCATATTCGGACCACTGACAAGCAGTATTTGCGAGTCCCTACCAAGTTCGACATCAAAAGGAACAACATTCTCCCTCTCCTTCTTTACTGCAAGCAGCGGATGTTTGCCCTGTCTGATACGAATAAAATGCTCGGTTGAGAACTGGGGTACAGAAAAACCATATTCATTTGCAAAAGAAGATATACCATAAATCTTATCGATTTCAGTAATTTCTTCTATGCTTTTCTTGTAGCAATCGATGTTATCTGAAATAACTTGGGATAGCAAGCCCAAAATTCTCTTGATTTCGTTTTCTTCTCGTAGTTTGTAAGTCGAGCATTCGTTGTTGAGGTCTATGAGTTCGACAGGCTCAATAAATACTGAGTTCTGACTTTGTGAAATACCATGTACGATACCATTTATATTGCTTTTTGCCGAAGCACGGACAGGCAAAACAATTCTCTGTTCTCTTGTAGTAAAAATTTCCTCCTGCAAATATTTTTTCTTTTCCGAAACAAGATTGCTTGCGGTTTTTGTCAATACCTTGTGCGCTTTCCTGAAATCCTTTCTTATCTTTTTAAGTTCTTGAGAAGCATTGTCTTTTATCTCACCGTTTTCATCAAAAACGGACTGCACTCTTTCATAGAGATTCGGTAGTTTCTTTAGCGAAACACAAAGTTTGGACAATCCCTGAAATTCCTTTGACAATCCAGAAAGAAAATATCCTATCTTTCTATAATCTCTGGTTACTCGACCCAGCAAAATGAGTTTCTCTCTTGACAGATGATATACTCCCTCATCTGTTCGTAGAATCTCATTTCTTATGTCGCATTTTTCAGGAGTAGGAAAAGTATGCGTAGAATTAAGAAGTTCCCTGAATTCACTTATCAGTGATATTTGTCTGTCTCTGTTTTTCTTTTCGCATATTGGTACAATAGCATTAATTGCATTCTTTCCCAATGCAGAAAAGGAATAGGAAGAGATAAACTCTCTTAGTTTATCGAATTCTAAAATTCTTAGAATTTCAGGGGTTAAAACCATCTAGAGGTTTAAGAACCTTTTTTAATATCCAAATCTTCTGAATTTTCTTTTGCTGGCAAGCAATTTTCTTTTTTTCTTCTCGCTTGGTTTCTCGAAATGCTGATGCTTCTTTATTTCACTGAGTATTCCCTCCTGCTCGCAAATGCGCTTGAATCTTCTCAAAGCACCCTCGAAACTCTCTCCATCTCTAATTTTCACTCCAGGCATCTAATTTTTTCACTCCCTTCTTTACTATCTTTGCTAAATCATCAATAGTTAACATAAATTGCCCAAAATGTCAAGAGAAAAAAATATGACAAAAACAAGCTATTCTATTATAACAATAACCTTTTCATCTCCATCATCAACATTAACAAGTTCGAATGGTGCTTCCTTTTCTAATTCTTTTAGAAAGTCATTAACATTCTCGCCATTGCCAAGATTATCAAGTTCTATTCCCTTTTCAGACAGCTTTTCTTTGACCTTGTCAGGTAGGTTGATATTCAACTTTCCACCAACTTTTGCTGCAATTTTTATCAAAGAAAAAGGTATTCTCACATTAACCTTCTGCGAACCACTCTCGATCACTTTTATCTTTAACCATTTTGTTTTACCTCTTGAGTAATCAGGCTTACCATCGATAATTTCAAGTAATTTATTAGCTTCCTCGCTTGTTATTTTCCCCTGCTCAAGCATCTTCAATATCCTTAACCTTTCCTCCATATCTTCTCCTCTGGTTTGTTTGATCTTTCTTCTATCTGGCTTGCATTACGAGTGAAGTAGTATTCAAACTTTTTTGAGTCTCTTTACTGCTTCTTGTGCGTCTATATTTCCATTTTCAAGGTCTTTAAGAATCTTTCTGCTCTTATTGGAAGTATTTCTACGTAAACGTTTTGCGAAGTAGTTTATAAGAGAGAAAACCCCAATTGCAATCAATACGACGGGCCAATCTCTGCTCCAATAAAAATCGACAATTCCGAACTTCCCTAACCAGAACAATATTCCAAGAACAATCAATATTACCGGACCCCATATTCTATAAGTCATTCTTTCTCCTTTCTTGAAGTTAGATTAACTCTCGCTTATTTGTTTTCCCCTTCTTTCTTTGGGATAACAGAAACATCACCTGATGTAACCTTCACAACAAGCTTTCCCTTACCTTTTTTTACTTTGCCTTTCACCCTTTCTTCCTTCTTAATCTCGAATTTTGCTGGAATGTCGAAATCTATAGTCCCGTCCGGTGCACTAATATCAAAGGAAAAATCACACTCGCCGAGCAGAAGCGTAATCGAACCACCTTTTGCCACAATTTGAACATCCTTTATAACATCCAAAGAAAGTTTTGCAGAGCCTCCTACTTGCTTAAGCGAAAATTCTTGAGGACAAACCCCCTTAACACTTCCCCCAACATCCTTTACGAAAACGGGGAAACCAGATGGGTAGCTGATATCTGCCTGTGCCCCTACAAGTTTTGATATGACCGAAGAATCGTCTCTTTTCGTTCTAATTATCCCGCTTTCTGAATTTACCTTCAATTCATTGTCACCATGTTTTGACAAAGTGATTGAAGAGCCAACACATTTTATCAGAACATCATCTCCTTTCTCTGCTTTTACTCCCTTTTCTCCACCACTGCTAAAAGAAAATGCGCTGCTAACACTGTCAGGGATAGCCTCAACAACAGATGAAACACCATCCATAACGCTCTCGACAATCTTCGATGAAACATCTTTCTTTTTTCCTTCAGCAACTGCAGCAAGCAACTTTGCTGCTTCTTCTGCATTTATCTTTCCTTGCTCCAGCATTTCCAGTATTTTTGTTTTTTCATTCATCTTGTTCCCTCCTTTTTTGGTTTATTTAGTATGTTTGGTTATCTTCCTAATTTCCATCTTCGAATTTCCCCTTTCATAGTCTGTGGTTTTATGTCTTAAGCCCCGGTCTCAAACTTTCCTCAACCGCTCTACTGCCTCCTCTGCGCTTATATCACCATTTGAGAGTGCCTCAAGAACATCCTCTCTCTTAGCAGACATTCTATCTGATTCAATTCCAAGTCTTTCCAGAACCACATTAAGTCTCGCCCGAACAGTAGGATAGGATATTCCAAGTTCCTTTTCAACTTCCTTAATGTTTCCTCTCGACTTAAGGAAAATTTTTACGAACTCCATCTGCTCGCTTGAAAGCTGAGAGAAAGCTGTATAAGCAAACTTTCCCTGTATTTTAACACCACACCCGTTACAAGCTAACTCTCTTATCTCCAATGTACCACCACAAAATGGACATCTCGTAATCACATTTTACCTCCTTTCTTAATAATATCAATATTCATATTAATAATATAAAGTAATATCTTCCATTTGTCAAGTATTTTTTTCACTTTTATTGATATTATAAATTTTGTCTTAAGAATTGTTTCAATGCCCATAGACGAAATTAAGTATATTTGGAGACTTGAGGATATTGTTCCATTTCTTCCTTTACATTTTTCTAAATTTATGATACTTTTCTAGGTGTGAAGAAAACAAGGCTTTACAGACTACAAATAGGAGATACCCGCAAAGAATTATATCTTTTACACAAACTATTGGAGCAGCAATTTGCCAACAATTCTCCCTTAAATAACATAAAAAAGGCAAGAAAAATCATTTATGTTGCAACTTCTCAAAGCAAGATAAGAAGACTAAAAGAACATCTGAGAACCAGCAATAATATACTGCTCAGTCCGAAGTTCGTTACAATATGGCATCTTTTCGACTTACTATACGACATAATTCCCCTGGGAATGAAAGCACCAAAACACAAGATAACCGATGCATATGCCAATATTATAATAAGACACATTCTCCTTGATAGAAAAAAAAACTTGTTTCCTTCGCGAGATTTCTCTCTATCACCAGAGACCTCTGATTTTTTCCTGGAATGGCTCAAGAAAATCAAAGAATACAATCTTCATCTTAAATATAGAGAAGGAGAGATAAAATACAGAAAAGATGCTCCTCTTTTTGACCTGACTAACAAAGAAAATAGATTCAATGAGCGATTGCTTTCAGCGCTTAAGAATGTTTTCAATGAATATCAGAGTTTTCTCAAACATAATGACCTGGTTGACGAAAGTGACAGAAGGTGGTGGGTTATTGACCACCTTAAACCAAATATCCTCAAAAAATACGATTTCTATATTGAACACCTGTCCATATTGAGAATAATAGAGCAACACCTTTTCAAAAAAATATACAGGCAAGCACATTCTGTTTCACTGCTTGATTTTGACTTCCCATTTCCCTGCACTCAATTCACAACAACAGGCATCATCGAAATGGAAAAAAAGGTTATAGAAGTCGAGAGCACGAACAAGGAATTTGCTCCTGAGATAAAATTCCATACCTACGAGAAAAAAGAACATGAGGTAGAAGGCATTGCCAAAATAGTAAACAGAGAAGGATTGGACAAGAAGATTGTTATTATCTCTCCCGCAGTTGATGAATATGAAAAAACATTCGAGAGAATCTTTCCACAGTACTATATACAACTGCCATCACTTTCTCAAAAACTGCTCTCTGAGTTTCCTATCATAAAAACCTGTCTTGCAATATTCGAAATTATAAATCGGCATTTAACGAGAAAGTCGGTTGTAAATTTTCTACTTTCGCCTTATGTAAAGCTTCTGCAAGAAAAGGAAAAGAGGCTAACCGACATAAAAACAAGGGAACATATGATTGTCTCAGGAGATGATTGGAAAAGATTGAAAGATAAAGGTACCGAGATGAGAACGGTTTCCAATTTTGTTGGGCAACTTAGACTTCTTGAGTCAAAAACTGGTCTTTCTTTCATCAATACATATCTTTCGCTTTTACAGTTAATAATAAACGTTGAAAATGAAGATGACATAAAACCTTACAATAATTTTATTAAATTCATTACATCTTTCAAAAGAGAACCCATTGTTAAAACTATATCTTCATTTAGAATAAAGGATTTTCAGAACCTTTTTCTCTTCGGTACAAACTCTGTAAAACTGAATACCGGTAAAACGTTAAATGAACAAGTAGAGGAGCTGAATATAGAAGAAACAGGAGGAATGAATTTCTCTCGGATTTTCCTGATTGGCTTAACCGAAGATAAACTCCCCAGAAAGCCTAAACACAACCCTCTATTCTCAGAAAAACTATTAGAAGAGATGAACTTTCCAACTTACGATATGCTCTATGCACTTTCGAAGTTCAATTTCGAAAGTACAAAAAAAAGCGCGAAACAGGTTTTCCTCTCCTACTTCAGAAAGGATGAAAAAGGAAATATCTTCCTTAAGAGTCCTTTCCTCCGGAATATAGCGAGAAAAGAAGAAATTGCCGTGGAGGACAACATTGATACCCTGTCAGAATGGCAGATGCGCATATCCGAAATCATTCATAGAGTAAAAGATGTCAACCACTCATCCCTTAATCAAGATATGAGAAAAAGAGCATTATTGATAAGGGAGGGTATAAAAAGAATTACAGATGTGGGCAGATTGAAAAATGTTAAGAAAATTTTAGAAACAGAAAAGCAATTTTCGGACTATGCAAAAGATAGAATCAATCAACTGTCAAAAGGTATATCACCATTTGCCCTCGAAACATATGGAACATGTCCATACAATTTCTTCTTAAATTATGTCTTAAGGATAGGTGAAGTGGAAGAACCCGAAAAGGATATGGATAATTTGCTACGGGGTAAGGTTATTCATAGGATTCTTGCGGAGTTCTACAGTAGAAAACTTGCAAAAACGATTGGGAAAAATATTGTCAATGATTGGAAAGAACTCAAGAGTATTGCTTTGAATGCTATCGATGAAATGGTTCCTAAAACAAGGGATAGAATTCTGCTAAGATTGGAATTTGTTTCAAATGAACTTGATCCATTGCTCAAGAAATTTCTCAAGAATGAAGTCAAAACCAATCTGGGACACATCGTTGAGGACGTAGAATGGGAATTTACAGGTAAGGATGTAAGCATTGAAAAAAATGGTGAACGCCTGGGATTTGTCGGAAGAATAGACAGAATTGACAGGAATAGAAGTGGACTGGTAATATTCGATTATAAAACTGGCAACAAAGACTATCTTCCGAGTGAAAAGAAAATAGAAGAAGGTGGAAGCTTTCAATTTCCTATCTATAGCTTCGCTGTCGAGAAATGCATTGGAAAGGTCTCCAAGACAGCATACTATGTATTAAACAGCAAGGATGGTGCTGTTTTGGAGGAAAGACAATCAACATCCAATGAGGTTTTCATTTCTAATGTCTTCAGTGTATGGAAGAAAATCAGAAAGTTGGAGTTCGAACCAAAATCCGGGTCTTTTTGTATCACTCGTTGTCCATTCAATGAGTTATGTCCGGAAACTGGTTAGAGGAAAATATAGTAACTAAGCAGACCAAATGAACCGGAAGAACTAAAGAAACCAGATAAACAAGATGAGCTTACAAATATTTTTCGAGGATTTTCTGAAAAAAAAGTTAGATCTCACTGAACCCCAGTTCGATGCTGTAACTGGAGATAATCAAAGGGATAGAACTGCATACAGGTTTCTTATCACTGCCCCAGCAGGTTCTGGAAAAACAAGAGTGCTTGCATCAAGGTATTTGAAACTACTGGTCGATGGTGAAAAACCAAGAAATATAGTTGCCATAACATTCACAAGAAAAGCAGCTGCAGAAATGAAAGAAAGAATCGTTGAGTTTGTCCATCTCTTGAGGAATGAGATTATTAAGAATAATATCAACTGTGACCTCCTGACAATTCTAAAAGACGATGATGCACTCAACAAATTGATACTCGGAATGCGTATTTCTACCATCGATTCATTTCTATCAAGTATTATAAGAATTTTCCCGGGGGAATCAGGCGTCAATCCTAATTTCAAAGTAATAGATGGAATTGAAGAGGAAGAACTCATAGACTCAACTATTGATGAACTAATGGAGAGAAAACTTGACCATGATAAGTGGTTTGTCAAACTTTTGAAATTCTTCAATTTCAGATATTCCTCGGATAGAAGCACACAATTTTGTTTCTTGAACAGCATAAAGAAACTCATAAAAAACTGGGAGATGTTTGGTGAAACCATTCGTATTTTATCTCTCAAGAACCATGAGGAACTGGCTTTATCTATAAAAAGATATGTTGGAGAAGAAATCGATCTACCGAACAGGTTAGATAAACTTAAAAAAAAGGTTAAAGAATTAAGAACATCGCATAACATGCCACACGGTCCATATAATGATTTTTTCGAATTCACTGCAAACGCCACAACCGAGGACTTAATAAAAAATGAGGATAAATTTTTGGACTTCTTAAATCTTTTCTACACAAAGAATAATAGACAGCCCAGAAAGAGAGCTGTTACAGCAATAAAGGACCCTATCCTTAGAGAACAGCTAAAAGAAATTACAATACTCTATGAAAGATGTGTTCTTGCATTTGCATTCAATACCGACATAGAACATACAAACCTAACCTCTAGATTCATAGATTTGATAATCACTATTATAGAAAGTTTAAAAGCAAGGAAACAAGAGATGGGCGTCATTGGAATGGGGGATCTGAAAACTTTAACATATCGACTACTAACAGAACACAGAGAAAGATTCAACATTCTTTACAACATGGATGCCAGAATCAATCATTACTTGATAGATGAATTCCAGGATACCGACCCTATACAGTGGCAGATATTCAAGGAATTAACAAGAGATTGGTTTTCAGGTGAAACAGCAAAACAAGAGCTTAATATCTATCCTACTATCTTCCTTGTGGGTGATGAAAAGCAGTCGATATACGGATTTAGAAATGCCGACGTAAGTATTATAAATAGTATAAAGGAAAAGGAGGATCAATTTACAAAAACGTTCTCCCTTGTTAAAAATTTCAGAAGTAAGAAGGAAATTGTCGAAGCCGTAAACATTTTATTCAAAGATAAGATGAAAAGGTTGATCGAAAAACCTTCCTCGGTGCAATATGAAGAGATGAAACCCGATGATGAGATAGGTGGTGGTGTCGTAAAACTTATCGAATCCTCCATTGAAGGAAATAAGAAAGAAAAAACACCTCAACTGGCGAATAGTATCGCAGGACTAATTTTTTCGTTAAAGAAACGCTACAAATCCTGGGGTGATGTAGCACTGCTTTTCAGGAACTCGTTGACCTTCCATTATTATGAAAGGGTATTCGAAAAAACATCCATACCCTATATATCTTCCGGAGGTAAATACTTCTTCGAAAATAGGGAAATCAAGGAAATTCTAAAGATACTCAATTTTCTTCAAAATCCTTATGATGATATAAACTTCTCTATGCTATTTCTCTCCCCTATTTTCAACCACAATTTAAGCGATCTTATAAAAATCGTTATTAATAACCCGGCAAACACAGGGCAAATGGAATGTTATTCCCTTTACGATAGGTTGCGCGAAAATTTTACCGATGAATACACGAATTTCCTCGGTCTTACATCAGAATGGTTAAACAACAGAGACAAGATATCGATTGTTCACCTTATCGAAAAAGCAATAATGGACAGCAATGCATATGGAATTCTTGTCGATAAAAAAGGTGGACAGAAGGATGTAAATATAAAGAAATTTCTGACACTTATCGAGAACATATCCAGTGAGAAAATAAATTTTTGTTTCTTTCTCGATAGACTAAATAGGATTATAAAAGCAAGAGAAAAGAATGCAGATATCGACATTGGCATTCAATCATTTGAAAGCGAAGAAAAAGGAGCAGTTCATATAATGACTGTGCATAGAGCAAAAGGGCTTGAATTTCCAGTTGTTATATTACCTGAGGTCGATTCGGCAGCCATAAAAAGGAAAGGGCAAGGAGTGTGGGTTGATAGAGATAGACAATTACTCCTATTCTTGAAAAAGTATAAAGGAGTTGAAACTCCTTTATTAAAAAAATACAAAGAATATGAAATGACAAAGCAGAGCGAGGAACTGAAAAGATTATTTTATGTGGCACTTACAAGAGCAAAAGAGGAGTTATACCTTTTTATCCCAAAGAAAAAAACTAATGACAATAATGTCTGGATGAATATCGTTTACGATTCGAAACTTCCAAAAAAAGATATGATTGATGCGAAAATAGAAACCGCTAAAGAGAGAATTGTATCACCACATATGGAAAATGCAGTATACGCTTTTACAAAAAGGAAAACAAATATATCTGCAAAAAAGGAGATTAACCCAAGTGAATTGGAAAACACTGATATTTTATACAATATTGTTAATGAGAAGGCGAAAATTAAAGGTACCATTTTACATAAGCTTTTTGAATTACTTGGCAACGCCGTGATAGAACAAGATTCCAGAGATAACATTTCTATATATGTGAGAAATGTTGCAGCTCAGATGGATACGCAGTTCCTGTGTGACGAAAAAATCCTCCGTGAAATAGCAAAGGAGTTTTCAACTGTTCTTGGTAATAGAAAAATTATGGAAATAATTATGGATGAAAATAGCTTGAACGAATTTTCTTATTTACTGGAGAAAAAAACCGAAAAGGGTGAAACACAAATCGTATCAGGCGTAATGGATAAAATCATCTTAAAGGAAGAAAAAGTCAGGATATATGATTTCAAAACAGATGCATTACATGGAATGCCAGAAGAAAAATTTATTACAGAAACCAAAAGAAAATATATGAAGCAAATAGGAGAATATAAATTTGCAGCGCAAAAGCTCTTTAAACAAAAAAATGTGAAAGCTTTTCTCATCTTAACTTCGATACTCGAGATTATAGAAATATAAATAACCAAAATGTGACAACAATATTTATAAGTTATCCAAAAAGATAATCTTTCTAAAATGAGAGGAAAGCACAATGGAGATTGCTTTCCTTCGAAGGAGTTTATCCTGAACCTGTCGAATGGTACTCGCAATCACAGTACACTGTCGTCATTGCGGGCATAAAGGTCATGAAATGTTGTTATTTTTTAAAAAACAATACC
>CAYMQB010000018.1:1557-43399 GCA_964392665.1 uncultured bacterium | reverse complement strand
AGGAGAAGGTGATTGTAATCAGCGATAGGGTGGGTGAGGTGATTGATAAAGAAGAGCGGGAGTCTTTTGGTCTTTTTGAGGCTTATAAGGGATTTAAGTCTGCTGTTTTTCTCGAGCTTCCAGACAGCAATTATGTTGCTGAAATAACATACGAGGAAAATGGTGAAGAGAAAAAGTCAAGATGGGCTCAAAGCGAACAATCCATCAAATCCTTAAGGGATTATATTGATAATTATGGTGGGACTGAAGGAAAAACCGCTGATAGGAGTGCCATAATAGGTACATTGAGGATACCTGATTCAAGTCACACGCAAATTATTACAACGACTGACGGTTCGATGCTTGTCGGTCGAATCGCTGAAATCAGGAAAAATGAAATTGACTTTGAATCGAAATTTGGGAAAATAACAATTCTTATCTCAAAAATCAAAAAAATAAAAGAAGTGCCAGTATCCTCGATGAAAGAAGGGGTATACTGGTTTTCTAACCCAAATTCCACAAGGCTCTATTTTGCACCTACGGGGCGCTGTTTGAAAAAGGGAGATGCCTACTTTGCAGATTATTACCTTTTCTTCACAATGTTTGCAGTGGGTGTAACGAATAATGTGACTTTGTCAGGGGGGATGTCGATCTTGCCGACGCCTGATTTTGTTAAACATAATATCTTTGTCTTTACACCAAAAGTTGCACTAATTCAGAGAGACGGCGGTGCTCTGTCCGTCGGTGCTATGATGGTTAAAATTCCTGATTTTGGAGATGACCCTGCTCCATCAGTAGGGATTGTTTATACAGTAGGGACATTGGGAAACCCAGATGGAAGCATCACTGGTGGTGCGGGTTACGGATATATGGATTGGAAATTAGCAGATAAACCAATGCTTATGCTCGGTGCGGAGAAAAGAACGTCACGACGGACAGCATTTGTAACAGAGAACTGGATGTTTCCCGGTGTGGAGTATCCTATGATTTCCTACGGGATGCGTTTTTTTGGTGAAAAATTAAGTGTGGACCTCGCTTTTTTTAACTATTTTGGTGAGTTACTTTTCCCCGGCTTTCCATATATAGACTTTGTTGTCAAGTTTTGATTACCTAGAATGATATGGGGCTTTGTTGCCAAGTTAAAAGTCAAAAGTGAAAAGTGAAAAGTTAAAAGTGCAAGAACGCAAGAATTGTAAACAAACATTTCGTTGTAAACTAACCCTATATGAGCACTACAATATAAGGCAAGAATGTATTTTGCGTGGCATACGGGGCAGGCGCTGATGCTGTAATTAAACGCCTGCGGCTGTAAAACGAAAATAAAATCTCTTTAATTCCCTGTTAAATAAAATGTAGGGTCAGAATGACAGTCAGTAATTTTTGACTTGACATTAAACCTGTGATGTGATATTTGCCAGTCTATGGCAAAACAGAAATCAGGGAATAAATCAACAGATTTCACTGCAAGATTTCTTTTCAAGGACATAGTCGGTCTTCCGAGAAAGGTCAAAGCCCTTGCGCATCAAACGGCAAAAAGCGATATACCGGTCATAATTCAAGGAGAAAGTGGTGTCGGAAAAGAGCTATTAGCACAGGCTATTCATTCTGAATCAAAGAGAAGTAATGAACCTTTCATATCCATTAACTGTGGGGCAGTGCCGCGTGATTTGTTTGAAAATGAACTGTTTGGGCATGAGGCAGGTGCGTTTACAGGAGCACACAAAACGGGTAAACAGGGCAAGTTTGGGCTTGCTCACAAGGGAACACTTTTTCTTGATGAAATAGGGGATTTACCACTTGTTGTTCAGGGGAAATTGCTAAGAGTCCTGGATTCGGGAGAGAGCTGGAGGCTTGGTGCGGAGAAACCTCAGAAGTTCGATGTGCGTATTATTTCTGCAACACACAGAAACATTTCTCTCATTGTCGAAAAAGGCAGGTTCAGGGAAGACCTTTATTACAGGCTCTGTGGTTCATTTATTGAACTGAAGCCTTTAAGGGAACGAATAGGGCACATAGAAGAATTTACAGATTATTTTGCACACAAATGGTCAAAAGAAGAAATATATTTTACAGATGATGCAGTAGATGCACTTAAACTGTATCCCTGGCCAGGAAATATCAGAGAACTCGAAATGGTTATCAGGGAGGTTGTTGAACTGTGCAGCAGCGGAGTGGTGGATAGTTTCCACCTTCCCGAGAAGGTTTTCTTATATCCGAAAAGTAATAAGACACTGAAAGAGAGAGTGAAGGACTTTGAGGAAAGAGAAATAAGGAAGGCGCTATTAAGAAATAAAGGTAATATCAGCAAGACCGCAATAGAATTGGGATATTCACGGTATGGACTTCAGAAAAAAATTAGCAAATTCAGGGTATTGATGTAGTGTAGTTTGGAAGGCATTATGTAAGCAACCACAGGAAAAGAAAACCACAGAGGACACAGAGGAGTACTATATGAGTGATTATGATGTTGTTATTATTGGAGGTGGACCGGGTGGTTATGTTGCTGCCATAAGGTCTGCGCAGCTGGGAAAGAGCGTATGTCTTGTTGAAAAGGAATGGGTGGGGGGAACCTGTTTGAATATTGGATGTATTCCAACAAAAGCTTTGATTATGTCTGCGGAAAAATTCGCAGAAATCAAAAAGCTCGAGACATTTGGTGTTAAAATCTCGGGTAAGGTATCCTATTCACTCAATGAGATTATGAAACGCAAGAAGACGGTGGTTTCAAGAAGTGTCAAAGGCGTCGAGTTTTTACTGAAGAAGTACGGAGTTATGGTAGAGAGGGGAGAAGGCGAAGTTATTTCATCCGGCGAAGTTAAGATTGGAGACAAGAAGGTTGGAGCGAAATCCATTGTTATTGCAACGGGTTCAAAACCAAAGGTTGTTAAGGTTTTGAAACCAGACGGAAAGCTCATTTTGACAAGCAGGGAAACACTGGATATCGAAGAAGTTCCTGGAAGATTTCTTATTGTTGGAGCAGGTGTTATTGGAATAGAAATGGCTACTTTTTTCAATTTGTTAGGAGCGGAGGTTACAATAGTCGAAATGCTGGATTCCATACTTCCAACCGTTGGGGCTCTAAAACTGTCGAAAGCACTTGAAGCACAGTTAAAAAAGAGCGGAATAAAAATCCTCTTAGGAACTACAGTACAAGAAATTGAGAAAAAGGAGAACTCGGTTGGAGTTACTTTTTCAAACGGCGAGAAATGTGAGTTTGATAGGATGCTTGTTGCAGTCGGAAGGGTAGCTTGTTTTGAGGGTATCGATGTTCAAGGATTGGGATTGGAAATGGAGAACGGATTCATCAGAACCGATGAGACAATGAAGACGAATATTCAGGGACTCTATGCAATAGGTGATGTTAGGGGAGGAATGCTTCTTGCCCATAAAGCATCAAAAGAAGGTATTGTTGCTGCGCTGAATATTGCAGAGGTCGAGGCAAAAATGGACTATCATTCAGTTCCCAGTTGCATATTTTCTCATCCTCCCGCCGCACTCGTTGGTTTAACAGAGAAGACTGCAAGGGAAAGCGGAAAAAAGATTAAAATAGGTGAATATCAATATATTGGAAATTCAAGGGCACATACATTAGGCGAAAAACAGGGTTATGTGAGGGTAATTGCCGATGAGGAAGGAATTGTATTAGGTGGTGAGATACTTGGAGCAGGTGCCGACACACTTATTCAGGAAATTACAATGGCGTGTCAGTTCAGGATGAATGTGAAGGAACTGGAAAATGTAATTCATCCGCATCCAACACTTTCCGAAATCGTAATGGAAGCATTTGATGATGTTTCCGGACATTCAATTCACAAACCACCGGTTGGGAAATGAAACGGACTAAAATAAACGCACTTCGTGCTGTGAATAAAACGCTTCACTGTGAATTAAACGCCCTTCGGGCTGTAAAACGAACCCCATATGACCACTGCGACATAACGTAAGAACTTATTTTATGTGGCATACGGGGCACGCGGCTTCGCCTGTGAAACAAATGCCTTTGGCTCTAACAAAGGAGAAAAATCGTGTATTCATACTCAACGTTAACCTTAACCTACGGTTGTATTGGTTTAATTAGTTTAATTGGTTGAAAACCTAAAAAATGTTTTCTCTGTGTCTCAGTGTCTCTGTGGTGAAATTTGTACTGAAAGTAGGAAAATGGAAATTAATCGGTTTCGATGTATTTTCTAATACGGGGAAGGATATAAACGGTGTCTATGGGAAGTCTTTTTAATGCTTCGCTGAACACTTCGACTTGTTCAACGCGGGGGAGTCGTTTGTTGATGATTATGTATTGGGTTCCTTTGACGATGCAGTGCCCACCTTTGCCATCGAATTTGTCAAAAATAACCCTACAGGATAATCTTTCAGCAACATCTCTGAAATGTGTAAGAACTACTTTATCCTTCATACACAGTATTTTAAGGCAAAAGTGAGGAAATGTCAAGGGAAAAAAGGCAGAAGAGAGATGAGTGAGGAGCGAAACGGAGTAACGGAGACTGAACACCTAGCTGTAAAGCAAACGCCTTCGGCTGTAAACGAACATTTCATTGTAAACTAATGCTGACGCTGTCAATTAAACGGCTTCGCCTGTGAAATAGATGTTAGGGTGGGGAGGGCAAGGTAGAGCAACAGAAACCGTGGCTTTAAGAATGGTGAAAGGGAGATGAGATTGCTTCGGAAGAAATTAAGAGAGAACACTCGCAATGACGTTCAGTAAAATGAGAATATTGTTGAAAAATTCTTGCAGGATTCTAATGGTGTTGTTTGTGTCTGGTGTGTTTTCGCAAATATGCGCATCTGATATTGTCATTAACGAAGTGATGAGTAATGTCAAGGGTTCAGATTCGGGCGTTGGAAGTCCCGGGGACAGGAATGAATTTGTCGAAATTGTGAATATTTCGAAGGATACTATAGATCTTTCATTGTTCCAGGTTAGTGATCTCGATGCAGTCGATGATATTATTGTATGGACGGATGCTTTGATTAATGACCCTGATGTCATCTTCGGAACGACCCTTCTTTTGCCCGGAGGATACGCCGTAATACTTGACCCTGAATATACCGATGCGGGAAATGGGAATTACATAATGCCTTATGATTTTCCGGAAAACACTCTTGTTGTAACAGTAGGAAATACCACGATTGGAGATGGACTTTCAACTAAGGACCCGGTTATTCTTCTTAATTCATCTCTTGATACTGTTTCCAGTTACGGGACGCCCATGAATGAGAACGATTCTATCCCGTATGACCCCGGGGATGGGATATCCTCAGAACGTGTTTCTCTCTATTATCCGGATAATGAACTTTATTGGGCATCCTGCGAAGATTCATCTGGTTCAACTCCGGGTGGTGCGAACAGTTGTTACTCAGCTTCCGATATTGTTTTCCCTGATTATGGATTCAATATTTATCCTGGAAAAATTAACAAGAACGAGCTTGTTACTGTGAGTTTACTTCTTCAAAATCAAAGTGAAGATACAATAGAAAATGTGAATATTGATTTTTTTTCCGATGACGATTGGGATTCGGCAATGTCAACGAACGAGTTGATTAAAGCGGTTTTCGAGGTTGAGCCCATTGCTCCATTTGGAGGAACATTGGGGATTGATGTTGAATGGATGCCTGTATCGTCCGGAAACAAGCGTATTGGTGCTAAACTCAAAGAATCCGAGAAAGCAGAAAATTTCAGGATGCTGAAGGTAGGAAACCCGATTGGTGATGTAGTTATTAATGAGATAATGTGCAATCCTGATGCAGGTGGTGAATGGATTGAATTATACAACCGCTCATCTCATCCGATCGATTTGTGCGGATGGGAAATGGGTGTAGGATTCGGTAAAAAAACAGGTATAACCAATAAACATTTCGTGCTTAAAGCAAACGAGTATGTGATTTTTGTGGATGATAAAACGATATTCGAAACCAAATGGGGAAATGTTCCGTCTAAAATAATAGAAAGTGAAAAATGGTTGACTTTAAAAAACGATAGTGATACACTTACTCTCATGAATGGTTGCTTGTTTTGTTATGATGCGGTTTACTATAGAGATAGTTATGAATCAGGTATTTCAATAGAAAGAATTAATCCTGATGCTGAGAGCAGATTTGCGTGGAATTGGGGTAGTTCATGCGATTATAAGGGGGGTTCACCTGGAACGAGAAATAGTATATTCGCTACTTCTACATCTTTCTCAACCGTGCTGAGTTTAAGTCCGAATCCTTTTTCACCGGACGGAGATGGATACGAAGAGCGAATAGTGGTTTCTTACGAGTTACCGTTTAATCAGGCAAAGGTAAATTTGTCTGTATACACAAGGAGTGGGGTAAGGAAATGTTGTCTTTTAAAAGAACAGGATTCAGGCAGAAATGGAGAATTTATCTGGGATGGCAAAGACGAAATTCAAAAGAAATTACCTGTAGGACTATATGTAGTTTTTCTTGAAGCGGTTGATAAGTTATCGGATAGAAAAGTTGTAAAAAAAGCGGCTGTCGTGATTGCGAGGAGGAAATAGGATGAGAGAGAAGATAAGAAAAATGTTATCGAAAGTTCGTATTCCTTTCATAGAAGTTCATCTTGAGGAAAGACAGGGAGTTTTGATTCGATACGTGGGAAAAGAACTTGAATTACTAAATCAATATGTTGATATCGGAGGTAATGTAAGAGCGTTCTCGAATGGTGTGTGGTCACTTGCTTCATTTAATAGTTCCGATGAATTGAAATCTAACATAGATTTTGCAGCAAAACAGGCGAGACTTGGAGGTAAAGGCAATAAGGGTAAACTGGCAAGAACGAAACCATATGTTGATGAAATTAATCTGAAGATAAAAGATAATCCAAGAGACGTATCCATCGACGAGAAGGTAAGAGTAGTGAAGGCATATAACTCGCAGATACTGAAAGCCAAGAAAGTCCAGAGTTCACGGGTGCTCTATGAGGATGTTTTTCAGCGGAGATTTTATATTAACTCAGAAGGTTCAGATATTGTGGAAGAACACGTGTACTGCGGTATTGGTTTTACCGCTATTGCCAAGGATGGAGCGAATATTCAAATGATAAGTAAGTCATTTGGGGATACGAGCGGTTTTAATATTGTTTATGGACATGAAGAGGCAGTGGAAGAAGTTAAGAAGGACGCAGTTGACCTTCTAAAAGCCAAAAAGGTTAAAGCGGGCGTATACACCATAATTGCTGACCCACTTCTTACGGGTGTTTTTGCCCATGAGGCATTTGGACATTTGAGTGAAGCGGATTTTATTTCCAAGAACAAAAATATGCAAAAGATAATGAAACTCGGAAGAAAATTTGGAAGGAAGAGTCTTACTGTTATTGACGATGGTACTATGAAGGGAATGAGAGGCTCGTATAAATATGACGATGAAGGGGTCCCTTCGCAAAAAAACTATCTCATAAAGGACGGTAAGCTCGTTGGCAGATTACATAGCA
This sequence comes from uncultured bacterium, assembly GCA_964392665.1. Lineage (GTDB taxonomy): Bacteria > Hydrothermota > E44-bin80 > E44-bin80 > E44-bin80 > CAYMQB01. The sequence goes on along the minus strand of CAYMQB010000018.1, from coordinate 35,970 downwards.
GGGAATCCGCTTTTCGCTTGCACGAGAGACCTACAGGTAATGCGAGAGCAATAAATTATAGATTTCCGCCAATTGTTAGAATGACGAATACGTACATAAAAAGGGGAAATATGAGTTTCGATGATTTGATACGTGATGTTGATAATGGGATATATGCTGTTAGCGCACTTGGGGGTCAGACAGAGTTGGAAATGTTTACGTTTTCTTCCGGAAAGGCATATATGATAAAAAATGGCAAGATAGTGTCAATGGTGAGAGATGTTATACTAACGGGTAATGTTTTCGAAACACTAAAAAACATCGATGGTATTGGAAGCGAATTAAAAATGCATGGAGGGCTCGGTGGGTGTGGAAAAGATGGGCAGTTTCCACTTCCAGTATCCGATGGAGGACCACACATAAGGATTAGGAACGTTGTAGTCGGTGGAAAGAAAGGATAAGTGAAAGCGAGGAAATAGTGTTTAAGATATTCGATAAGGCTAAAAGAAAAGGTTTGAAAGCAGAAATATATTTAACAAAGGGAAGAGAATTTCCAGTCATATTCAAGTCGAACAAGTTTTACAATGCAGAAAAAAAGCAATTTGAAGGTATGGGTATACGGATAATAAAGCAAGGAAAACTCGGATTTGCAAGCACAACAAAGATAGCAGATGCCGAGGTCGCACTCGATGCAAGTATAGATGCTTCAAGATTTGGTGAAAGAGCCAGGTTTACTCTACCTACCAGTTTAAAGGTTAAACCTGTTCGGACATTTTTTGATTCGGTAAACAAAGTTGAAACGAATAGAATAAAACATGACTGTAATTCCATTATAACACAAATAAGAAAGGAAGAACCAGAATCCAAAGTGGACATTACATATTCACGCTTGGAAAAAACACTTAGAATTGCAAACACCGAAGGACTTGATATAACATACTCAAAAACCAATGTCACCGTATATGTTCAGATTTTCAAGATAATCAACGGTTCGTTCACGTGGATATACAAAGTTAAAAGTTCTCCTGATAGTCGTTTCATAACCCAGAAAGATATCAGTGAGCTGCTAAAGAACGCTGGACTTGCAAATGAGGAAGTGAAGCTTGAGAGCGGACAGAAAAATGTCATATTTATGCCTTCCGTTATGCCAATAATTCTGAGAAGTTTAACGCTTGGCACAAATGGTAAAAATTTGCAGAAGGGTTCATCTCCTCTTAAAGATAAATTGAACAAGAGAATAATTGATAATAGAATTACAATCTATGATGATGCGCTGCTTGAAAAAGGTGTAGAGACGCGTCCTTTTGATACTGAAGGCGTTAGCTCGAAGAGGATTGCACTATTCAAGAATGGGGTCTTAAAGAATTTCTTGTTTGATCTTCAAACTGCTGGTCTATTGGGGAAAAAAAGCACGGGAAGTGCAATTCGTGGATATAATTCACTTCCTGTCCCCGGGGTTTCGAATATTGTTGTCTCTCCAGGTGTTTGGTCTGTTCCCGATATGATAAAGGATATAAAGGACGGCATAATAGTACATCATGTGCTTGGTGGTGGACAGTCGAATCTTCTATCAGGTGATTTTTCGTGTAATGTTTCTTTAGGTTTTGCTATTAAAAATGGAAGGATTTTGGGTAGGGTTAAGAATACTATGATAGCAGGGAACGTTTATGATATGATGAGGAATTTAGTGGGTATAGGAAAAAAGGTTCCTAACGTTGGCTATTATTATACACCTGCTTTCTATCTGAAATCAGTGAATGTTGTGAGTTAAGGGAAATAATTATTAGATGGTAGCTTACAGGCGGAATTAAGAAAAGGAAGAATTTTAGTGCGGGAGGTAAAATGAGTAGTTTTACTGAAAGAGTTATGGAACTTATGCGGAAAGTGGATAAAAATACCGAATGGAGACAGAAAAGGTGTTTTAATCTTATCCCATCAGAATCGACGCCAAGTCTTTTGGTAAAAATGTGTGAAATATCCGATGCTGCCGGTCGATATGCGGAACACAGAACAATGAAAGGCGAGGAAGTATATTTCTATCAGGGAATTGATTTTATTAAAGACATCGAAGATAAGGTGAAAGAGGAGTTGAAAAAATACTTCAATTGCACCCAGATAGAACCCCGTCCTATTAGCGGACAGATGGCAAATGAAATTGTATTCAAAGGTATAGTGAAATTCATAAACAGACCAACGAAGGGTAAAGCACAGCGAAGGATAGGATTAGTGATGAATAATTTGCTCACACATGGGGGCCATTTGAGTTCGCAACCAATGGGTGCACTTTTTAACTATGTTGACAAGGACAAGGAGACGGGCAGCGATAAGGTGATAAATTTCCCAATTCTGAAGGATAATCCATATAAAGCGGATACCGGGAAGTTGGCTGAGATTTTAGATATGGAAAGACCAGAATTAATAGTTTTTGGAAAGAGTATGTTTATTTATTCCGAACCCGTTAGCTTTGTCTATAACATTGTCAAAGATTGGAATTTGCGACCTATAATAATGTATGATATGGCACATGTATTAGGTCTTTATGGAGCATTTCAGGAACCTCTCGGAGAAGGCGCTGATATTGTGACCGGAAGTACGCATAAGACATTTTTTGGACCTCAACGAGGGATAATAGCGAGTAATATGGATAAAGGAACAGTTTTGAGGAAGCTGTGGTTGGATATCAAAGGTAGAGCTTTTCCGGGTTCGACAAGTAATCATCACCTTGGAACTTTGTTAAGCCTTCTTATGGCGAGTTACGAGATGAACAATTTCAAAAAAGAGTATCAGGACCAGGTTAGAAATAATGCAAGAGCATTTGCCAAAGCATTGAAAAGCAGGAATGTCGATGTCGAAGGTGATGAATCCGATGGTTTTACGGAAACCCATCAGGTTATTATCAGGATAAGAAAATTCGGAAACGGACAGAAAATTGCAAAGAGACTGGAGGACAATAATATAATAACTAACTATCAGGCGCTGCCGGACGATGAAACATTTCTGGATGCAAGCGGTATAAGAATGGGAGTTCAGGAGATGACCAGGTTTGGTATGAAAGAGAAAGATTTCGAGATGTTATCCGATTTTATTGCAGATGTAATCGTAAAAGATAAGCATGTTAAGGATGAAGTTGAGAAGAAGAGAAGTGAATTTCTTGAGATGAAGTACTGCTTACCTAAAGAAAAGGCTGTCCCACTCGCTTCACACATACTGTCCGTTTTTGGTATTTAAGGGGACAGGCTGCTTTTTTCTAATTGGTCACTTTTTTCCAGTCGGCGAGGAAGCGCTCGATTCCTATATCTGTTAATGGATGTTTGAACATTTTGTCGATTACCTTGAAAGGTATTGTTGATATGTCTGCTCCTGCAAGGGCTGCTTCGGTAACATGCAAAGGGTGTCTTATACTTGCAACGATTACCTGCGTCGATATGTCGTAATTTTCGAAAACTGTCACTATGTCCCTGACAATGTCCATTCCTGTATGCCCTATATCATCGAGTCTTCCAATAAATGGGCTAATAAAAGATGCTCCTGCTTTTGCTGCGAGAAGGGCTTGATTTACCGAAAAGACAAGGGTCATATTTACCATTATACCGAGATTACTCAATTTCTTGGTTGCCTTTACACCTTCTTTTAACATAGGAATCTTAATACATATGTTTTTTGCGATTTTGCTAAGTTGCTTTCCTTCCTCTACGATACCATTTGCTTTCAGGCTTACCACCTCAGCAGAAATTGGTCCGTCTACCATACTGCAGATGTTTTTAAGTATCTTGTCGGGTTTCATTCCTGTCCTCTCAACCTCGCGGGAAAGAAGAGTTGGATTTGTAGTGACGCCATCAAGAAGCCCTAAATCGCTTGCTTCCCTTATTTCATCAAGATTTGCAGTGTCAATAAAAACTTTCATCGTACCTCCTTTTTCCTTGTTCTTGTCATTAGACATCAATTATTGATCATCAGTTATCCGTCATTAGTCAATGATTATCCGTCTGCGCCGTAAATTCGCTTTGCCGTGTATTTGCTTCGCGTTATTTATTGTAAACAACCATAGTCCATTTGGTCTATTTAGTCTGTTTAGTCTGTTTGGTCTATTTGGTCTCTCCTCTTCTCTCCTCTCCTCTTCTCTCCCTTTCAAGGTCTACAGTCTATCCGTTTCTCCAATTCACCGTTTCATCGTTTCGCTCTTCTCTCTTGGGCCGTAGAATCAATACTTGACCTCCTTGAGATATAGTGCATGTGACGGAACTGTTTTGCCAGCCATTTTTCTATCTTTTGCGGAGACTATCTTTTCGATATCTTCAAGACAGAGTTTTCCCGTTCCGAGTAGTAGAAGTGTGCCTACAATTGCTCTTACAGACTTGTGCAGAAACCTATCCGCTTCGATTTCAAAAATGAGTTCGTTACCCGAACTCTTCCATTTGCAGTTTTTCACATTCACAAACATATTTTCCTTTTTTGATTTTGCAATTGCGAAAGAAGTAAGATCTTTCTTTCCTAGAAGTAGTTTAGCGCCCTTTTTCATTAGTGGTATGTCGAATTCTTGAGCATTGAACCAGGCATAGTTTCTAAGGAATACTGTGTATTGGTTTGTTATTCTGTATAGGTAGATCCTGGATGTTGCGTCAAATCTTGAATGGAAGTTTTCGTCTACTTCTTCTGCTCGGTTTACGAATACATCATCGGGTAAATTTGCATTAAGAGCATTTAGTATCGTATGATTATCATATTTCTTTTTCATATGGAAATTAGCAACCTGTGCAATCGCATGAACACCTGTATCGGTTCTACCTGCTCCTATTATTCTTGTTTTCTTTCCAAGGAATTGCTCGAGGGCATTTTCGATAACACCTTGAACCGTTTTTCTGCGGGGTTGAAGCTGCCATCCAGAAAAGTTGCCTCCATCATATTCCAATGTTATCTTAATATTTGCCAAAGCTCAATGCCTCCTGTTAAGAGGACGATTATTGAAATGGTTAAAAAATCCGTTCTTTTAATTTTCATCTGCGTGAAACTGGTTCTCTTTGCCCCAGGATGGTATCCGCGCGCTTCAAGAGCGAGAGCCAGGTCACCTGCTCTCTTGATCGACAGCATTATGATTGGAAGAACAAGTGAGGGCAAGTGCTTGATTTTTTTGAATAGGTTGACATCGAAATGCAGTCCTCTTGCTTTCTGGGACAGTAATATCTTGGATGTTTGCTCGGAAAGGGTTGGAATAAAGCGGAGCGAGATGTGGATGATTATAGAAAGGTCATCTATAGGAACTCTCAGCCTTCTTAAAGGAGAGAAAAATCTTGTAAGTCCATCCGTAAGTTCCATAGGATTTGTCGTAAGCGAGAAGAGGTAGGTAAATGAGACAATCAGGAAAAGCCTGAGGGAAAAGAATATACCCTTTTCTATACCCTCATTCGTTAAGTAAATTCTCCCTACGTGGTAAAGTATTTTTCCCGGTGTAAGAAGAGCATGAAACACCATTGTCAGTATGAAAAGCCAGAGAAAAAATCTTAAAGGTCGAAAGATGTATTTCATTTGAATTCTATTACTAAGAAGCGCAAAAGGAATGACAATAAACCAGACCAGGTAGTATTCGATATATTTGGTTAGAAGGAGGGAAGTAAAGATGAGTATTAGGGAGAGAAATTTGACTCTTGGGTCGAGCCTGAAGATATAGGTTTTTCCTTTTAAGTTACTCCCGAAGAAATCTATCATAAGGATTTCAAAGAATACCGAGTCTCATAAGGTCATGCAGGTGAACAATACCTATGGGATGTTTTGACGCATTAACAACGGGCATAGAGGTTATGCCATATGCTTCCATCAGTCTTACTACCTTTATGGCAAGTTCACCCTTTTTTACGGTCCGTGGATTGAGAGTCATTACTTCACCTGCGGTAAGTTTGAATATATCGTTTCTTGTTTTAAGCAATCTCCTTAGGTCACCATCCGTTATAACTCCCTTGAGCTTTCCTTTTTCACCAACAACAGTAGTTATGCCTCTCTTGGATGTCATCTCAAGGATAGCGTTTTTCATAGCGGTTTTTAGGGTTACTATCGGAATGTAACTTCCGGTTAGCATTACATCTTCCACTGTGGTAAGCAATTTCCTACCTATATTACCACCTGGATGGAAGAATGCAAAGTCTTTGGGTTTGAATTTCTTAAGATGAAATAAGCATACAGCAATGGCATCTCCAAGTGCAAGTGTCACAGCAGTGCTCGAGGTTGGAACGAGATTGAAAGGGCAGGCTTCTTCATTCACTGAGATATCTAAAACTACATTGCTTTGTTTCGCAAGCGTTGACTTTGGGTTTCCGGTTAGTAAAATAATAAAGGAACCTATTTTTCTCAGCGTGGGCGTTAACTTAAATAGCTCTTCGGTTTCTCCGCTTTTTGATATTGCAATAATTACGTCATCCTTTGTAACGAATCCAACATCACCGTGCACGCCCTCGGTCGGATGAAGATAAAAGGAAGGTGTACCGGTGCTGGATAAGGTTGCGGCGATTTTTCTACCGATAATACCCGATTTACCGATTCCAGAAACAATAACCTTTCCTTTGCATTTTCTTATTGCCTCTACAGCCTTTACAAAGTTCTTGCCGATTCTCTTTTCAAGGGAAAGCAGTTCTTCTGCTTCTTTTCTTACCACTTCTCTTGCTTTGCCTATTATTTTTTGTTTTTTGTTTGTCATAATTTAAGGTTTTAAGTTTTATTGTTTTCTTGAAATTAAGACCATTTCAACTATTTCCCTTACCGCACCCCTTCCTCCGGGTTTTTTTGTCACATATTTTGCTATTTTTTTCACTTCGTCGACAGCGTCTACAACAGCAACGGGAAAGCCAACAAATTCCATAACAGGAATATCAACTATATCATCTCCAATGTACATAACTTCTTCCTGTGTTAAGTTGTATCGTGACATAATTTTTTTTATGCAAGCGAGCTTATCCTGTATTCCTTGATGAACCTCAATCACACCGAGGTCCTTTGCGCGTTTGAGAAGCGCATCCGAAATCCTGGTTGTAATAAATGCTACTTCAATTCTTGCTCTTCTTGCCAGTGTTATTCCCTGACCATCTTTTACATAGAAAATCTTTATTTCAATGTCTTCTGCACCGTATATTATACTTCCGTCTGTCAGTACACCATCTACATCCATTGCGATCAATTTAATATTTTTCATAATAACTCCTTGAGTTTGGACTAATTTACAGTCGAGTGAATTTGCTTAAGAATTTTTAGCAGACTCGATAACTTATTTAGTGAGAGCATACTTGCAGCATCGCAAAGTGCTTTTTCCTTATTCGGATGTGCTTCGATGAAAACGCCATCTGCACCCGCTGCAACACCCGCTTTGGCAAGTGAAAAGATAAATTGGGGTTCGCCACCACTCGGGTTTTTCGATGGTTTTCCATATATTCTTATTGAATGGGTTACATCGAAGACAACAGGATAGCCGAGAGTATGCATTATATCGAAAGCTCTCATATCGACAACCAATCTATGGTAGCCAAAAACGGTTCCTCTTTCGGTTAGGATAATTTTTTTGCAGCCTGTGGATTCAATCTTGCGTACTGCATTTTTCATATCCTCGGGAGCAATGAATTGTCCCTTTTTGATGTTTACTACCTTTGCGTATTTGCCAACCTCCACCGCAAGACTTGTCTGCTGTGAAAGAAATGCAGGAATCTGGATGATATCAAGGATTTCACTGGCTGGTTTAACTTCTTCTCTGCTGTGAACGTCGGATAACACAGGTACATCGAATTGCTCCCTAACTTTCGCGAGCATTCTTAAGCCTTTCAGAAGTCCCGGTCCCTGATAGGAAGTTACTTTCGCCCTGTTATCCTTTTTGTAAGATGATTTGAATATGAAAGGAATCCGCAGTTTTTCGGTGATTCTTTTTATGGTCGATGCCGTTTTCATTACGGTTTTTTCATCTTCAATTACACAGGGTCCACCTATCAGGAAAAAGGGATTTTTGCCTCCGCCTATCTTTATGTTTTTTATGCGTATCGATTCGATCACTTCTTTTTCTTCCTTGCTTTTTTAATGGCTGCCTCGATTAGTCCGAGGAAAAGGGGAGCAGCATTATCAAGAGAGGATTTGAATTCAGGATGAGCTTGTGTTGCAACAAAAAACGGATGTTTGGGTATTTCGACAAATTCGATTAATTTCGCATCGTCGAGTCTCGTGTGAAATCCTGACATTTTTAATCCACCATCCTCAAGAAAATGGGTGAAGTCAGGTGATACCTCATACCTGTGTCTGTGCCTTTCCAGGATTGTATTTTTGCCTATTGGAGTTTTACCTATTCTGAACCTTTGGTCTTTTTTCCCAAGCATATTTTTTAGCCTTTCCCTGTCTTTAAGAAGTCTTCCTGATTTCTTGTAGAGAGAGAGTGCTAAGGAACCTTCATCCAGATATGCTGCATAAGCACCTAATCTCATTGTTCCTCCAAAGTTCTCGTCTTCAATGAGTTTTTTCTGTGCTGGCAGAATATCTATAACCCGATATCTTGTTGAAGGAGCAATCTCGGTTGAATTCGCTTTTTCGAGTCCACAGACATTTCGAGCAAATTCGATTACCGCCAGCTGCATACCAAGACAGAGACCAAGCAGTGGTATTCTATGTTTCCTTGCAAATTCTATAGCTAATATCTTTCCTTCAATTCCAGATTCTCCAAAACCACCAGGGATGACTATTCCATCATATGCAGACAGCTTTCTTACACTATCTTTGCGTTTTTCAAGCGTTTTTGAATTAACCCACTGTGTATCGATATGTGCTGCGAAATTCGCTCCTGCATGAGTTAATGCTTCCTTTATGGAAATATAAACATCCTGAAGGTTATAATCACCAATGTCGAGATACTTACCGACCATTGCGATTTTTAAATTCTTCTTCGGATGCTCTATGTTCTCTACTAATTCTTTCCAACGATTGAACGAAGCCTTGTTTCTCTTTCTTATCCCGAATTTCTTGAGTATCTTTGTCCCGAGTTTTTCGCTTTCGAAATTCAGAGGGATTTTGTAAAGTGTCGAAATATCTGGAGCAGAAATAACAAACTCGCTTTTTATGTTTGCATAAATTTCTATCTTTTTCTTTCTCACATCATCAAGCGATTGGTTTGCCCTGCAAAGTATTATGTCAGGGAAAATGCCAAATTCACTCAAACTCTTGATTGCCTGTTGTGTGGGTTTTGTTTTCATTTCGTTAATATGAGAAGGTATAGGCAGGTATGTAATCAGAATGTAGAGAACATTCTCTTTACCTATCTGTCTTTCCAGGCTTTTTGCTGCAAAAAGGAATGGAATATTCTCATAGTCTCCAATAGTTCCACCTATCTCGATGAGTGAAAATTCGTAATTGCTTGATATTGTCCTTATTCGGTCGAGAATTTCATTCGGTATATGTGGTATGAATTGGACCGTTTTGCCAAGAAATTTGCCCTGTCTTTCTTTTCTTATCACAGCATCATAGACCTGTCCAGTTGTAATATTGTTGTCTTTTGACAGGATTTCTCCAAGGAATCTTTCATAATTACCCAGGTCCTGGTCTATCTCACCTCCGTCATCGGTTACCCAGACTTCCCCGTGTTCGGTCGGTCTTAGTGTACCGGCATCTATGTTTATATACGGGTCGATTTTTATAGCTGTTATTTTGAAGCCATATTCCTTTAATATCTTGCCAATAGAGGCTGTGGCAATCCCTTTACCAACTCCACTTATTACTCCACCAGCCACAAATATATACTTTGTATTCAAATAATACCTCCAATTCTTGACGCATAATATCACCAAACATTTTCTTTGTCAACTTGTTTTTTGGAGCCACGGTTACTGCCCGGATAATGTCAATTTCACCACATATTTACCCCGTGAAACAGGAGAATGGTCAGAACTTAATTGTATTTCACAGGGGAACCGCAGAGTGCACAGAGTCTGTCCTGTCTTCGACCCTGAGGCTCAGACTCGAAGGGAGCGAAGTCGAAGAAAAAACACTTATTTCAAGGTTTTAGACAGTTAAACAAATTCAACACCAGGTTAAGGTTGAGTATGAATACACGATTTTTCTACTAGCCGTCTCACTCATCTCTCTTCTGTCTTGTGTTCTTGTGACTTGTGCTCTGGTGTTCAGATTTTCATAATTTCTAATTTTGTGTTCTTGTGTTTGTATTTTCGGAGTTTCCAACCCTTCGGTTCCGAGCTCAGGGTTGAGGGATTTCCTACAATGAGGACGGGGTTTGACAATTTGACATTTTTCAAAGGAAGGAATATACAATATGAGACACTGTAGACTTACTTATAAGGGAGCGTATCACCATATAATGAACAGAGGGGATAAAGGCGAGAACATATTTTCGGGTAAGAAGCTAAGGATCCGATTTTTAGAGTTGCTTCAGGAAAGATCAAGGATTTATAGGATTGTGGTATATGCATACTGCATAATGGATAATCATTATCATCTGGTGCTCCAGAATGGGAGCGGCAAGATGTCTGAATTTATGAGGAATCTTAACAGTCAATTTGCAATCAACTATCGAAGCGTCATGAAAGGTAAGGGATATGTGTTTCAAAACAGATATAAGTCGACACTTATAGGAACGGGTGAATACTTGAAAATGGCAGTAATATATGTGCTCTTGAATCCTGTGAGGGCTGGCATTTGCCATACCCCTTATGATTACAGATGGTCAAGTGTAAATGAATACTTCTGTAGCAAGGAATTAGACAGAATGATAGATAATCTGTTTGTTGAGGAGCTTTTTAGAGATAAAAACGAATTTGACATTCTCTTAAAGGAATGGAGAGACAAAGAAACATTACCGGTAACCACAACACGTGTTGGAGAAGTTCTTGCTGATGATAGTTTCATTTCAAAAGCAATGAAGAAGTTCGAAAGAAGACAGACAACAAAGCCATCCAAGAGAATGAGGCAGAAAGAATATAGTTTTTTACCATTTGAAAGAATAATAGAGGAATTTGAAATTACGCACGGAGTGAGACTGAAGGACATTGACTACACAACCTGGGGAGGTAAAGCTTTTAGAGCTGAACTTTTACAAAAACTAAAGGATGTGGGAGGACTTACATACAAAGAAATAATAGCATTGGAACCATTTAGTGAACTCAAGTTTTCCTCATTAGGGCAAATATACAAAAGAACAAAGAAAAGAAAACAATAAAGTGTCAAAATGTCAAACCCCGTCCCCAATCAATATTTCACGAGGTTGATATCTAATGATTTTACATCTGTGAAAAAGGTTATACTTGTGAGATAGATTTTAGCCAAGAAAGAGAAGAAAGACAGCTTCCTTTTGGGGGCTGGTTTTTTTGTAGGGAAAGAGATGATTTTCATTTTGCACAAAATTGGATATTTCTATTTTGCGCTGTTAGAAATGAAATTGTTCTTGCAAAATGTTAAGCGATATGTTAATAGTAACAAAGTTTACAATGAAGATGATGATATTAAAATCGATAATTCTTGGAATAGTGCAGGGTTTAACGGAATTTATTCCCGTTTCAAGCTCCGGGCACCTGGTTCTTCTTGAACATTTTCTTGGGTTCAAGAAAGTCGGGATTTTTTTTGAGGTGTTACTTCATTTTTCCACGGTTGTCGCCATTTTAGTCGTTTTCAGTAGAAGGGTTGGAAAGATTATTAAAGCTGTTTTCACTTCTCGCATAAGGATGAAAGGTGGACATTGGATAGTAAGTGATAAAAATCTAGAGCTGTTTTTTTATCTTCTGTGGGCGTCGATACCAGCCGCTATAGTTGGCATTTTTCTGAAGAGCAAAATCGAAAAGCTCTTTTCAAGTCCTGTCCTCGTATCTGTAATGCTTTTGTTAACGGGCGTAGTTTTATTTTCTACAAGATTCATAAAGATTAAGAAATTTCGCAAACACAATGCAGTATCTTCGACATTGATAGGTATTGCTCAAGCATTTGCCATTATCCCCGGTATTTCCCGTTCCGGTGCGACAATATCGGCGGGTTTATGGGGTAGTATTTCAAGGGAAGACTCTGCTGAATTTTCTTTTATTCTTGTGATTCCTGCAATTCTCGGTGCAATGGTTATCGAAACAAAGGAGGCAGCAGTTTCCATACAGGAGGGACTTATAGGGATTTACTTAGCAGGTGCTATTGCAGCTTTTATTTTTGGATTGATTTCACTTATCGTATTGCTAAAGATTGTGAAAAAAGGAAAATTACATTTTTTTGCTTACTACTGTTGGCTTGTTGGTGCAGCTACATTAGTTCTTAGTTTATGGAAAGGTGTAGATTGAAGAAGAGGGAAAGGAAAACTTAAAAGTGAAAAGGTAAAAGTGAAAAGTGCAAGAACGCATAAATTGTAAACAAACGCTATGTTTAAACATCGAGATTCTTCCACAGTCAATAAGTTTTGCTTACTCAGAATGACAGGAACGGCGTTTGGGATTTCGGATTGCGAAATGCGGATTGAAAACCTAAAAAGAGAGGATAGACCACAGATGTAAGACATGAGACATAAGGCCGACAAAGTCCTAAATTGGGAAAATGAGATTGCTTCATAAGAAATATGAGAAGAATATTCGCAATGACGAACTGAACGGCGGAAGAGGCGTGTATATTCATAGTATATTTAGTTGTATATTTGTAGTGTATTTATTGTTTACAACAAATAACGCAGAGCAAATAGACAGCAAAGCGAATATACACCGAAGGTAAATAACCATTGACTAATGACCGATAACTGATAACCAATAACCATTGACTAATGACGAATGACGAATAACTGATAACTAATGACAAACGAACCAAACGGGCTAGATAAACCAAAAAAAAAGAAAAAAATGTAAAGGAGGTGGTATGGCAATTGCAAAAAGAGCTCATTGGGATTCGCGAACTGCTTTTGTTTTAGCAGCGATTGGTTCTGCTATCGGGTTGGGCAATATATGGAGATTTCCATATATATGCTATAAATATGGAGGTGGTGCATTTCTGATTCCATACTTCGTTGCTCTTCTTACAGCAGGTATTCCGCTGTTGATACTCGAGTTTGCAATAGGCCACAGAATGGCAAGCTCGGCACCGATGTCTTTCAGAAAAATATCCAGGAAGAGCGAATGGTTGGGATGGTTTGCGCTTCTTGTGGGATTTGGGATTGTTTGTTATTATGCGGTTATCATGGGTTGGGCAGCTAAGTACTTAGTGCATTCATTTACGCTTGCATGGGGGGTAGACACAAAGACATTTTTCTTTACGAAGATGCTAAACCTTTCAGGAGGTGTGTTTGAAATAGGAAAGCCACAGGCATTTCTTGTGGTAGCACTCTTTGTCTGTTGGATATGGATTATTTTGTCCACCTGGAAGGGTGTGAAAACTGTTGGAAAGGTTGTATATGTGACCGTTACTTTGCCATGGTTAATGCTTATAGTTTTCGTAATCAGAGGTGTAACTCTTCCTGGTGCAATGGAAGGTATTAGGTACTATCTTACTCCGAATTTCAAGGCACTTGCAGATCCTGCAGTGTGGCATGCGGCATACAGCCAGATATTTTTCACACTTACGGTTGGTTTTGGAGTGATGATTGCATATGCGAGTTTTCTACCAAGGAAGTCCGATATAGTCAATAATGCATTGCTTATTGGGCTTGCGAATTGCACAACTTCTTATGTTGCAGGATTTGCCGTTTTCTCAACTCTTGGTTACTATGCTCATGTTTCAGGAACGACCGTTGCAAATGTAATGAAAAGTGGTCCCGAGCTGGCTTTCGTTACCTATCCTACAATTATCAACCACTTGCCTCTTCCGAATCTGTTCGGAATTTTTTTCTTCCTGATGCTTCTAACTTTGGGAATCGATTCCGCCTTTTCACTAACGGAGTCCATTGTAGCGGGCGTCCGGGATAAGTTCAGATGGAATCAGAAGGCAACGAATATTACGGTTGCAACACTTGCTTTTGCAGTGGGAATTCTTTTTACAACAAGCGGTGGTCTTTACTGGCTTGATATTCTTGATCATTTTATGAATAATTTTGGGCTTTTTATTGTAGCACTGCTTGAAGCAGTGTTCGTTGGATACATCTTTGGTGCTGACAAGTTGAGAATATATGCTAACGACCTTTCTGAAATCAGTGTTGGCAGGTGGTGGGACTTCGTCATACGTTATTTCGTTCCGCTTGTTTCGCTGGTTCTTCTTGGTTATTCACTCAAGGAGAGAATATTAAAACCCTACGGAGGTTATCCAAGACTTGCTGAATTTCTTGGAGGTTGGCTGGTTCTACTGATTTTCTTGATCGTTTCAGTAGCTTTGAGTATGGGGAAAAAGAAGGAGGTCTGATGCCTATTTCCGCATGGATAATGTTTTGTGTTGGAACACTTATTCTTTTTGGTGGTATAACGTACTCGATTGTTATGTCTTTTCGTAGATGAGAGGTAAATAGTCAGTAAACCCCGTCATTGCGAGCCTGCCTGTGGCAGGCGTGGCAATCTCATATTGAGAGAAAGGCAAGTATGGGATTGCTTCGCATGAGTCGAGCAAGCGCCGTGTAATAGGAAAATGTTTTGTGAATAATGATATTACACAGGGCAAGAAGTGGAACTCGCAATGACACGACTCACTGGTCATTTACTCTGAATTATGACGGAGTTCACTGATTATTCACGATGAGAGATTAAGCGCAACATACAAAAGTGAATCTACGGTGACTGGAAGAGGAAGAAAAGTTGCTTCACAACGGTAGGGATTTCTCACTTTGTTCAAAACGGTATTGGTGTTTTTAGCACGGTTTGAGTCCCTGTGGGACGGCAAAAGGAAAATAAAATCTTTTTAATTCCCTGTTAGATAAGATTCAGAGATTGTAAGAAAAAAGGATAAGACTTTTTTTAAAATAATATGAGGAGCAAAAATGCTCCTCATATAAAATTGATCTCGAATGCGAGGTGTTTAAAGGAAAGCCACTATTTCTTTTTCTTAGTTGTTTTTTTCTTGGTTGTCTTTTTCTTCACGACTTTCTTCTTGGTTGTCTTTTTCTTCACGACTTTCTTCTTGGTTGTCTTTTTCTTCACGGCTTTCTTCTTAGCTGGTTTTTTCTTGGCAACCTTCTTTTTTTTGCCGCCCTTCTTTTTAACCGGCATATTTTACCTCCTTTCTTCGAGATTTGACAAATTATATAGTCTAATTCAAGTTTTGTCAAGTGTTTTCTACATAATAGAAATATTAGAAAACAAAGGAGAAGGAAAACAGATATATAAGTGTATTGTTTTTAATAAATTAAACAATAACATTATCCAGTACAAAATGTAGAAAAGTTAGTGAAGTTTAAAATATATTAAACTGGATAAAAATAAAGTTTTAAACTTTTTTCAACAGGTATTATATGATATAAAAAAATGAATTATTTCCTTCGACGTAAAAAGATATGGAAGGAAGGTGATTTATGATTGAAATAAATTGTGGAATAAAAAGTGTAATGAGATATATTTTGTGTTTATAGAAAATGCTTGACAAACGAATGGTTTTTGTATATAGTTAAAAGAGAGTTGGATAAGCGAGTTATTATGAAAACAGGAATAACACTTTTGGGTTTCTTATTTGCTATTTTTGTTACAGGTTTAATATATGGAAATATAAGGCCATTCAACGAGGGTGAGAAACTGATATTTTCTGTAGAATATGGGCCATTAAATGCCGGAACTTCAATTATGGAAGTTAGGAAGATAACAAACATAAATGGCATACCGTGCTTTCATCTTGTGTCATTGGAGAAAACAAATTCATTCTTCTCGAAGATATATAAAATCGAGGACCGATACGAATCGTATGTAGATACAGTAAAGCTTAATTCCGTTCGTTTTGAAAAGCATATCATGGAAGGGTCGTACAAAAAAGACCAGATTGTTGAATTCAAGCAAGACAGTGGAAAAGCTGTTTATTCGGACAGCGTAGAGTATGAGATTGAAGAAGGAGCAAAAGATATTATTGCATCTATTTATTTTGCCAGAACTCTTGATCTTGAGATTGGGAATTCTTACTTCATAAATAATCATACGGATGGGAAAAATTACAACCTGGAAGTTAAGGCATTAAGGAGAGAAAGAATAGAAACGCCTGCAGGTGAATTCGACTGTCTTGTAATCCAACCTGTCATAGAGGGAGGAAAGATTTTTGCTTCAAGAGATGGTCTGACTATTTGGCTAACAGATGACGTTTGGAAGATTCCAGTTTTGATTCGAAGCAAGATTATGATTGGAAGCATTCAGGCTAAACTCAGGGAAGCCTATTTTGAATAGTTTTATAGGATTTGGTTGGCTAAGCTAAGGAGAATAGAGAGTGCTATACGCAGTTATCCTGGCTGGAGGAAAAGGTGAAAGATTCTGGCCAAAAAGCAGAAAATCATATCCAAAGCAACTCCTGAATATTGTGGACGGTGAAACTATGATTGAAAGAACCATCGAAAGAATTTCTCCCATTGTGCCACCCGAAAGACTTTTTATAGTTGGTAATAAGGAAATCGAAAATGAGTTTCGAAATCTGAATATTAGAATTCCAGCAGAAAATTATCTCTGTGAACCCGAAGGTAAAAATACTGCTCCCGCAGTTGGTTTTGCAGCTTTCACAATTCAGAGGGTGGACAAGGATGCAGTTATGATTGTATTGCCTGCAGACCACATCATCAAAGACGTAAGTTCTTTCCTAAATTGTGTAGAGAAGGCTACAGAATTTGCAGAAAAGAACTATGTTGTAACATTCGGTATTGTCCCTACAAGACCTGAAACCGGTTATGGATACATAGAGAGTGGTAGTGAAATAGGGAAAGATGTATGTATGGTAAGGAAATTTAAGGAAAAACCAACTCATAAGCAAGCAAACGACTTTATCAGGAAAAAAAGGTTTTTGTGGAACTGCGGTATTTTTGTATGGAGAGTTGATAGAATAATTCAGGAGTTTCATAAATTTCAGCCAGAGTTTGCAAAAAACATGGAAGCTTATGTTGAGAAAAATAAAGAGAAAAGAAAGGAGCAAAATTTAAAACGGATTTATGGAAAAACAGAGTCCATTTCAATTGATTATGCAATAATGGAGAAGGTTTCGAATGTTGCCGTTATCCGCTCTTCTTTTAGGTGGGATGATGTAGGTTCCTGGAATGCACTTGAACGATTGAAGGGAAAAGATCGGGAAGGCAATACAACAACAGGTGATACTATTTTGATGGATACAAAAAACTCGATAGTAATTTCTAATGATGGACTTATTGCAGCAGTTGGTGTTTCGGATTTTGTGATTGTTCATACCAAAGATGCAACACTTGTGATTCCGAAAGGAAGAACTCAGGAAGTGAAGGAAATAGTACGAAGACTGAGAAAGAGGAAAGGGCTGAAAAAATATACTTAGAGAAAGGAGGTAGGTAATGAAAAAACTAGCATTTCTTCTAATTCTTTGCATCGTTATTACACTTGCTTTCTCCTGTGCAAAGAAGCCACCGCCAGGTGAGTTAGTAGAGGAAGAACCAATTATTATCGAGGAAGAAGAGGAAGGTGCTCTGATCGAGGAAGTAGCTGAAACGACAAGTGTAATGGCAGAAACAACATATACTGAACCACTGCCGCCACCTGAGCCAACAACCGTATACAGAATTCAAGTTGGGGCATTTTACGGAGTTTCTGGAGCAAACAAGAGAAAGGCAAGAGCAGTTTCTTACTTCGATAAGGCTGTTTATGTAGAATACATAGCACCATACTATAAGGTTAGAGTCGGGGATTTTGCTACGAAAGCGGAAGCGGACAATTATAAGTCCTATATAACTCAATATTTCGCTGACGCTTTTACTGTGGAAACCGCAAAAACACCTTGACGATTTGACAGAGCTTTTGCTTGCAACGCGAAATGAGAACAAAATTTCCGAGATAAAGAAATTTCTCGGTGAGTTGAATTTAAGAATTCTTACATTCAAAGAAATGAGGGGCTTTCCTACTGTTGTTGAAAGTGGAAAGTCCCTCTATGAAAATGCGTTAAAGAAAGCAGAAGAAACTGGAAACTTGTTTAAAAAACTCACTTTATCCGATGATTCTGGTTTAGAGGTTGATTTTCTCGATGGTTTGCCAGGAATTTTTTCATCCAGGTTTTCGGGTGAGCACGCAACATACGAGGATAATAACAGAAAACTCCTAAAGTTGCTATCAGGTGTCCCCAGAAACAAAAGGAAAGCACAATTTAGATGTGTAATCGTTCTTTTTTTTCCGAATTGTGTAGTTGAAAGTTTCGAAGGTATCATCTGCGGAGAAATATTAGAGAAAGCAAAAGGCAAATCTGGTTTTGGGTACGATCCAATATTTTTTGTTCCCAACTATGGAAAGACACTTGCTGAGCTAACTATGACGGAGAAAAACAGAATAAGCCATCGAGGGATTGCACTAAGAAAGGTTCGAAAATATTTAGGAAAGCTCATTCGCCAAAAAGCAAGTTTTCTTTAGGCGAAATATAGCTTTGTTTAGTAGGTGAGGAGAACAATGGAATAGCAAATTCCGGAAGGGATTTGCAGCATAATTATTGGAATTGACAAAAACGCAGAAATGTGATAGAAGGGAATGAGTTTTTGGACTGAGTGCGGTGGGAATTAAGAGAATTTGAAGTGGAGAAGTTGGCTAAGATTATGTTGAAAGGCGGGTAGATGAAAAAGAAAGGTAAAATAAGAGAATGGATTGAATCCATAGTCTGGGCATTCATTATTGCAATGATTATAAGAACATTTTTTATCCAGGCGTTTAAAATTCCTTCCGGTTCAATGGAAGATACGCTTTTGATTGGAGATTTTTTGTTGGTCAACAAGTTGGTTTTTGGAGTACATATACCTTTCTCGAAGAAAAATGTTTTTAAATACAGAAAACCCGAAAGAGGAGAGATAATCATTTTTATTTATCCTTATACAAAGAAATACTTTGTCAAAAGATGTGTTGCCATTGCAGGCGATACAGTTGAAATGAGAAATAAAAAATTTTATGTGAATGGTAAGAATCCATATGAGCCTTATGTTCTGCACATAGACCCCAGGGAATTTCCGGCATTACCAAACGTTGATCAGCAGACCTATCAGAAAAATTGGGAGAGGGGGGAGTTTCGCCGTGTTTCAGGTTACTGCAGGGATAATTTTGGTCCCGTTGTTATACCGGAGGATAAGGTTTTTATGATGGGAGACAACAGGGATAATTCGGATGATTCGAGGTTCTGGGGTCCACTTGATGAAGGATACATTATCGGGAAACCGTTAGTGCTTTATTGGTCATGGAAAAAGGAGGTTCCGTTCTACAAAATATGGGAAAAAATAAGATGGCGGAGAATCCTTAATTTTGTATATTAGATGAAAGTCACTGTAGATTTAGGTAACATAAATCTTGAGGAGAGAATTGCTCAGGTTGAAAGAAGAGCCCTGAGCGGGAGTTTCATAATTATTTCCGGGAAACATTATGCTTCTTTTTCATACAGAAATGGAAGATTTCAGAGAGCGCGGTACGATGACATAAAGGGTAAAGAGGCTATGGAGAGAATTATGAAGCTCAAAAAGGGTTTTCTAACTATAGATATTATTGAGGTGGAGAAGGAAAAAAAACAACTATGGCAGATAATCGAAAGTCTTCCGAATCTTCTTTTTTGCGGAATTATTGAGGGTGGCATTTTTAGTCACATCATTCTAAAAAAAGAAACAAGATTGAGTGAGAAGAATGTTAACGATTTTTTAAGCTACTTATCAAACTTCTCGCAGAATCAAAAAACGAATGTCAAAGAAATTATTCTTACATATGATTATGTCTTATTGTATATCGAGAGAGTGGAGGAAAATTTCTTTGTGGTCTTTTTGCTGCCTCGTGTCGAGGACATTAGACTTTTGACCATATCGATCAGGCACATTGTGTCCAGAATAAAAGACATAATATACAGCAAAAGAAAGAAAGGATATACTTAGAAAGAGATTAACGGTTCTTAGATACAAGCTGTAACGAAGTAGGGGATTTAAGACCGAACAGAGTGTTTTGGATATCGTTTTTTTATTAAAAACAGCCTTGACAAATCATCATTTTGCTATTATATTCACAGAAAAGATTGAAATTAGGGAGGAAGATTGAACACTGAGGATAAGGAAATTAGTGAAGAAAAGGAGAATATCGAAAAAGAGAAAGTAGCGGAAAAGAATGTAGAGAAAGAAAAAGACAAACAGGAAGATAGTACCGAGAAACAAACGGAGCATTTTGATAGGATTGAAAGACTTAATGTAGAATTAAAGGAAGCTCTTGAGGAAGTTGCAAACTATAAAGACAAGTATTTAAGGTCTCTTGCCGAACTTGACAATCAGAGGAAACGGGCTACCAGAGAAAAGGAAGAAATAAGGAAGTATGCAACGGAAAAGCTTATTCTCTCTATATTACCAGTCGTTGACAATTTCGAAAGAGCAATCGATGCAAATGTAAATTCAGACAGTGTGAAGGATATAATGGATGGAGTTAAGTTGATTTTCAGACAACTCAAAGAACTACTGGAGAAGGAAGGACTGAAAGCGTTTGATAGCGTCGGGCACAAATTTGACCCTTACAGACACGATGCTCTGGTTGCTATAGAAAGCAAGGAGCATGAACCTTCTACCATAATTGAAGAATTAGAAAAGGGCTATCTCTTGGGTGAAAAAGTGCTGAGACCTGCAAAAGTTACTGTTTCAAAACAAGGAGAAGAAAAGGAGAGTGAGGAAAATGGCAGTAAAAGACAAAGTAATAGGGATTGATTTAGGAACCACAAATTCATGCGTGGCTATTGTGGAGGGTGGGGAACCAGTCGTTGTTCCAAATCCTGACGGGGGAAGAACAACACCTTCTGTTGTAGCTATCAAGGATGATGGAGAAAGAGTTGTTGGTATTATAGCAAAAAGACAGCAAGTTACCAATCCTGACAATACGATATTTTCCATAAAAAGATTCATGGGTAGAAGATACAATGAGGTTAAAGAAGAACTTAAAAAGGTATCATACGAAGTTATTGAGTCCAGTGATGGAGATGTGAGGGTTGAAATGGGTGATAAACAATATTCTCCACCAGAGATTTCTGCAATGGTTTTAAGGTATCTTAAGAAAGCTGCGGAACAATATTTGGGGTCGGAAGTAACAAAGGCAGTAATAACTGTTCCTGCATACTTCAATGATTCGCAAAGGAAAGCCACCAAGGATGCCGGTAAGATTGCAGGACTTGAAGTTATGAGAATAATAAACGAGCCTACAGCCGCTTCACTTGCTTACGGACTGGAGAAAAAAAAGAAGAACGAAAAGATTGCCATTTTTGACCTTGGAGGGGGAACTTTTGATATTTCCGTACTTGAGATTGGGGAGGGTGTTTTTGAGGTTAAATCGACGAATGGAGATACCCATCTTGGTGGTGACGATTTCGACGAGAGAATTGTGAATTGGATTGCCGAAGAATTCAAAAAGGATAATGGAATTGACTTGATAAACGACAAGAGAGCACTGCAGAGGTTAAGAGAGTCGGCAGAGAAGGCGAAAATAGAACTTTCGACGACACTCGAAACATCGATAAACCTTCCATTTATAACCGCAGATGCTTCTGGAGCAAAACACCTTGATATGAAAATTACAAGGGCAAAAATGGAAAGTCTTATCGATGATCTTGTGGAAAGAACAAAGCGACCGGTTGAGCAGGCTCTTAAGGATGCAAAAATAAATGTGAAAGATATCGATGAAGTTGTTCTTGTCGGGGGTATGACGAGGATGCCGTTGGTTCAGGAAGCAGTGAAGAAATATTTCGGCAAGGAGCCTCATAAAGGTATAAATCCGGACGAAGTTGTTGCAATGGGTGCTGCAATCCAGGGAGCAGTATTAAGCGGTGAGGTCAGAGATGTTCTGCTTCTGGATGTCACTCCTCTGACTCTCGGAATAGAAACGCTGGGTGCAGTTATGACACCAATTATCGAAAGAAATACAACAATACCGACGAAAAAGAGTCAGATTTTTACCACTGCTGCGGACAACCAACCTGCCGTTACGATACATGTACTTCAGGGAGAAAGAAAAATGGCAGTTGACAACAGAACTCTGGGCAAATTCGAACTTGTAGGTATTCCGCCTGCGCCGCGCGGCGTTCCTCAGATTGAAGTGTCTTTTGATATTGACGCAGACGGTATTCTTCATGTTTCGGCAAAGGATCTGGGAACAGGGAAAGAACAAAAAATAAGGATTACCGCCTCGGGTGGTTTGAAGGAAGATGAAATCGATGAAATGGTAAAAGAAGGGAAAGCACACGAGGGAGAAGATAGGAAAAAGAAAGAGTTTGTCGAAGTACGTAACAAGGCTGATGCTCTTATCTATTCGACCGAGAAGAGTTTAAGAGAATATGGTGAGAAACTGTCAGATAAAGAAAAGAAGGAAATTGGAAATGCAGTTGACGAACTGAAAAAGGTTATAAGCACTAACAATATGGATGAGATAGAAAGAAAGGTGGAGGAGCTTCAAAAGGCATCTTATACATTAAGTGAGAAAATGTATCAGCAGGCGACTACTGACCAGCAGAAAACAAAATCGGAGGGTCAGCAAGAGCAAGCCGAACCAGAGGAAACAAAGACCAATGAAGAGAAACAGGAGAAATCCGAAGCTGTAGATGCTGATTATGAAGTAATAGATGATGAGGATAAGGAGAAGGACGATAAGTGAGGAGGAAGGAAAGGCATAAGACATAAGATCGACAAGGACGGAAGAGATAAGAGCGAGTGGAGATGAGGGAAACGGAGAAATGGTAAGGATAAAGGAAAAGATTAGAAATGAAAAGTGTAAACGAATATCTTGCTGTGAAACTAACACCTTAAACGAACAAAACGATACAGACGACCAAAACTAATAAAAGAGCTAAACGGTGTAATACCTTGGAGTAATGATTTCATAGATTCAACGAAGCATTAAGTCAACAAATCCAGTAAAATCAACAAAGTCATTTATTGAATAGATACTTATGGTAAAAATGGATTACTACAAAATTCTTGGTATCTCAAAGAGTGCAAGCGATGATGAGATAAAGAAGGCATACAGGAATCTGGCAAAAAAATATCATCCGGATGCAAATCAGGACAACAAAGAACAGGCTACAGAGAAGTTCAAGGAAGTCTGCGAAGCTTATGAAGTTCTGATGGATAAGAACAAGAGAGCCACCTATGACCGTTTTGGTTATGACGGACTGAAGGGTTCATTCGGAAGTGGTGGTTTCAACATGAACAGGGATTTTACGCATTTCGAGGATTTGAGTGATATTCTTGAGGGTCTTTTTGGAGGTGGTGGGTTTGGTGGTGGAAATATTTTTGATCTCTTTACCGGGGGAGCAAGAGGAGGATTTAGACAGAGGGAGGGAAGTCGTGCCATAAAAGGTGGGGATATAAGAGTAAATATGAGACTATCACTCGAAGAGATTGCAAAGGGTGTAACTAAAAAGATAAAAGTAAAAAGATATGAAAAGTGTGATTCCTGTGGAGGTTCGGGTGCAAAGACGGGAAGTGGATTGGTAACCTGTCCTGAGTGTAAGGGAAGTGGACAGGTCGCAAGAACTTCAAGGGGACTTTTGGGGGGTATGGTGCAAACAATTTCGACCTGTAATCGCTGCGGAGGAACAGGAAAGATAGTGAAGGATCCCTGCAGAAAGTGCAGCGGAACAGGGAGGATTAAGAAAACTTCGATAATCAGTGTTAGAATTCCAGCAGGTATCAGCGAGGGTAACTATATACCCTTAAGGGACGAAGGACACGCAGGTCCTAACAATGGACCTAAGGGAAATATAAATGTTGTTATAGAGGAAAAAAAACATCCGAAATTCGAAAGACATGGTTCCGATATTGTGCTAAGAACCTTTATTTCTTACACAGTTGCTGTTCTTGGCGGAAAAATCGAAGTTCCAACCTTGAATGGGAAGGTTTTTTTGGCAATTCCACGAGGAACAGAGTCGGGTAAACTTTTCAGGTTGAAAGGGCAAGGCTTACCCCATATAAATTTTGGTGGGAAAGGCGATGAGTATGTAGAGATTAAAGTATGGACTCCAAAGAGGATTAGTGCCGAAGAAAAAGAGTTACTCAAACGTCTCGAAAAGATAGCTGCCGACAAACCCAGAAATACATAAGTCTGTGAGTCCGAAATAGCTTTTCCATGGATTATTTTTTTGCAAATAAGAAAGATATCAAAAATAATATTGTAACTATTAAGGGTAGTGAATTTAAGCACCTTAAGAACGTATTACGTTCCAAAGTAGGTGATAGGATAGTTGTGATTACAGGCGACGGAGAGGAATATCATTGTGTTATTTCGAAATTTCGAAGTCATTACATAAAGGCAGAAACTTCTAAAATAACCAGGAATACAAATGAGAGGTCAGTTTACGTAAGCATAGCTATAGCATCACCAAGAGCAAAAAGAATGGATTGGTTTGTTGAAAAAGCAACCGAAATCGGAGTGAGGGAGATTATACCTGTTATAACTAAAAGGAGTGTTGTGATTCCTGAAGTGGCTAAGATTAGAAGATGGAAGAAAATAGCAATCTCTGCTGTCAAGCAGTCTAAAAGGTCTATTTTACCAGAGTTTAGGAAACCCCTGGACTTTGAAGATTTCGTATCAAAAAGGTTGGGATTTTCGTTAAAATTCATTGCCTATGAGAAAGAGTATGCAAGCAGTATCGAGGAAAATATGCGTGGTAAAAGCGCAAAAAAAGTACTTGTTCTTGTGGGTCCCGAAGGTGGTTTCGAAAGAGAAGAATTTGATAAAGCTATTGAGCAAGGTTTTGTGCCCATTAGCCTTGGGGTGACGAGACTAAGAACTGAAACTGCTGGCATTGTTGCCCTCTGCCAGATTCTGGGTTTCTCCTCTCCGGCAAAATAGTATTGAGCCAACGATGGAAAAAGATGTGACTATGAAGAATATTCCTTCTACCAACCATATATGTGAAGTAGAAGTTATTCCAAAGGAGAGTTGTGCCCAGGCTGCAATTGCATCTACCAGTGACTTATAAAGAAGGGAAATCCAGAAAAGGGAAGGTTTATTCTCCTTAATTCCGTAAATAATCAGTAATGTTGTGAATAGATGGAGGAAAATAGCCATAACCCTTTCCACTATTGGAGCAGGGATTACCAACCAGTCGATTTGCATAACTGGAATCTGACCTGTAAATATGGCGATAATCGAAAGAAGCTGGGCAAGTCCAATCAGGATTGCTTCTGTTGAACCGAATCCGTATCCAAATGCATAGGATTCCCATTTCGATATATTCTTAAGTTTCGTCAATTTGATTACCAAATATATACCTCCGCATTCAAAGATTCCGGTTAGAAGTCCAACATAAACCCAGAATAGTGGATCTGCAACCTTAGCTGGCAAGGCGGAATACAGAAAACCGTAAATGTGTTTGTTTAACAATAATGCACAGGTAAACTTCAACGCTATCGTTCCTGCCCATACAATTCCACCATAAAGAATATACTTGAATGCAATGCTCTTCCTGATTTTGAAAATAAATAGGAAAAGAATACCTGCAAGAATCATACCGCTACCGGATATTATTTTTTGCAGAATCAACTTATCTGTCCCTTCTTCACAGATTCAAGCTGTGTTTGAGAGAGACTTCTTGAAAGCAGAGAAATGCCTTCATCGGTTTTACCCAAATCGTCTTCTTTGATTGTCGTATCTGGGCAGACATCCTCGTCGTAGATCCAGTCAAATCTGCCATATTCCGGGTTACTCATTGTGAATTTTGAGGAGGACATTTCTTGATACTTTGAAAAATCAATGCAAATAAGTCTTGTAAGTTTTTTTGAGTTGAAAAATAGAGCTGTAAACATAAGGTAAACTTATTTTTTTCAAAACAGCTCTCAAGTAAAGGTATCACCGTCTTCAATCCTAAAACCATTAACGAAATCTTTAGCATTTATTGCTTTTTTCCCTTCAGGTTTTAGTTTCTCTATGAGTACAGTTTTTCCATCACCTGCAAGAACTTGAAGTTGTTTTCCAGCAAAGAGTGTTCCTGCACTTCCCTGTGCCACTGTTCCTGTTTTTGCCTTTATAAGCATTATTCTTTTTTCTCTGAAAAACGTATAAGTACCCGGCGATGGAGAAAAGCCGTTTATTTTCCTCACAATCTCTATGGCAGGTTGGTTCCAGTCAACAATTCTTTCTTCTTTTTGAATTTTTTTTGCATAAGATTTTTTTGCATTATCCTGCTTCGTTGTTTTGAGATTTCCTTCGATAATTCCTTCGATTGTCCGTTTTGCTATCATTTTACCTGTGTTAGTAAGTCTTTTCTCCAGTTCACCGAACGTTTCGAATTCTTGAATCTCTGTTTGTTCCTGCAGTATAATTTCACCCTTATCAAGGGATTCGTTCATAAAGAAGGTTGTAATACCAGTTTTTTTGAATCCTTTTACTATTGCTCTTTGGATTGGTGCGGCACCGCGGAGTTCTGGTAACAGGGAAAAATGAAGGTTAACAGAACCCTGTGGTGGAATTTCCAGTAATTCTTTACCAAGAAGTTTTGCATAAGCACAAAGGAAGAAAAGGTCGGGTTTGTAATTAGAGATTTTCTTGATTGTGCTTTGTTGATTTGGGTTTTCCGGAGATACAACTTCTATATTTTTTTGTATAGCAACTTGTTTCACAGGTGTGGGCAGTACTTTTTTGCCTCTTCCTTTTTGCCTGTCAGGCTGAGTGACAACAAGAGCAACATGAAAGTTGTTAGCGACCAGATAGGTTAGAATTTCTGCTGAGGAATGCGAGCTTCCCCAGTACACAATTCTCATTTTCTTTCTTTTACCCTTGATACGGAGTTTTTTTCGACAGCGATTTCGGTTTTCTCTGATATTTTGACAATAATGGTATCTTCCTTTATCCTTGAGATTGTTCCATGTATTCCGCCCGAAGTGACGACTTCATCACCTTTAGTGAGAGTTGCAATCATCTGTTTCCTCTTTTGCTCTTGTTTTCTCTGTGGCATAAACAGGAGAAAGTAAAGGATTGCAATAATCATTACTATAAAAATGACGGTAGTCAAAGGATTTGTTTGACTTTGTCCTCCAGTCTGTGCCATTGCGTTAAGAGTCTCAACCATTCTACCTCCTTTTTCATCATTTATACATCAAAAGGAAGTGTATGTCAACAGTATTTTGAAAGGTTAGTTCGATACTCGATTGAATTAGTAAGCTGGATTGAGAAACCTGTTGACAAAAGGGGCTTTTTAGGATAGTTAGTAATCGTATGATAAAACGAGAGGTGGTAATTATTGGGGCTGGACCTGCGGGTATTTCCTGCGCAATTCAGTTGAAGCGATATGGATTCGAGCCTCTTCTTCTGGAGGGAAATAGTGTGGGTGGACTTGTGCTGAACGCAAATATGGTAGAAAACTATCCCGGGTTTCCCAAGGGAATTAGTGGAAGTGAGCTTGCATGCCTATTTGAAAAACAATTAAGAAGATTCGGGGTGGAAGTTCTCATTATGAAAGCAGAAAAATTGGACTTTTCGGAAAAAAATTTCATTATACGGACTGATAAGAAAACAATAAACGCTAAAACTGTTGTTGTTGCCTCAGGAACTGTTCCCAGAAAGCTTAGAATAGATACAGGTTTGAAGTCGAACTGCATTTTTTATGACGTATTGAAACTGAAATCAATAGAAAACAAGGATATATGCATAATCGGGGGAGGGGATGCCGCTTTGGATTATGCCTTAACCTTGTCAAGAAATAACGAAGTGTTGGTGTTATGTAGAAAAAAAAATGTATCCTGTGTTCTTGCTTTACTGGAAAAGGTAAAAGGACAAAGCAATATTCGAATTTCAACAGGCTGTGAAGTAAAAAACCTTTTCAAGCAAGGTGATAAATTGGTCTTGCATTGTTCCTGTGCCAATGATATAAGTATTCTAACTGACATTGTGGTTGCAGCCATTGGCAGGATAGCAAACGTTGGTTTTCTTTCTCAAGATCTGAAGTCAGCCTATGAAATTGGAAAGCGTACAAAGAATATCTATTTCATTGGTGATGTCGTAGAGGGTGAATACAGACAGGTGGGAATTGCTGTAGGAGATGGGATTCGGATTGCAATGGAGATATTTAAGGGAAGAGCGAAGATGAGTGGCGGGTTAGCGGTTACTGGAAAAGTGAGATAAATTATGAGAGTTATTGAGAGTTTTGGGAAAGAGGAAATTGCATTGGTTTACCTTGCTGAGATGAATAATGGCAAGTATGTTGAATTCGTGGAATCGTTACAGCCTCCGATTCCCAGGGAAAGAAAATGGGTTTTAATTGTCTCGACTTTGTTTGGCTGTCCTGTAAAGTGTAAAATTTGCGATGCTTCAGGAGACTACAGAGGAAAAGTCAGCGAGGAAGAAATTCTTGAGCAAATTGACTACCTGGTTACAAAGCGATTTCGCGATAGAAAGGTGCCTATTCATAAATTCAAGGTGCAGTTTGCGAGAATGGGGGAGCCTGCTTTCAACAGAGAAGTGCTTAAGGTTCTTAAGAGATTACCTGACATATATGATGCACCTGGCTTAATGCCTTGCATTTCCAGTATTGCACCTGCCGAGACTGGCGATTTTTTCGAAGAATTGATTGAGATAAAAAATAGGTTTTATACATCAGGGCATTTTCAACTGCAGTTTTCGCTACATACGACCGATTGTGCAAAAAGGGATTTTCTTATACCAGTAGGAAAATGGAGTTTCGATGAGATTGCTGATTATGGTGAAAGATTCTACAAAGATGGGGACAGAAAGATTGCACTGAATTTTGCTGCAACAGAGGGTTTTCCTATCGACAGCGGTACTGTTTCTGGATATTTTAACCCGGATGTTTTTATCGTAAAAATCACACCTCTTAATCCCACCAGAAGCGTAACGGAGAATGGTCTAAAATCTCTTTTTAGACTGGATGATGATGTTGCTCGATGTCTTGTTAGGGATTTTGAAAAAAAAGGTTTTGAAGTTATTTTGAGTATAGGAGAACTTGAAGAAAATAAAATAGGTAGTAATTGTGGACAGTATGTTACGAGGATAAAGGATAAAGTGAAATCTGCGGAAGATTACACGGGGTGTAGGATGTAGGATGTAAGAGAAACGGAGTATCGGAGTAAGGGAGTGACGGGGAAAAAGACAAGTAAAAAGTTAAAAGTGAAATCTGAGGGTAGTTATGTTATAAAGTGAAAATCAGTTATTGAGTTAGTAAAGAAAAAGATATGGAAAATCTAAGATTTAATGTGCGAAAAGAAGGAAGAGAGAAATAGATATGATAGTTTTAACTGGTGGGGGGGGATTCATCGGTAGTGCTGTGGTATGGATGCTGAATAAAAGAGGTTTCGAGAATATTCTGGTGGTTGACGAACAGAAGCAGGTAGATACCTATAAAAACCTTGCAAACCTCAGATATTCTGATTATCTTAATAAGGGTTCCTTTATTGAAAAACTCGAGGAGAGTATTTTTGACAAGAGAATAGGAGGGATTATTCATCTTGGTGCGTGCAGCGATACGACCGAACGGGATGAGGATTATCTTATGGACAATAATTGTGAATATACAAAAAAGCTTGCATTATGGGCTGTAAGAAATAAGAAGAGATTTGTTTATGCATCGAGTGCTGCTACTTATGGGATGGGTAATAACGGGTTTTCAGATGACCAGTCGAAATTGAAATATCTGAAACCGCTCAATTTATATGGAAGGAGCAAACATTGTTTTGATTTGTGGGCACTTGAGAATGGCTATCTGGATGAAATTGCAGGGCTTAAATATTTCAATGTGTTTGGACCCAACGAGTACCACAAAGGAAATATGAGAAGTATGGTCCTTAAGTCATTTGAACAGATACAGGAAAGCGGAAAGGTCAAACTGTTCAAGTCCAACAATTCCGATTACGGTGATGGTGAGCAGGCAAGAGACTTTATATATGTGAAAGATGTCGTGAAGATGACGCTGTTTATTTATGATAATCCGAAGGCGAATGGAATAATCAATATTGGAACGGGGATTGCTCGCAGTTTTAATAACCTTGCTATTGCTGTTTTTCATTCGATGGATAAGAAACCAGGCATTGAATATATTGAAATGCCGGAGAATTTAAGGCAGCAGTATCAGAGTTATACCCAGGCGGATATCACAAAGCTCAGAACTTCAGGATACTCGGAACGGATAAATAGATTGGAAGAAGGCATTGCGGATTATGTACGAAATTATCTCTTGAAAGCAAGCGCACACCTGTAACATTATTTCACCTTTAAGCTGTTATTGTGAGTAATTAGATAAGGTCTATCTTGAGTAAAGTTGAAATAAAGCTGCCTTCATATAGATTTCCAGATTTTTGAAGTGAGGGGAACAAATTTAGGATATCGTATAAGATATGAAGGTAAAGGCCTTGGCTTTTTTCTTGACTTTTGGAAAATATTAGACTAAAATAAAGTTCAATGAATTAATTTATAAAAAATATCGTTATCGATAGCGACATTTTAAGAATTAAGGAAGTAAAGAATTATTTAAAAGTAAATGAGCGAACTATATATAGAATGGTAAAAGATAAGGAAATTCCTGTTTTCAAAATTAGACTGTGTGGCGATTTTAAAAAGTAGATATCGAAAAATGGCAAATATTCAAAATATAAAAATTAAAGATTTACCAAAAGTTGAGCGTCCCAGAGAAAAATTGGAAATAAATAGCATTGATGCTTTAACAAACACAGAACTGTTATCCATTTTATTAGGGAGTGGTATTCGAGGACGGAATGTCAAAAAAGTTTCCGCAAGTCTGCTAAAAAAATTTGGCAAAAAACTAATAGATGCAAAAATTGAAGACTTAACGAAAATAAAAGGGATTGGAAAAGTTAAAGCGGTACAAATTGTTTCTGCCTTTGAATTAGCCAAGCGGTTTATTTTAATAGATAAGAGCAAAATTACTATAAAAACCGCTGACGATGTCTTTGACATATGTAAAGATTGGATTAATAAAAAGAAAGAGCATTTAATCGTTTTATATTTGGATTCATTGAATCAGTTGATAAAAAAAGAAGTTATAGCGATAGGGACAGTTGATTCAAATTTAGTGCACCCTCGAGAAATATTTGCTCCAGCATATTTGAATAACGCTACTGCAATTATTTTAGTTCATAATCACCCTGTGGGTAACTCTCAGCCAACCCCGGAAGATATAGAAATTACAGAAAAACTGATTAAATCCGAGGAGATATCTGGGATTAAGATAATAGACCATATAATAATATCTAAACAAGGATATTTTAGTTTCCTAAATAATTATAACCAAAATAAAATTATAGATTACTTTAAAAGTGGATATAAACAAATAGGATTGTTTGATTTTTATACCTATACACAGGAAGAAGTGGAAATAGATAAAACAAAAAAAAGATATAAGGATCCCTCTTTTGATTTCAAACATATTAGACAAACAGACGGCATTCATGGTTTACATATTTACCCAGCTGTGATGGCTTATCCGATTGCTGATTATTTTATTGAGAATTATAGTGAGGAAAACAATATTGTTTTAGACCCGTTTATGGGCTCAGGCACTACCCTTGTAGAAGCCAATATGAAAAAAAGATTTTCTTATGGGATTGACATTAACCCATTGGCTGAATTAATCACCAAAGTAAAGCTTAAGTCAATAGAACCGCTAATCTTGCGTAATGAACTTGAAAACATACTAAAAAGAGCAAAACATCCAAAACCTGCTATACCTGAAATTAAAAATATAAGTTTATGGTTCAAACCTTCTGTGATAGAGGAACTGGGGAAAATAAGAAAGGCAATCTGGGGAATAAAAGATAACGAAATACAAGATTTTTTCAAAATCTCTTTTAGTGAGACCATTAGAAATGTGTCAAACTGCAGAAACGGATTCAAATTACATAGATATGCAGAAGAAGATTTAAGAAAACATAATCCGAATGTTAAAGAATTCTTTTATAAAAAATCGTTGGGAAATATTTACAAATTAAATTCCATGAAAGGGAACATTTCTAAGAGGCATTGGTTTAAGATTGTTAGAAATATTAAGGAAATCAAGGACGGAGAAATTGATCTAATTGTTACTTCTCCCCCTTATGGTGACAGCAAAACAACAGTGGCTTATGGACAATTTTCAAGATTTTCGTTAGAGTGGTTAGAACTGGATAAAATAAATGTGGATAGAGAAAGCTTAGGCGGAAAGATTATTAAAAATACTGTATATGATATATACTCAGAATTATTATTTTCTACTTTAGAAAATATTTCATTCAGAGATAAAAAAAGAGCAGATGAAGTATTTGCTTTTTTTTACGACCTGAATCTTTATTTGAAAGATTTCGGTCGGGTCGTAAAACCAAAAGGATTTATGTGTATGGTTGTTGGAAATAGAACTGTAAAAAATATTCAGATACCTACTGATGAAATTATTGTGGAATTATGTAAAGATAATTTTATGCACCATAAAACAATAATTAGGGAAATACCCAATAAAAGAATGCCAAATAAAAATAGCCCAACCAATATCGCTGGAAACACCGTTAATACAATGCTTGAAGAATATATGGTAATATTAGAAAGGAAATAAAGATATGAATAAAACTTTTTCAGAATTTCAAAAAGAAATAAGAAGGAAGTTTATGCCATCAGGAGAAAAATTAGCCGAGTTGGCTCAGAAAAAATTAGCAATAAAAAATGCTAAAAAAAAGTTTAATCTTTATTTACGGAAATTATTGGATATTGAATTTGAATTATATAAAGAATTTGAGAAAAAATGTAGTATCAAGATTGTCAAAGAAGCATTGGATAGGAAGATAATGAAATTGCCTCCGGGAGATTCTAAAAACTCTTTTTGTAGATTTTTTAAGCGTCATTATGAAGATTTCTGGAGTTTATTTCTAAGCATTAGTCAATCAAGGAAAACAAGAGCTGGCGGTAGTTTTGAAAATCATTTGAAATTTTTATTTGGCAAATTAGATTATCCTTATGATACACAAACCGCACTAAACGGAAAGGTTGATTATCTTTTTCCCAGTGAAGAGGTTTTTAGAAAAAATAGGACTGTATGTCTAGTTATTTCAGTAAAACGAACACTTAGAGAAAGGTGGCGTCAGGTGATAGGAGAATTGGCTTCTCTCAATCCGGGGAAGATCTATATAGTAACGCAGGAAGAAAATATAGGTAAAGGGAAGATTCAGGAAATGAAAAAACATAACATAAATTTAGTAGTTTTTGATGAGGAAAAGAAAAATAATTTTCAAGAAGAATATAATGTAATAGGGTTTAGCGAATTAATTAAGTCACATTTACCCGCCCAAAAGATATTATGGAATAAGTATCTTTAATGTTCGACATATTTGCTCGAATAATATGTGATACAGAAAGAATCTTTTTTGCTAACTCTTTTTATATATAAGTCTTCTCAGGGTTTGTACCCTCTTTGTATCAACTGCCCTTCAGCCAACAGTTTCGTCCTATTCGACGTTGCGACCATATGGAGCAATGTCCCGAAGGGCAAGGTTGCGAAGCAACCGCAGAGTTCCTAACCCCGCCAAAGTTTTTATTGTCATATTTGTTTTTTGTCTCTTTCATCGTGATGGTTTTTTATTCATTCCCTTCAAACTTTTCGCAGTTCCAAACTTTACCGAAATCTCGTTTTCTATTCCGATTCTATGCCCTTAATTTTTCTTCCTTCATACAACACCAATTCTTTACCCTCTGGAAACTCTGTTTCTATATCCCTAAATCATGCTTTTTTCAATAAACTTTTGATCTGCTTTGGGGTATAGTATCTCTCAAACCATAATTTTTCTGCGGTTGAGCCTTTGATAAAATCTATAATTAGGATTTTACCATCGGGCTTTAACGCCTTATTCACTTCTCGCAAGACTTTAAGTGGTTTTCCATACTCATGCAAGGCATATATGGAGACCGTTGCATCAAATTTTTCATTAAAGGATGAAGGTAGACTTCGTGCATCGACTTCTATACATTCGATATTGTCTAAGACTCCTAATTTTACAGCTTCTTTCAGTCCATCAGCAAATTTCCATCCATCAATATCCACCCCAACAATTTTACTCTCTGTCTTCTTTGCCAATATATTAACTAATTTGCAATGTCCACAGCCGACATCTAAGATAGATTCAGCATACTCAACTCGTTTTGTTATCTGTTTGTAAAGCCTATTCTCTATTTTATCATAAATCGTTTTCTCTGGGGCATTCATTTTATTAACCTCTTGAAACTACGAAATAGTTTTCCAACCTTCCTGTTCCATCGTCAGAAATGCCTCTCGCTCCTGTTGACTCATAACCGTTGTGCGCACTTCAACTTCTACTCCCGATTTAGTTATCGGTTCATGTACGCTGTTCACAAATTAATCCATGTTTATCCTTCCAATTCTATCAGAAGTTGTGATAACCTTTCATTTGCCTTTTCG
>CAYMQB010000018.1:0-1457 GCA_964392665.1 uncultured bacterium | reverse complement strand
TGTTTATCCTTCCAATTCTATCAGAAGTTGTGATAACCTTTCATTTGCCTTTTCGACCTCTTGAGCTGCCAGAGCTATGCTACCATAAACCGGCTCATCCTGCATATTCTCAACCTTCTCTTTCCATTTACTAAATTTCTCGGCATCCTGTTTGTTATGTTCAACCCAGGAGTATAAAATCGTCTTTAGCCTTCCTTTTTCATCACTTGGAAATCTCTTAAGAATATTTTCAACTTTTCCACGAATCACATCCTCCGGGACCGCACCTAAAATTTCATCAACATTCTCACCAGCACTGAAGAACTTCTGCATAGGTATGCTCATAATCTGATATTTCATAGCCATGTTCTTGTTCTCATCCACATCAATCATGCAAAACTTAAATCTTCCCGCGTATTCCTCTGATAATTTTTCATATATTGGTATCACCATTTTACAGGTCCGCACCAGGGCGCCCAAAAATCTACTTCTGTGGGTAGGTCTGAGTTCAGAACCTCTTCTTCAAAATTTGAATCCGTAACTTTAATTATTTTACTCATATTTTTTACCTCCTTTTAATAGCATATAATTTCGCCCTTTAAATACTTTGTTTTCAAAGGTGGGGTAAGGTTATTTGTCTTTCTTTATCAATTTCACCTCCTTCCCCCATACTATTTAATGGACTTGTTATTAAACCTAAATTCTTTCTGCTCACATCTGTGTATATCTATCTCTGTGGTCTTTGAGCTTTTATGGCACAGGAACTCTTGAATGCACCTTATTTTACTACCCTTGTTTTTGACACTTTTAGCTAAGACAGATGTGTTTGCTTTTTTCATCCTTGCGTTTTAACAAATATTTTTGTGAAAGTCAAACTTTTTCTGCTGAATCATCTTTCCCGCAAAAAGTACCAACCACAGAGAACACAGAGAAAATACCGGTTTGTATATTCCAACCACTCCCCACAAGAATATTAACTACGAGTAACCTTATTTAACAAGAGTATTCTTTACAAAATCACACTTCGTGGAAATTCCTTGAGCAAATTGATGAGGATACGAAGTATCTGAATGATATACCTAAATATTATATACCGATGAAAAAGAACGGATTACCTCAAATGCAATACACAGCGAGGGATGTAACATCAGGTATGTTATATATGGGGTTTGCTGATGAGCGTTCTCTTACGTATGCAACATTATTTGCTGACTACTTAAATAAGAGGCTCTTACGCCATGGTGCTGATTTATCACGCACGGTTCGACAGACTGATAACGGAACAGAATACATATTGTTCTTTAATCTGGTCCGTCCCAATACATACAAAGAAAATCAAACACCATGGCAAATTGTTTCTAAGAAGCAGCCAAACTTATCTGTTGAGATAGTCAAAATTCCACCTGTTTTTCTTGGTGATTTATTCCCAGATAAATCGAAAGTTCCTGAAGATATTATAAATTAAGGTTTTTCATACC
>CAYMQB010000017.1:0-46027 GCA_964392665.1 uncultured bacterium | reverse complement strand
AAAGTGGGGAATAAAACTGAACCTGGGGTGGGGAATAAAGTTGAACCTTGACAACTCCAACATCATAAGGAGTATCATTTTGAACATATAGCGTAAAATCAGTTGGCTCCGGTTCAGTAGGTGCTTTTTTACTGCAATTCAGTATTATAGCTAAAGAAGCTATCATGCTTCCAATCAGGAAAGCCTTTAGATATTTCATCAAAACCTCCTTTCTTTTAACAGTCTTATGTGATCTAAATAATGCTATCTGATAAAATACCACTTATATGTGGTTTTGTCAAGAATAAAAATCGTAGAAGTTTACTTTATGAGGTTTATTTTTGTTCTTTTTTCTTTTATACTAAATTTATGAAAAAGAAGATGAATCGAATGCTTTTAAGGTTAGGTAGAAACATCAGGGATAAAAGAAAGGAAGAAGGGTTAACTCAAGAGGCTCTTGCGGAAAAAGCAGACATTAACCCAAAATATCTTGGCAAAATCGAGAGAGCAAAAACAAATGTTTCTTTGCTTACATTATCAAAAATATGTGATGCACTGGGTATCTCTCTTTGCGAACTTCTATCTTTTACATCTATGGACAAACAAATACTGAAGTTTGAAGAGTTATCCTCAGAGATTTGGAAATTAATAAGAGGAAAAGATAAAAGAACTATTCAACTATCGATTAAGGTTTTCAAGGAGATTCTTGAAAGCGTTGAAGCGCTTTCGAAAGATAAGTCTTAAGTGTTAATTCTCATAGGAAATAAAATGGGAAAACCTCAATAATTGC
The DNA here is from genome assembly GCA_964392665.1 of uncultured bacterium. Classification (GTDB taxonomy): domain Bacteria; phylum Hydrothermota; class E44-bin80; order E44-bin80; family E44-bin80; genus CAYMQB01. The sequence goes on along the minus strand of CAYMQB010000017.1, from coordinate 45,258 downwards.
GACAGGTTCCAACATTTTCTTTCCTGTCACCCTGAATAATGCCATCCTGAATTATGCAATGAACTTGTTTCAGTATTATTTCAGGATCACTTCAGAGTCTCTCTAAAATTTGAGATTCCGAAACAAGCTTGCCCTCGAGCAAAGCGAAAGGTTGGAAATGACATCTGTTCGGACAAAGCCAGCGTTCCGTATAGCATAATTGTGTCACCCTGAACTCTGTGCTGAACAAGTTTCACTATTGTTTCAGGACCTAAGCATGAGATGCTGAAGCAATACTAAACACCGAGATACTGAAACAAGTTCAGCATGACAATTCCTATTTGTCACCCTGAATTTATTTCAGAGTCTCAGAACGCACACTCTATTCCCTGAATCACAAATATTGATTGAAAATCCTTGACTTTTCATCGTTGTTGTAATATATTATCAATAGTTGACTGTACTTAGAAAAAAATACTGAAAAAATTATGACCAAAAGAGAGACCGAAATACTAAACAAGATTAAAAATATTCTTAATAAATATCTTAAGCCAAACATTCTTATACTTTTCGGCTCAAGAGCACGACAAGAATATTCCGGCAATGCAGATTTTGACATTGCACTTGATAGCCAAAAGGTTGACATCAGGTTACAAAGAAAGATAATGGAGGATATCGAAGAAGTAGCAGGTCTTTATAAGGTTGATATTGTTTATCTAAATTCCACTGATAAAGTTTTTAGGGATATAATTTTGAAAACCGGGAGGATAATTTATGAGAGAAGTACTTGAACTCGCTATTCAAAAACTTGAGAATGGCTTTTTAAGACTAAAAAATGGTGTACAAGAAACCAAAGATGAGCTTGACAGGGATGGCGTGATTCAAAGATTTGAATTTACTTTTGAGTTATTATGGAAAACCCTGAAGATATTCCTTCAATATCAAGGGATTGAAACTAAAACCCCAAGAGATAGCTTAAAAGAAGCTTTTCGCATTGCGTTAATTGAAGATGAAGAGGTATTTCTTGATATGCTTGAAGATAGAAATAAAACATCACATATTTATGATAAGGAAACCTCTAAAGACATATTTGAAAGAATAAAATCCAATTACATACCTGTAATTGAAAAAGTCTTAGAAAAAATTAAAAAACAATTTAAGGACTACTCACCATAAATATTTTCTAATACGATAAAATAGATATTCTATATACTAATCTTCGCTGATTAAAATAAAATGTTATAAACTGGCGAGTTTCTGAAATTCTCCTTCTCTGTAAACGATTTTCCCCTTGACTATTGTCATTACTCCTTTCCCTTTTAACTTCCATCCATCAAATGGCGAGTTGTTGCTCTTTGAAACAAATTTCTTGACATCTACAGTCCATTCCTTGTTCGGGTCGAAAATCGTTATGTTTGCGTCGCTTCCTTCTTTCAATGTCTTTTCCCCAAGACCAAGAATCTTCGCAGGATTTACACTCATCTTCTCCACAAGTTCGGCGATTGAAAGAATCCCACTCTCAACAAGCTCTGTGTAAACAATGCCGAGAGCCGTTTCCAGTCCAACTATGCCAAATGGTGCACTTCCAAATTCCATTTCCTTCTCAAAAAGCGCATGGGGTGCATGATCCGTGGCAATACAATCGATAACCCCTTGTTGTAGCCCTTTCTTAAGAACCTCTACATCTTTTCTGCTCCTTAAAGGTGGACTCATCTTAAGGTTGCTGTCAAATGTAACAAGGCATGAGGAATTCAATGCAATATGATGAGGTGTTACCTCGCAAGAAATATCTAACTTCCTTTTCTTTGCCTGCCTTACAATCTCCAGTGATTCCTTGACCGACAGATGAGCAATATGCAGTTTCCCGCCAACAAAACCCAGTATTTCAACATCCCTTGCAATCATCGTGCTCTCACCAATGGAAGGCATCCCTTTAAGCCCCATCTTCGTCGATATAAAATCCTCATTGATTTGACCATCACTGGTTAAGTTCAAATCTTCTTCATGCACGATAATTGTCTTCCCCACAATTTGAGAATACTCCAGTGCTCTCCTCATCATAAGAGAGTTATCTATCGGCTTTCCGTCATCGCTAAATGCACAACAACCTGCTTTCACCATATCAAACATTTCTGTAAGTTCATTTCCTTCTTGACCTTTTGTAACAGCCCCTATGGGGAAAACTTCCACATAACCACCTTGCATAGCTCTGTCTTTGATAAAACGAACCATCCCTGAATTATCAATAACCGGGTTCGTATTTGCCATACTTGCAACACCCGTGAATCCTCCTTTTGCAGCAGCTTTTGTCCCGGTTTCAATAGTCTCCTCGTCCTCCCTTCCAGGTTCTCTGAGATGTGTATGCATATCGATAAAACCTGGTGTTACGACAAGTCCTTTGACATCCAAACTTTCTACGTTCTTCTTGCTGAAATTCCCAATCTTCTCGATTTTGCCACTTCCAATAAGAATATCGGTTACTTCATCAATACCCTGTACAGGATCGATCATTCTCCCACCCCTAATAACAAATTTATGCTTCGGAAACTTCGCCACTTTGCCCTCCACTTAAAAGATATAATATCGCCATTCTGACCGCAACACCATTGGTAACTTGCCCAAGTATTATTGAATGCTTTCCATCTGCAACCCTTGGGTCAAGTTCAATTCCTCTGTTTATCGGTCCCGGGTGCATTATTATGACATCCTCCTTCGCATCCTTTAACCTTTCTGGTGTTATTCCATACAGTTCTATGTATTCCCTTATGGATGGTAACATTCCACCCATCTGTCTTTCCTTTTGTATTCGCAAAACATATATCACATCTCTTCCCTCAATTGCCTTTCTCAACTCGAAACTAACCTCCACCCCCATTTCTTCGATTCCATACGGCATTAGCGTAGGTGGTCCGCAAACTGTAACATCTGCGCCCATTTTTGTCAGTCCCCAGATATTTGAACGCGCCACCCTTGAATTAACTATATCACCTACAATAACCACCTTCTTCCCCTCCAAAGTTCCGAATTTCTCCTTAAGGCTAAGCAGGTCAAGTAGAGCCTGCGTTGGATGCTCATGTGTTCCATCGCCAGCATTAATGACAGACGCTTCCAATCTATCTGCAATAAAATGGGGTGCTCCTGGTAAAGAATGTCTCACAACAACAAAATCAATTCTCATCGCTTCGAGGTTCCTTGCTGTATCAAGCAGAGTTTCTCCTTTTAGCACGCTCGACGAGCTGCTCGAGAGATTGAATGAATCAGCTGAAAGTCTTTTCTCTGCAAGTGAAAAGGAAGCGAGCGTTCGTGTACTTGGTTCGAAGAAAAGGTTTACAACAGTTTTTCCACGAAGATAAGGCACCTTTCTGATTGCTCTCTCTGAGATTTCCTTCAGTGACCCGGAAGTTTCCAAGATAGTTTCAATTTCCTCTTTTGACAGTTCTTCTATCCCAAGTAAATCTTTTCTCTTAATTTTCATGTTCCACCTCCCTGATTACGACTCTATCTACACCATCCACTTCCTTGATTTGAACCTCTACAAGTTCGTTGTCCGCCGTTGGGACATTTTTCCCGATGTAATCAGGTCTTATTGGAAGTTCTCTGTGTCCTCTGTCAACAAGAACAGCAAGTTGAATCTCATTTGGTCTTCCAAAATCGATTATCTCGTCAAGTGCTGCCCTTACTGTTCGTCCTGTATAAAGTACATCATCGATAAGAATAACTACCTTATCCTTAACATCAAATGGAATCTCTGTTTTCCCCACAATAGGTTTATAGTCAATCGAGGTGAAATCGTCCCTATAAAGAGTAATGTCAAGTATACCTATTGGTATGTCAACGGACTCCACCCTTCTTATATATTCTTTTATCCTTCTGGCAAGAAAATCACCTCTTGAACGAATACCTATTATGACAAGCTTTTCAGCGCCCTTGTTCTTTTCAAGAATTTCGTGAGCGATTCTTACCAGCGCCCTTTTAACCTGAATCTCATCCATTACAATCCCTTTTTCTTTAATGGTCATGTACCCTCCTTTGTTTGTTCTTGTACCATCCAATGCTATTCCGCAATTTGTTTAGATGACGTTGACATATTTGGTTTCTTACCTTGGTATCGATATGACTCGCAAGAAACTCATCGTGTTCAGGTCCGTCCGAATCTAAAATGTTGAAATGGTATTAGAATTTAAAAAAAGCCTGACTTTTCGCCAGGTTTCTATGCTCACATTTTCTTTTTCATTTCGTCCTCCCTTTCCAGCCTCACAGGACCAGATTAAAGGTTCACATTTATTTGATTAATATAGCACAATTTTTTTTGAATGTCAATAATTTTTTACTTGACAAAGAACCATTTTAATGTTATATTCATTTTAGAAATGTAATAAGGAAAAAAATGAAACAATTAATGGAACGAATGAAGAAAAAAGGAGTAACCTTAACACCCCAGAGATTAGCTGTGATGGATTATCTTAAGAAAAGCGTTAACCATCCCTCGGTTGATGAAATATACACTGCTATTAAGATTAAATATCCCTCGATATCAACAGCTACAGTATACTCCACTCTTCAGTTGCTTAAAGAACTTGGAGAAATTCAGGAATTGCATATAAAAGGCGAGAAAGCAGTATTCGACCCAATTGCCGAAAATCATCATCACCTTCTATGTAGAGAATGCGGAAGTATAATAAATGTCACGGTTAACTGTCCAATCATTAAGAAGAAAAAAATAGATGGTCATGTGATAGAAGAGGTTCAGGCATACCTTTACGGTGTTTGTGCCGATTGTTTGAACAAGAAACCAAAAAATAGTTGAGGAGAAAAAATGCGAGAAAAAATAGAAAATGCACTTAGTAAAATCCGACCATCATTGCAGGCAGATGGCGGAAATGTTGAGTTGGTAGGGGTTAGCGAAAATGGTGTGGTTAAGGTTCGATTGCTTGGAGCTTGTGGAGGTTGTCCTATGAGCCAGATAACACTCAAGACAGGAATAGAGAGGTTATTAAAGAAGGAAGTTCCTGGAGTAAAAAAAGTTGTTTCTGTCTAACTTACAGAATTATGAAACTTACTATTTTGAAATCCTGTCATTGCAACTGACCAGCAAGGACATGACAATGAAATTTTTAATAAAGGGAGGCAATAATGCCGAAGATAAAGGGAACCCAAACCGAGAAAAATGTGCTTACCGCATTTTCAGGTGAGTCACAGGCAAGGAACCGCTATACTTATTTCGCATCAAAAGCCAAGAAGGAGGGTTATGAGCAAATTCGAGGTATTTTTCAGGAAACAGCAGATAATGAGAAGGAACACGCAGAAAGACTTTTTAAGTTTCTCGAAGGTGGGGAAGCGGAGGTAAATGCATCGTTTCCCGCAGGTGTTATAGGGACAACAAAAGAAAATCTTAAAGAAGCGGCAGCAGGTGAAAACTATGAACACACAACGATGTATCCGAACTTTGCCGATGTTGCGGAGAAGGAGGGCTTTCCCGAGATAGCTGCCGCAATGAGAGCAATAGCCGAAGCTGAAAAGGCACATGAAAGCAGATATCTGAAACTTCTTGAAAACATCGAAAACGGAGAGGTTTTCAAGAAGGATAAAACCGTAAGATGGAAATGTAGAAACTGTGGTTACATTCATGAAGGGACGGAAGCACCCGAAAAATGTCCCGCTTGTGTACATCCAAGGGCATACTTCGAACTACTTACCGAGTCATATTAGTACCAACAACGATTGAAAGAGAGTTCAAGAGGTGCGCAAAAGCATATTATACTGATGGGAAAGAATTTCTGTAATCTTTCAAGAATTTGTTTAATCAGGTATAATGAATATTATACAGAAAGGTGATCGATGGACAAAAAAGCTTTGCACAAAATATCCTATGGTCTCTATGTAGTGAGTTCAAAAAAGAAAGGTAACTTCAACGGTCAAATAGCTAACACAGTTTTTCAGGTATGTTCTGAACCACCAGTTATAGCAGTCTGTATAAACAAAGAGAATCTTACCCATGAGTATATTGGAGGAAGTAAAATTTTCACTGTCTCTGTTCTTTCTCAGGACACGCCAATTGAATTCATAGGACTCTTTGGTTTTAAGTCAGGAAAGGACAACGATAAGTTCAAGAATATTCAATACAAGATTGGAACAACGGGTGGTCCGATTGTGTTAGAAAATACCGTTGCATATCTTGAAGCGGAAGTTATAAGTAAGGCAGATGTTATAACACATACAGTTTTCTTTGGGAAACTCGTTGAAGGAGAAATCCTTAACGAACAGCAACCAATGACTTATGATTATTACCATAAAGTGAAAAGAGGTAAGGTACCAAAAAATGCACCAACTTACATAGGCGAGTAAAAAGAGAAGAAAGGAGTTACTATGGGTAAATATATTTGCAAAGTGTGTGGCTACGTTTACGATCCTGAAAAGGGAGATCCTGATGCAGGCATAATACCTGGAACAGCTTTTGAAGAAATACCGGAAGACTGGGTTTGTCCTGTTTGTGGTGCGGCGAAATCAGAATTTGAAAAGGAAAGTTAAGAATGGCGGCTAAAGAAATAAAGACAAACATTTTCTCCGTAGGAGCAATCGATTGGGATAGAAGATTGTTTGATGAGCTTATACCTCTGCCTGATGGCACGACTTATAATGCATACCTCATAAAAGGTTCCCAAAAAACCGCTTTGATCGATACGGTTGATTCACCAAAGCAAGATGAATTGATAGATAACCTAAAAAGGTTAAAGATCGAAAAAATAGATTATCTAATAGCAAACCACGCTGAGCAGGACCACTCTGGAGCGATTCCAAGGGTGCTGGCGATTTATCCCGAAGCAAAGGTTGTAACAGATGCAAAATGTGAGACAATGCTTATGGATATGCTTCTTGTTCCCGAGAGTAAGTTTTTGCAAATTAAGGACAGAGATATGGTTTCGCTTGGAGATAAAACGCTTGAGTTTATTTTTGCACCCTGGGTGCATTGGCCCGAAACAATGCTTACTTACTTAAAAGAAGAAAAGATTCTTTTTCCCTGTGATTTTTTTGGCTCGCACCTGGCTTCAAGTAAACTTTATGTTCAGGATAAATATAAGGTTTACGAAGCAGCAAAAAGGTATTATGCCGAGATAATGATGCCATTCAGAACAAACATCAAAAGGAATCTTGAAAAAATCAAAGATTTACCTATTGATATGATTGCACCGAGTCACGGCCCTATTCATTCTGAGCCCGAATTTATCATTAATGCCTATAAAGATTGGACTTCGGATGATGTAAAGAACGAGGTTCTTATACCCTTTGTTTCAATGCACGGCAGCACAAAAAAATTGGTGGACTATCTCGTGGATGCTCTGATAGAAAGAGGAATAACCGTAAAGCCATTTAATTTGACACAAACGGATATTGGTGAGCTCGCAATGGCTCTTGTTGATGCGGCATCTATAATAATCGGTTCGCCAACGGTTCTTACAGGTCCACACCCAAGCGCAGTTTATGCGGCGTATCTTGCAAATGCTCTCAGACCAAAACTGAAATTTGCATCCCTTGTAGGCTCTTACGGATGGGGCGGAAGAATGGTCGATATAATAACAGGAATGCTAACAAATTTGAAAGTCGAAATAGTAGAACCAGTAATTATAAAAGGATATCCGAAGAAAGAGGACCTGCATGCATTGGAACGATTGGCTGATGCAATACTTGAGAAACATAAGTCTGCAGGAATCGTTTAAGGAGATGAGAGATGATAACAAAAAAAATGGTTGATGCACTGAATAAACAGATAAATGAGGAATTGTTTTCATCATATCTTTATCTGTCAATGGCGGCATACTTTGAGGCAAAAAATTTGAAGGGTTTCTCTAACTGGATGATGGTACAGCAGAAAGAGGAGATGGACCACGCAATGAAGTTCTATAACTATATTAATTCCACAGGTGGAAAGGTAAAACTTCTTGCATTGGCAGAGCCATCATCAGAATGGAATTCTCCTTTGCATGCATTTGAAGAGACATTAAAACATGAACAGCATATAACCAAGTGCATAAATGACCTTGTAGATTTAGCAGAGCAGGGAAAAGATAGGGCAACATTCAATATGCTTCAGTGGTATGTTGATGAACAGATTGAAGAAGAAGAGAATGACAACGACATCATAGAAAAACTAAAACTAGTTGGAGAAAATGGAAATGGCATGTTTATGCTTGATAAAGAACTTGCTCAGAGAGTTTATACACCAATAACCAAATAGGAAAAACAGTAAAGGAGGTAGAAAAATGACTCAGAAATTGCAAATCTATAAATGTGAGGTTTGTGGGAATATAGTGGAAGTGCTTCACGAGGGACAGGGAGAGCTCGTGTGCTGTGGTCAGCCTATGAAGCTCTTCGAAGCAAAATCTACCGAAGAGGGAAAAGAGAAACATCTTCCAGTTGTTGAGAAACTGAATAATGGTATTAAGGTCAAAGTCGGTTCGACTCCACACCCAATGGAGGAGCAACATTACATCGAATGGGTGGAAGTTATATCGAATCGAAAGGCTTATCGCCAGTTCCTGAAACCCACAGATGCCCCTGAGGTGACTTTTGAAGTATCTGCTGACGATTTAACAGTTCGAGAATACTGTAACATTCATGGGCTCTGGAAAACAGGAGATTGAACATGGATAATAATTCAGGTGAAAAAGAGATTGACGGGCTTAAAGAAGTACTGAAAATGGCGCTTGAACTGGAAGAAAAGGGTTACAAGTATTATAATGAAGTTTCAGGAAAAGCAAGTAATCCTCTTACGAGAAATCTGTTCACCGTGTTGGCAGAGCAGGAAGTAAGCCATATGGATAGAATTAAGCAACTTTACGAGGAAAGCTCAATACAGATTTCTCAAGCAACGGTGCCAAGCGAGGAATTGCAAAAAGCATTAAAACAGGTATTCAACAATTTTTCAAAAGAGCAAAGGGATACATGGGACATTGATATCGAAGATGCATACGAATACGCTATGCAACTTGAGAACGATTCTTCAAAGATGTATGGAGATTTTGCCAAAAAGAGCAAGAATTCTGTTGAGACAGAATTCTTCAAATCGTTGGAAAATGAGGAGAACGCTCATTTCAGTGCATTACAGAATGTTTACAACTATCTAAAACATACGAAGGGATGGTTTGAATCAGAAGAAAGCAAGACCTGGAACTGGATGGTTACATAGTAATTTTTGGAGGGAGTAAAGGTTGAAGAGGCTATGGTAAGTTTCTATAACGGACAGAGGTAAGAATGAATGAGGAGATTATTCCTGATGCAACAATTGATTGCGTCGGTTTTTACTGCCCGATGCCTATATCAATGACAAAGGAAAAAATAGACACGATAGAAAAGGGGCAGGTATTGAAGGTTGAAGCGGATGACCCTGCTGCAGAAGAGGATATAAAAAGATGGGCTAAAAGAACAGGGCATAAAATAATAAAGTTTTCAAAAGAGGATTCATTGCTGACCTTTTTTATCAGAAAGGGGACTTGAAAAATGGTAAAGATACTTTATGTTCAAACAAGCGGCATTGATTCTCCAGAAAGATTATATGCGCCTTTTATACTGGCAACCACAGCCGTAGCGATGGATGTTGAAGCTGAAATCTACTTCGTGATAAAGGGAGTTACAGGTGTAAAAAAGGGCGAGGCAGAAAAAATAAAATTGGGGAGTTTTCCTTCACTAAAAGAGGTTATGGAACAAGCAATAAAAGCAGGTGTAAAACTTTATGTTTGCGAACAAAGCACTCAGTTGCTTGGGATGGGCAAAGCGGATTTCATCCCCGAAGCAAAGGTAGTGGGCGCTGCAACGCTTAATGACCTGGCTCTTGACGCAGATGCAATCTTAAACTTTTAGGGAAATGGAAAAGATGTATTTGGATTATGCTTCATCTACACCCGTTGACTCAAGGGTTCTTGGTTTTGCAAATCCTTTTCTGAGCAGTCATTTCGGTAATCCATCAACTCTTCACTCCTATGGATTGAAGGCAAAAGAGGCGGTTGAGAATGCCAGGCAAAAGGTTGCAGACCTTATTAACGCTTCCGCGGATGATAAGATAATTTTCACTTCCAGCGCAACCGAGGCAAACAATCTTGCTATCATAGGGTGTTCTCTGAGAAACATAGCCAAGGGAAAGAATGTAATTGCAAGTAACATCGAGCATATTTCTGTTCTCAACCCAATGAAATCGCTTTCCAAACAGGGTTTTAAATTCAATATTATTCCTGTTGACAGTATGGGAATAGTAAAAATCGATGCACTGAAGCAAGTTTTAGGTAAGGATACTGTTGTAACTTCCATAATGTATGCAAATAATGAGATAGGGACGATCGAACCTATAAAGGAAATAAGCGAGATTGTTCATAATAAAGGACTGTATCTCCATGTGGACGCAACCGCCGCAGCAGGAAAGATACCGATAGATGTGCAGGAGGATGGTATAGACCTTTTGACATTGTCTTCAAATGATTTGTACGGACCCAGAGGAGCAGGCGCAGTGTTTGTTAAAAAGGGTGTGGGAATACAGAGTGTAATGTTGGGAGGAGGGCAGGAGAAGGGCTTGCGTTCAGGAACAGAAAACATTTTTGCGATCGCTGGTATGGGTGAAGCAGCAAGGATAGCGAATGAAGAGATGGAGGAAGAATCTAAAAGATTGAGTAAAATACGTGACAGGTTGATAAAAGAGATACTTAAGATTGACGAAGCTTACCTTACCGGACATCCTGTGCAAAGACTTCCCCATCATGCGAGTTTTCGATTTAGTAGAATCGAAGGAGAAAGCATTCTTTTGAATATGGATATGGCTCATCAAATTCAGATATCAACGGGTTCAGCCTGTTCTTCAAAAACGCTTGAGGCTTCACATGTGCTTCTTGCCATTGGCTTAAAGCACGAAGAAGCCCATGGTTCAATGGTAATTACATTGGGACATTCCAACGATTTGAAACAGGTTCCAACAGTCGTTGATGCAGTTAGGCAAACTGTTGACCGTTTAAGGAAATTATCACCATTGTAAAGGAGATGATTTTATGGCAGATATAGGCTACAGTGATAAAGTTTTAGACCACTTTATGAAACCAAGAAATGTTGGAACAATTGAGAACCCGGATGGATATGGCAAGGTCGGGAATCCCGTTTGTGGTGACCTTATGGAAATGTATATAAAGGTCAAAGATAACAGAATAACGGAAATTAAATTCAAGACCTTCGGTTGCGGCTCGGCAATTGCAACAAGCAGTATGATTACAGAAATGGTTAAAGGTATGAACATTGACGAAGCATTGAAGGTAACGAGAAACGATGTTGCGACGGAGCTCGATGGTCTTCCACCTCAAAAGATGCACTGTTCGAATTTAGCAGCCGATGCCTTACATAATGCAATAATGGATTACAAGAAGAAAAGGGAGCTTAAATGAGTCAGTTAAGCAAAGAAGTCGTTGATGGAATAAAAACGGCAATTGAGATAGAAAAAAAAGGTAAAAAGTTCTATGAAGATGCTGCAGAGAAAACTAATAACGAGCTGGCAAAAAAGATGTTCCTATCTCTTGCTGGTGATGAGGCAAGTCATATCGTGACATTTCAAAAGATATTTGATACGATGTCCGGAACCGAAGAATGGAGGGAATTGGCAAATAAAGCACCTAATGTCGGGAAAGTTCCCGTCTTCGAAGGGAAGGTTGAGAAGAAGGGAAATATTGACCCTAGCGATCTGGATGCACTGAGGATATCTTTGGATAGTGAGAGGAAATCCATAGAACTTTACAGAAAAACAGCAGGAACTGCAAAAGATCCGCTTGCAAAGAAAATCTTCTTAAGAATTGAGCAGGAGGAAAAGTATCATTACGATTTGCTACAAGCACAGCTTGATAATCTTACCAATTCAGGTTTCTGGCTTGATGTTGGGGAATTTCGTATGGATGGAAAATATTAAAACCACAAGAGAATATCAATGAAAACCGGCATAAAAGCAATGCAATTTTCCTTGAAAGACCAGAATGGAGAAGAAGTTTCGCTGTCACAATTTCTTGGAAGGAAAGTGCTTCTTTCATTTCACCCTCTTGCCTGGACAGAGATCTGTGCAAAGCAGATGCAATCCCTTGAAGAGAATAAGGAAACGTTCGATGCATTGAACACTGTTGCACTTGGAATGAGTGTAGACACCGTTCCTTCAAAGAAGGCCTGGGCTGAACATCTCGGTATAGATAAAACGAAGTTGCTTTGTGATTTTTGGCCTCATGGAGAAGTGTCAAAACAATATGAGAATTTTGTTGAAAAGTTTGGGTTCTCAGGTCGAGCAAATATCATCGTTGATGAGCAGGGCAAGATTATATTTGTAAAGCGATATAAGATAAAAGAACTTCCGGATATTGAAGAGATCATAATGTTTTTGAAAGCTCCTTAAAAACCCTAAGACCGAGATTATTAAAATGAATTCACAATGAGAGAATCCAACACTATCCTCTCTTTGAAAGAGGAAATTGATGTTATTAACCCTTTGAAAAAGGCAGTTAGGGCAATTTGAAAGAATGCGAGGTGTTATATGAATGTCAGAGAAACAATTAGGGAAAGACGGGCTTATAGGTCTTTGGAAGCAGTAGAAATTACAGATGAACTCCTCACCGATTTCGCTCGATCCGCAAGTCTTGCACCATCCTGTTTTAACAAACAGCCATGGAGATTCGTTTTCGTAGATGATAAAGGAGTTCTCGAAAAGCTTTTTACATCAATGTCAAAGGGCAATGAATGGACTTTCGATGCGTCAATGATTATTGCCGTATTCAGCGAGAAAAAGCTTGACTGTGTTATCAAAGAACGACATTACTATCTTTTTGACACGGGAATGGCAGTTGGCTTCTTGATGCTCAGGGCAACGGAATTGGGATTGGTTGCGCATCCTATTGCAGGATACAACGAAGAGAAGGCAAAATCAATACTTAATATACCAAGCGGAATGAGGTTGATAACTCTCGTGATTATCGGTGAACATTCATCGGAAACCAAGCCAGTGCTTTCGAAACAGCAGGCTGAGGCAGAAGGAGAGAGGCCTCCGCGTTTGGCATTTGATAAATTTGCGTATAGAAATTCTTACAATCAATAATGCTTCGTTTACAATGGAATCAAACTAAGAAGAAGTAACTGTTGAGAAAAAGAATCAAAAACAAATTGCAGTTTGAGAAGAGTCCATATCTACTTCAACATGCTGAAAATCCTGTCAAATGGTTGCCATGGGGAGAGGAAGCTTTCAAAAAAGCAAAAGAGGAAGACAAACCTATTTTTCTTTCAATTGGCTATTCCACCTGCCACTGGTGCCATATTATGGCTCATGAATCATTCGAGAACAAACGGGTCGCTCTTTTGATGAACAAGGTATTCATTTCCATAAAGGTGGACAGGGAGGAAAGACCCGATATTGACAGCGTGTATATGAAAAGCTGTCAGAGGATGACAGGGAGTGGTGGTTGGCCCCTGACTATCATAATGACCCCGGAAAAACGTCCTTTCTTTGTCGGAACATACATTCCCAGGGAGAACAAATTTGGTCGTATTGGCTTACTTGAGCTAATCCCCCGCATTGATGAGATGTGGAAGACGAACAGGAAAGAAGTTGAAAAAGTCTCTGGTGAAGCATTCTCTATGCTTAAGGAAACACATACTAAAGGCAAAGCAGGGGAACTCGAGGATTTGAATGCAATCATAGACAGATGCTATCAGGAACTTCATAGGAATTTTGATACTGAGAACGGAGGCTTTGGTCATTCCGTGAAATTTTCAACACCACATAATCTAACTTTTCTCTTGAGATACTGGAAAATAAAAGGCAATGAAAATGCCCTTGCAATGGTGGAGCAAACCTTGGAGAGAATGAGGAGTGGAGGTATTTTTGACCAGATAGGTTATGGATTTCATCGGTATTCAACTGATGCAAAATGGCACCTGCCCCACTTTGAAAAAATGCTTTACGACCAGGCACTACTGATAATCGTTTATGCAGAAGCCTATTTGGCAGGGGGGAAAAAAGATTATGGAAAAACTGTGGATGAAATCATTGAATTTGTTCAAAGTGATATGCTGTCGCCGGAAGGAGGATTTTATTCAGCAATTGATGCAGACAGCGAAGGGAAAGAGGGATGGTACTACTTATGGGAGAAAAGCGAAATTGAGCGAATATTGAAGGAAGATGCAGATATGTTTATGCTCGCTTTCAATGTTGAAAAGGAAGGCAACTTCCTTGACCCGCTAACAGGCGAAAAAACAGGTAAGAATGTTCTTTACGTTAGAGATTCGATTAATGAACTGTCGAAAAAGCTTAAAACAGACGAAGCTGCATTAAAGGAAAAACTCGAAAGCAGCAGGAAAAATCTTTTCGCTGCGCGGAAGAATCGGAAACCGCCATCCATTGATGATAAAATACTTACGGATTGGAACGGTCTAATGATTGCAGCCCTGTCCATTGCTGCAAGAAGCTTGGGAAAAGAGGACTATGGCGTGCTGGCTACAAATGCAGCTGATTTTATTCTAAAACAAATGGTATCAAACGAAGGGAAGGTATTGCATCGTTATCGTGAAGGAGAGGCAGCTATAGATGGTTTTCTGGAGGATTACTCCTTTTTGATCTGGGGATTGATTGAATTGTACGAAGTTACTTTTCAGGCAAAATATCTCTCATGGGCTTTATCAATCCAGGAAATGCTTACTAAACAATTCTATGACGAAAAAAATGGGGGGTTCTTTTCGACTTCTTCTGATTCTAAGGAATTGCTTGTCAGAGACAAGAATATATATGATGGAGCAATTCCCTCTGGCAATTCAATCGAGTCAATGAATTTACTGCGATTGGGTAGGATAAGCGGAAATTATGAATTGGAGGGAATGGCTAAGCATACTATTGAATCTTTCAGTGAAAACATTTCACATCTTCCATCTGGACATACTCAATTCATAAGTTCGATATTGTATTTGCTGGTTCCTTCGTATGAAGTAGTAATTGTAGGTAACCCCCAGGAAAAAGACACAATAGATATGCTAACTATGATGAATGGTATTTTCCTTCCTAACGTAACTATTCTATTCAAGAACAGTAAGGATGAGTCCATAATTGGAGAAATTGCACCATTTACTAAAGGATACATTTGCATCGATGACAAGCCTACTGCATATATTTGTAGCAACCACAGGTGTCAATTACCGATAACCGACAAAGGTCTTGTTATTATTTCGCTTAGGAGAAGGGAAGCAGAAAGTTTAAGATATATTTAACAAACCAATAGAGTTTCAAGAAACGAGGTGATAAAAATGGTAAAAGACCCGGTATGTAAAATGGAGGTTGATGAACAGACAGCAAAGCACAGGGTAGAATACAAGGGGAAAACATACTTTTTCTGCTCTGCGGATTGCAAAAAAGCATTCGAGGAAAATCCCGAAGAGTATGTTGTAAAACAAGGAGAGCCCGAACAATAATAATTTCGTCTAGAGTGGTCTATCAAAAGCCATTGATAGGTTTAACAATAGGGGGTTGGTTTATGGACTTAAATTCATTCAATTTGGAAGATTTGCTGCTTGCTGCTATCGAGAGCGAGGTTTTGAGTAAGAAGGTTTATTCGGACCTAAGCAACAGGTTCCAGAACGCATTTCTTAAAGATAAACTGAAATTTCTTTCCAGTGAAGAAGATAAACACAGGATGTTTATTCAATCAGTCTACAAAAAAACTTTTGGGGATAAAGAAATAGTTCTACCTGAAATGAGCCCCGTGCCTTTACCACAGATAAAAACTGATGGTCCAGTAAGTGAGGTATTTTTTAGTGCAATGCAGGCAGAAAAGGCGGCAAACGAATTCTACAATGCGCTTTCAGAGAAGTTTACCGATAATCCTGAAATCAAAAAAACGCTTGAGTATCTTGCCACAATGGAGATGGGACATTATAAGTTACTTGAAATTGAGAAAAAAACGATCGACAGATATGAGGATTTCGATACGGTCTGGCCTATGACACACATCGGACCATAGATACTGTGAAAAGAAGTATGAAATAAAATTGAAGGAGGATGAAATGAGTCTAATGTTTTCAGGTTCAGAAGTAATCGAGATAGCAATAAGGACAGAGGAGAATGGACAGAAATTTTATACTGATTATGCGGAGAAATCGGCTGTAGAGCGGATTAAATCCCTTTTTTCTTATCTTGCTTCCGAGGAGAAAAAACATATCTCGGATTTCGAGAAACTATATGACATAGTTAAGAAAACAGGCGAGACGATCTTTGGAGACTATGATGAATTTAAGGCGTATATGGAATCCTTTGCTGATTCTAAATTTCTTACAAATTTTACCGGCGAAGCAGAGAAAATAAAAGGTTCGGAAAATATCGACGAAGTTCTTGATTTCGCCATTGCTTTTGAGAAAGAGACTTTGCTTTTCTATTATGGATTAAATGATTTCATTAGTGAAAAAGGAAAAGGTATTGTTGGGAATATTATCGAGCAGGAAAAGTCTCATATAAAAAGACTGAGCAGCATCAAGAAGAGTTTTTCTTGAGTAATAGTGTTTCGAACAATGAAAATGGTTCTTCGATTGAGTCGAACACAATTTTTCGATTATAGAAAAGTTTTCTTTTTTCGTTTTTTCCTTGACATAAAGGCAGAAATTTTATAGAATAACCAAGACTTTGAAAAAGGCAAAACCCGAGTGATTGGGCGACGCAAAGTTTCGGGTCTTTTTTAAGATAGCCGGACTACCAAAGCGCAATCTCGAATTCAAAGTCACCCAAAGCTTTCGTTTTTTTCTTGACATACAATTAGTTTTAATGATATTATAATTTCTTATGAAAGGAGGAATTCTATGAAAAAATTGCTTATAATCCTTATCCCTTTTCTTTTAATAATTCCTAACCTACTTATTTCTCAGGAGACATTCCTATTCGACTCGATTCCTAACCCGCCTACTGCATACGCCGGAGATAGTTTCTATATCCACATCACCTGTACAAGCAATGCTAATTTCAATGGAGCCGGAGTGTTAAGTCTTAGACCATCTCCCGGTTATAATCCTATGCAACCTACGGGATGGATACTTTTCAATAACGGTGAATGGGGAGGATTTGCTACTATATTTATGGCTTCCGACAGCCTTCATCTCAATTGCAGTGCACTCGGTTATAATGATACAAATCTAAGTCCCAGACTGACAATCCTTGCAAATGTGCCCAAACGACTGCGATTATTGCTGCCCACGCAGGTAGCAAAACCTGGTGATCTCGCTTCTCGCGGTAGGGATTATATATTCTACGTTGAAACTGCTAATAACAGTTTCAACATAAATGTGGCTATTACCGATTACTGGTGGAATCCAGTTGGAACCGGGCAGGATACAATACATCTTGCAACTAACAATCCTTTTCCTGTATTTCCAGCTGACACAAGTATTATTTCAGGCAATATTGACCTTGCGGTAAGATTAAGAACCGAAATGGATGCGTGCACGATTTTTTCCTCCGAAGTTACTCTGGATACTGCCCCTCTTATGTCGGATACAAGCTCAACGATAAGAATTATCCCAGGTGTTTTTTCAAAACTCCTCCTTATTGCACCAAGCCAGGCAGTGCTTGCGGGTGATACAACATCCTACAATTCTCGACTTCCAGGTGCAACACCGGATACAACGGACTGGCAGGTGGCAGGGAGTCCTTTCGATGTAACGGTTTATGCTGTTGATGACTGCTGGAATACTATAGGCGGAACTGCTCCCGGTGACAGAATCAGAATTTATGGAACTATAGGCCCTTACACAATTTCAGACACGGCAGTTTTAACTGGAGGTAATGCGACAGTTACTCTTACAAGTAATGTAAGTAACTGGCTCTATATGCAAGCTAATGATATTGACAATAGTTCGATGACAACAAAGTATCAAACCCCCATCAATATAGTGGGAGCAAGCTACCGACTCGAGGCTGATGAAGAACTTGATACCATAATTTCCGGTGACCCCATCCACCTTCACGTTTACTATGAAGATGAGAGTGGAAATGTAATAACGAATGGTGACCATAATGTCAAGATTTTTGTGCACTACGGGTCCGGTTCGCTAACTCCAACGGATACAATCGTGAGAAGACTTACTTTTGGAAGGGTAGACCCGGTTGCCAATTACATAACCTTACAGGAGGAAGATGTTTATCTTAGAGTTGCCTCCGCGGACAGCTCGAGAAAAACCAATCCAGGTACTAATGTCGACCCTGTACATGTGAGACCTAACGTCACTCCCACAGAACCTGTGGTTAATTTTCCTAATCCATTCGGAAGTGTAGATAAACAGACGACGATATACTATTGGCTTCCTCAAAATTGTGAAGTTAAAGTCTCTATATATGACAGGTTTGGCAATTTAGTAAAAACCTGGTCTCGAAATGGTCATACAGGATACAACACTGTTACATGGACAGGCAAAAATAATAAAGGCACTAAGGTTGCAAATGGTGCTTATCTTCTTGCAATCAGAGCAACCGATAGAACCGAAATAGTGCAAGACTACAGAAGATGGATTGCCGTAGTTAAATAGAGAAAAGGAGAAAGAATGAAAGAACTTAAGTTTACTGTCTTGTTCATACTTCTCTTTTCAACTTTCGTTTTGGCAGCAGAATGGGACGATGGAGGATTGCCAGGAAGTCTTCTTGAATATGGTGTAAGTGCGAGAGTCATAGGAATGGGAAAGGCTTTTACAGGTCTTGCAAACGATGCAAATGCAGGATACTTCAATCCGGGTGGATTAGACCAAATTGACCCCAGGGAGATTGTTTTCCAGCACGGTATACTTGTCGAAGGCACGACTTTCGATTATCTATCCTATGCCCATCCGACAAGCATTTTCGGTACATTTGGCACATCCTTTATGATTGTCAGAACACCGGATATAGAAGATAGAACATCGAATAATGGCTATAACGGGAAATTCAGCGATAATGAGATGGCTTTTTTGCTAACTATGTCCAAGCAACTCGGACAATACTTTTCTTTGGGTATCAACTACAAAATGATTTACCACAAGATTTCCCACTGGGGGGCTATTGGTCACGGTGCTGATGTTGGATTGTTTATTCTCCCCGATAAACCATTCTCATTTGGAATCAATGTGCAGAATGCTATAAAGCCGAGCATATTAATGGAGTCCGAGAGAGATATCTTTCCTATAACACTAAGAACAGGTATTTCATTCAAGTTGTTAGAAAGAAGGTTGATATTTGCCTCTGACCTTGGATGGACCGAATATCAGGCGCCCAGATTCTACGAAGGAATTGAATATAGACCTTGGTGGCCATTAATACTTAGGACAGGTATGGATGTAAATCATTTAAATTTGGGACTGGGTGTCAGGAAAGAAGCCGAGCTCTGGGCTGTCGGCATCGATTACGCATTCAGCAACCACTATCAATCTCAAGGACTGATTCCACCAACGCACAGTGTTTCTCTTGTTATTAACTTTGGCGGCTTCAGGGCGAAAGTTATTCCTTCCAAATCCATTTTTTCACCGCTTGCAGGAGGCACCGACAATATCGTATGGATGCAATTAAATGTTGCAACAAGAGCACCTATAAGAAAATGGCAATTGCGTGTTAAGAATGGAAGGGGAGAGATTGTCAGGGTCTACAACGCATGGGGAAATCCTCCCGCAAGGCTATACTGGGACGGAAGAGATGATACAGGAAATCTTGTAGAAGATGGAAAATATTTCTATGAATTCCTTGTTGTCGAAGAATCGGGACACTCGCTCTTCTCGTATGGGCATCTGGCAAAATTAAGAACTCTTGGTCCTGAGGGGACGGTAATAATACAGGAGAAGGGTGGCGTGCTGGAAGAAAAGGAAGAAAGCGGAGCACCGGTTTCAGAAGAGGAGAAGAAGGGTGACGAACAAGAAAAGACAATCGAAAAGAAAACAGCTGAGGAAGAAAAAGTAGAGAAAAAAACCGAAGAAAAAGAAACTGGAGAAAAAAAGACGGAAGAAAAAGGAGGAACATAAGGTAAATAGTAAATGAAGAGGTTAAATATGAAAATGTTATTCAAAATAGCTATTCTTTCATTTTTTGTTGGTTTTATCTGCGTTCAAAGTTCTGCTAAAGATTACGGTGGTGACTTCGAGATAGCCGAACAATTGTTTGAGGAGCAAGATTGGAATCTCGCTCTGAAAAAGTATAAAGGTCTTGTCAAACATAAACAGATCGGGCAAGAAGCACAGTTCAGATTAGGAGAATGTTACTACAATCTCAAAAGATATGAAAACGCAATCAAAATTTTTAAAACCGTTCACAAAAATAATAAAGGCAACTACCTTGCTCCCGAAGCCCTGTATGGTGTTGGAATGTGCTATATCGCTCTTAAGGATTGGAAAAGAGCAGAAGAATACATTTTTACAAAACTTGCAGGTGAATATCCTGGTTACAAGTATGCGAAAAAAACACTGGCAGCGGAAGGGATATTGCTTTTCGGAAAGGGAGATTTTAAGAGTGCAGTAGAAAAACTCACTGATGTGGATACGAAAGAAGGATTGTTCTATAGAGCAAAAGCACATTTTGCATTAAAAAAGTATCTTGAAGCGCTACAATCATACAAGGAATTAATAGAATTATACCCCAAGAGTGACCTTGCGAAGTTCGCATACTATGGAATGGGAGATGTGCTGTATTTCTCCGGAGATTTCAAAGGAGCCTTATATAAATACGAAATCTTTTTGCGAAAATATCCGAGAAGTGCACTAAAGGACTATGCCAAATTCAAACTCGCGGTCTGTTATCATAATCAAGGAGATTACCTTACAGCAATAGAATACTTGAAACCACTTCTAATTCACAAAGATCGATTCCTTGCTTCCCACAGTAATTATGTTTACGGACAGAGTTATCAATCGATGGAGAAATATGATGATGCGATTAAATCCTATCAGAGGGTATCATCGAACTATCCCAATCAGAGAGTTTCAGCTCTTGCAAGCCTAAGGCTTGGAAGAGCTTATACGCTAAAGGGAGATTCGACCCAGGCACTGATTGTATTCAAGCAAATCTCGAGTCTTTATAAAACCGGAGATTTCGCAGGACTGGGTGATTATCTTGCAGGAGCAAATCTTTTTCTTGGCAAAAAATATGAAGAAGCCTTGGACCACTTCAAGCATATTGTAGATTATTACGAACGCTCTCAGCTCATAGATGCTTCATTTGCAATGCTTCTTCGCACATACAACCGTACTGCAAATTATGAGATGAGTATTGCCATAGGTAATCCGCTTCTTACAAAAATTCCTTTCAGAAAAGAAGGTAACTGGTATGCAAGGGGTATTTTCTACCTTGCAGATGCCTTCTACTATAAATCGATTTTTGAGAAGTCAAAACCATTTTATAACGAAATTGTTGAAAAATATTCGGAGCCAACAACCATTGCTGCAGCACTGACGGGATTGGGTTGGGACCTTGTACATGAGAATAGAAATAATATTGCGTTAGAGAATTTACAAAGGGTTGTATCAAGTTATCCAACGGACACATCCGCGGTAATAAGTGCACAATTTGGTATCGGTGTTGCCCATTTCAACACACAGGAGTTTATGAAAGCATTGGATGCATTTGAAGCGCTGCAGAAAACTTTTCCTGAATACCCAACAAGTGCAAAGGCTCTATTTTATGCCGGCAAATGCTATTATCAGCTGGAATACTTTGCAAGAGCGATAAAAACCTGGGAAACCGTTCTTAAAGAATATGCAGAACAGTCAATTGCGGCAAATGCTGCTTACCAGATCGGGGGAACCTATTTTAGAGCCCTCAAATATGATGAAGCAATTGCATACTATAAACTTGTTATCAGTGATTACCCTGAATCAAAGCTTGCAAAAGAGGCACAGTTGGAAATTGCCAACTCCTACTACAACGATAACGATGACGAAAATGCCATTAAGTCTTACGACAAATTCGTGAAACTCTACCCCGATGATAAACTTACCACCGATGGACAAACAGGACTTGAACGTGCCTACTACAGAAGAGGAATTCAGCATCCTGAAAAGATGAAAGAATTCATTGAGAAATTTCAGAATAGCGAACTTGCAGCAGAGGCTCAATTTAATCTCGGTATCGAAGCATATGAAAAACAGAATTACGATACGGCAATCGAGGAATTCAGAAAGGTTGTCGTCGATTTCCCAGAAGCCGAACTTGCTGCAGACGCCCAGGGAAATGTCGTTGAATGTTATAAAAAGAAGGAAGAGTATAAAAATGTAATCTCCGAAGCGGAGAAATTTATCGCTTACTTCCCAGAAAGTCAGATGATACCACAGGTGAAGTTTAGTATGGCAATGGCATATTTCAAGGTTCACAGTTACAAGGAAGCCGCCGCAACATTTTCCTCTATTACAAAAGATTATCCACAAAGTGATTTTGCTTCCAATGCGAGATATAACCTAGCTCTTTGTTATAAGAAGATGGGCAAGAGTGAAAAAGCTGCAAGAATCCTCCAGGAATACGGTGAAGAAGGAAACACTGAGAAATCCGTTATGGCAAAGATCCAGGCTGGCGCTGTTTATATGGAAAAGAGCGATTTCTCAAAAGCGCTAACGATTTTCGAGTCGATTTCTCCGACAAGTGCAAAAGAATCTGCCCAATTATACGAATTAATGGGTGAGTGTTACGAGAACCTGAACCGTGAAGCGGATGCTGTTCAATCATATCTAAGGCTGAAAACACTTTCCCTTGTAGACAACCCCAATCAGGTTAAAGGTCTTGCAAAACTTGCGGTTATGTATGAAAAACAGCAACGATTCAATGAAGCAATAGATACTTATCAAAGGTTGATTCAAGTTTCCACGAACGGTCAGGTAAAAAAAAGTGCCAATGATAGAATAAATTACCTTAGACAGCATATGTAGGAAGGAGCAAATATGGAGAGAAGAAAAGCCCGTATTTTTAAGGAATCGTTTCAGCTGAAGATTGTTCGAACACTTATTTCGATCGGTGTTTTTTCGCTTGTTATTTTAGCCTTGCTTGGGATCGTCGTCCTTTTTTGGCTGCCAGCGGTAAAAACGATGGGACTTATAGGCTCCGGAAAATTTCTATTCCTTAACCTTCTTAAAATTTTCTTAATCCTTACCGTTATTCTTCTTGGGCTTATTTTATGGATATCATATCTTATATCCAAGAATCTCTTTGGTCCTCTTACTCGTTTACGAAACCATATGGAAATGCTGATAAGGGGTGAAGATCCTGAGACTATAAAATTCCGACAGAGTGACGAGTTAGAATTTCACTATCTCTCAGAACCCTTTAATCAAATAATTGATAGAATTACCGGTATTGAGAACAATGTAAAAAATCTGGAGAAAGAACTCCAGGATTTTCTCGAAAAAACCAAAAAGGGAATGATAAAGGAATCAGGGTTCATAACCTTTGCACAGGAACTTAAAACAAAGATAGAATCGTTGACAAAGGCTGCTTAAAGAAAGGAGTAGTGAAAGATGGCAGGAATAAGTTTTGTACAGTTGGTTAAAACTAGTTGGGCAATCGACCTTTTACTTGGACTTTCTATCTTTGCTGTAGCTGTTCTTATAGATAGAATTTGGGCTTATAGGGGCTTGAGAATTAACGAAGAAAGATTGCTTCAGAGGATTCGTTCATCACTGAAAAGAAACAAGAGTGACGAAGCCCTATATGTATGTGAATCAGCAAGTAATCCACTTGCAGATGTTCTCAAAGTCGGAATAAAAAACAGAAATTTACCTATCGAAGATATTGCAGAACTTGTAGATGGCGAGATGTTAAAAACGAAGACAATACTGGAAAAGAGGCTGAGCATTTTAAGTACTATAAGTTTTATCGCTCCGCTACTTGGTTTGCTGGGAACGGTTCTCGGTATTATACGTGCATTCAGGGACCTTGCCGTTTCCGGTAGTGGTGGTCCCAGTGTCGTTATGATGGGAGTTGCAGAAGCACTTGTAACTACCGTTATGGGAATTCTTATAGCAATTCCTGCTTCTATTGGTTACAATTTTTTCCTTAATCACATCAGGACATATTTGGTAAGAACCGAGGTTGCCGCAAAAGAGCTACTTGCGTTCATTGATACCATTAAGAGATCGGGGAAATCTGGAGGAAAAGACCAGGAAAACATAGACCTTTCTGACCTATTGGAGGATAACTTAAAATGAAAAGAAGATTTCCAAAACCAGAGACAGAACCGGAAACTCCGGAAGTTCCCATTGCACCTACGATAAATGTAGCTCTCCTCCTGGTTTTATTTTTTATGATGAGTGCTCCCATGATGTATCATTCGGGAATAACCATCGCTGCACCATCTCTGCGTAAAGCAGGTAAGCAGAGAAAAGAGACAGAGGTGAAAGTTAATGTCCACATATCAGACCAAGGTTATATTCTTTTGAACAATGAGCCTGTTAATGAAGAGCAATTTCCACAGCTTCTTGCCGAACTGCTTGCTCGAAGCACTTCGAGGATTGTCCTTGTAAGTGCCGATGAGAACGTTCCCCATCAGAGTGTTGTAACGATACTGGACCTTGCAAAACAAAAGGGAGCAATTAAATTAGCAATATTAAAGCGAAAATCGAAACGCAAAAAGTAACCAACGCTAATAAGGGGAAAAACAGGAGGTATTGGATATGAAAAGAGTGACAAGGGTTCCAAAAGCGGAAATAATGATTACACCTCTTTGCGATGTTTCTTTTACTCTCCTCGTCGTACTGATGGTGACAACCCCGATTATGATGGTTACCTCCCCATTAAACATACAACTCCCAAAGGCAGCGACCGTGGAACCCAGACAGAATGCAAATATAACGGTAACAATAACACCTGCAATTCCTCCGGAAAACGCTAACAGAATTTCTATTAACGAAAAAATCGTATCTTTCGAGCAATATCCAGTTTATCTTAAGAAGCAAATCGATACATATCCGGATAGAATGGTAATTATAAAGGCAGATAGAAATGTTAGGCACGGAATAGTAATTTCCATAATATCGACATCGAAAAAACTTGGTGCTCAACGGATATCCGTTGGCACTGTTCAAAGAACATAAAGGAGGCGATGAGTTATGCGTCTAACACTGGGCTTCTATGAGCGTTCATTTTTCTTCAATGTTGTTCTCTCCATTGTTTTTCACTCTTTGCTGTTCTTTCTTGTAATACACAAGCAGAGTGCTGCTCCGCTGGAAAGACTCGAAAGCGTTGAATTTATCGATGAGACACTACCTCCAAGTTCCGTAAAAGCCCCCCGGACCATCAGTCCTCTCCAAGCACTCAAAAATATGTTCACGAAGGAAGAAGATTTGCCGTCGCTAAGCAACGAAGACGTGTCGGAAATGCTCAAGTCCCTTCCACCGGTTCCCGGTGTAGATGAAACGAAAGGTATTGACATTTCAAGCAAGGATATAGACCGATCTCAAACTGCAATTGACCTTGATTCATATGATGATTTCGAAGGAGCAGAAGGTGGTGTAACCGACATCATAAGAGTCGGTTCTTCACAAAAATCCACCGAGGAAATACTCCAGGCACCCAGTATCATCATAAAAGACAAAGGCGGTCCCAAAAGAGGACAGATTGGACTTTACACTTCAGCAGGTGGAAGCGGTTCGGAAGCACCCCTTGAGCTTGAAAAAGAACCTGTTTCAAACATAGCTGAGAGACCTACTGTTGCGCCAATCACATCAAACAAGAACGAAAGTATGAAGATAAAAGGAGCAGGAAAACGTTCGGGACCCTCGGTCAGCATTACAGGTCCACTTTCTGGTAGAAAGATACTTGCAAAATATCTTCCTCCTTATCCTGAGTGGGCTCTAAAACAGGGTGTATCTGCCGTTGTTCAAATACGATTTTGGGTAACACCGAGTGGCGTAGTAAAAACCAATGCGTTTATCGAAAGAACGAGTGGCTCCGGTTCATGGGATAATTCTGCAAAGAAGGCTTTAGTAAAATGGAGATTCGCCGCGCTTCCCCCTAATGTAATTCAAGAAACACAATGGGGAATTATTACTATTAAGTTCACTCTCTAAGCTAAAAACCGCTGCGAAAAGTTTCAAGGAGAAAATATGAAGAAATTACCTATTAATCTACTAATACTGGTACTAACTCTTTCCCTGAGTTCCCTGCTATCCGCTCAGGAGCAACCAACCGGTGGACAGGGAGAAAAATCCGGAAGCGGTAGAACTTTCGAGGAAGAGGTAAAAGGGAAATTCACGGGAACCATAGACGAACTAAAACCACAAACCCTTTTGAAGTTCGACATATTCGAGATAATAGAATCCTATGCCGGTGAGAAGGGTTTCATTTATGACAAGGAATTAATAAAGAATTCCGATATTGCAAGCACACCTCTTCCCACACTCGCAAGCGACCAGCTTTTCCACCCCTGGTTAACCGGAATAAACAGGAATGAAATTGCCCTTTTTCATCCACTCTATGGCCACGATGTTGCCGAATGGGAACTTGTGATAACCGATGCAGCTGGAACAGTTTTTAATACATTTGCCGGTAAAGGCAAACCCCCCATGAAACTTTTCTGGAATGGAAGAGGAGAGAAAGACAAGATGATAGATGTTGGCTCTTCCTATACATACTATGCAACAGCCGTGGATAAACTGGGGAACCGTTCCAGAGTGATGGGAAAAGAGATTCGCGTGCAGGGTATACTCTACAAGGAAAACATAGATTGGATTATAAGACTGGATGGTCGCGAGGTTTTTGAACCCGGGAAATCTGAAATTAGAAAAAGTGTAATGAATCTTCTCACCGAAAGTTGTGACATAGTCAGAAAAAGATTCATAAGGCGAATATCGGTTAAAGCCTATTCAACGAATGAGACAATATCACAGCAAAGGGCTAATAATATAGCAAAGCTTATAAGCGACAAAATCATACTGCCCAAAGGTGTGGTAATACATACTGCAGGCTATGCAGTCGTGGGAAAAGTCAAAACAGACAGGGTTGACATACTGGTTAGGTAAAAACTATAAAGATAGTTTAATCCTCACCTTATTATTTTATGCCCAGAACTGCTTTGTATCCAGGGATATCCAGAAAGCCATGACCAGAAACATTAAATGCTATTACCTTCTTTTCTCCTGATTCCTTACATTTTAACGCTTCTTCAATTGCGCAACAAATGGAATACGCAGATTCAGGAGCCGGTAACCATCCTTCCGTTTCGGTGAAGAGCTTTGCGGTTTCGAAAACATATTTTTCGTCGCCCGGGTACGCAATAGTTTCGATATAACCTTTGTCTCGCAATAGGCTGATAATTGGTGAAGCACCATGGTATCGAAGCCCGTCTGCCTTTATTGGCTGCATATCAACCCTATGACCGAGCGTATACATCTTTAACTGAGGTGTCTTCTCTGCATAATCAGCAAAATCGTATTTGTAATTGCCCTGCAAATTTGGAGAAACCTTGCTTTGCGCAGCAATGAACTTTATTTTTTTTCCTTTTTTCAAAACATCGCCAACAAAGGGTAATGCAAAACCTCCGAAGTTTGAGCCACCCCCAAAGCAAGAAATCACTAAATCAGGATAGTCATCAAAAACTTCGAACTGCTTTTTTGTTTCCAGTCCAATCACTGTTTGATGCATGAGAACATGGTTGAGAACGGAACCCAGGCAATAGACTGCTTTTGGATCCTTCTCGGAATCTTCTAAACCTTCGGAGATGGCAATGCCAAGTGAACCTACGTGGTCCGGATTTTTATCATACAGTGTCTTTCCGAATTCCGTCATTGGACTCGGTGATGCATAAACCTCTGCACCTAACAATTTCATCAATGCCAATCTATCTTCTTTCCAGTTATATACACTTCTGACCCAGAAAACCGTACATTTCATTCCAGCTACTGCCGAAGCATAAGACAAAGCAGTTCCCCACTGCCCTGCACCTGTTTCGGTCGTCACTCTCTCAAAACCCTGTTGTTTTGCATACCAACACTGTGCGAGAGCAGTATTAACTTTATGGCTTCCGGTAGGACTAAAAAACTCGCTTTTGTAATACATTTTTGCTGGTGTATCAAGCTTTTTCTCAAGATTCAGTGCCCTGAAAAGTGGTCTCGGTCTTCCAGCTTGTGCATACAAAGTTCTGATACCTTCGGGAATATCAATCCAATTATCGGTTGACATTTCCTGTTTCAAACATTCTCCTATCATCAGTTCCGGTAATTTCTTAAGTCTTGACTCACCTTCTTCAGGGTCTCTCGGGGGTGGAAGTGGTTCTGGAAGGTCAGGAATTATATTATACCACCGGTGTGGAATATCTTCTACACCCAGATTGACCTGTACACGTTCACTCATTGTACCTCCTTTTATGTTGTAAGTTTTTCTGATAACAGTAACCTAAGGACTGCATTTATCAACTTAATTAATTCTTATACAGGCAAATTCATACGTTGTCAATCTTTTTATTTCTTTTAAAGTGTAATCGCATGTTAATTATCAATTAATAATCTAAGTTGTTATTCAGACAATATGGTTCTTTCTCATATCGAGTAGATAAAACAATCTCCACCCGTTGTATTGAATCCTGACCTGCCACTATGACAACTGTCGTGCTGAACTAAGCCTGCCCTGAGTAAGTTCAGGGTTTCAGCATCTCGATTTTTCAGAGACCCTGAAATGAATTCGCGGTGATAGGAAGAAAATGTCAGTGCATAGCTTCTGATTTTTCTGGTTTGAATTTCGCTCTTGACATTTTTCTTTTTTTCTATATGATAAATGTAGATGAGATTGAAGAAGGTATTTATGCCCTTATCTTTTTTACTATTTTCTCTCGTTTTCCTTATGAATTGTTCAAATGACTCACCTAAGAAACGGATTAAAAAACAATCACTTGGAGATGAGAATAGCTTCTTTCAGCGCGAAACATCCATAGAGAAACTGCAAAGCCAATTCGGTCTGACATCCAGCCAGTTTGCGATAATTATAAGTATCTTAAATCAGAAACTTTATCTGGTCAAGGGGAATGAAATCGTCAGAGCATATTCCATTTCATCCTCAAAGTATGGTATCGGAAATAAAGCAGGAAGCAACAGAACGCCCCTGGGTACTCATCGTATTGCAAAGAAAACAGGTAAAGGCAAAAAGCCAGGAACGATTCTTAATTATGGACCCGACAGAGGGAAGATAACACAAATTTATACGGACAGCACCGATGTCGAAATGGACTTCATAACGACACGCATACTACGTTTAGAAGGATTACAAAAAGGCATTAATAAAGGGCAGGGAATTGATTCATACAAAAGACACATCTACATTCATGGTACGCAGGAAGAAGGACTAATTGGTAAAGCGGCATCTCACGGCTGCATAAGAATGAAAAACGAGGACATAATAGAGTTGTTCGATATTGTGGAATTCGGGACATTGGTTGAAATTCAAAAATAAGAAAAATCTGTCGTTTAGTATTTGATTTATGAAACTAAAAAAACTTACATTTTTTTGACGATTGAAGCTACGGGGTTGATTTTTTAGGTAAAATGTGGTAATGTTTCCTTATGGAAATAGTGAAAAACGTTTTTTCCATAAAACTCCTATTCAATCGTGCTTTCCTTCTTGTTGGTAAACACCTAACTTTAATAGACACAGGTTTCCCGTGTCAGGCAAAACGCATTATCCATTTCATTCGCAGTATAGGCAGGAAACCCGATGAACTCACACTAATCATACTCACCCATCACCATATCGATCATAAAGGAAATGCGCGTGCACTCAAAAAACTCACCGGGGCAAAGATTGCCGCGCACTCTAATGATGCACCAATTATAGAAGGTAAAGAACATTCTTACAAAATGAATAGATCATGGTGGGTGAAGTTGCTACTTTTCGTAACCGAACTTGTTTTTCGAAAAGAAAGCGTGAAAGTGAATAAAAAACTTAAGAATGGTGATATAATAGATAACCTTGTTGTGTATCACACACCAGGTCATACGAAAGGAAGCATCTCACTCTATCTTAAAAACCGAAAACTTCTATTTTGCGGGGATACGGTCCCTTATACACTTGGAAAGCTTAAGAAACCGAATCCTTATACAATCAATCATAACAAGGAATTTGAATCTTTGAAGAAACTGTCTGAACTCGAATTTGATATGCTGCTTCCAAACGATTGCAGGATGGTTTTAAACCACGGGAAAAAATCATTGGTAGAGTTCTGTAGTAAATGAATAAGGAGGTTATTCAATATGAAAGAACCAATAAAATCGATAAGGGGAAGAGAAATATTGGATTCCAGAGGAAATCCAACTATCGAAGTAGAAATCGAACTGAATTCGGGTATTATCGGGTTTGAGTCAGTACCCTCTGGAGCTTCAACGGGCACACATGAAGCAGTGGAATTGAGAGACAAAGATTCTAAGCGCTTTGGTCGAAAAGGCGTATTAAATGCAGTAAGGAACATTAACTCAATTATAGGACCTGCATTGCAGGGAAAAGACATCACGGCACAGAAAGAACTTGACGAACTTATGTGTGAACTGGATGGAACTCAGAATAAAGGCAAACTTGGTGCAAATGCAATATGCGGAGTATCTATGGCTATCGCAAGAACCGCATCAAAAGCTTGCGGGGTTCACCTTTACGAATATCTTGCCGATTCCAATACCATTAAAATTCCAGTTCCAATGATCAATGTAATCAACGGTGGTGTTCATACCCTTATGCAAGGACCCGATTTTCAAGAATATATGATTGTCCCCTATGGTGCGAAAAACGTAAGAGAGGCATTACGATGGGCAAGCGAAACATACCACACTTTGAAAAAAATCCTGAGGGATAGAGGACTAAGTATAAGCGTAGCAGATGAAGGTGGATTTGTTCCTACTATTAACTCCAATGAGGAACCCATCGAGCTTATTATAAATGCAATCGAAAAAGCTGGATACAGTCCAGGTAAACAAATAGGAATATCCCTTGATATTGCAGCAAGCTGCTTTTTCATTAAATCAAAATACAGACTCAGGATAGAAAATGAAGAACTCATCGCCGAAGAAATGATCGAGCTTTACCAGAACCTTGTCCGAAAGTATCCGATTATATCCATCGAGGATGGACTTGCAGAAGACGACTGGGCAGGTTGGAGAAAACTCAATAAGAAAATTGGTAACCATATAGAACTTGTAGGCGATGACCTTTTTGTTACAAATGTCGAGCGAATCAAGAGAGGAATTAAAAGAAAAGCTGCAAATTCAGTTCTTATCAAAATCAACCAGGTTGGCACTATTACCGAAACAATCGAAGCCATTAATCTGGCAAAGAAAAATAACTGGGGTTTTGTTGTTTCCCATAGAAGCGGAGAAACAGTCAGTTCCTTTATTTCCGATTTTACCGTTGCCATGGGAGGAGGAAGATTAAAGACCGGTGCACCCTGTCGTGGAGAGAGAGTTGAAAAATACAACCGACTTATGAGAATCGAAGAACAACTGGGTGAAAAAGCCGTGTATGCCGGAAGAAATTCTTTTCTAACAGCATTTGGGGAGCAATAGATAGCATCCACAAAAACGACAAAACGGGCTTTCACCCCGCTTTTTTCCTTGACGAGTTACGAAATATGGTTTATATTAATTTCTTAATGTAAAGCGTGATTCAGACATAGGGCTCAATAATGAGAGAATATTCAACAAAACTGGGAAATGGATTTGAGTTCCTGGTTTTATTTTTGGGTGTAAAGTAGAAATGGAGGTGGATAGGGGCTGGTGTCTCTACTGGACTTCAAATCCAGTTGTCCTCAGACGGGGACGGTAGGTTCGATTCCTACACACCTCCGCCAATAAGGGCAGCGAATAGCAAACAGCACGAGAAACGAGAGAGGAGTGAAACGGAGTATCGGTGAAAACGGAAATGCACAGAGATTCTTAAATAAATTCAGAATGACAATCCTTGCAGAACAGTAATGGTAAAAGAAACATTGGAGGATGAAGAATAAATGAATGAAGATATGACCCAATGGCTTTAAAAAAAGGAAGGAAGTAATATGAAAAAGAGTCCTATATTCAATGAAATAATTAACCTACTTGAAGAGGACGAGAAAACACAGGTATGGTTACTTGATAAAATAAAGGCAATAATGACACAGGATGGCGATAGGGTGTTTTCGAATCTGCTTAAGGTCTTCACTCACCTGGAGATAGATCCGAAAGAAGCAGAAAAAACATGGTCTGAAATCCTTAAACACAGACAGAGTATGAGTAAAACGCTGAAAAGGAATGTTGCTTTAAGGGTTGCAATGCTGGATTACTTCATATCCATCAACAGACAAATTAAAAATCCGAAGATAATAGAAATAGAAATCTTTGAGAAAATCGAAAAATCCTTAATAACGGATGACCTTACTGGGCTTTATAATAAACGCTTTTTTATTGAAACTCTGTACAGAGAGGTCCAAAGGTCAAAACGATACAGCCAGGATCTCTCCATAATGTTTATTGATATCGATGATTTTAAGAAGTGTAATGACTTTAAGGGTCATACTTTCGGTGATAAAGTTCTTAGGAGCGTAGCAAACATCATACGAAATGCTCTTCGTGAAGTAGATTATGCCTGTAGATTTGGTGGCGATGAGTTTGTAGTTATACTACCAGAAACAAGAGGTCGAAAAGCGGTAATAGCCGCAGAAAGGCTGAGGAGAAGTGTTGCAAAGAAAAATTTCCTGCAAAAAGGAAAGTACCACACCACGGTTAGCGCAGGCATAGCAACTTTCGGTGTAGACGGCAATAGTCCAGAGGAATTGATCGAAAATGCTGATACGGCCCTTTTTAGGGCAAAGAACGATGGAAAAAACAAAGTTTATATCTTCTTCAAAGAGAAAAGGGAATTTGCTCGCATTTCCGCTGATTGGAATGTATCGTACACAATTGTTGACAAGAAAACAAAAAAAAAGGCAAAAATAAAAAACGTTGGTGGTGGAGGATTATTGTTCGAAGACAAAAAACCTCTTCCCATATCTTCAATCATCGAAATAACTTTCACTCCTCCGTTCAAAAGAAAACAAATAACTGCGACGGCAAGGGTTGTTCGCCTTGAAGTAAAGGAAAAGGGAACTTTTGACATCGGGATATTCTTCCTAAAGATAAAACCAAATGACAAGAAAATGATTATTAGATATGCCGGGCAATCGTGAATTCTACAGTCTAAATACGCAATTTATCTAAGTTTTTCTTCTCTATTTTTTCAACTTTCACAGATTTTGATTTTTTCTTATCTTTCCAGTAGTTGACATTTCCTTTTTCTTCCGGGCAGTCACTATATCTAAGGCATATTGACGCTGCTATTCTAACATCATCTTTACTTCTCGAATCTTGTAGTAATGCGATGGGACCAACAAATGTTTCTACTTCCATACAAATATCTTCAGCTGTAGATAGTGAAAGAATAATGCCATTCTCTTTCTCGTTTCTTCCAACTGTAACCTTCGCACCACCTTTTAATCTGAAATGTCTCCCGTATCTAAGAATCGTAATTTGTCTTAAAGAGCATTCATTATGCTTGAATGCATCTCTGAGTTTCCTTGAAAACATCAAGTCTGTGAGAAGACACCCTCCGGCTGGAGTTGGGTAGTTCTGTATTCCGAAACTTCCTGCCAGTTCTATCTGTGCTTTTCTTGAACGACCTTGAAACCCAAACAATTTCTCTCTATCTACTAAACCATTTTCTTCCGGAATTGTTACTTTCAGGACTTTCGCTGAGAGTGGTCTGATTATTTTTCCTGAAAGATCAGATTCCCTTTCAATTAACATCAACGCTTTCTTATTCTGTGTCATTGGTCTTTCTCCCAGCACTTCTCCAGTAATTATAAACTGTCCGCCTATTTCCTCCAGGTATCTATTTGCTTCCTTAAGCATTAGAATCCTGCAATCTACGCACGCGTTCATATTCTTGCCATAGCCGAACCTTGGATGTTTAATTAATTCGATGTATTCCCTGCCGAATGTTTTAAACTTCAGACTTATACCATATTTCCCGGCAGCCTCTTGAATATCCTTAATGTGTCTCCTGCTGGGCATATAAAACGGTGTTATGTAAGTTATCGCATGCATTTCAATTTGTAAATCAAGCATGGTCTTCACAGCAAGCAAACTGTCAAGTCCACCTGAAAATAGTGCAACCGCTTTGATCTTTTTCATTTTGAGACGAGACCCTTAATATCATTGAAAAAGGGGAGTGTTAAACACTCCCCTTTTTGGTTACTGCTGATCCCTTAATCAAGGAGTATTAGTTTTCCCTTAGCGTTTATTCCTTCTCCTTGCATTTTTATGAAGTAAATACCCTGTGGTATTCTAACTCCTGCTTTTCCTTTTCTATTCCAAGACAATTTGTGATTTCCAATGCTGAATTCTCCCTGTGCAATAGAGGATACCTTTCTGCCTGATACATCATATAGTCCAAGCGAAACATCGGCTTTCTTCGGAATAACGAAATTGATAGAAGTAGAATTTCTTGCTGGATTCGGATTGCATCTCACAAAACAATTTACAGGAACAATTTTTACAACAGGGGTTTCATTGACACCAGTGCCATGATATAGTATCACAACTTCTGGGTATGGGTTCTCATCAGGGTCATTCGATGTTATCCAGAGCGTATCATAGTAATTCCCGGGCGACAATCCTGATGTGTCTATAATAACTCCTACACCCTGTGAATCACCGACTGCAACGTTGAAAGCTGTGGGTGAAACCGAAGTTATCCAGGAAGCGGCTTTTGTAATATTCGTCACTATCAGTGTCGCTGTTCCTACATTCTTGCAGTAGAAATTACCTGTTACAGAAGCACTGCCAATTGCATTTACAGCATTAAGAGCATTTATCAGCCCTGCTCCAAAGTAATTATCCCTTCCGACAGAACCAAGGTCAAGACAAGTTAATTCTATGATGCTATCGAGTTCCTCGGGTGTTAGAGACGGGTCTTTTGAAAGCATCAGTGCAATTACACCTGTTAGATGCGGACATGCCATTGATGTTCCTTGCCATCCTCCCACATAGCCATTGTTGTTAGCGTAGTTAAGAGAAGTAATTCCAGGGCTTCCACCAGGTGCACTGACATCGGGCTTAATAAGCCCCGTTGGATACTGATATTCATACCATGGGCTGAAGAACCACTGGGTTGCTCCATGACTTGAAAATGATGCCAATGTGTTGCTCTGATTGGTAGCACCTACTGCCATTACTGAACTGTGCCCTTCACCTCCATACCACGGGGCCGGACTATTAGCAGGTATTCCTATGTCGTAGGGGACAGCATAATGGCCACCATAACCATCACCATTACCAGCCGACGTTGAAAATACAACTCCCGCAGTCATACAATTATCTACCATATATCTATTCTGTGTGCTCAGGTAATTCCAGCTGCCTCCAGCCCCAGTACTATCCCATCCTGCCGACATACTGAGTACATCCGCATTCTGGGTAAGCGCAAAGTTAACCGCATTCTGCAACACCGAAAGATTTCCTGGAACTGCCCTCAAACACATAACCTGCGCATCCGGTGCAACGCCTGTTTGCGTTCCTGCTGTACCATCACCTGCTACGGTTCCTGCAGTATGGGTACCATGCCCATCTTGGTCCATCGGGTCGTTATCGTTATTAATAAAATCATATCCATGGTTAGGATAAGAACCACCTCCATCCCAGAGATGGTCAGCCAAATCCACATGGTTATAGTTTACACCTGTATCCACATGACCGTCAATGATATTTTGACCCGTGTATCCAAGTCCCCACACATCGTCTGCATCTATTTTAGTAACATTCCAGACGATTGCTCGTCCATCGGGAAGACCCATCGAAGAACTACCTAAACCTCTGTAGTCGGTTGTTTTGGAAAGTTTATTATCTAACCAGATAACTGCAATATTAGGATAATTTGCAGCCTCAGAAATTACTTCTTTTGTTGCATTCATCCCAACGGAGTTGGTTAACCATAGCTGGCTTAACCTTTCAACTTTTCCGAAGCTTTCTAATTCATGCAGGTAATTCATCACATTTGCCTGATATTCTGTGGAGAAACCCTTAAGCGTAGTTATTGTAAAATGTCTTCTCTCTGGTTTGGACATTTCTTTTACGCATTTCCGTAGAAAATCACTATCAATTAGCTTATCAAATTCAATAATAACTGGAATAAGTTCAACTGATGAGGAACTTTCCATTTTCTGTTGTAGTTCTCTATCGATTTTGTTGGGATAATTTCTATATGTGTATTCAAGCATGATTGCATTATCCTTTGCATAAAAAGCAAGAGGGTTTGGGTTACATTCAATATCCGGATCTCCTCCTCCTTGATTAACGAATACACATAGCTGCCAGTTGTAATCCAGACCATAAGTCTGAAGTTCACTCCAGCTACCACTCAACATTACCCAGTCTCCCTTTCCATCAACCGCTGGTCCCGCATCTACACCAAAAGGAAATACACCACCACCAGACTGGTATATCTCTACAGATGCCCATAGATCGCCAGAACCACTTATCAAGACAGAATCGGTAAAAACTACATAAACCCATTCTGGTACATTGGATGTGTAAGCTTCTGATGTTAATACGCCACCCGGCTGTGTCGAGGAACCGTTGTCATAAATCTTAATTACGTTGTTCAGAGGAGTTGTATCGTAATGGTAAAATTTGATAGCTACTATTTCCCATCCTGCATACGCACCGAGCTCCGCTGGAGTCATTCTGATGGCTCCTTCCCATGTCCCGGCACTTGTGAGACCGATGGAATTGTAGCCAACGAGTGTTCCAAAATACAAGCTGTCGTCGTAGCGTGAACCTAGAGGGATAACTTTAATCTTTGAAAGTGATGGATTGGGATTGAGTGCAAACGGTATGGATTTCATTGCAGATTGAAAAGCTGGTTGTTTTGTATTTGAATTCTGATCGGCTGCCGAGATGAAGGAAACGCATAATAACGATATTGTAAGACACAAAAATAGTTTTCTAACCATTTTCCCCTCCTTAACTACTAAGTTTCCTAAATATAAATTCACCTCCTTTCGTCATATAATTATACCATTGTTTCGCTTTTTGTCAAATCCTTTTTCCCTGCAAAAATCCATACCCAGAGAATAATTACAATACCAATCGTTACTGAGGAATCGGCGAGGTTAAAAACAGGCCACTTGAAATTGCGCACGCCTATCTCGATAAAATCCACGACCTGTCCCATTCTAAGTCTATCGATTAAATTGCCCAGCGCACCACCAATTATCAGTACAAGACCAATATAAATCAGCGTACCTTCCGCTTTTAATCTTACGAAGTAAAGCAAGAGTAAAATGGTTGCTATGGATGTTAATATCACCATAAAAAGAGGAGAGCCAACCGGAATACCAAATGCTGCATTGGGATTCCTGACGTATACTATTCTAAGAATATTTTCGATAACCTGTAATGATTGTCCCAAATACATTGTTTTCGAAATTATAGCTTTTGAAAGTTGGTCAAGAGATATAATGCTCAGCATAATGATGACGAACACCTTCCACTTTTTTCTCATCTGCCCCGTGCTTGTTTCTCTTCCAATTCCTTACACTGAATACAGAACTTAGCATATGGTTTCACTTTCAGTCTCGCTTTCTCTATACACTTTCCACACTTTTCACATTTTCCATAAGATTTATTTCGTATTTTTTCAAAGGCTTCCTCTATGAGCAACAATCTGTTTCCAATACCCGTTGCAACGATAGATTCCTCTTCTTTTTCAGCAGTATCGGTCCCACGGTCTGCCATATGCCAGGGATAAGCAAAACTTTGTGAAGGTGTATCGATTTTTTGCTCCAAGCTATTGAGCTCTTTCGTGAATTTTGCCTTTGTATCCAGAAGAAGGTTGTAAAAAATCTTTAATTCCCTTTTGTTCATTCATCCTCCTTAATGATATCATAACATTTTCTACAAAGACACGGATGTTCCTTAAACTGTCCTACTGTCTCCGAGTAAATCCAGCATCTCTTACATTTACTTCCTGAAGCTTTTATTACCTTAACACCAATATTATCGTCTTCTTCTTCGAAATCCGTTTTACGGTTAAAATCAATTACTTCGACCTGGGAAACGATAAAATATTCCGGGAGATTTATGTTAAGATCCTCAAAGAACTTTCTGGTCTCATCGTTCTTAACGTAAATTAGCAGTTTCGCTTCGAGTGCATTTCCAATATATTTTTCCTTTCGCTTCCTTTCGAGAGCTTTGTAAGCAACATCTCTAAAGTCCTTTAAATTTCGGAATCTTTCCTCCAAATTTTCGTCTATCCACTCACTTTTTATTTCAGGGAAAAAACCGATGTGTACACTTTCCTCAAACGACCTAAACTGTGGGAAATTTCCGCGGATTTCTTCAGCTGTAAAAGCAAGAATGGGTGATATAAACAGCAGCAAATGTTTCGCAAGTTCGTAAAACACGGTTTGTGTGGACCTTCTTTTTGTAGAATTTTTTGCATAAGTATACAGACGGTCTTTCATTATGTCAAAATAATAATGTGATAACTCCGAAGTGCAGAAGTTATGGTATTTGTGAGTAACTCTATTAAATCCAAAATTTCTGTAGTCTTCAACAATCTCCCTGCTCAACTTTGTCAGTTTCGAAAGAATAAGTTTGTCAACTGGGAATAAATCTTTATACTCAACAGCATTCAAAGAAACTTCGAAATCGTATAAATTGCCAAGCAGGAATCTAAAGGTATTTCTTATTTTCCTATATATGTCAATTGTATTATCTAATAATTCTTCACCAAATGCAACATCAGCACTATAATCGATTGAAGCAAACCATAATCTCAGGATATCAGCACCCAATTTTTTGCATATGTCGTTCGGTGAGACAATGTTACCCAATTTTTTGGACATTTTTTTCAAACTTGGGTCAAGAACCAATCCGTGGGTTAGTACCGATCTGAAGGGTGTTGTATCATCAATGGTCTTACTAACTATGAGAGAAAGCTGAAACCATCCCCTATGTTGATCCACTGCTTCAAGATAAAGGTCTGCAGGCTTTTTCAAATTTTCCCTCCGTTCGAGAACCGCTTTATGGCTCATAGATGCATCGAACCAGACATCAAAAATGTCGTTTTCTTTTCTGAACTTCTTCCCATTACATTGAGGGCAACGAAAATTGTGGGGAAGAAATGTTTCAATTGGCTCAGTGAACCAACTGTCTGCTGTCTTCTCTCCTACGACTCTTACTACATTATCGATGACTTCCTGGCTCAGTATTTGCTTTCCACAATCTTCACAGTAGAGCGCCGGTATGGGAACACCCCATGCCCTCTGCCGTGACAGAGTCCAATCCGGTCTTGTTTCCACCATATTGTGAATTCTTTCTCTACTCCATTCTGGAATCCACCTCGCAGAATCAATAGATTCCAGCAGTCTTTCCCTCAAGTTTCTATGGTCGGTATTCAAAAACCATTGTTCCGTTGCTCTAAATATCAGTGGATTCGAGCATCTCCAACAATGTGGGTAAGAATGTTTTATTGTGGTTTCAAATAAAAGAATTTCTTTTTGCTTAAGAAGATTCAATATGTCTTCGTTTGCATCGAATACCAATTTCCCCTTGACAAATCTCACCTCATCCGAGAATTTCCCCTCATCGTCGACAGGTGAAACCACAGGAAGACTATACTTGAGTCCTATCTGGTAATCTTCGTAACCGTGACCTGGTGCAATGTGGACACATCCTGTCCCAGTTTCCATATCAACGAAATCGGCAAGAATCGTTCTAGAAGTTTTCCCTTCAAAAATTGGTTGTTTTACCTTGTAATCTTCCAATTCGGAACCCTTTATCTCCTTGAGAACCTCAAAGGATTCAATCCCAAGAACTTCACTAACCCTTTTGAAAAGAGGTTTTGCAACAATATAGTTTTCCTTTTCCCATTTAAACAACAAGTATTTCTCCTTCGGGTGAACTGCCACTGCGACATTTGCAGGAAGCGTCCATGGAGTTGTTGTCCAGATAATAAATGAAACCGGAAGTCCAGTAGAAAAATCAATAATGGGAAACTTTACATATATCGACGGAGAAGTATGTTCACCGTACTCAACCTCTGCTTCCGCCAATGCTGTTTTACAGGTAGGACACCAATGGATAGGTCGTAGCCCTCTATAAATGTATCCATTTTTAACAATTTCCCCGAAACCCTGGATAATTTCCGCTTCATAACTCGGATTCATTGTGAGATATGGATTTTCCCAATCTCCCATAACACCTAACCTGGGAAATTCCACCTGCTGGATACGAAAGTACTTTTCTGCATAATTTCTGCATGCCCTTCTTATTTCCATAATAGAAGGTTTCACTTCTCTTGATTTGATTTCTTTCATCACATTGTGTTCTATTGGCATTCCATGACAATCCCATCCCGGCACAAACGGAGAATAGTATCCCATCATAGAAAAAGACTTAATCACAAAATCCTTCAATATTTTATTAAAGGCTGTTCCTATGTGAATGTGTCCATTTGCATAGGGAGGTCCATCATGCAGAATAAAAGTTTGTTTTCCTTCCCGCTTCTTTAGAATTTTCTCATATATTTTCTGTTCTTTCCAGAATTTTAGTATTTCCTCCTCTTTTTGAGGAAGATTCGCTTTCATAGGGAATGTGGTGAACGGCAGATTCAGGGTGTTTTTGTAATTCACAAATTTACTCCTTTTCCGTCAGTCTCAGAAATGCTTTCACTTTTTCATTATCGGGCGAGAATGTCAAAGTTTCTTTTAGCAAAGCTTCTGCTCTGTCTTTTTCTCCTTTTCTATAATAAGCAACTGCGAGTTTTATTCTCGCATCGATGTACTTTGGATTTATGTTAACAACCTCGTTGAGTTCACTTATAGCCTTCTCCAATTTTCCCATTTTGATATACGTATTTCCGAGAAATGTTTTGATATCAAGGAACTGCGGAGCGATTACCAAAGCTTTTTGAAATTCCTTTTCAGCATTTTCCAATTCCTCTATCTCCAGATAGGTTATTCCAAGCTCTTTGTGAGCATTCGCGAGCTTCGATTTCATCCCTTTCGTTAGTTTTCCTTCAACCTTTTCAAGTTTCATCGCCTTTTCGTATTCATTCACCGCCTCTGTATATTTTCCCATTTCATTGTAGGTAATGGTCAGGTTTAGATGTGCATCAATATACTTGGGATTCAACTCCAAGGCTCTCTTGAACGAGTTTACTGCCTTTTCATATGAACCAAGCATACTATACATTAAACCTAATCGATTGTGAATGTCAGGGTAACTTGGTGCTTCCTCGCTTGCCTGCCTGATGAGCGTGATGGCCTCGTTAACCCTTCCCTGGTCAAAAAGTGTTATTCCTCTGCTTATTTTCTCCTTGAGTTCCGGGTTCATAATTCCTCCGATTATTGACTACTTTTGTGAGAATAGAAAAGGTACATTAACCCACCTATAATTGCTGTAACGATTGCAGGTTCAAGAAAACTCTTAAATGACATACCCTTTTTCAATGTCACCGTTTTTAGTGCCAAATATGCTTTTTCTGAAATAGTATTATGCAACGATTCTTCAATCTCTTTTGCCAGTAAAATCTCGCCGGTCTTTGGTTCTATTAATCTGTATGAGATTTTAATCTTTGCAAGCCTTTCAACTGTAGGTTCAGCAAAAAAATGTTCCTTTTTCCGCGCATTTACAACTTTTTCGATAATCAAGTAGGATAAGACAGTTCTTTGAGTATCTTCCTTATCCTTTGCAAAAAACACATGGGCAGAAGATTTCCTTAACTCGCTGTTCAGGCTTTCTATGAGAACGAACTCTGCACTCCTATGGTCTGCATTAGAAGTTTCCCACACGCAAACCTCTTTGGTACCGCTTGTCAGGATGTCAAAAGCAATTCTTTTACCTGCATTAGCGAAACAAACATTTAACATTCCATCATCTGTCATTACCTCACTCTCTTCTCCTGACGACGAATATGCAAAGAAGAAAAGAAAGATGAAAAGAACTCCAATTTTCATAGCCTGGGATTATAGTTAAAAAATTTGCGAAAGTCAAGAATTTTTTGGCCTTAGATGGACAAAACTCACCCAACCAATCAGATTATCCTACACGAAATTAGATCCAGCAAATTTTATTTAATTTCTCTCAAAAGCTCTTCTATAGCTCTTTTGAGTTGATTATCGCTAACTTTTCCATCCATCTCAGGAGTATTTGCAACATAAATATCTGGTTCTACAGGTGAATTTTCCAGACTCCTGCCATTAACTCTGAACCATCCGGTACCCGGTACCCTGAATATCGTTCCGTCGAGTAATCGTATGTTATTTGTCCCTATCACAGCTCCAAATGTTGGTACACCAACGACTTTTCCCAGTCCAAGTTCTTTAAAAGCTGAAGGGAAAATTTCCGCATCACTGTAGCAATATTCATTGATTAGCATAATCGTTGGTTTGTCATATCTAAAAAGCGAACTATATTCTTTTTTTCCACCCCTTTTAACCGAGTAAGCATAAGGAGTTGTTCTTCGAAGTATTGTAAGGAGTTCATCGTGAATATGCCCTCCCCCATTATATCTTATGTCTATTATTAGTCCGTCTCTACCCATCTCCTTGTAAAGGTCTTTTTTGAATGTTCTCAAATTCCATCCTCCCATTCCAGAAATGTATAGATAGCCTAATTTACCATTCGTCGTATTGTGAACAAAATCCTTATTTTGGCTGACCCAGTTTTTTTCAACAAGTTTCAGTATTGCCCCCGGGTCTTTTGGTTCAATCTTGATTTCCCTGCTTTTTCCTTCGCTAAAAATCCTTAGTTTTATATCTTTTCCATTTTTCCTACGCAGAAGTGAATAGAAGTTCTTGCCCTGGTCAATTTCCTTTCCATTTATGAATGTGATGATATCACCTTTCTTGATACCAAATTTATTCCCAGCAATAGGCGATTCTGGAACCATATCTTTAATCTTTACCCCTTTTCCTTTGTATTCAAAGTCGTAGATAATTCCAAGTGCACCTGTTGTCTCGCTTTTACCTTCTCTTTTCCATACTCCAAGATGGGAAGCGTTAAGTTCTCCTATCATCATTGAAACAACGCTGTTAAAACCTCTGGATGTTCTCATATGAAGAGCAAAATTCTTATATTTTATATACATATCTTGCCAGTCAATACCATGAAAATTGCTATCGTAGAATCCATCCTGCAATGCCCACCAGGCTTCGTTGAACACTTGTTCCCTTTCCTTGTTCCTGTCGACTTCCATCTCCACACTAAATCGTAATGGCTTCGATTCTGCCGTTGCAATTTCTGCATTCGAGATTCTTCCTTCTCCTGATAGATAATAGACACTTTTTCTATCTTCAGAAACAAAAAACATTGTCGGGTTCACATTGGCTTTTGTAACTCTCTTGAGTTGCTTCCCTCTCCAATCTATTGTCCATATGTCGTTTTTGCCCTGTGATTCAGAATGAATTGCAAATTGTTTCCCATCAGCTGACTGCGCAACATAATTGTAGTATCCTGACATTTTCGTAACCGTATGAGTTCTTTCCTCGATATCCTGGAAATCAATGGAAACTTCTACGCTTTTTGAAACGCTATCTTCTTCCGTGTTTTCCCAGTATTCATCGTCTCTTTCCTCATCCTCTTTTTTGAGAAATATGTATTTCATCCAGAGATCACCAGTAGCATTTCGTGATGCGAATGCAATCCGTCTTCCGTCTGCGCTCCACATA
Organism: uncultured bacterium; assembly: GCA_964392665.1. Classification (GTDB taxonomy): domain Bacteria; phylum Hydrothermota; class E44-bin80; order E44-bin80; family E44-bin80; genus CAYMQB01. The sequence continues at coordinate 1,600 of CAYMQB010000017.1, read as the reverse complement.
GGTTTATAATCGTCGTTCGGATGGTTAGATATGTTTATGGGCTGTTTACTGCCATCTGCGGGAACGACAAAAATATCTTCCCTAAAACCAAGTACAGTTCTCGAAAATGTTACCCATTTACTGTCAGGAGACCAAGAGAACCATAGCACCTCGTTTTCAGGACATAATTTTCTACTATTTTTCCCTTTGTCGTCCATTATGTGCAGTTCTCTATTGTTCCTTAGATAGACGATTTTTTTGCCGTCTGGAGAAAAAACGGGTTTGATTTCTGTTCCATCGGAATCGGAAATTTTTCTACTGTCGAAAGTGAGTTCATCGTAAAACTTCTTCTCATTTTCAGGTTCAATCGTATATATATCCATATCTCCATCCTTCATTGAAGAATATAAAAGCATCTCCTTATCCGGATGCCAGGACACATATTTTTCTACATAAGGCGTGTTAGTTACCCTTGCAATCTTACCTACCTTATAACCTTTTTTAATTTGTAGAACAAAAATATCACCATGAACGCTAAACGCGATTTCCTTTTCGTCCGGTGATAATGCAAATTCAGATGCATCTTTGCTGAATACCATTAAATTTTGTCGGTTAACCTTGTAATCTTCCGTAACCTTAATGTTTATTTTACTCTTTTCAGCAGTTTCGATTTCATAAATGTATAAATTGCCAAAACATTCATAAACTACATTTCTTCCATCAAAAGACATTTCTGGAAAATGAATATCCTCGGTTTCAAAGCTAATCTGCTCCGGTAATGTTCCATCGGATTTCGCTCTCCAGATATTGTTCGTCAAATTTTTCCCTCTGTTACTTAGAAAATACAGTTTCTGGTCAATTTCAGAATACATTGGATAGCTATCTCTTCCTTCAGAATTTGTAATCCTCTGTGATTTCCCATCCGTCAGTGATTTAAACCATATTTCGCTGTCAGTCCCCCCTCTATATTTTCTTCTCCACCACGCAGAACCTCCTCTTACATAATAAAACTTTTTGCCATCCGCAAGGAAACAGACTTCCTGTGTTCTGAAATCGGTTATCTGAATTGGAAGTCCGCCCTTAATAGAAATTTTGTAAAGCGCAGATGCAAATGTATTTCTTCTTGAAGAAAAGAGTATGTAATTCCCATCAGGTGTCCATCCATACAGGATATCAGTGGTTGAATAGTAACTGAGTCTCTTTGGAGGTTCACTTCCATCTGAAGAAATAACACAGATGTCTTCATTACCCCATCTATCGGTCTCGAAGGCAATCCACTTTCCATCTGGTGACCAGAATGAGCGGCTTTCATACCCTTCACTGTCTGTTAATCTTTCTGCTTTTCCTCCACCGGAATCGACAATCCAGATGTCTCCATAGTAAGAGAAAGATATTTTCCTGCCGTCCGGGGAAGGTGCAGGAAATCTTGCCCCCCAAACTTCGCCTGCAGAAGCTTTTCCATGAAGACATAGTAAAACCAAAAATCCTAATAATAAAAACCTTAAGTTTTTCATAATGCCAGTATAAAGTATTTTTGCGGATTTGTCAAGCAATTCACAAATGACACCAGACAAATCGAAAGTAGAATTAAGCAGTGTATCTTTGCACTTAAAAATCATCC